>JANMLZ010000159.1:0-28788 GCA_031372825.1 Cyanobacteria bacterium OTE_58_metabat_593 | reverse complement strand
GTCTATTAAATAATTTTGCTTAGGCCTGTGCCTTGACCAAACATAAAATATTTTTTTCGGCACCCGCCACTGCCGTCTCCTCTATATCATTCCGGTGCAACCGGAATTGATATCACAATATGATACCTGGGACTTTTTGATAAATTTCGCTAGTTGTACAACTAAAATTCGCACTAACTAATTCTACTGTATCTCCTTGTCGGTAAATTTGAGAAACCCAATTTCCCTCAGCATTGAGTCTAAAACATTCAATTTTGATTTCTGATTGAGTAATTAACACGTATTCTTGCAAACTTGATGCAGTTTGGTAATCTACAAATTTATCACCCCTGTCAAAAGATGCGGTTGAGGGAGATAGCACCTCGATAATTAGAGATGGATAGAGAATGAAGTCTTCCATTGAACTTGTATCTCTTTCGTCGCAAGTCACTGCTAAATCAGGATAGTAATAGCAATTTGCCTCTTCCAGTCGAACTTTGATATCAGAGGTAAGAACTAAGCATGGCGTATTCAGAAGATGATTTCCCAACAGTCGAACTAGATTACTAGAAATAATAGTGTGAGGGTTTTTTGCTCCCGTCATTGCATAAACGTGTCCGCGTCTGTATTCGTGTTTGATGGGGCTTACTCGTTCGCCTTCTAGGTACTCTTCTGGGGAGATGTAGAAATTATTTTTGCTGACAAACATTGATGTTTCCTCCGCTGATTTTATTTGATACTATTGGTTGATAGTCGCATACCAGGATAGGAAACGGCAGTGCCGTTTCCCTACAGATTTAACAAAACTCCAGAAATCGGGCGTGCCACAGTTTGCCACTTTCTGTCAAACCTTGCGATCGCACTTTAATTTTGACTCCCCGAGGGTTAGCCTCGTAGAGTCGGGCTATTTGTTGCATTTCCTCCCCGCTAAACCCGGTTCCCACTGTTCCAATGGGTACTAATTTGCCCGCGATTTCTTGTGCGACTTCGATCGCACTAAACGGCCGCCCCGCCACCTTTGTCGGAGTCAATCCGACAATCAACAAGTCTAGTTCCTGACAGTATTTAGTCCTCACCATCGGGAACTTCTTAATATCTTTGCCGCCGACATAGCGGCAGTTGTGCAAAACCCAAACCTCGCCTTCTCTATTTTCCGATTCCTGCTGGTTTGCCAGTAAAAGTTTTTCGGCGTGGGTCCGAGATGTCGGTACGATTTCAAATTCTTTCGACAAATCGGCCAGCATTTCCCCAACTTCAACTCCCGCAGCAATTCGTTCGGATTCTGCAAGCTGAGTTAAATCGTTTTTCTTGAAAAACAAACATTTAAAAATGGCATAAATTGCCGATGGCTGAACTGTCGGAAAACCACTTTCAATATTAACAGTAGCAGCTTGCGCGCCCGTGCGGTGTTCGCTACCACTATGACTTTTGTAATACAATTCGCCATCTAAAACAAAAGTACCAATTTTAGCAGCGGTTTCAATTAATGCTTTCTCGATCGCAATTGAGGGCTGTTGTCGCAGGTTTGTCGATCGCGATTGGTAGTATACTTTGTCTTTGGTAGCAATGATGACTACCCGATTGCCGTCGCGCTTCGGTTGTCCCCAATACTCGGGATTTTCGATGTAATACGAACGCTCGCTCGGCGCGTCAACTGGCTGCATTGTCACAATCCGTCCCGGCTGCAAGTTTGGCGGCAATTCGGCGACTATGGGATTGTTTGCAGTTTCAATTGTTGGGGCTGCCGTTGATTTTTTGGTAGGAGCGAGACTTGTGGTAGAGTTGTTTGGGGCAGTAAGGGCGATCGGCTTTTCTCCAGTTTCCAATTCAAACGCTCTTTTCCAGAATCCCATTGCCATTTCCGGGTATCCTTCCGACTCCGCACACAGTGCAAAACCGATAACTTTTGCTGTACCAATTCCACGCCCGTAATCGCTTAAATATTGTACAGCTCCCGCTTCACCCATTAAGTGTAATTCCCGCTGAACAATCCGATTGTTCCAGCGCTCTCGAATGTCGGCGCTGATTTTCTTGGCTGCTTTTCGCTTGGCTTCTGCGTATTCGGTGCAGTCCATACTGCCTCCTTTTTGTAGAGATACTCGTAGACTATACTAAATCTTGATTCATTAGTCAAGCTAATTGGTAATTGGCGATCGGTAATCGATTCTACTCGTTACTAGGCTCTGCCTAGTAACGCAAATCTGGAGGCTCTGCCTCCATCCGAAAGCGGCGAGGCAGAGCCTCTAAATATCGGTTCCCTGGCTCTGCCTGGGAACCAGTGAAAAACGATATGAAAGGCTGATATAGAACAGGCTTTACAACCTGTTCTAAATCAGGTTATGCTAAGACTAGAATTTAAGATTGAGTTTAATCTTACTGTTATGATGCGATTGATTTTGTATATCAAACCCGGATGCCATTTGTGCGAAGGGTTGCAAGAAAAACTCGAACAGATTGAAAACCTCAAGTTTCAATTGGAAGTACGAGATATTACTGAACGCGACGATTGGTTTCAAGCTTATCAGTACGAAGTTCCAGTTTTGTTTAAAGTGCAGCCCCAGCCAAAAAATTCTGCGGTTGATGCTGCATTCTCCCCGGAAGAACTTTTGCCCCGTCCTTCTCCCCGCTGTACAGTCGCCCAATTGGAGCAAATGTTACAGAAATATTTGCAAACCGATGAGTCAGAATAGATTGAAGACATTCAAGTGAGGAGTTTTTGATATGAAATTGAGAGAATTGTTAGCAGCAGTTTCCGGCATTTCCTTTGATGCCCAACATCGGGCACTCGATGCTGAAGTGACGGGTTTATCGACTAATTCCCATGCTTGTCAGGCGGGTGATTTGTTTTTGGGAATGCCTGGAACGCGGGTAGATGGGGGAGATTTTTGGCAAAGTGCGATCGCCAATGGTGCAATTGCCGCCATAATTTCCACCCAAGCCGCCGCGAAAACACCCCCCCAACCCCCCCTTGCTAAGGGGGGGCTAGAAGAGGTTCCACCCCTTAGTAAGGGAGGGCTAGAAGAGGTTCCTTGCGTCATCGCAGCAGTCGATATGACTCAAGTTTGCGGCCTAATAGCAACCGCATTTTATGGCAATCCAGCTAGCAAATTAAAACTTGTTGGGGTTACGGGGACTAACGGCAAAACTACAACTACTCATTTAATCGAATTTTTGCTCAATCAAATGCAGTTACCGACGGCGATTTTTGGCACGCTTTATACTCGCTGGCCCGGCTACGAGAAAACTGCACTTTACACCACACCTTTTGCTGTGGAACTGCAAAAGCAATTGGCAGAAGCTGTAGTGGCTGAATGTAAGCATGGTGTGATGGAAGTTAGTTCCCATGCTTTAGCACAACAGCGAGTTTTGGGCTGTACTTTTGAAGTTGCGGTGTTTACAAATCTGACTCAAGACCATCTCGATTATCATACAGATATGGAAGATTATTTTGAGGCAAAGGCGCTTTTATTTAGTCCCAATTATCTCACAAACCGGGCTGTTGTTAATATTGACGACGCCTACGGACGGCGGATAGTTGAAACTCTCAATTCTGAGCAAGTTTGGAGTTATAGCACAAGCGATAAAACGGCGGATTTGTACGCTGATGATTTAGAATATCAGCCTAATGGAGTTAAAGGAATACTCCATACTCCTAAAGGAAAAACTGCTTTTGTTTTGCCTTTAGTCGGTCAGTTCAATTTATCCAATATGTTGGCTGCTGTTGGTGCTGCTTTGGAGTTGGGTTTAGATTTGTCCGCAATTGTGGAGAAATTATCGGAGTTTTCTGGAGTTCCGGGACGGATGGAACGGGTGCAAATAAGTCCTGACCAAGATATTAGCGTCATTGTGGATTACGCGCACACTCCCGATAGTTTGGAAAACTTGTTGAAAGCGTCGCGGCCGTTTATTCCGGGTCAGATGATTTGTGTGTTTGGTTGCGGTGGCGATCGCGATCGCACGAAACGCCCAATTATGGGTAAAATCGTCGCAGAATTGGCTGATGTAGTTGTCGTTACTTCCGACAATCCCCGTACTGAAGTTCCCGATCGCATTCTTGATGATGTGATCGCAGGAATCCCCGCCGGAGTTAAGCCGATCGTCCTGTGCGATCGAGCCACTGCAATTCGGACTGCGATCGTGGACGCTAAACCGGGAGACGGCGTGCTGATCGCAGGAAAAGGACACGAAGATTATCAAATTTTGGGTACTGAAAAAGTCCATTTTGACGATCGAGAACAAGCCCGAAATGCCCTAAAAGAAAGAATCAACGGGGTCAGCAGTTAGTTAACAGAATATCCAGAACCCCGACTTCTTAAAAAAGTCTGGGTTCTAACAGCAACCAATCACAAATAAGACTTAAAAAATAAAATCTAATAAATCAGTAATTATACTCAGATAGAATGGGATTTGCACCATTATAATTAGATAAAACACTTTAATAAAAAATAGCGATGGTCATGATCTAAATCACTCAATATCACAGTTGAAATCACATTCACTCCGCTATTAACATCAATATCATCATCGCAGACATCGGATCTGTAACAAACAAGACATCCTTATCAAATTATATTCGCAGTTAGAACTAAATCCATGACTAATTATCCTTACTTGGTTAGCTCCACATCATTCGATCCTCTATCACCTACGGTAGACTTATCTGTTTCCTTTGCTCAAAAATATATGCAGCAGATGAAAGGCGCTTCTCCAGAGGCTGCTGTTGACGATCGCTTTGCGGAACGACGGCGCACTGTAATGGCAAAAACAATGTTGAGTTCACTACGTTCTGTGAGTGCAAAATCTTGGACTAAAACCGACAATCTGCTAGCGAAAGAGTTAGTTATGCACGGTATTGATAGCGAATTGATCGATCCTTGGCATATTTCTGGCGGCATTCATAAAGTTTACAAATTTGCGATCGAAGCCTACGCTCATCAACAGCCATCCTACAGTATTGTCACCAAAGTCAGCCCGGTGCTCGGCGAAGTCCGCAAGCAAGTCACAGCGATCGATCCCCGCGTCATTGGCTTTGTCGCCATGCAATATCATTACACAGGAATGCAGTTGATGGAGTTGCTTCCCGAGGGCGAACAGGAGAACTTTGGTAACTACGTCAAAATTCTCGACGATCATCTGTATATGCCCCTACAACGGGCTTACAGTGCGGCGGGGAACCATCCAAACGATTCGGTGGCGCTGCAATCTGTACGGGTGTTGATGCCGATGATGACCAAGATTTCTGAACGGGTAGTCGATCGAGTAAATCAACTATATCCACGCTATCGTTGTCATTCTGGGCCACTCAATAGTCCGAATATCCGCACATCTAGCATCCGCGATGTCGAAATGTTTCAAGTTTATATGTGGGTGTGTCTACTCGAAGGAAACCTGCACGCCTTAGAGACAGAATTGTTTCCGCTGTGCGTGATGATTTACCCAAAACTAAATGTGAGTTGGGAACTTGTTAGCCAAATGACTCACTTACTGCGGAAGGAAATTTGTGCTTGTCTAACACCTGAACAAGCCAAGTATTGTGAACCTTTTTATGAGATTTTGCGTCGTATGTTTTCAGCCGAAGTTTTTCCGAATGCTTGATAATAAATGAGCTTAATTCCGGTGACACCGGAATGATATAGAGGACACGGCAATAATGATATAGAGGACACGGCGAGTGCCTTAGTCCCTACTGTGATTAATTGTAGGGACTAAGACACTCGCCGTGTCCTAACTATGAGTAATATTAATTCCGATGCTACCAGATTTGATATGATTAAGCGATCGCCCTTTGCCTTTCAATATCCACGAAGGCATTGACAGCACTATCTTAATTCTCAAACACCGTCTGAAAGCTTCGGAATTTCGTCCGTCGATTGAAATCTTGAAAAATTACGGTAACTTACCTGCGATTGAATGTTTTGTAGGACAGCTAAATCAGGTATTCATGAACTTTTTAGCGAATGCAATTGATGCCCTAGAAGATTCTAATTCTGGACGCAGTTATCAGCAAATTGAAGCAAATCCGAATCAAATTACGATTACAACAACCGTTTCCGAAGATCGTAAATTTATAATAATTCGGATTAAAGATAATGGAATCGGGATGAGTGAATCAGTACAGGAGCAAATTTTCGAGCACTTATTTACAACGAAAGCTGTCGGGAAAGGTACGGGGTTGGGGCTAGCCATCGCCCGTCAGATTGTGGTAGAAAAGCATTGGGGTGCGATCGAGGTGAATTCCACAGTGGGAGAAGGGACGGAATTTGTAATATCATTACCAGCAAAGGCATTAACCTCTAGTTAACTATGACGAAATCTAAACATCATCAATCAATTGAACAACCTCCTAAGCAAATCTTTTCTGTCAACAAAACACCAATCTCTCGAAGCTTCCTGACTCGTCTGCTCATTACCAGCACAACTCTAGTTGTGAGTATTGCCGCTTACTTCAGCTATCAAACTGTACGAAATATTGTGCTAGAGAATCTGAAACGTAATGCAATGTTTGAAGTGAAAGGGGGTGTAGATGATGTGGATAATTGGCTGGAAACGCTGGAAGCCAAGGCTGACATCTTGGCAAACACAGCACCGATTCAGTCTTTAGACTGGTCGATTGCTAGTCCTTATTTGATGGCGGAGCAGAAACGAATTGGAGTTTTTCTACTCCTTGGATTGGCTCAATCTGATGGTTCGCGTGATTCAACAGCCACTACACTTAAACAAAAAAATATAAGCGATCGCCAATGGTTTCAAAAGGCAATGTTGGGAGAAACTTATGTGGATGATCCAATCATTGGTCGAACGATAGGAATACCATTGATTACCATTGCTGTTCCCATTCGCGAGCCAGCAAAATCTGTAAGCTCTTCTCCCATTGGTGTACTATTTTGTGCTGTTTCGGTTGAACGGGTAGCACAAGCAATTAATCAACTAAAATATGGCAAAGACAGCTATGCTTTTGCGCTCAACTCAAAAGGGCAGGTAATTGTCCACCCCGATCAGAGCTTGATGTCAACAGTAGAGAAGCCCGGCCCCAGTCTTGTAAATTCATCCGATCAAGACTTAGCAGCAATCTCTCTACAGATGGTTAATAGAAATGAGGGGATTAGCTTAGCAAAGATTGATGGTAAGGAATATTATGTGAGCTTTAGTCCACTCCAAGAGGCTAATTGGTCAGTTGCTTTGGCCATCCCCCGTGAGAATATCGAATCTCAACTCCGTCCTCTGGATTTAATCGCAATGGTAGTTTTAGGACTAGCAGGGACGTTAATTGGAGTGCTGTGGTATATTCAATCATCCGAACAAACTCAACTGAAAAAATCTAAACAAGCTGCTGATGAATCTAAGGAAGCTGCCAATGCTGCCAATCAAGCTAAAAGTGACTTTCTCGCAAACATGAGCCACGAACTCCGCACGCCACTTAATGGAATTCTCGGCTATGCTCAGATTCTCAATCGTTCCAAACAATTACCAGAAAAAGAACATCATGGAGTCCAAATTATTCATCAATGTGGTTCCCATTTATTGACACTAATTAATGATATTTTAGACTTGTCCAAAATCGAAGCCCGCAAACTAGAACTAGCCCCAAAAGCGATTCATTTTCCCTCATTTTTGCAAGGCGTAGTCGAAATCTGCCGTGTTCGTTCTGACCAAAAAGGCATCGACTTTATTTATCACCCAGAATCCAATTTGCCACAAGGCATTGAAGCGGACGAAAAACGACTCCGCCAAGTATTGTTGAACCTTCTAGGCAACGCGATTAAATTCACCGATTCCGGTAGTGTCACCCTCAAAATTGAAGTTAGTGAGCCTTCTTTAGATATTCCGATTCCCCGGATCAAATTCCAAATCAAAGATACGGGAGTCGGCATTTCATCCAATGAAATTGACAAGATATTCCAGGCATTTGAACAAGTAGGCGAACAAAAACGTCAGTCAGAAGGCACTGGTTTAGGTTTAGCAATCAGCCAAAGGATTGTCCAATTAATGGGTGGAAAAATTCAGGTGGAGAGCGAAATTGGTGTGGGTAGCAATTTCTACTTTGAGGTGGCTTTGCCGATCGCACTCGATTGGGTACAACAGAATTCTGTCAACAAGGGACGGACGATTATCGGCTATGAAGGAGCACCACGGCATATTTTGGTGGTGGATGACAGATGGGAGAATCGATCGGTATTAGCGAACCTGCTAGAACCAATGGGATTCATAATTACTGAAGCAGCAAACGGTCAAGAAGGCTTAAATCAAGCCAGAAAACGACGACCTGATTTGATGATTGCTGACTTGGCAATGCCGGTGATGGATGGCTTTGAGATGCTGAAGCAGTTGCGGAATGATGCTGATTTAAAGGATTTGTTGGTAGTTGTTTCTTCGGCATCTGTCGCGGAGATCGATCGACAAATGAGCGAAGCAGCCGGCGGAAATGATTTCCTGGCTAAACCAGTCGATGCTTTTGAGTTGTTTACGTTGCTGGCTGTGCACCTGCAACTGACTTGGGAGTATGATGAAACTGAAGCCGATCGCCCTTTGAGTAACAATCAGTTATCCACCGCAGAGTTGATTGTCCCACCAGTAAAGGATTTGCAACTTTTACTGGAACTTGCAGAGGGTGGTTTGCTGAAAAAACTGGTAGAAACTACTGAGAAAATTGGGGCTGATGACGCTCAATATCTGCCATTTATTCAGCAAATTCAACAGTTGGCAAAGCAATTTAAAACTGAGAAGATAGAGTTATTAATTCAAGAATATATTACTAATCAGGGTAACTAGATAATGAACGCAAATTTAACTGGCTTAATTTTGATTGTTGATGATACACCGACAAATCTGGATGTGATTTCCGAAGCGTTGAGTGATGCGGGTTACACTGTGGCAATTGCTACCAGTGGCGAGCGCGCCCTAAAACAGCTTGAAAGGCGATCGCCCGATCTGATTTTGCTAGATGTGATGATGCCCGGAATAGACGGATTTGAAACCTGTGTGCGCCTCAAAGCCAATCCCAAAACTTGTGATATTCCAGTAATTTTTATGACTGCTTTGTCTGATGCAGAAAGTAAGATTAAAGGGTTTGAAGTTGGCGCAGTAGATTATATCACAAAACCGTTTCAAGAACGAGAAGTATTAGCGCGGGTCAAAACTCATTTGCAGTTGAGTTTCTTGACTCACAACTTAGAACAACAAGTATCTCAAAAAAACGCTCAATTACAAGCTTCTCAAATTCAACTGATCCAAAAAGAAAAAATGTCTGCTTTAGGCAACTTAGTAGCCGGAGTTGCTCACGAAATTAATAACCCGATCGGTTTCCTTGGTGGCAATATTCAACCAGCCTTAGATTACATCAAAGATTTGTTTTGATTAATCGATTTGTATCAACAAAAATATCCTCACTCTGATGCTGAAATTCAAGCAGAAATGGAGCATATCGACTTGGAATACATCCGAGAAGACTTGCCCAAATTAGTCAATTCTATGACAGAAGGAGTGAAGCGGATTCGGGACATCAGTACCAGCTTGCGGACGTTTTCTCGTGCCGATAGCGATCGCCCTGTGCTTTGCAATATCCACGATGGCATCGACAGCACCATCATGATTCTGAAGCACCGCCTCAAAGCCGACGATACTCACCCAGAAATTGAAGTCATTAAGAATTATGGCGATTTACCCCAAATTGAATGCTATGCAGGACAACTCAATCAGGTATTCATGAATCTACTGAGTAATGCGATCGATGCTTTTGATGAGTCGAATAAAGGTAACACTTATCACGAAATTGCTCATAAAATTCTGATTACCACTGAATTATCTCCTGACTTAAAACAAATATTTATTTCCATCAAGGATAACGGTGTGGGGATGAATAAAATATTGCAAGAGCAGATTTTTGAGGATTTTTTTACTACCAAATGTGTGGGTAAGGGGACAGGATTGGGATTAGCTATTGCACATCAAATTGTGGTGCAAAAACATCACGGTGATATTACAGTTCATTCTGTCCTCAGAGCAGGTACTGAGTTTGTTATAACTCTCCCAGTTAAACAATGATATCGAAGAAAAAAGAAAGAATAATGAATAAAATTAATATACCCAGAACCCAGACTTTTTAAGAAGTCTGGAATCTAATACCAATTTTTCATGAGGCTGCACATATCCCGATCCCCCTAAATCCCCCTGGTTGTAGGGGGACTTTCACCCCCCCTTTCCCCCCCTTATTAAGGGGGGTGCCAGGGTGATCGGATTCTATGCAGCCTCATGAAAAATTGGTATAAAGTGCGATCGCATCAAACAATTGTGATTGTGGTCATCCCATCAAGCATAGTATAAAATAGTACATAATACTCGAACTTGTGTTGCTAGGCTCGGCGTCTGTGGATCTTATTCGAGTGTTATTTTAGAAATAGGAAGGATGACTAACATATGGATGTCGCAAATTTGTCAGGATATCAGATACTAGAGCAACTTTATATAGGTTTGAGAACCTTGGTGTATAGGGGTATCCGAGAGATCGACGGACAACCTGTGGTTATTAAACTGCTACACAACCCCTTTCCCAACTTTAGCGAACTCGTGCAATTTCGCAATCAATATACGATCGCCAAAAACCTCAACCTACCCAGCATCGTCAAACCCCTAAGCCTAGAATCATATGGAAATAGCTATGCCCTGATCATGGAGGATTTTGGTGGAATTTCCCTGTCTACTTATCTTAAGGGCGATCGTCAACAGCCCGCAGACATCAATGAAAACAAACCCGATCGCTCTTTACCTGTAGCAGAATTTCTGAACTTAGCTTTGCAACTAACAGATGTTCTGCACTATCTCTATCAAAACCGAGTAATTCATAAAGATATCAAACCCGCGAATATCCTAATTAATCCAGATAGCAAACAAGTCAAAATTATTGATTTTAGTATCGCTTCCCTGCTACCGAGAGAAACCCAACAAATCCACAATCCCAACATTCTTGAAGGAACTCTAGCCTATCTCTCACCAGAACAAACAGGCAGAATGAATCGTGGTATTGACTATCGTAGTGATTTTTATTCCCTGGGTGTTACCTACTATCAATTATTAACCGGGAAGTTACCATTTATTTCCCAAGATCCAATGGAATTGGTGCACTGTCATCTCGCTAAGCTGCCAATTACCGCACATCAAATCAATCCAGAGATTCCCCTAGTTTTATCGGAAATTATCAGCAAGTTGATGCAGAAGAATGCGGAAAACCGCTATCAAAGCGCATTAGGATTGAAGCACGATCTAGAGATTTGTCTGACTCAATTACAAGAAACTGGTGATATTCAAGCGTTTGTTTTGGGGGAAAGCGATATGTGCGATCGCTTCATTATACCCGAAAAACTATACGGGAGAGAGAGCGAAGTAGCTGAATTATTAGCAGCCTTCGATCGAGTAGCAGGAATAGAACAAGCGGAGATAGAAGAGGTAAAAGAAGGCTCCCCCCTTAGTAGGGGCGGTGCCCCCGTGCCCGCCCGCTGGGGGGGATCGAATTTATCCCGCAGCGAAATCATGCTAGTTGCCGGATTTTCCGGCATTGGCAAAACCGTTGTAGTCAACGAAGTACACAAACCCATAGTTCGCCAACGTGGTTATTTCATCAAAGGCAAATACGACCAATTTCAACGCAACATTCCCTTTAGTGCTTTTGTGCAAGCATTCCGAGAATTGCTAGAGCAATTACTCTCAGAAAGTGACGATGATTTAGAGCAATGGCAAACAAAAATTATGAAGGCTGTTGGCGAAAACGGTCAAGTTATTGTAGAAGTAATTCCCGAACTAGAACGAATTATTGGCAAACAACAGCCAGTCTCTGAACTTTTGGGAAATGCCGCCGAAAACCGCTTCAATTTAGTATTTCAAAAATTCATCTCTGTGTTTACCACAAAAGAACATCCCTTAGTGATATTTTTGGATGATTTGCAGTGGTCAGATTCAGCATCCCTGAAATTAATGCAACTGTTGATGAGCGAAAAAGACAGTCAGAATTTGCTGGTTATTGGGGCATATCGGGATAACGAAGTATCTCCGGCTCATCCGTTTATGTTGACGATAGCAGAAATGGAAAAAGCTCAAGTAACCGTAAATACTATTACTTTGGAGCCATTGAGTCAATCCGATGTTAATGATTTGATCGCAGATACGCTTTTGTGCGATCGACCTTTGGCTCAGCCATTAACCGATTTAGTGTATCAAAAAACCAAGGGAAATCCCTTTTTTGCCACGCAATTTCTCAAATCGCTACAGGAAGATGGGCTGATTGCGTTTAACCCCACCACTCACGAGGGCAACCACGGGGGGATTGCCCCTAGGTCAAACCAGAGTTTTGTAGGGGTAGTGCCCCCGTGCCTACCCTCCCCGTGCCTACAAAGAATGAAACAGCCTTGGGCAAATCAAGGGGGGTGGCAGTGTGATATTGCCAAAGTCAAAGCCCTAACTATCACTTCGGATGTGGTGGAGTTTATGGCGCTACAATTGCAGAAATTGCCGCTCCCAACTCAGGATGTGCTGAAGTTGGCTGCGTGCATTGGAACCCAGTTTGATTTGAATACATTGGCGATAGTCAGCGAGAAGTCGCCCGAAGAAACTGCTGCAAATTTGTGGAAATCTTTGCAAGAAGGATTCATCTTACCAACCAGTGAAATTTATAAGTTTTATCAAGGAAAAGAACATCGGGAAACAACCGATATCTTGCCAACTACTGCCGCTCAATTACCTAACTACAAATTTCTACACGATCGCATTCAACAAGCGGCTTATTCCCTGATTCCAGAAGAGCGAAAACAAGCCACTCACCTGAAAATAGGGCAACTGTTGCTGCAAAAAAGTAGTCAAACTCAACGTCAGGAACGGATTTTTGATATTGTCGGTCATTTCAACTTTGCCCGCGGGCTGATTTCGGATGCAAAAGCACGTTATGAATTAGCCTCGCTGAACTTGCAGGCTGGGAAAACCGCAAAAGCTGCCGCCGCCTTTGACGCGGCATTGATATTTGTGAATACAGGTATTAGCAGTTTACCAGCCGATAGCTGGCAGGAACAATATACTCTGACGCTGGCACTGCACAATTTGGCAGCCGAAGCAGCGTATTTGTGCAGCCAATTTGAACAGGTGGAACAGCTAATTACTGCAATTTTCCAACAATCTAACCAACTGCTCGAAAAAGTTAGTGCCTACGAAATTCAAATCCTCGCTTACCTTGCCCAAGGTCGGCCGCAGGATGCCGTTTACACAGCAATTGATGTGCTCGGGCAGTTTGGGATTCGGCTTCCCAAAAACCCGACTCAGCCTCAAGTATTGCTGGGTTTAGCCAAAACTAAGTTGATTCTAGGTAACAAGAAACCGGAACAGTTGGTGAATCTGCCAAACATGACAGATCCTAACAAATTGGCAGCGATGCGAATTCTTTCTAGTGCTGCTTCTGCTGCCTATCTTTGTGCTCCGAAGTTGATGCCGCTACTGGTATTTGAGCGGGTTAATTTGTCAGTACGGTACGGCAATACCGCCCTATCAGCTTTTGCCTATGCTTGGTATGGACTGATCCTCTGCGGCATAGTCATGGATATCGAAGGAGGCTATCAGTTTGGAGAACTTTCTCTGCAATTACTAGAGCGTTTTAATGCGACGGATTTGAGAGCCAAAACGGTATTTATGACTTATGCGTTTATCAGCCATTGGCGCGATCGCATCACAGACACGATGCCACCGCTGTTAACAGCTTACCAAAGCGGTTTAGAAACGGGAGATTTAGAATATGCTGCTTGGGCAGCTTTGATTCATTCTTACAATCGCTACTGGATAGGCGAGAACTTAACGGAAGCAGAAGCAGCGATGCGTTCTTTGATAACGGCGATCGCTCCTTTTAATCAAAAAAACGCCTCGCTCTACCTCCAGACATACCATCAAGCGACCTTAAATCTTCTGGGTGATTCTAGCGAGCCGAGTTGCTTGTCCGGCGAAAGCTATCAGTTGGCTGAAAATATTCCCGCACAGGTGGCGGCGAACGATCGCACAGGGTTATTTTTTAGTTACCTTTGCCAGCAGCATCTTCATTATTTGTTCGGAAATTATGCCACAGCAATTGAGAAGTCAAACGCTGCTAAACCCTATTTTGATAACTGCGTTTCCTTGCTCCCAACGGTGCTGCACAATTTTTACGATTCTCTGGCAAGATTGGCAATTTACGCAACTGCAACGCCTTCACAACGCCAGCAAATCCTCAAGTGCATTAACGCGAATCAAAAACAACTGAAGAAATGGGGGCACTATGCCCCGATGAATTACCAACATAAGTTTCTGTTGGTAGAAGCAGAAAAGTATCGGGTACTAGGGAAAAAACTAGAAGCGATCGACTATTACGATCGCGCCATCTCCCTAGCCAAAGAAAACAAATTCCTCAACGAAGAAGCCCTCGCCAACGAACTCTGCGCCAAATTCTACCTCGACTGGGGCAAAGAAAAAGTAGCTCAAACCTATATGCAAGCAGCTTACTACTGTTATGCCAGATGGGGCGCGAAAGCCAAAATCGATGACTTAGAAACCCGCTATCCCCAACTCCTTACTGCCATCTTGCAAGCACAACAAGATAATTTTTCCATCAGCGACACGCGCCTTGAAACTCTCGATCGCACCATCCACAAAACTCGTTCTACCAGCAGTAGCATTTCCGAATCTCTCGATTTCGCCGCCATTCTCAAAGCCTCGCAAGCCTTATCCAGTGAAATTCAACTAGAGAAATTAGTTTCCAGTTTAATGCAAGTAGTGATGGAAAATACTGGGGCAAAAAAGACTGCTTTGCTGTTATTACAAGACGGTAATTTGATGGTTGAAGCTTTAGCAAATGGAATTGATAATGTTAGCATATTATCGTTGCCATTGTCAACTTTTAAAGAAATTCCACTGACTGTAATAAACTACGTTAAACGCAGCTTAAAAACAGTCGTTCTCGACGATGCAACGGCACAAAATAATTTTAGTGCTGACCCGTATTTGATGCAGGAACAACCGAAAAGCGTGCTGTGTACGCCGATTTTAATCCAAGGTAAATTAATCGGGTTGCTGTATCTGGAAAATGGGCTAACGATCGGGGCATTTACGCGCGATCGCACGGAACTGATTCAACTCTTGTGTACCCAAGCAGCAATTTCTATCGAAAATGCCCGCCTCTATGCCTTGGAACAGGGAAACACTAATCAGTTATTGCGATCGGAATCCCGGTTCCGACAACTAATTGAGCGATCGGCCAATGCTATTTTGCTCTTCGATCCCGATCTGCTGATGTTTACCGACTGCAACCAAGCAGCCGTCGATTTAATCGGCTTTACTTGCAAAGAACAACTGATCGGATTGAGTCCCCTCGATCTTTGCCCGGAAGTTCAACCCGATGGTATTTCTTCAGAGGAGAAAGCAGCAGAAATGATCGGGATTTGTTTTGAACGCGGCAGCCATCGATTTGAGTGGCTGCATAGTCATGTCAATCGCGGAACTATGTGGACAGAGATTGTGCTAACGCTGATGTCGTTTGAAGAAAAACCAATGTTTCAGTGCATTTTGCGAGATATTAGCGATCGCAAACAAATTGAAATCAATCTCCAACAAAGCAATCTGCTGCTGCAAAACGTCCTCGAAGCTACCAGCGATATGATTTTCGCCAAAGACAGCCAACACCACTATCTTTTTGCCAACTATGCAACGCTTCAGTTGTTAGGTTTGTCGTCGGAAGCCGAGATAGTTGGCAAAACTGATTTTGACGTTCTTCCTCTAGAGTTTGCCCAGAACATTCGGGAGTGGGACGATCGAGTTTTGCGATCGGGAATTGCATCCAAGTTTCAGGAAGATGTCGTGAATGCTGCGGGACAAATCGTAAATCTATATACGACGAAGACTGCCATGCGCGATCCCAATGGCAATATTATTGGTACGGTGGGAATGACGCGCGATATTACTGAGATCAAACAAGCCGAAGCCGCCGTGCTCCAAAAATCTCAACAACTCGAACAAACCCTTGATGAATTAAAACAAGCTCAATTGCAAATGGTGCAAAATGAAAAAATGGCAACTTTGGGCAATTTAGTTGCCGGTGTCGCCCACGAAATCAACAATCCAATCGGCTTTATTACAGGCAGTGTCAACAACATCGAAGAATACATTCAAGACTTACTGGCTCATATTGAATGCTATCAAAAAAATTATCCAGAACCAGTACCGGAAGTTAGCGATCATGCAGAAGATATTGACTTAGAATTCCTGATAGAAGATTTGCCGAAGCTGATTCCATCTATGAAAATTGCCTCCCAACGCATTCGCGAGATTAGCAACAGCCTCCGCACCTTTTCCAGAGCCGATACCGCCGAAAAAGTTGCTTGCGACATCCATCAAGGGATTAACAGTACGCTGTTGATTTTGAAATACCGCCTCAAAGCTTCCGAGAAACGTCCGGCAATTAAAGTAATTTATGAATTCGGTAAATTGCCGCTGGTCAAGTGCTTTTTGGGACAATTAAATCAAGTATTTATGAATATCATTGCCAATGCGATCGATGCCTTAGATGCAGCCTGCGTTGGGCGAACGTTTGCTGAAATTCAAGCTCATCCTCAGCTCATTACAATTTCCACTGATGTTTCGGGCGATCGGCAAATGGCAGTAATTCGGATTAAAGATAACGGGCCGGGGATGTCAGAGGAAATTCAAGCACATATTTTTGACCACTTGTTTACCACGAAAGAGGTCGGTCAAGGTACTGGATTGGGACTGGCAATTGCGCGTCAAATTGTCGAAGAAAAACATGGCGGAAAACTGATTTGTATTTCTGCACCATCCAAGGGAACGGAGTTTGTCATTGAGATTTTAATTAATAATTGAAAATTATTGGTTATCGGCACAGCCTAGAGCGTATTTTCTGGTCTTTCCAATCAGATTCATATTAATTCCGGCTGCGCCGTCAGGTGACAAGCGAGGAGACGTCAGTGCCGTTTCCCTACAATTAATCGCGGTAGGGAAACGGCACTGCCGTCTCCTCCGTTTATATCATTCCGATGCAAACGGATTTGATATCAGATGCCCCTAAATCCTCCTACCAGGGTACTTGGATGCTCATTCTGCCCCCTTGTTAAGGGGGATTATGGGGCAAGGTAGGGGGAATCTCCGCGTTTGAAAACAAGCCCTAGGAAGCAGTTAAATTTAACGAGCAATCTAATTCGCGATCGTCCGCCGGATCAGATGACGAAAATTTCTTAAAGTCGGGCTTCTGCCGAGAGTTACACTTTGAGCGACAAACTCACCTATCATTTCAACAATTGGCAATTCTGGAAAAATCTGGCTACTGGGGAATCTAACATATTTCCCATCTAGGAGTACATTAATTTGCAGTTGATTATTCTCATACCGCCACAACTCAGGAACTTGCAAAGCTTGATAAGCATCCAATTGCGTCTTGGAAGTGACATCGATTTCAATTGCCAAATCAGGAGGCGGATCGACTGTTAAATCCACCCGCCGTTTTCCTCTCATTTGCTGATGGTTTTGAATGTAGAAACATTGATCTGGTTCCACACCGCTTTTTTTCGTTTCTCGTTTGAACGTCGTCGAACCAAAACACTCACAATCTATTTCTAATTCTTCTAGCAATATCTTCACCATATCGCCAATCAGTTCTTTATCTACCTCCTGTTCTGGTAAAGGCATCCGAATCTCCAAGGTTCCTCGACTGTAAGCTAAGCGGGCGGCGCGATGTTCGCCCATTTCTGCTAAAATAGCTTCAAATTCTGACCAACTAACATCATGTAGCAGCACTCGCTGTCCTAGCGGAATATCGAGCTGTCTGAGCTGAAGTGTTACCATAGGATTTTAGTAAGCAACGATAAATAAGCCTATCTAAAAAAACCGAATACTCAGCAGATCCGCCACTTCTTTAAGAAGTCCGGGATCTAACAGGGATCGCGTTTTACAAGACTATTGTAATCTAGAATGCCTGAAAAAAGCGATAATACCCAGATGACCGACTTTTTTAAGAAGTCGGTCATCTCACAAATAACCAATCACAACTAACAACTAACCAATAACTACTGAAGTGGCAAAAACACCGTCATCACCTCACCTTTTTGGGGCCGCTGGCGAATTACCAACTTTCCCCCAGCAGCCCGAAATAAGTTCTTAGTCACGCTCAAATTTAAACTCAAACTTCCGGTTTCCGGCTGCACCATCAGCAAAGGCCCGATCGACCTTAGAGGAGCATTAGCAGCAGGTGCAAAAGCCGATTCGCCCTCACTGTCGGATGGATGTTTCGATTCCAACTGCAATTTTAGCTGACTCCCCGCCAATGTCACCTCCACTTGAATTTGACTCCCCGAGGGCAAAGTTCGAGTGAAATTCTCAATCAAATTAGTTAAAACCTGATCTAACATCGTCGGATCGCTGACTACCGCTGGCAATTTTTTGGGCACAATAACTTCCAAAGTGTGGTTGCGCTGACTTGCTTGTTTTTGCCAGCGCGGAATGCTATGAAGCAGCACTTCGCCGAGAGACATTACTGTTAGTTGTACGGCGGAGTTTTTGGCTTGGGACATTTCCATTTCTACTGCGCGGAAAATTAAACCGAAGCGATCGATCTGAGCGGTACACTCAGCATCGATCATTTCCAAACGCTTGATTACCACCGGGTCGAGTTTGGGGCGTTTCAGCAGCAGCCGAGTCAGGGTGCGGATGGTAGCCAAAGGAGTGCGGACTTCGTGGGCGATCGCCTGTAGCAATTCCACCTCTTTAGTAGCGTGAGGAATTGGAGATTTGCAGTTGATACCAGGCCGGCTTTTCAAACTATGATCAAATCTTTCATCCTTAACCCTACCTGCTTCCTCTTTCCCAAGCGGTAAATTATGCAACAGCAAGCGACTAAACTGCATGACTGTTTGATAGTTGGGAGCAACAGGCGAAAACTGCTGGAATAGCGCATCTAATTTGGTAGAATTATTAGTTAATTGGCTAACGGGCAAATTGAGGTCGCAGTCAGAATTGGCAAGCAAACTGTCGCTTTCAGTCACCCGGCGCCGCAAAACTTCCCAAGATGAAGCAACTACTTGCGGATCGAAAGAAAATAGAAAAGCTGGAATGCCGACCGAATTTTCACCTAAAACCATCACCAGGCTAAAAGTAGCTGTTAAAACCACACAAAACTGCTCGTTGGCTAAGGGATCGCCGATCGCCAAAGCTAGCGCAGGCGCAGCAGCAGGTACTGATATTTCGACATCTGCCACTGCTGGGAGTAAAGCTAAACTTTGTCTGGCCCGAAAAGACCACAAAGCTGCATCGTTGTCGGGAATACTGGTAAAAATCCAATTGGCAAAGCCGTTCGCCAAAGCGGGGTTAGTTAAAACGGAAGATGGGCCGGATAAGACTAATCCATGACAGGAATTGGGAATTCGTGAATCAGTTGTTTGTGCTGGTTTTTGCCGATCGAGCATTTGATTCAAAGTGGCGATCGCCCCGTACCATTCCTGCTCAGCTTTCAGCCGGGAAGCCCCACGGCTCCCTGGACACTTCGGGCGGCTATTTTCTCCTGCTAACTTCCCATCAAAGATGAGGTCATTTTCTGAGCCTTCGGAGGCTAAAATCTCGCTAATTGTTGGTAAAAAGTAAGTATTCATAGTAGTTATAAACCCACCTTCACCAGGCATGAAGGATGAAGTATTTATTGTTAATGTTAAAGTTTAGGAGTTACTGTTAACAGTCATCAGTTAACAGTCATCAGTTAACAGTTAACAGTTAACAGTCAACAGTCAACTGTTACCTAACGGTGCAACCGGAATTGACCTGACTCCTAACTCACAGCATATCCACCTTTGTCAATTGCCGATATTGGCAAACCGTACCAAACAAGTCGCAATCTCCGCGCTTGGGCCCATATTTGGATCGATTAGACCGATCGCCCTTACAAAAGTGCAAAATGAAGTCAGTTAACACCGTGCTTTCCTTATGCCCACCTCGATCGCCGACTCAAAAAATCTGCTGTCTGACTTAATGGCACGCTACCGCAACCAAGTCGATTATCTAGCAATTCGGCTCGAAGAAGCCGAAGGCACCGACATCCTGCTGCGGGGCGAAAAAATCGAAACCCTCAGCGAAGGAGTCTCAATTGGGGGCCAAGTTCGAGCCTGTCACAAAGGCGGCTGGGGCTTTGCCAGTTTTAACCGACTTTCCACCCTCGCCGAAAGAATCGAAGAAGCCATCGCCGCGGCCAAACTGATCGGCGAGGAAGAAACGATTCTCGCGCCTGTCACCCCAGTACAAGACATTTGCTTCCTACCGCTGACAGGAACAGATCCCCGTCTGGTTCCGCTGATCGAGAAAAAGCAATTGTGCGATCGCTACGCGGCCATCCTGCGTAGCATTGACCCCTGCATCGCCACCATCTCCGTCCGCTACGGCGACAGCACCCAGCGGATGATCCTCGCCACCTCCGAAGGCACAATGCTCGAACAAGGTTGGGTAGACATGGAAATGCGCTTTGCAGCCACAGCCCGCAGCGGAGAAACCGTACAAACCGGCCGCGAAACCACCGGTTCCCGCAAAGCCTACGAAGACTTAACCAACCTTGATGTTCAAGTTCGCAGCGCCGCCCAGCGCGCCGTAGATTCCCTAGCCTTACCACCTGTCCAAGGCAACACTTATACTGTCGTCATCGACCCAATTCTGACCGGATTGTTCGTCCACGAAGCCTTCGGACACCTCTCCGAAGCCGACATGGCCTACGAAAATCCCGACATTTTGGAAGTGATGACCCTCGGCCGCCAGTTCGGCCCCAAAAACTTGCAAATTTTCGACGGTGCAGCGCCAGAGGGACACCGTGGCAGTTATTTCTACGACGATGAAGGCACTCCCGCGACTACGACTCAGTTGATTAAGGATGGTGCTTTAGTCGGGCGACTGCACTCCCGCGAAACTGCTGGAAAGTTGGGAGAAGTCCCCACTGGGAATGCTCGTTGTTTGAATTATCATTATCCGCCGATCGTCCGCATGACGAATACTTGGATCGAACGGGGTGACACACCAGTTGCTGACTTATTTTCGGGTATCAAAGAAGGAGTTTATGCGCGCAATTGGCAAGGCGGCATGACTAACGGCGAAATGTTTACTTTCAGCGCCGGCGAAGCTTGGATGATCCGCGACGGAAAACTAGACAATCCGGTGCGGGATGTGACTCTTTCGGGTAATGTTTTCAGCACTTTAGCTGATATTGAGGCGATCGGCGATGATTTCTACTGGGATGAATCCGGCGGCTGTGGCAAGGGTGGACAAAGCGGTTTACCTGTGGGCTGCGGTGGCCCGAGTCTGCGGATTCGCAATGTCGTTGTTGGTGGCGAAGCTGCGGAAGACTAAAGCTTAAAAAGTTTAAAAAATCAAGGTAAAGCGCCAGATTTTTAGTCGCGCTTTACCTTGATTTTTTAACTTCTGTGAAACCCTAAATTTTGATGCGAGTCGATACAAACTGGCTTCATATCAATTCCGTTAGCATCGGAATGATATAAACGGAGGACACGGCAGTGCCGTGTCCCTACAATTGATCGTCGTGGTAGGGACACGGCACTGCCGTGTCCTCTTTATCATTCCGGTGCAGCCGGAATTGATATCAGCCGCTGGGCGAACTAATTGCCGTTAACGCTTATGGGACTTACGCGCTCCTTGTTTAGAAACCGGGTTTTTTTACGAAAATATTTCATTGTAGACCGCAAATTCGGTAAAAAACCCGGTTTCTCGATGTCCCTGCGTCCAGGACTGGCTTAGTTCAAGAATGCTCTAATTACTGACTTCTCCCCACAAAAAAAAGAAGGAAACATACTAAAAATAATAAGTCAGTATATTTCGCTTCTTTTTGGCAAAAATATCCATTTATTTGGGTTTATCTTCCGCCTCCTCGTTCTGGCGGCGTCTCTTTATCCTGATCTGCGTAAAAAATCTGAGTGTCGGCTACGGCGGTTAAAAATTCTGGAGCAGAGTTGTCTTGAGCAAAAAAGGTCGATCGAGTTTCTAGAGTTTGAGCATTAACTGCGGTGCTGCCCAGTAACAGGCTTGAAATTAGGATGGAAGAGTAGAGGCGCATCATAAAGTTCCGTATCTTAACTTTCCACTATTGATACGCAGCCTGCATTCTGCTATCAGGATAAAAAGAGGATTTTTGGCGAAACAATTAATTAGTAATTGACAGTACCTGTAATTTTTTCATTTTTTGTCAAAAGGGGGTGAAACCCATCACCTAGCTCGCCCGTTCCCTCGTAAGTTCGAGTTACCTGCCGATTGAGGACAACCAGCAGAATTCAACCCCTGGAATTCTTTTTAAACGTTCTGGAAACAAGGAAACGAAAACCGCAAATTGTAACTTTTTACTAATCTTCAGATTAACTTCATAATTTATTGATATGAGGACGCAACTATTCCAGAATTGGGCGCAAAAATTAAAGAAACGGGGTTTTTCAACCGATATCGCCTCCTTCAGATCAATCTCAAATCGGCACAATTTTCAGTGGTTCGATTCACAGTCAACAGTCAACAGTCAACAGTCAACAGTCAACAGCCAACAGTCAACAGTCAACAGCCAACAGTCAACAGTCAACAGCCAACAGTCAACAGCCAACAGTCAACAGTCAACAGTCAACAGCCAACAGCCAACAGTCAACAGCCAACAGTCAACAGCCAACAGTCAACAGTCAACAGTCAACAGCCAACAGTCATGAGGAGCGCATCTACGTGCAAGAAAAGCGAGTCGAGGGTTGACGAGTTGTCCAAAACAACATCAGCTTGTTGGCACTTTTGAGCTAGCGGCATTTGGGCGTTAATGCGGGCCGAAGCTCGATCGTAACTCAAGCCATCTCGCTGCATCAGCCGTTCTAATTGCACTTCGGGCGAACAGTACACCACCCAAATTTCGGTACACAAGTCAGTCATCTTAGCTTCAAACAGCAGCGGCACTACCAAAACCACAGTCAATGTGTTTTGGGATACCATATTTAACGCAGCAATGCAGCTTTGAGTTTCCTCAACTAATCGGCGGCGGACATAAGGGTGAATCTGTTGTTCCAACCACTGTCGCTCGGCTGGGTTACAAAAAATAATATTTCCCAATTCGGGCCTATTTAAATTGCCGTCGGGGAGCAAAATAAGGGCACCGTATCGTTCTACAATAGATTCGAGTATTGGCGAACCTGGTTGCACAGCTTCGCGGGCGTAAATATCCGCATCTAAAATCGGAAATCCATAGGTATCTGCCAGATAATTAGATATAGCGGTTTTACCGGTGGCGATGCCCCCAGTTAAACCGATCGCGCGGACAATTCGATCGCTCATAATTTTCAGGCGTTTAAACTGCTTGTGTTTCGACACTTACTGTCAGTCTTTGCTATGTTGGTGACACAATCAAAATTAGACTTATAAATTTGAAATTTGCGATCGAGGGCTAGCGTTAGGAATTGTCAGCATTGGGGTGCGATCGACTCTTTTTTACCTAAAATCTCCATTTAAAACTCGAATTAAGGTCTAGATCGAGGCAAACTTATGAATGCTCAACGTGCTGTGCGATCGATTCTGGCAGCAATTCCCATTGCCGGATTTTGGATATTAGATTTTTCCCCCAACCTGGTTTTCCTCAAAGAAAATAGCAGCAGATGGGTGATTGTGGCAATTTATCCCCAATCTCAAATTGCTACGGCCGGGTCTATAATTCCAGCATCAGACGCCACCGGAACCGCAGTCACCGCCCCGGGAACAGGGTCGCCCTCTCGCTACGACATTCAAGGCGGCACTCCCTCGCGAGACGGAGCAAATCTGTTCCACAGTTTTACTCGGTTTGGGCTGAATTCTGGCGAAACTGCCAATTTCATCTCCAACCCAAATATTAAAAATATTCTCGGGCGCGTTGTCGGCGGGGACGCTTCCTTAATTAATGGTCTAATTCAAGTTAGTGGTGGCAATTCTAACTTGTTCCTGATGAATCCCGCAGGCATTATCTTCGGCACGAATGCCCGACTGGATGTGTCGGGGTCTTTTTTGGCGACAACTGCTGGCGGTATCGGTTTTGACAACGGGTGGTTCAACGGTACTGGGGCGATCGACTACGCGGCTCTAGTTGGAGCGCCGAATGTTTTTGCTTTTGGCGAACAGTCCGGGAGTATTGTGAATGCTGGTAACTTGGCTGTCGGAAATGGGCAAAATTTGACTTTGCTTGGCGGCACGGTCATCAGTACGGGGCAACTTTCAGCCCCGGGCGGTCAGATTACTGTGGCGGCTGTCCCGGGCGGAAATCGGGTGCGGTTGAGTCAAAACGGACTTTTGCTGAGTTTAGAAGTTGCTCCGGCTACGGGAGTGTCGGGTTCGGAAGCTGTTCCGTTTTCTCCGCTGAGTTTGCCTCGGCTGCTCTCGGGCCCGGGCGTTGCTGAGGCTACGGGTATAACTGCGAACGATCGCGGTGAAGTCGTGCTCACGGGCGGGCAAATCGTGCCTGTTGGTGCTGGAACGGCGCTGGTATCCGGGGAAGCTGACGTGTCTAACCGATCGGGCGTGGGAGGGACTGTGAACGTGTTGGGCGACAAGGTAGGCTTGTTCGGAGCGAAGATTGACGCTTCGGGGCCCGAGGGTGGGGGAACGGTGCGGATCGGGGGAGATTACCGAGGCGAGGGAACGGTGCCGAATGCGAGGATGACTTACGCAGATGGCAAAAGTTCGATCGACGCCAACGCAACTAGCGCAGGTAACGGGGGCAGAGTTTTTGTCTGGGCTGACAACACAACAGCATTTTTGGGCAGCATCAGCGCGAGGGGCGTTTCTGCAACTCCCAGCGGGGGTGTGGGCGGATTTGTGGAAGTTTCGGGGAAGCAAAGATTGATTTTTAACGGTACTGTCGATACTTCCGGGACAAACGGTTTGGGGACTTTGCTGCTAGATCCAGAAAATATTTTAATTACAGATTCCCCAGAAGGTGCGGGCGATGCGGCAGTTATTGCTAACAATAATATTTTGGCAACAGGAACGCCACTAGCACAGCCAAACAATTCTGAACCTTCGCTGACAATTTCGGCTAGAGCTTTGGAAAGTTTGTCGGCTAGGTCAAATGTGGTTCTGGAAGCGCTCAACGATCTTAAAATTGCTGATTTGGCGGACAATCAGTTGAGCTTTCAAGCAACTACTGGATCGGTAACATTGAGAGCAGATGCCGATCGCAGCGGTGCGGGAGTTTTTTCGATGAATCCTCGAAATACAATTAGCACGGCTGGCGGCTCGATCGCTATTTCGGGCAGTCAAATTACGGCGGGCAATTTGTCGAGCAACGGCGGAAATATTAGTTTAATTAGTCCGGGAACAACCGTCGCCTCCAATATTTCTGCATCGAATCCTAACACTGGCAGCAGCGGAAATATTTTGCTCGAAGGGCTGAATGTAACGGCCCAAAAAGTTGATGCCAGCGGCTCTAAATCGGCGGCCAATGTAACTTTGACGGCTCGGAGCGTTCTGGGAGTGAGCTTCGTCGCTGGGGGTTCGGGAAATATTACTTTAACCGGTAATGAAATTAATTTGAAAGGTGACAAAAATTCGGTCAGCGGTACTGGCTTTTTGGTACTGCAACCTTGGAGTCCCGGTCAAAATATTGCGATCGGCGGTTCTGGAGATGTTGGCACTAATATTTATTTGAATCTGACAGCAAACGACCTCGGAAGTTTGCAAAATGGGTTTGCAGGAATTACGATCGGTCTCCGCAACGGTACCGGTTCGATTCTGATTGCTAACGATGTCACATTTTATGACCCGCTGATTATTCAATCGCCGGCGGGTTTGGGAACAATCACTACCACAAGTTCCCTGACTCTTGCCGACAATAGCTCAATTACTCTCAAGGCTGACGGCAATATCCGCACCGGAAATATCACTACCAACAATCAAGAAATTCGCATCGCCAGCACAGCGGGTAATGTCACAACCGGTCAGCTACGCACAGCAGCTCCCCGCAGTATCAGCACGAATGTCAATTCTTCGGAAGTTCTGCGCTCAAGGGCGGGAGATGTGAGCGTCACGGCAGAGGGGACGGTGACTGCCGGCGCGATCGACACCAGGGGCGATCGCGCGGGTAATGTGACGCTGACGGGCCGCGGCGGGGTAACAGTTGGTGCGATCGAAGCTCGCGGCTCGGAAACAGGGGGAAATATTACCCTCACTGGTAACGAAATTGACTTGACGGGTGGCAACAATTCGATCGCCAGCAATGGCAATGGAGTGCTGCAACCAGCAAATCCGGCTCACAATATTACGATTGGGGGTGCTGCTGAGACTGAGGCTTTGGACTTGACTGCTGCGGAATTGAGGTCGCTGCGGAACGGGTTTGGTTCGATCGCGATCGGGCGTGCTGATGGTAGTGGGCTGATCGCGATTTCTCCGGCAACCACAGCGCCCAATTCAACGCCTGTGGCGGTGACATTTCAAGACCCGACGACGATTCGATCGCCCTTTGGTACAGGTAGGATCGTGGGAACAGGTGCGATCGTCGGCACTGATAACGCCACGATTGCTCTGATGGGCGGTATTGTAACAGTCGGAGACGTTACCTCGAATGCGGGGATTGACATCACTAGCAGTCTAGGTAACGTGACTACTGGTACGGTTTCATCTCGATCGGCGAACGGGGCGGCGGGCGATATCAGCATCCGCAGCGCCGGTTCGGTAGAATCGGGCAATGTCGATGCTTTCGGCTCTAAAACTGGCGGAGATATCTCGATTACAGCGCCGGGCCGAATCGCCACAGGGGTGATTAACTCTGGTTCTGAGTCGGGAAAAGCTGGTTCGAGCACGATTACTGGGCAGAAAGATGTGGAAGTTGTTTCGATCAAAGCTCGCGGTAACACGGGCGGCGATGTGGCAATCGAGGCTGGGGGAGCGTTTCGGGCTGTGGGAACCGGAACGGCTGCCGATCGCGCCACCAGCGTCAGCATTTCTACAGACGGGCAGGTGCGATCGGGTTCGCTGACGCTGCTGCAAAGCACTTGCCCGTCGGGAAACTGCACAACGACAACTGTTGGAGGGCAAAACACGAAGTCGAATGCCACCTCCTCAACTGCTAGTGGCCCGCTGCTGAGCGTGCCGAGTCCGGCACCAACTACCAGCAGCGTGGAACTGAAAACTACAGGCAATGCTCAACAAATTCTGACTCAGGTCAGTCTCGCCCCCGCATCTGCCCCAAAGAGCAGTACCGCAAATGTCTTGCCAGAACCTGCTGCTGTCCCTGTTGAGGCGCGCTCGACCGAGACTGCGGCCGGGTCGGTACTGCTGTCGAACGTCATGTTAACAGACAATCTGGGAGCGCGTGTGCCGACAGAAAACGGCAGCGCCGCGGCAACTGCACAGAAGCCCGCGAGTGCCGTGAGTGCAGAAAGTATCGCGAATGCCAGGGTTCCTGAGATTTCTCGATCGAGTGCGGGGCAACTAAGTCCGATCGACGCAGTGCAGCAAAGAGACAGAGTTCAGGGTAGGGAATTTGAACGTTACTTTGGCGGCAATCTCGATCAAAAGTCAGTCACGCAGCAAAGTATCCGAGATACTCTCAGCAGCGTCAATCGCTTAACTGGGGTTAAACCCGCCATCCTTTACGTGTGGGCGAAAGAGAAACATCTAGAACTTGTGTTGTTATTGCCAGACGGCAAAAGTGTTTTTAAAAGCGTGCCTGCAAGCCGCGAGACAGTGCTGCAAGTTGCTAAAGAATTCACTAATGCTATCAGAACTCCGAGGAGATTGAATGCTACTGATTATCAGGACTCCGCCCTGGAACTTTACCAGTGGTTAATTGCACCGCTCCAACCGGAATTGGATGCTAACAAGATTGACACCTTGGTGTTTTCGATGGATGCCGGTTTGCGAACTTTGCCTTTGGCTGCTCTTTTTGACGGCAAAAAGTTCTTGGTAGAAAAGTATAGTTTGGGGCTGATTCCCAGTTTGAGTTTAACTGATACTCGCTATGCCGATGTTAAGGGTTCTGAAGTTTTGGCAATGGGTGCGTCGAATTTTCCTGCCAAATACGATCAAAATCCTTTGCCTGCGGTGCCGCTGGAAATATCAACAATTGTCGGTAAGATTTGGCCCGGTTCGTCTTTTCTTAACGAAGCTTTTACTTTGACAAATTTGAAGGACAAGCGCAATCAACCGCAATACAAAATTATTCATTTAGCTACTCACGGCGATTTTCAACCTGGGGGGGCAGAAAATTCTTACATTCAATTTTGGGATACTAAGTTGCGGTTGAATCAGTTGGGTGAGTTGAAGTTATCTAACCCGCAGGTGGAGTTGTTGGTTTTGAGTGCGTGCACTACTGCCGTGGGAGACGAACAAGCTGAGTTGGGGTTTGCGGGGTTGGCGGTGCACGCGGGGGTAAAATCGGCTTTGGCTAGTTTGTGGTATGTGTCTGATGCTGGTACTTTGGGGCTGATGACTGAGTTTTACCAGCAGTTACGCACTGCACCGATTAAGGCTGAGGCTTTGCGGCAGGCGCAGTTGGCGATGTTGCGGGGGGAAGTGCGGTTGCAGGATGGTTATTTGGTGCGATCGGGCAACAATCAAGCTCTGCCTTTGCCGCCGGAGTTGGCCGCCAGGGGCGATCGAAATTTGTCGCATCCTTACTATTGGGCCGCTTTTACCATGATTGGTTCGCCTTGGTAATTGTTACTGGTTAGTTGTGATTGGTTAGTTGTGATTGGTTATATCAATTCCGGCTGCGCCGGAATGATATAGAGGAGACGGCAGTGCCGTTTCCCTACCGCGATCCGATGGTAGGGAAAC
>JANMLZ010000113.1:0-87029 GCA_031372825.1 Cyanobacteria bacterium OTE_58_metabat_593 | reverse complement strand
GCTAATCTAGAGAATGATTTGGCTAAAATGCTGCGTAAGTATTACAATGTCAGTCTGTCACAAATGAACTTGTCAGAAATCTTTTATGAGATGCTGGCAATCACCCGCAAAAATAAAATCCGACTGCCTAGTAATCTGGGTTTGTATGCCAAAACTCTCGCTAATTTAGAAGGTTTAGCGCGCGCTTTTAATCCCAGATTTAACATTATAGAACAGGTTAAGCCACTGATGACCGATCTATTTCGCCGTCAGTTATTTGGAGAAGATCCGGTGCAAGCTTTGCTGAGAACTGCACTGGATCTGAAAAGTTTATCTCTGCAATCTCCCCGGCAATTGGAAGTGCTTTTAGACCGAGTTACTTCGGAAACTTTGAAGTGGAATTTGACGGTGAAAGAACTCGATCCACTGCGCCGCACTTTGGGGGATGCTGCGAATCGACTTTCTTTTAGTATTGTGGTGGGTTCGCTGATTGTGGGGGCGGCAATTATTTCTTCTAATTCTCAAACTGCTCAACTATCTTTTTTGAGTAATGGTTTGTTTGCAACGGCGAGTTTTTTGGGTTTGTGGTTAATTGTGAGTATTTTGCGATCGGGCCGTTTGCGGGGATGAATGGACAGATCATTATTGTCTTAATTAAACTTTAGGAATTGTTAGACAGGTTTCGGTTGGTCGGCTGACCAGCCATCTATAGCAATCCTAAATGATTCAGATAAATTTGTAGGGGTAGTGCCCCCGTGCCTACCCTATCTATCGGGCAACCACGGGGGTTTGCCCTACAAGAATTATGCAAATGATTTAGGATTGCTATAGTCCTAAAGATGTATTGACAAGATGAGAGAACTATGAGTATAATCTATAAAATGTATTAAAAAGTCAAGCCTAATCCAGTGTTACGCGATCGCACAAAGTCGTGTCACTAGAGCGGAGGAACCATTTTTTGGGGCGAATCTCTACAGGGTTAAAAGCCAAAATTAAAAATTACATGGTAATTTTTAATTTTTTAGAGAAGGACATCTCTCAGTCCTAGCCCGTCAGCTAACTTCGCAGGCATTGAGTAGAGACTGAAGAGTCAACTTTCTTTCACTAGATAGTTTGCCCTCGTCGGTGTCTCCGGTTGGTATTGTTCAGGATTTCTTGTACCTGCCCCTGACTCTGAGGAAAATTAAATGTTTATTCAACTTAACTTATCGGCGATCGCAGTTGCGGGAGTTGCAGCTTGGAAGCAGTCAAAACGCGCTGTTATCCGGGATGCTATATTGTTGCCTGCGGCGGGTTTCTTAGGTATTTTGATCCTGTGGTGGATTATTGCCAGCTTCAAAAGCGATTTGATTCCCACTCCGTATCAAGCACTAATCGCTAATTTGGATTACATACTGCATCCATTTTATCAGCGGGGCCCAGGAGATTTAGGTATTGGATGGCTGTTAATCGCAAGTTTACGCAGGGTATTACTGGGATTTTCTCTGGGTGCACTTGTGGCGATTCCCGTGGGATTTTTGATCGGGATGTCAAAACCAGCAATGATGGCGCTGAATCCCTTGATTCAAATCTTTAAACCAGTATCACCGTTGGCTTGGCTACCAATAGCACTATCGATTTTTAATCTTGCAGATCCGTCGGCAATTTTTGTAATATTTATCACTTCTTTGTGGCCGACAATGATTAATACATCTCTGGGAGTTTCTAGCGTTTCCAAAGATTATCTAGATGTGGCACAAGTGTTAGAAATGTCCCAGTGGAGGCGGATTACCAAAATAATTTTGCCTGCAAGTTTGCCTTATATTTTTACAGGTTTGCGGATTAGTTTGGGGATTGCTTGGCTGGTGATTGTGGCGGTAGAAATGCTGACTGGTGGTGTGGGAATTGGGTTTTTTGTGTGGGATGAGTGGAGTCGTTTGAATCTGAGTTCGGTATTTTTAGCTGTGTTCGTGATTGGTATAACTGGTTTAATACTTGATTGGGGAGTTGGCAAAATCCAAGAGTTGGTGACGCATCGCCCGGTGGATAGTCAGTAGGAATTGGGAATTGGGGATTGGGAATTGGGCATTGGGTATTGGGTATAGGTAACAACCGTCAACTTTAAATTGTCAACTTTCAAAGAATATGAATGATAGTGTTTTTCAGGAATGGAAGCGGCGAGAGTTTTTGCTAGGAATGGGTTCGGCGGCGGCGGGATTGGCTTTATCTGCTTGTGGAGTTAGCGCGGATCGATCGGCAAAAGGACTTACTGAAGAGGCTTTAGCCGTAATACCAATCATCGATTCCCAAACACTAGAGAAACCCAATTTAACGATCGGATATGTGCCCGTTAATGACTGTGCACCATTTGCGATCGCCTGGAAGAAAGGCTTTTTCCGCAAATACGGTTTAAATGTCACACTTAACCGTGAAGCAAGCTGGGCAACCTCCCGCGACGGCGTGATTTTCGGACGACTTGATGCTTCTCCAGTCGTATCTGGCGCAGTCACCAACGCCCGTATTGGAGCCGAAGGAGCGCGCCACGCACCCCTGTGTGCAGCCATGACAATTCATCGCCACGGCAACGGGATGACGATGAATAAAGCGATGTGGGATTTTGGCTTGCGCCCCTGGCACGAATATAATGGCAATCTTGAAGAGTTTGGCAAACAATTTCGAGGTTTTTTAGATAGTCAGCCAGCAGAAAAAAAAGTCTTAGCAGTTGTACTGAGTTCTGCTATTTACGAATATTTTGTGCGTTATATATCCGCTGCTGCTGGCATTGATCCATTCAAAGAATTTCGGATGATTATTGTGCCACCACCTCAAATGGTCACGAATATGAGGATGGGAGAAATGCAGGCTTATATGGTGGCAGAACCTTGGAATACGCGGGCAATTCAAGGTAATTTGGGTGTCGGGTTTACCTTCGCGCAAGGCAAGGAAATTTGGCAGGGACATCCCGATCGCGTTTTGGGAGTTATGCAATCATTCATTGACGAAAATCCGAAGACTTATTACTCGCTGGTTAAGGCAATGGTGGAAGCTTGTCAATATTGCAGCAAGCCGGAAAATCGCAGCGAAATAGCAGCGCTGTTGACTGAGCGCTCGTTTACGGGGGCGAAACCGAAAAAAGGGGCGATCGACAAATTTACGCGGCCGGGAATAGTTGGCGAATATAATTACGGTGGCTTTGACGATAAAGACCGCACTATAATATCGGAAGATACTACTATTTTCTATGACATTCCTAAGAATTTGCCTCAAATACCGGGAAATCATTCAACATTTATGTGGCAGTCTCAGAGTATTTGGTTGATGACTCAAGCCGCCCGCTGGGGACAGATTAAGGAGGTGCCGAAAAATGCAGATGAATTAGCTAAAAAAGCTTGGAGAACCGATCTTTACCGCAAGATTGTTGCCGAAATGGCGATCGATTGTCCCCGGGAGGATTACAAAGTAGAAGCTGCGGAAGCTTTCATCGACAAAAAGGCATTCGATCCAAGCGATCCGGTGGGTTATCTCAATAGTTTTGAAATTAGAGCCAACCGCCCTCAATCTTTTTTTCAGTCTTAAAGTTTGATATCTGCTGTCTTCTTTCTGGATTTCACCCGCTTCCTCCTAGCTCCTCGATCCCCCCTAACCCCCCTTAATAAGGGGGGAACCGGAGCCTTAAAAGTCTCCCTTAAAAATAGGGGATAAAAGCATTCAAAGTCCCCTTAAAAAGAGGATATAAAAGCATTCAAAGTCCCCCTTCTTAAGGGGGATTTAGGGGGATCGAAACTTGGCTGCAAGCGAGATATACAATAACGAATAACCAATTACCAGGTACATCAGATGACTCAACATACTGCTACTTCAATCAACACTAATAGCCAAGTCCCTAACTCCTCCGGTTTTCTGGAAATTAACAACTTATTCAAGTCCTATGAAAATGGTGACGGCAGTGAATCTAGCGTTCTGGAAAATATCAACTTAAGTATTGGAGAAAACGAATTTATTTCAGTAATCGGTCACTCTGGTTGTGGCAAATCAACGCTGCTGAAAATAGTGGCAGGTTTGGAAAAACAGAGTGCGGGAATGGTGACACTTCAAGGCAAAGAAATTCGCAAACCGGGAGCCGAGCGCATGATGGTATTTCAGCACTACGGATTGCTACCTTGGCTGACTGTGCGGGAAAATATTCGGCTAGCAGTTGATGAAGTTTTGCAAAATCTCAACCGCGCCGAGAAGATTAGCCTTGTCAACGAACACCTAGCAATGGTAAACTTAACAGCAGCAGCAGATAAATATCCCGATCAAATTTCAGGGGGCATGAAACAGCGGGTTGGGATTGCGCGAGCTTTGGCACTTCGCCCGAAGATGTTATTAATGGACGAACCATTTGGAGCGCTCGATGCTCTGACTCGCGGCAAGTTGCAGAAACAGGTGCTGGATATCTGGGAAAATCACAGACAAGCTGTAATGATGATTACCCACGATGTGGATGAAGCTATCTATATGTCCGATCGCATTGTGTTGATGACAAACGGCCCGGCGGCGACAATAGGGGAGATTTTGGCAGTGCCTTTTTCGCATCCGCGCGATCGCCAGCAGTTGCGAGAATCTCAGGAGTATTACGAACTTCGCAACTATGCTTTGAATTTTCTCGATCGCTACTTTACCCAAGACGAATAACGCCCGACGACCAAACAATTCACTTAAGAGAGGTCAAGCCTGTGAATCTCAAAACAATTTTAGCGCGTTTTGAAAGTGCATTGGGATACCAAAACTTAGCGGAAGAAATGGTGTTGCTGCCAGAACCCAAATTGCTGAATTCTCAGAAGTCTAAGTCTACAAACCAGGCAAAAGCTATCAATTTTATTGTCGGTTACAACAATTCTCCAAAAAGTCAAACTGCACTGGATCTTACGCTTTGGATGGCCCATCAAACTCGTTTAGTGACAACCAAAGAAGTCACTGTGCAAGTCGTCTACGTCCTCGATGAACCGCCCAATAATTACGGCGAAGATACTGATAATTATGGTGTGGGAAATCCCTTGGCTGCAAAGCTAGAAATCTCAGATTTAGATGAAATATCCGCGCTGAATTGTGCAGCGCCTGCGATCGCTTTACCGACGGCCGAAATCCAATCGGTATCTCAGCGAACAACTTGGATAGATCCGCCTTATTTCCGAGCAATTTTCTGTCCAAACAATGAGTACGAAGTAGCAGATAGGTTGCTGTGGGAAGCACGCTGTTTAGCCCAGGAATGGCGCGGTTTATTCAAAGCTCATTTGCGCCTCGGGCGGGTTGCTACAGAACTGAGAAATGTGGTAGAAGCAGAATCAGCAAATTTACTGTTTTTGGGCTGCAATTCTGGCAACCACCCCCTGATTAGGGAATTAGGCAATAATTTTCCCTGCTGCGTGCTCGGGATTCCTTCGGCACTCAGCTATCAGATGGATATTCAACCTGAAGAAAGTTTGAGCAAGTTGCAGTTCGCTACAGCTACACCTGCACGTTAAACTTGTTGGAACTTACGCAAAACTTCTAGATGTAAGGTGCATACTCCGCACCCTACACCTATAATTCGCGCGCCAAACTAGATAAAAACAGTTCTGGACGCATCAATATCATCAATACCAAAGAAACGGGGTTTTTTACCGGGATTAAAGGCTATAACCCAATACGGTTCAGATAAGACCGATCCCGCTAGCCCCCCTTAAAAAGGAGGAAACAAGAAGTTGGTCAAAGTCCCCCTTTTTAAAGGGGATTTAGGGGGATCTCTGGGGAATTAACAGTGTTAACCCAAGCGTATTGGCTATAACCCAATACGGTTCAGATAAGACCGATCCCCCCTAGCCCCCCTTAAAAAGGAGGAACAAGAAGTTGCTCAAAGTCCCCCTTTTTAAGGGGGATTTAGGGGGATCTCTGGGGAATTAACAGTGTTAACCCAAGCGTATTGGGCTATAACCTGTGTATTTTCGTCCATCAACCCGGTTTCTGTGTCCATGATAGAACAAATTAAAAAGTGTTTCCTCGATCGAAGTCCCAATTACGAGACAATGGGGACTTTTTTTTGATTATTGAAATTTTCAAATTACCGTTAAGTGAAATTATCTACACCTATCGGATCGCAGACAGTTCGTTAACCAATTTTATCCTGCCCCGACACACAGAGCGCAGGAGGCGATCGATCGAGCGTTTCTCTTCTTCGGTCAAAGTCTCGTCAAAAATAGCCGCCAGCAAACCGTAGCGATCGGCTAGAGTAATGTAGCCATTGTGATTCACTTCGGCAAACAGCTCGCCTAAAGCAGATGGAATCAGGTTTACAGGAGTTTGCATAGAGATATACTCTCAACTCGGCGATCGGGCGATTCACGAAGAGGGATAGCTGCGCTTCACGGGCTTTTCTGCGGTAACAGAGGGCGATCGCAATCTTTATATTTTCTACGTATATTCCCTTAAAGGCTGTGACAATAAACAGCAAAAACTTGCGATCGCAAACAGCAAAAATTGTGAACTAAATCACATACAATATTTGCAAAGTATGCAGTAAAGTGCAGTTGCGTTTGAGCGCAAACAGAAAAACTGCAAACTTAATTTGTGCTAAAGATTGTAAATCGGCACTTCCTCCACCGATTCAGCCAACTCAAACTTAAACACCCGTGAATAGAAATAGAATTCGCCGTCAAGAGTTCTCTTAATATTTTCAGCGCGTCGAAAACCGTGCTGTTCCCCTTCATAAGCAACGTAAGCAACCGGCAAACCTTTAGCTTTCAATATCTCTACCATCATCTGGGCTTGATTCGGCGGCACAACTTTATCTTCCAATCCTTGAAAGAAAATAACCGGACAAGATAAACGTTCGGCGGAATGAATGGGCGATCGAGCTACATATAAGTCTTTGCGTTCAGGATAAGGCCCGATCAAACCGTCTAGATAACGCGACTCAAACTTGTGAGTATCCGTTGCCAAAGCTTCTAAATCGCTAACTCCATAATAGCTAGCACCAGCCTTAAAAACGTCGCGGAAAGTCAGAGCGCACAGAGTCGTGTATCCCCCTGCACTGCCTCCGGCGATCGCCATTCTTTCGCCGTCCACTAAACCTTTTTGAGCTAAATATTTAGCACCGTTAGCGCAGTCGTCAACATCGACAATTCCCCAACTATCTTGCAGTCTTTTTCTGTATTCTCGGCCGTAACCAGTGCTACCGCCGTAATTGACATCAAGGACAGCAAAACCGCGACTCGTCCAATATTGAATTTTCAAACTCAGGCTGCTAGAAGTAGCAGCAGTGGGCCCGCCGTGACTTTTGACGACAAGCGGCGGTTTTTCACCCGCAGGTGCAGCGAAGTCTTGGTTTTGCGGTGTGTAGAAGAATCCGAAAGCTGTTAAACCGTTTTCTGTGGGAAAGGCGATCGGTTCCGCTACTGAAATATAACCAGGTTCGATGCTTAAATCGCTCGATCGGCGCAATACTTCTCGTTGACTTGTTGCCAAGTTTAGTTGTACAATAGCTGTAGATTCTGTCGGCGAACCTGCCAGAAAAACAACTATTTCTCCCCGCGCTTTAACAGAGGAAATATCAGTGTAAGGTGTCTCAATTGTTGTCAACTGCTTTGCGATCAAATCAAGACTCGCTAACTGCCACTTGCCTTGCTGAGTGTAGGTGCAAATAATTTTGCTTTCCGAGACAATGGCATAGGTAGACATTCCAAAAATCCACTGAGGAAGGCCGAATTCAGCAGCCATTTCGCACAAAGGTTCTATTCCAGCCTCCCCCCTTAGCAAGGGGGGATTGAGGGGGGTTCTATAGAGATTCCACCAGTTCGACTTGTCAGAAACAAAATACAAAACTCCATCAAGCGACCATTCCGGTTGAAAAATCGATTCATCAACTCCGCCAGCAACTAACTTTTTTTTACATAAAGAACCGTCAGCATTAATTTCGGCTACCCACAATTCTGTACCATCCCAAGGCATATTTGGATGGTTCCAACTAATCCAGGAAAGTTGAGAACCGTCAGGACTTAAGCGCGGGGAAGCACAAAAATCATTGCCTTGAGTTAATATTTGAATATCTTCGCCGTTATCTAAATTAATGCTAACAATGGTATTGACAGCTTCGCCCTCACCTGCATTGTCTTCGCGCACGCAAATCAAGCGATTTCTTTGCTTGTCAACAATGCCATCTGCGTAGCGACAATTAGCAGCAGGTGTCAGAGGTTCTGGTTGAGAATCTAATGCTTGACAATAAATACGTTGGTCGGCAAAATGTGAAAAATAGACAACACCGCCAGCAACAACAAAGGAAGAGCCGCCGTATTCATGAGCGCGAGTGCGAACATTAAAAGGCGCGGGTGTTACGTCAGTTATTTTACCGTCGGGAGTGCGCCGCACGATGACGCTTCTGCCCGCTTCCGAGGGTCGTCCTTCTACCCAGTAAATATCATCGCCGTCGATTGCAATTTGCCCGAGTCCAACAGTTCCAGAAACAATTAAATCTGAAGTAATGGGAGATTTCCAAGAGCCGTAAGGTGATACTGTATTCATATAGTTAAGGTTGTTGTGGTTGATGCACAAATAAATTTATATCTGTATTTTACAGGAATTCAGTCATTGGGAACCAGAACGTCTAAAAAACTCGTAGAGTGGAAGGGCGAAGCACCTGACGGTAAACAATTTATTAGTGAGAACCCAAGATTTACTGCCGTCAGGTGCTTCGCCCCTACGAATATATTTGGAAAAAAGAATCAGATGAAGTTATCAAAAAAATTCTGGATTGTTGCCTCTGTTTTGTACTTGTTAATTATTCTCAGTATCATGCTGATAGCAGATATGGGAAAATTAGTTAACTTTCCTCTGGCTCATCCGCCTTATGACAAACTCGGACACTTTGTTTTGTACGGAATAGCATCTTTTTTGTGCCATCGAGCGACGGGAAAGAAAATGATACGTTTGTTGAATTATGCAATTCCTTTCGGGCCTGCACTTTTTACTGTTTTCACTGCTGCGGAAGAAATGCTACAAGGGATTCTGCCAAATCGTACTGCTAGTATTGAAGATTTTTTATTTAGTTTTGCCGGGATTGCAGTTTTTTATGGAATTGGAGAAGTTTGGGATAGAAAAAAAGGGAATTGAGAGAAACTGCAATACCAGATTTTGATAGACAATCGTCAATTAGGCTATCGTGGGTAGTCCGCACCCCACATTAGTTATTTTGCCATGTCTTTGATAACTTGTTCGAGTGAATTTGCTTCTTGAGTTTTGCCTTGGCTTCTAAATAAATCCCTGGCTTTTTTTGCAGACTCTACAGCATCTGCCATTTTATTTTGTGCGTACAGGACTTGCGCGAGCATATAGTGAAATTCTGGGACGTTGGGTTTGAGGCGAATTGCGGTTTGAAAATTGGGTAGTGCTTCTGCTAATTTGTTTTGATTGGCTAGAATACTTCCTAAGTTAGCGTAAGCTTCGGCAAAATTGGGGTCTATTTGAATGACTCTGCGAAATGCTGCTTCTGCACTTTCTCTGTTTTGTTGGGCGGCAAAGTTTAGACCTTGTTGGAAAGATTCGTTTGCTCCGGTATTTTGAACTAAACTATTTTTTGGTGGTGACTTTGATGCCCGCACTGGTAAAGAGATGTTTGCAGCACAAACAGGAGCAACTGTCAACAGGCTGGCGACTGCTGTGGCTGTGAATAATTGTTTTTTTTTGGTTTGGTTTAACATTGGCAATTAACCTGGATTTCCGATCTGGATAATGTGTTTGAGAGCGTTCAATTACTCTCTTCTAAAAAGGTTTGGACTCGACCGTTTGGTCTCAAAACAACTCTAATTTTGGGGTTTTTTCCATACACAACGGCAGAAACAAATGGCTCGCCGACTAATGGCATATTAGTGCGATCGATATAATCTGATGCTGCTTTTCCCATCGGCATAATACTTTGAATAGACCCGTTTTCATCGATCTGCACGCTGTATTCCAAAGTTTGTTCCATTCCTTCGGTCGGCTTCCAGCGTTCCTCAAAGTAAGTTCTAGCTTCGGAAACTTGAGGAATTGTATCAAATAAAGTGCGATTTTTTTTGCTCGCTACGGGTTGATTGTTGTTCTCAGGCTGGGCTTGCGGTTGAGTGTCTTCAAGGGCTGGGAGTTCGGTACTGGCGGGGGGGACGATCGGCTGGGGGAGGCGGGGGAATGGTTGCGGCGGGGGAACGGGAAATCGGGAAGCAGATAGGGAGGGCGGCAGGGGCGGCGGTACGGCGGGAGCTAGTCTCGGCGGTAGGGGAGGGAGCAGGTAGGGTACTGGTGCGGGTGCTTGGGAGTCGGCAATTTGTTGTTCTGCGGGGTCGGGAATGGTGATTGTTTGCCCTTGAGTGGGAGCTGGGGCGCTGCCGTTGGGGGGAAAGAGGAGGGGTGGTTGCTGGATGGGGCTGGGTTTGTTGGTGGTTGGTGTTGGGGCGAGGGCGATGGGAGGCAAGCTGGGACTGGGGGAGGTGGCGGTGTTGATGGGCGGGGGCGGTAGGGGTGGCAAACCAGGTGTTGCTGTGGGTGTTGGTTGGGCGGGAACTGGGCTGGGGGTGACGCCGGTGGCTGGCTGGGGTTGTGGTGAAGGGGTACTGAATTGTGGGCTGACGGGGGCGGCGGCGGGGGCTGTGGCGGTTTGTGGGGAGGTGGGGGGTCGATCGAGCATTTTGACAATTCCTGTCGTCAAACCCGCCATCGCGACGAGCATTGCTGCTAAATTTATCCAGGGTACTGACAACGGCCGTCTGCGATCGCGATCGAGGTTGGGGAGGGCGATCGCTTCGGCGGCGCAGTCATCCAATGCTGTGGCCAAGTCAAACAGTTGCAGGGTACTCAAGGGGACTACTGGCCCGGATTCGGCGGCGCTCAAAGAGCCTAAAAACAAGTTGTGGGCGAGCAAGCCTCGGGGTTCTAAGCGGGGGGGGACTGGAAGGTAGGCCGTTTTCGGGGCGGGGGTTGCTAGTTCGTCATATTCGATCGGCCGATCGAATATGACGACATTATGCGCGACTTCTGGTAAGTCTGGGCCCGCAGTAGCAGTAAGGCCGATTTGAGAGTTGAGATTGCTTTCCCAATCGCGGGATGCACCGAGCAAGTTTTGGACGTAGTTGCTGACAGCTTGGTGGAGGGTTTCGAGTTGAAGTCGATCGCCCCTGAGAGTAACGTGTTCAGTATCTGGTAGCCTGGGGTCATCGAGCCGCAACTCGAAACTTAAAGATTTAAATACGGGTTGGCCCGCCCAACGAGATAGAGGCGAACTTTTGGCTGTAATTTCCAGCGTGCAAGTAGGGGGCGTGTACCGTTTGAGAACCATAAAAGTCTGTTGACTGTTGACTGTTGGCTGTTGACTGTTGACTGTTGTTTAATGCTTAGCGCGGTCTAGGAGAGCCAGCCAGAGGCGTCTGTGGCCGCCGGGACTGCTGTAAAACAGCAAATCGATCAGGAGTTTGAGGGCCAAATTAGTTAGTTGTGTTGCCGATAAATTTTCTGCATCTTCCATGCGATCGGCATAAGTGTTGCTGAACCTATCAATATAATCTCCCAACAAAGCGACTGTGTGGGGTTCGCGGTTTTGCTCAGCCATTTGTTCCAGCAAAGCCACAGCGCGGCGGATTAAAGCTTGGTGCTGTTTTGCTAAGTGACAGCTAATCAAAACGAGCGATCGAGCTTCTTCCACATCCAGCTTTTTGCGCCCTCCCTGGCCTTTCCGCAGCGGGTTAGATTGTCGCAGCCGCCATAAAGCAACTCGATCGGCTACCATTGGCTCTAAATTCAGTTCGGCTGCTACCTTGAGCATCGCCTCTGAGCCAATTTCTGCCAGTGCTTCTAGGGCTAACAGCACTAAATCCAGTTGGGCTTTAATGTTGTCCAACTGGGTAGGTTCTGGTGCTTTTTGGGTCAATTCTTCCCAGTTGGGAGATGGGCCCGTTTGGTCTGTGGGAGCGGAGGGCTTTACGATCGAGCGCATGGCTTGGGCACGGGAAATAAGACAGGTTGAGGCAGGATATCAACAGTATGCAGTGATGCAAGCTTTGTGGCCGGACAAAAGCTGATCTGTTAATTTTTCTCCATAACTTGTTGCTTTGATTCCGGCAATCCTAACTGCTGGACGGATTTGCGAGTCGAAAGTTGCTGTTTCAAGTTCGATCGACAGCAACCAGAAAAACCCATAAATTTTTACCCCCAACCATCCTACGCCGCAGAGTGTCAGAAATCAAATCAGTCTTTTGAAACGATCGGGACTTGTTTCAGTTGACGGTTGACAGTTGACAGTTGACAGTTGAGGGCGACCTCTACCTAGAAGTCCGAGGATTGGAGTAATGAATCGTCTGATTTTAATTTCTACGCCAAAGGGTTCCGGCTTTCAACCAATTATTTCTGGTAAATCCAAAGATCGAGACTAGCTCTGTCTAATGCTACTCATAGTCTGTCGATACTTATAGTCTGTCAGATTAGAGTTGTCGTTGCTTAATCTGGCGCAATCTATGGATATTACGGAGCAATTTGGTAAAAAAGTTAGACATTTCAGAAAGCTCAGAAATCTTTCGCAAAATGACCTTGCAGAACTATCTGAATTACATCGCACCTATATTGGCTCCGTTGAACGAGGTGAAAGGAATATAACGCTGCTTAATGCCAGCAAAATAGCCAAAGCATTATCCGTTAGTTTAGCTGAACTGGTAACTGATGATGACTGAAAAAAAACTAGAGCAGATTTTAGCAAGATACCAAAATTCATTTACCTAGAAAGTTTATGCAGAAGAGAATGAAGAACACGATATTTTAATGGATGTGTTTGGTATCTCTCCCATAATAAAAAAAGAAAATAGGCAATATTGGGGACGTGAGCTAGGTATGTGTTGGCAATTGTTAGTTACTGAAACGTGCAAAACATATTGCAGTAGCTTTCAGCCAGCATTTAAAGTTGGAAGCGATGAGCCGTGCGATCTGATTGTTGATAGGTACGCGATAGATACAAAATATCGTATTGGCTCAGGAGACTCTGGAACACTGAAAAAGTTCAAATCTTATGGCCCACTACTTCGTACTTATAATTACGATCCCGTATTTTTAATACTTAGACAAGATAATTTGCCTGCAGCTATTACAGCCTGCCAAGTAGGGACTTGGAAGGTTTACACTGGAGACGCTTCGTTTGAGTTCATACAAACAATAAGCGGGTTTGATTTAAAGTCATTTCTTACTGAAAAAGTGGGAGAATTCCCTGTATACCGCTGAAACTATCAAGGCGCTTGTTGATAATCTCTATGTAGTCAGGTACTATTTCAATGCCAACATACCTAATTCCAAATTCTTGCGCCGCCAGCAATGTGGTTCCCGATCCTGCGAAAGGATCGATTAGAATAGAATTTTCCAAACGCGGTACAAATATTTCGACCAGTTTTCTCATGAGAGCGATCGGTTTTACTGTGCAATGAACGTTAAACTCCTCGGTTTTCTCACGCTGTATACCTTCTAAAATATTTGACTGAAAACCACCGCACCGATCTTTAGTATAAAACAAACCAGTACCGTACTCCTGTAAAGTTTCCAAGTAATTATTGACCAGTGGTTTTTGAAGTACGCAGATTGCTTCCCATTCGTTCCTCAGACAACTGTGCCAACCATCCCATTTTTCAGGATTTTCATATCCTTTCTTCTCGAACTGTTGTTTAATATTGACACCTTTAGGGATACCACTCGATCTTTTATAAACAAGCATATCTCTCGCATAGAAACCAGCATTTTCAAGTGCTACTTGTACGTGAGCAATAGTTCGCGTGCTGTTAAAAACTAAAACTGTCGCACCCGGTTTGCAGATCCGAAAAAGCTGCTCGCCCCACTCAAAGCACCACTTCTCATAATCCAGAGTGTTGTTGCGATTCCTTTGATACCATTTTTCGTTTCTGACTCCACCTGCTAAACCACTGCCATAGGGAATGTTTTTAACAAGGGTTTTACTTCCTTTGTCATTGACTTTTTCAATACGTCTTTGAATTTCTGAGTCATCCCATTTATGACCAATGAATTCATAATTATAAGGTGGGTCAGTGATACAGGCAGAAATATAATTTTCTGGGAATCTTTTCATCACTTCACGGCAGTCGCCAACCAAAACTTCATTTGAGGGAATTTTTTTCATTAGTCAGGCAGTTAGTTAATCAATATAATACTTTATCCTGTTTATATCACAATAGGGTTGAGTTAACGCTTTTTGACGAATGTCATCTCAGGATTCGTAGGTGCGTCGCCATCAACAACCTGCAAGTTATATCCAATATCTCGTAGCGACGCACCCTACAGATTCGTAGGTGCGTCGCCATCAACAACCTGCAAGTTATATCTAATATTTCGTAGCGACGCACCCTACAGATTAACTAATTATAAATCCACCGGAAATACCTCAATCCTGACTATTTCAAATAAACCAGCGTCACGCCTCCACCTCCTTCTTTTTGACTGGCGAGCTCGTAGCGAGAAACCTGCGGGTGAGTGTCCAGAAATTCGTGAACTCCGCGCCGCAACTGTCCTGTACCTTTGCCGTGAATTATCCACAGCGCGCCGTATTCGACGGCTTTGGAAAGAGCTCTGTCGATTTCGATTTCGGCGTCTGAGACTCTGGCACCCCGTAGGTCGATCGAATTATTAGCAGTCCGAATGGCAATTTCGGGATTGGGTTTTGCAGGTTCCGCCGCTGCTTGCTTTGCCTTGGCTGTAGCGGCTGCTTGGGCTGCAACCTTCGCTAATTGAGCTTTAGTTTCCGGTTTTTCACCGTCGAGGGATTCAATATCTGCCAGTTTGACAGTCATTTTCATAATCCCAAACCGCACGCTTAACTCTTCGTTAGCATCGGGGGCGCTGAGGACTTCGGCGGTTTGGCCCAGGCTGGGAATGCGGATACGATCGCCCGTTTTCGGCATAAAACCCGGTTTCGGTTTCGTCGGTGCTTTCCGAGAAGGCAGATGTTTTTCAGAAATTTGATTTAAGGTATCGGTCGCCTGTTGGGCATTTTGAGCCGTTCGATCGCCCGACTGCAAGCGACGAATAATTTGAGCAATTTCTGATTTTGCCGTGCCGATCGCCTCATTTACTGCCACTTCCTGAGCTATTTTGAGGTCTCGCTCGCGCTCTTGCAAAGCCGCTGCTTTTTGAGAAACTTCCTTGTGCAGTTTTTCGGTTTGGTGCAGCAGTTGAGTTGCTTCTCGGGCCTTGGTTTCCTGTTTGCGGCGCTGTGCTTCGAGTCCGGCTATGACTTGATTGACATCAACAGAAGCACCGCCAACATAGGTTTGAGCTTCATCAACTATTTCTGCTAGCAAACCGAGTCTTTTGGCAATGGTGAGGGCGTTGGAACGTCCGGGAATTCCCCACAGCAGGCGATAGGTGGGCTGCATCGAACTGTCGTCAAATTCTACTGAGGCGTTTTCAAAGCGGGAGTCTTGATATTTCAGGGCTTTGAGTTCGCCAAAGTGGGTAGTTGCAACTGTTAATAGGGAATGTCGGGCGAGATATTGCAATAGGGCGATCGCTAATGCACTGCCTTCTGATGGGTCTGTCCCCGCTCCTACTTCGTCTAACAAAACTAAAGATTTGGGAATTGGGAATTGGGAATTGGGAATTGGGAATTGGGAATTGGGAATTGGGAATTGGGCCACCCCCCCCTCGCCCTCAAGGGGAGAAGGAATTGGGAATTTAGGTTTGAGAATTGGGAGATTAGAAACGGCTATATTTGTCTCTGTGAATTCTCGATCGCCCTGTTGGGAATTCGGAATTGGGAGGTTTAAATTTTCTGCGCCTTCTGACTGCGATTTATTAGTTAATACTTCTAAAATGCGGCTGATACGGCGGATGTGACCGCTGAAAGTAGACAAACTTTGTTGCAAAGATTGTTCGTCACCAATATCGGCCAAAATGTTGTCGAACCAAGGCAGTTCTACGGGTTCGCGGGCGGCGACAAACATTCCGGCTTTTGCCATCAAAGCTGCTAATCCCAAGGTTTTGAGAGTGACAGTTTTGCCGCCGGTGTTGGGGCCGGTGATGGCGACGACGCGGATGTGTGGCCCGATCGTCAAATCGACCGGCACGACTGCAAAGCCTTGCTCGTATTGCTGCTGCCAAACTAATAAAGGATGGCGCAACTGGCGCAGGGTGATTTGCGATCGCAAGTTGGGAATTAACGATCGACTATTTTTTGATTTTTCCTCATCTGCTGGTTCTACTGTTTCCTCATCTAAATTTTCTATATTTTCGGCTGGTAATTCTGGCTCTCCCAATTCGATAAATTTCGGCGGGTTTGCTTGGAGCCAATAACCGTAGCGCGCTTTAGCCGCAGCTAAATCTAAAGTTGTAACTACAACCAACAATCTGTCTAAATCTGGTTTGACTGCTGCGACTTGCTCCGTGAGGGCGCGACGAACTGCTTCTTCTTCGGCTTGTTCTTGCCTGAGCAACTGCCGCATTTGATTGTTGAGATTGACTGTATTGTGGGGTTCTACATACAGTGTCGCGCCGCTGGCGGAGGAGTCGTGAACGATGCCTGGTATGGCATCTTTTTGGGGAGCTTTGACGGGAATCACAAAGCGTGAGCTTCTTTGGGTGATTACCTGTTCTTGGACGGCGTTAGATTGGCGCTGCAAAATGCCTTGCAATATTTGATAAATACGATCGCGCAACTGTCGCATTTGAACTCTAATTCCTCCTAATTTAGGAGTAGCCCGATCGGCTACTTGAGCGCGATCGTCTATACAGCGATGGATTTCTTGTTCAATTTCGGGATAAGTCCGCAGTTGGGATGCCAGTTCTTTGAGTGTCGGTACATCGGGCGCAGAGTCAATGATCCGGCGCAATTGCCTCGCCCCCGCGAGGGTGCTAGCAATTGCCAGCAATTCTTCACCGCTGAGCAAACCTTGCAGTTCGGCTCGTTGTAGGAAAGTGCCGATATTTTGGATGCCCTCAAAACTCAAAGCACCACCAGGGCGGCTTTCTAGCTGATAAGCTTCCTGAGTTTGGGCTAGGACTTCTGCTGTTTGGGCGATCGTTGCTGGGATTTCGAGATCGAGGGCGGCGGCGACGCCGAGTTTGGTGGCCGCGAAGGTAGCCAAGTGCTGACACAGGCGCGGCCATTCTAATAGTTCTAGTGTTTCGGCTTGAATCAAAGTTGAGCTGGTGTTGGTAATTGGCATTCTCAGGCGCTGACCGAGAAGGTGAATTTGACGGTAGTATTAATTGATTTTAAAGTTTTTTTATCGTTTCCGGGTGCAACTTGAGAAAGTATCTGCGATCGCCCTCAACAGTTTTTCGCCAGAAAGCTCTTATCTAAAAACCAATTGCAAAGGCGAGAATTTGCTTTTTTGCGCTGCGCGTCTAAAATTATACCTTCTACCGAGATATTTTGGCGTTTGAGGAGCAAAAATTTGCTGTTTTTTGTAGGATTGAACTATTTGAGAATTTTAAATATGTCCAGGCAATTCTGGCAGTTGTATTCTAAAGAGTAAGTTATGGAGCGGATGTTATGGCAAATATTCTGACGATCGCGGATGCTGTGACTTTGGAAGTCGTCCAAGAGTTACTGGGGAGGGAGGGACATCAGGTGAGAATCGCTCTCGATGCTGGCGGGGGTTTAGAATTGGCGAGGGAATTGTCCCCGGATTTGATAATTTGCGATGGGACTTCGGCTGAAATAGACTGGTTGGAGGTGTGCCGGCTCCTGAAAGCCGATAGAGAATTGGCGACAGCCTATTTTGTATTGCTGACAACACCGGAGCAATTTACGGAACTTCAAGAATTGGACGCGCCCTTTGACGATTTTCTGTTGAAACCGATAGTTAAGCAGGAATTGTTGGGGCGAGTGCGCGCTGGGATGCGATCGCGGGAGTTGAAGCGGGAACTGGAGCGAACTCAGCAAGAATTGCAACTGTCGCGCGATCGAATTGTCGAAAACGAAAAAATGTCGAATTTGGGCGAATTGGTATCTGGTATTGCCCACGAAATTAACAACCCAATTACTTTTATTTACAGCAATCTCACTCACGTTCAAAGTTACGCTACCGATTTAATTGAACTGCTGCAATTATATCAAAAACAGTTCGTCAATCCCGGAGCGAAAATTATCCAAAAACAGCAAGATATGGATGTGGAATTCATCCTCGACGATTTGTTGAAAATTGTGAGTTCCATGCGTACCGGGAGCGATCGCATCCGCCAAATAATCTTGTCGGTACAGGATTTTTCCCGCAGCGATCGATCGGGCTGGCAGTTATTTGACATTTCCGACGGTTTAGAAAACACTCTGTTATTGTTGCAGCACCGCTTGCCGGCTCGGGAGGGCAGGCGGGATATTAAGGTGATGAAAGAATACGGAAATTTGCCGCAAGTAGAGTGTTATGCGGGTCAGCTCAATCAAGCTTTTCTGAATATTATCAATCACGCGATCGATGCTTTGGAAGAGTCGAGTCAAGAGTTGGAAGAGTCGGAATCGCTCAAATTCAAGCCTGTGATTTTGATTAGCACTCAGGTAATCGACGCTGGGCGAATCTCTATTGAGATTGCCGATAACAGTCTGGCAATCAGTGAAGATATCACAGCGCAAGTTTCTGACCCAGTTTTGATTTTGAAACCTGCTGAACACAGCAGGGCTTTGGGACTTGCTGTAAGTTATCAGATAATTGTAGATCAGCACAAAGGGGAGTTAAAATGTTTTTCGGAACCAGGTAAAGGTACTAAATTTCGGATTGAAATTCCGCTGCGGCATAGTTGATTAATAGTTTTAATCTCAGGTTCGGGGTTGCGAACATAATTAACTTAGTTTGTAGTGATGACGATCGTCCTCATGATTTCATAAAAACAGGAGTTCATACCTATAAACCAGATTCAATATTTGAAGATTTTCTGGTTGAATTGATCCTGGTTTAGCGGGGTTCATGGTGTATTTGTTATTCAATTATATCAATTCCGGCTGCGCCGAAATGATAGAGGAGACGGCAGTGCCGTATCCCTACCCCAGATTAATTGTAGGGACACGGCACGTGCAGTCTCCTCATTTCCGGTAATATTAACTCCGATGCAACCGGAAACGATGTAACCTCTATATGTAGGGTGCGTATTGTGCACCTTACCCCGATAAGTAGTGAGTCGAATTATTTTTTGCATAAGTTCTATATATGTAGATGCCCAGTCCGAACCTTACCAGCAATGTAAAATTTTGTATATTAAATAACACAACTGCCAAAAAATAGACGATGCTAGGTATTTAATAGATTTCAAACGTCCGCGAAAGCAATTTTTTATCAGGTAATAAAATGGTAGTAGCAGCACCTGTTCAATCTGGCAATCAGTCGATTTTTCAAGATCGTTACGACAACTTTATCGGTGGCAAATGGGTAGCACCGGTCAAAGGCAAATACTCGGAAAATCTGTCTCCAATTACCGGAAAATCAATTTGTCAAATTCCCCGATCGACCGCCGAAGATGTAGAATTGGCATTAGATGCCGCCCACGCCGCGAAAGATAAGTGGGGTAAGACGAGCCCCGCAGAAAGGGCGCGGATTATACACAAAATAGCCGATCGCATGGAAGAAAACCTCGATCGACTGGCGATCGCCGAAACCTGGGATAATGGTAAACCAATCCGTGAAACCACATTCGCAGACATCCCACTGGCGATCGACCATTTCCGATACTTTGCAAGCTGCATTCGAGCTCAAGAAGGGTCGATCGGCGAAATCGACGAAACCACCGTCGCCTACCACTTCCACGAACCCCTAGGCGTCATCGGACAAATCATCCCCTGGAACTTCCCAATACTGATGGCCGCCTGGAAAGTAGCCCCAGCCCTCGCCGCCGGAAACTGCGTCGTCCTCAAACCAGCAGGCCCAACCCCCGCCTCAATCCTCGTCTTAATGGAAGTCATCGCCGACTTAGTACCAGACGGCGTAATCAACGTCGTCAACGGGCCCGGCGCCGAAATCGGCAAAACCCTCGCCACCAGTCCCCGCATTGCCAAAGTCGCCTTCACCGGCGAAACCACCACCGGGCGACTAATCATGCAATACGCCTCCCAAAACGTCATCCCCGTCACCCTAGAACTAGGCGGCAAATCTCCCAACATATTCTTTGAAGATGTCTGCGCCAAAGACGACGATTTCCTCGACAAAGCAGTCGAAGGATTCGTCATGTTCGCCTTCAATCAAGGTGAAGTTTGCACCTGTCCTTCACGCGCCTTAATTCAAGAATCAATCTACGACCAATTTATCAAAAAAGCTCTCTCCCGCATCCGCCAAATCAAGCAAAACAACCCCTTAGATCCGACAACAGCCCTCGGTGCCCAAGTATCCATCAACCAAATGGAAAAAATCGCCGAATACGTCAAAATCGGTCATGCAGAAGGCGCAGAATGCCTGATTGGAGGCGAAAGAAACATCTTACCCGGCGACTTACAAGATGGCTATTACTTTCAGCCGACACTCTTCAGAGGCCACAACAAAATGCGGATTTTCCAAGAAGAAATCTTCGGCCCAGTATTAGCTGTCACCACCTTCAAAGACGAAGCAGAAGCACTAAAAATTGCCAATGATACACTCTACGGTTTAGGCGCAGGAGTGTGGACACGCGACATCAATACAGCCTATCGCATGGGTCGCACCATTCAAGCAGGCCGCGTGTGGACAAACTGCTATCACCTATATCCAGCCCATGCAGCATTCGGTGGCTACAAATCATCTGGAATCGGTCGCGAAAATCACAAAATGATGTTGGATCACTATCAACAAACTAAGAATTTGTTGGTCAGCTACAGTCCCAAAGCTTTAGGTTTCTTCTAAGTCATATCAAATCCCGTACAACTGGAATTGATAGAATTCATCTGCGTTTATCTGTGTTTATCTGCCCTCATCTGCGGTTAAAGAAAGAGAATTTATTAACCGCAGATGACAATGGATTAACGCTGATTCACGCAGATAAAGAGAAGAGATATCTGAATAATTTCGAGGAAGTCGGCATTTGATATCATTAGTTGTCAGTTATTAGGAAGAAAGAAAGAAAATTTTATTTTTTATTATTCCTTATTCTAAAATGGAAAAAATCTCTAAAGTCACCGCAACCGAGACAGCCTTAAAGTTAATCAACTATCTCAAAACCCAACACGGACAATTGATGTTTCATCAATCCGGCGGCTGCTGCGACGGTAGTTCCCCGATGTGCTTTCCAGATGGTGAATTGATCGTCGGTGATGGCGACGTATTACTCGGCGAAATAGGCGGTTGTCCTTTCTATATCGCAGCCCAACAATACGAACATTGGCAACACACGCAGTTAATTATCGACGTAGCATCGGGGCCTGGAGGCAGCGACTTTTCCCTGGAAGGGCCGGAGGGAGAGCGTTTTATTACTCGTTCCCGATTGTTTACGATTAATTAACTTTTGTTTTAAATGCGATCGCTTAGGTTGTAAGATTAAATGAACCGCGAAGGCGCTAAGAACGCGAAGTCAGAGAAAGAAGAGAAAGAAGAGAAAGAATAAAATGCAGTTCTTCCTTTGACTAAAAACGCTTTTCTTCTATAAATGAGATGCCATCAAAAACGCCATCTTTAAAAGCTTGAGTGCTACGAACTCGATGATTTTCAGCGAGTAATGTCATTGTTTTTACAAAGGTAATCAGTGCGTCATCCTGAGTTTTGGTGGCGCGAAAGCAAATAACTTCCTGGCCCGCATCCCACGCGATCGCCTAAAAATCTGAATAGCTGGTAGAATACAATTTCAGAATCCGATTTTCAAATTCACCTTCAAAATTTAGCTGGAGGCGAGAACCGTCTGAATATTCATAATTGTTAACTTGTTCGTAGTGACTTCCCTGAATCGAGATGGTAAAATTACCAAAGAAGCTGCGAGCAAAATGTCCGCGAGTATCCGTTTTGATATACTCGCCTTTCCAAGTACCGAGATGACGCGTAAAAATTTCTGGAACTTTGTCTAAATCGGGTGAGTAAGATATATTTGCAGACATCAGGATTTGCTCCTATTCTCTATTTCTAACGACGACCTATTTTCAGACTCATTTCACGGCTAGTGCGTTGATATTCGTGGACGATCGGCAATCTTTCAGTTTGAAAATTTGCTAATGCTTCTGCAATGCTAGCACTGTCGGTGAGATATTGAGCTAAAGACAGTCCATCTTCCCAGCCGGAAGTCATTCCTCTAGCGCGTGTGGAACTTTTGGCGTGGGCCGCATCTCCGATGAGGATGACGCGCCCGTCATAGATTTTAGGTAGGGGGTCGATGTCGTAGGAAAAACGACAGACAATATTTTCTATAGGTGTTGATTCAATTACTTTTCGCGCATCTTCTGGAAGTTTTGCGAGTTCTTGGGGAGGTATGATGATATCATTGGGTTGAAGTTTTCCTACTTCTGATTCTTGTCGCTCTTTTTCGATAAAGAAACCCCAATGGGTGCGACCTCCGCCAATGTGAAAGAAGTTGGCATAAATTCCTCTACCGCGTACATAGACAAAGAAGTTTCCTTCGGGACAGAAGCTATTATCTTCGACAATTCCCCGCCAAACAATATCGCCTAAATAGAAAAGTTCTACATTTGGAACGATAAATTGACGGACTTTGGAGACAATTCCATCGGCGCCGATTAACAGGTCGCCTTCCCAGTGAGTTCCGTCTTTAAAGTGGACGATCGCGCTATGCTCAGTTTGGGCGATCGACAATAATTCAGCATTAAAACGAATACAGTCAGCGGGTAACTCGTCGAGGAGCGCTTCTAGTATCGCTTTGCGGTGTACCAGCATTCCTGGGAGTTCATTTTCCCCATAGGTGACTGGTTCAGAATTGATGACACCGCCGCGCAGGTTGCGAAACTCGAATACTTTAACCGCATCGCCGGAGTTGATAATTTTTTGGGTGACTTGATGGTTTCCGCGATCGAGCGCTTCCATACCTGCTTGCACGATCAGGATACCACAGCCATCGGTGCGCGGATGGGGCGCTTTTTCAAACAATGTAACTTAAAACCCTTTTTGAATCAACAAAATTGCCAGATAAACCCCTGATGTTCCCGCGCCGATAATGCCTATCTTGCTATTTAAATAAACCATCTGTGCCTCTCGTGATTTAATTGATCGGTAAGAAGTGATTAGTCATTGGTTAGTTGTTATACCGATTTAATGAGTCGTTGCACATATCTCGATCCCCCTAAATCCCCCTGGTTGTAGGGGGACTTTGATCGGAATTTTGTCCCCCCCCTCCCACCAGGGGGGCTAGGGGGGATCGGATTCTATGCAGCCTCATAAAAAATTGGTCTTAGTTGTTATTTGTTAGTTGCTATTTGTTAATTTTAATCACCAATAACTAATAACAACTAACTAATTCAAGACTATTTTAAGCTTTAGGAGTTGTAATTAAAGCCAGTTCAACTTTGTCATCAGGCTTCTGACTGACTTCTGCGTGTAAACCGGGGCCAAAGAAAATAGCTATTTTTTCTTGCTTTTCTTCCCAAAGTTCGATCGGCATCAGCGGCGAATAAAACTCTAGAATCAACCCATAAGCACCGTCAACATCAACTTCCCGCAACCCTTTGAGGAGGGGGCGTTCCTCGTCTGTTGGGGCCAGGCCCAAGCGCTCCAAAGCATCATCTAAGTGCGCGGGTTGGCCGTAGCGAAATCGGGTGATATCTTTGCGGACTTGGTTTTGAGTATCTGTCGCCTGACTTTCTCTGAGGAGAAGAACTTCGCCAGAACTCGGATCAGTGAACTCCACCGGTTCTAGTTCGGCCGCTTTCAAGGCCAAACCTCCCAGCAACAGCGGAATCCCATAAAAAAATCCGGCAAGGTTCAGGGTAGGTTTGTCTGTGAAGTAGGCATAGAACCCGACTGCTGCTAAAATACCGCCAACAACTAAGGCTAGGCTTGCTAAAGAAATTTTACGTAACATATTAGTGTGGTAAGTAGTCGGACAGAAATAATATACTTTAATTATTATGTGTCAAAAAGTCTTGAATAAATTTAGTTTTTTTGCAAAAAGACCCACGAAAACTGCTAGCATCTATGAGCGCGGGAGCCGTGTGCATCCACAGTCTTGTCTCTAGCTTCCGAAACTTATCCCGTTGGAGTCGCCACTAGGCAACGAACGGGTAAATATCCGTGTAAATTGCGCGGCGTTGGTTCGAGAAGGCAATCAGATCGGCAGTATCATTAAAGTATAGAGAGTTGAGGTCGCGATCAACCTTCTTGCCCTTTCAACCACTTTTCGGACATGATTAAGGACGAAGACAAACAAGCTGCGGTCACAAATAAATCGGTTCTAGATCAGATTAACTCGCTCAAACGCGAAGATGAAAGGCTTTATAATATCTTAGCGATCGATGTCTGGGCCCTAGCCAAGACAATGGATGAATATCAACCAGGATTTTGGTCTGCTTTTATGAAAAACCGTGAGAAGGCTCTGAAGCGATTTTTGACTGAAGTGATGAAAAACAAACCCGCAGATACTAAACGTCCGCCTTTTCTGCGCTGAATTTTTGATGTACAATCAAAATATAACACAGACTCAAAAACCCTGAGCAGGTCGATCGCTAACAATCTAAAAATAGTGAAAAATTGGCTCATAATGGGTACGTCGGTGAATTAAAAATCCTCGTCTGTTCGCAGTGGGGAATGTCCAATATTTTTGTTAATAGTAGCAAAAGAGGTAACAAACAATGGATGCACAGACAATCAAAGAACGCGTAGCAGAAATCGAAGTCAAGCGGGAATCTCTCGTGCGGCTGTTAGATCGATCGGACTTAGGAGCCCTGAGAATAGATGTCAGTCAGGCGATCGAAGAAATTGACGATTTGTTAGAAGAATTCAAGCGTACTTTTAATTAATTGGAAATTGTTGACCGTTAACTGTTAACTGTTCACTGTTGGCTGTTGGTTATTGGGTGTTGGCTGCTTACTGTTTACTACTAATAACCAATAACCAATAACCAATAACCAATAACCAATAACCAATAATTAATTCATTGCCATATCCATCAAAATCTGTTGAGAACTCACTTCTGGGGAATTCGCAGGTGGGCGCCGCTGAGAGTAGTGTCCGCCAGACTGCAAATCCCAAGCTTGGCGGTTGTCCGCCAGCATCACACCCAAAATTTCTTGCAACTCCATCAAAATGGTTGGATCTTCGACTTGGACGATCGCCTCTACCCGTCTTGTGAGATTGCGCTGCATCCAGTCAGCAGAACCAATATACACCTCTTCGTTACCACCGTTGAAAAAATAAAACATTCGAGAATGCTCTAAAAAGCGGCCAATAATACTGATCACTTTAATATTTTCGCTAACACCCTCAACGCCGGGACGCAAACAGCAAATCCCCCGAATAATCAAATCAATTTTTACCCCAGCTTGCGATGCTTCGTACAAAGCAACAATAATTTGAGGGTCAACTAAAGCATTCATTTTCGCGACAATCCGGCCGCAGCTACCGCTACCAGTTTCGGCATTCAAGCGGCAAAATTCAGCCTCGCGGCGGATTAAAGCTAAAAATCGATCGCGCATATTGACCGGCGCCACTAACAATTTGCGATAAGATAGCTGTCGCGAATAACCAGTCAAATAATTAAACAAATCCGTCAAATCCGCCCCCAAATCCTCGCGACAACTCAACAAACCCACATCCGTATACAGTCCCGCTGTTTTGGGATTGTAATTTCCCGTACCGATGTGGACGTAGCGGCGAATGCAACCATCCTCGCGGCGCACTACCATCACAATCTTAGTGTGGGTTTTGAGTCCCACCAAACCGTAAACTACGTGGACTCCAGCTTGTTCTAACTTGCGAGCCCAATTAATATTATTTTCTTCGTCGAACCGGGCTTTGAGTTCTACTAAAACAGCTACCTGTATGCCATTTTGTGCGGCTTCAATTAAGGCGCTGACGATCGGCGAATCCCCAGAAGTCCGGTATAAAGTCATCTTAATCGCTAAAACGGCGCGATCGCGCGCCGCCTCAGTAATAAACCGCTGTACCGTTGCCGCAAAGGAGTGATAAGGATGGTGCAGCATGATATCCCCTCGGCGGATGGCCGTAAAAATATCCTCACTATCCTCAACATCCAACATCGATTTGCCAATCATTGGCGATTCCGAGTTCCGCAAACGGGGCGGCACAACCGGAGTCCAAGCCTGGTCTTTGAGTTCCGGCACCGGCAGCCCCATAAAAGACATCAAATCCTTGAGGCCTAGCAGCCCCTCCACGACGTAAACATCTTGCTCGCCGAGTTCCAACTCGTCCCTCAACATATCTCGCAGCGCAGGTGGCATAATCGCTTGGATTTCCATCCGCACCGCAGAACCTGTAAACCGGCGCTTGCGGAGTTCCTGTTCGATCGCCAGCAGCAAATCCTCTGCCTCATCTTCCTCCACCGTCAAATCGGAATTGCGAGTAATCCGAAACGGGTGATATTCCTGAATATCCATCCCCGGAAACAAAGCTTCTAAATTGTGAGCAATTACCTGTTCTAGGGGCACGCCAGTCCACACAGCAGATTTACCCCTCTGTTGCCACTGCAAATCCGCCGGTAGTGTCAAAAACCTCGGTAACACCTGCGGCACTTTGACGCGGGCAAACAATTCTTCGCGCGTGTCGGGATCTCTGACTACTACTGCTAAATTGAGGCTGAGATTGGAAAGAAAAGGGAAAGGGTGGCTGGGGTCAACTGCGAGGGGAGTGAGTACGGGAAATACTTGTTCTTTGAAGTAGCGGTGCAAGTAATTTCGCTGTTCTTGATTGAGGTCAATGTAGTCGAGAATGTGGATGCCGCTTGCTGCTAATTTGGGCCGCAGGGTTTGCTCAAAATACGAGTGCTGCTGAGTAACCATCGGCAAAAGTCGATTATTAATGGCATCTAGCTGTTCTTGGGGCGTGCTGCCGTCGGAGGTCAATTTGCTGACTTTTGCTTCTACTTGCTGTTTGAGGGCTGCTACCCGCACCATGAAGTATTCGTCGAGGTTGGAACTAAAAATAGCCAGAAATTTGAGTCTTTCTAGGAGAGGCGTGCGGGGGTCTAGGGCTTCGTGGAGCACGCGGTTGTTGAATTCCAGCCAACTCAGTTCTCGGTTGAAGTAGTATTGGGGGTCGCTGAGGTTGATTTCGGTGTAGGTTTTGGCGGGAGTCTTTTTTTGCTTGGACATGGTTTGGGGGAGTCTTGGGGAAGCTCGTTAAACAGTTGACAGTTGACAGTTGACAGTTGACAGTTGACAGCGAAGTGATAAAAACGGAGATTTAAACTCCGTTCTTATCATAATCTGCCGACCTGAGTAAGGGCTTCATGAGTAAGGGCTTCGGTGATGGCGTCTGTGAATTATTGTAGGTGAAGGGATTGGTTTGTATTTGTTTTCGTGCGATCGCACATTCCGATCGTACCCGTAGGGAAACGGCATTGCCGTGTCCGGCCCCTGAATCACGAACCAATCCCCCCAACCCAATTCCGCACCGCATCCAACAAATCATCTCCATCCACCGGAAAACCTGTTAACGGCAATTCCAGCGGTGTATCGGTAATCCAGGCGATGTGAATTCCCATTTGAGTGTCGGCGAGTTTGCGGGTGAAAGATGAAAGCGCATCTTCACAGGGACAGGAGTGCAAAATTAAGGCGATATGTTGTTTTTGGAGGCGGTTTTTGAGTTGGGGAATTAATCGCTTGAATTCGGGGGCGTTGCGAATGGCGGGGATGTCTGTATCTGCGGGGAAGATTGCTTGATATAGTTGGGTACAGAGCTCTTGGGCGATCGGGCTTGTATCGGTTTCGCCTTCTAAGGCACGAATGTTGAGGGGAACGGGGAAGGTTTTATCGGTGGGTTGGAGTTGTTTTAGTAGTGTGGGGATATCTGTATTTTGTCGGTGGTTGTCAGGTATTGGGGAATTGGTGGGTTGAGTGTGCCATGCTTGATGAAATTCTGGGTAAGTCATGTTTTGGGCGCATTCCCAGATGACTTTGTGGCAGTCTTTATAGCGATTCAAATCTTTTTCGTAGACTTCAGAAGTTAGACAATGTTTCAAACCTGAGATTGCGGTGGCCAAGTGTTTACCTTTGATAATTCGTACTAAGATATCTGCCCCTAGCCCCCTGGTAAAGTCATCCTCTGAATTTTGGATTAATTCAACTAAATTAAAACTATCTTCTGGGTGATTTTGGTCGATTCTATCTAATATTTCTGGCAATATAATCCTGGTCGTAACAGAAGGTGGACAGATAATAATTTCGTCTAAATCATTCATTTTTTCGGATTTATTATCTTTTTTTTCTCTGTTTTCTGTCTCTAAAATTCTTAAATCTCTAACATCTATGATTTCAATTGAGGCAACTAAATCTGCGATAGCTTCCGGGTGATTCCTATCTATTTCTCCTAGTTTTTCTGCGGCTCGCCTCCGAGTATTTTCATTATCTGAATTGCGGATCAAATCGACCAGGGTCGGAACTCCTTGCGGGTGATTTTTGTCTATTCTGCCTAAGCTAAATGCTGCTGGAAGTACGGTATTTTCATTGCCTGAACTACCTATCAACTCGGCTAATCTGGAGATTACAAAATGGTTATATTCACCTATTTCTCCTAAAAAATACGCCGCCGCCATCTGATTATTCTCACTACCGGAATTGCCAATCACATCAATTAAAGTCGAGATGGCTACTTTATTATCTTTATCTATTGTTCCCAATGTGTGTGCTGCCATACACCGGGTAGTTTCCTTACATGAATTGCGAATTAAATTGACTAAAGCTGGTACAGGAATCCGGCTATTTTTATCTATTGTATACAAGCAAGATATCGCTTGCAAGCGGATGTTTTCATTTTGATGGTTAGCAATTAAATCGACTAAAGCCGATATTACAACTGGATTATCTTTGCCTATTTGCCCTAACCTATGTAGTGCTAGAGCTGCAAAATTAGTACCTCGATCACTATAACTAGCGACTGATTCAAGTAAAGTAGAAATTGCAACTGGGTTATGCTTATCTATTTTCCCTAAGCTATATCCCGCTCGAATCCGAGTAAATTCATTACTTGAATCCTGGATTAAATAGACTAAGGCACAGACAGCAACTGCGTTATTTATGCCTATTTTTTCTAGGCTATCTGCTACACTCTTTCTGATATTTTCATCCTGACAAGTACGAATTAACTCGGCTAAAACGAAGATAACTTTCTCCTTATTCGTCTCTTTCAGTATATCCCTTGAACCTTCTGGAAGTGGAGCTGGAAATGTTTGCCACTCCTGTTTTTCCTCATTAAAATAACCAAAGCCCCACTTAATAACCTGCGACACAATCTCATCAGCAAGACTGCAATCCTTAAACTCAGCAATCCCCGCAGCCGCTAGAAAACACGCACGATATCCATAAAAATCACCACACCCATCCTCAAACTCAACCAACGCCTGAATAAACCCTTCCTTCTCCTCCTTCCCTACCTCCTCACGCCCCAACCACAACAAAATCACCTCCTTCCACTGCTTCTCAAAAATCCGGTAAACTCCAGTAGGGGCGGTGCCCCCGTGCCCGCCCTCTGGGGGAATATGATTCAAGAAAAAGTGCCAATCCTCAACCGCCAACGCCGCAAAATATTCCTGAAACGTCGGATGGTAAAAAGCATAAATCCCTTCCAGCGTCTCCCCATCCCTCGCCACTAAATTCAGCCAACCCAAACGACAAGCTAACTCAAACTGCGATGCACCCATCACCCGATATCCCACACTTTCTCGCAACTGAAACCGTGACGTTTCATTTAACATCCCTGAAAGTGCCAATTTCCCCAAAGCCGCATTCAAATCCTGCTGCTGAATCCAATTCAAGTGCGGTTTTTTCCACTGATATAAAGTAGTTACAAACCGCTGATAAAGCTTAGCCTTAGTATCCGGCAAATCCCCATCCAATGATTGCCAAGTGCCGCACAATAGCGAACATCTCAGGGGGTTTTTTACTAAGTCTCGAATTCGCTCTTTTCCTGATGCTGCTAATGCTTCCCGTAGCTGTTGCGCGAGGGGCGGGCACGGGGGCACCGCCCCTACATTGAGGGGATTCGTTGGGGTGGTGGAGGGCGGGCACGGGGGCACCGCCCCTACATTGAGGGGATTCGTAGGGGCGGTGGAGGGCGGGCACGGGGGCACCGCCCCTACATTGAGGGGATTTGTAGGAGTGGTTCCAAACCATTTATCAATGAACATTTCCACTTGTTCGGGATAGGAAAACTCCAGAGTGCGATAAGTATCAAAACTATCCAACGCAGAGCCGATCGCATCCCAGACATTCTGCCGACAACTTAGCACAATTCGCGCCCTTTGAATACAGCCGCCCGTCCTAATTTGCCGCTCAATTTCCGCCAAAGGATTCCCATCTCCCACCGCCATCTCATCCGCCCCATCCAACACTAACCACACGCGCTCAGCATTAAACTGTGCTAAAAAATCATCCTTAATTTCCGCCGTCGCCTCAGCCTTCCCAATTCTCTTAATTGCCGCCAACAGCCAACTATCAAATAAATAGGTTTCTAATTCCTTCCCCTGCAAATCCGCCAAGGATACCCAAATTACCATCGCCTCGGAAATGCCCGCCGCTACCCAATTCGCAATCTGCCGCAACAGCGTTGTTTTTCCCGCCCCCGGTTCCCCAATAATTCCTAACCGTTTCCCATTGCTTTTCGGGCTAATTCCTTGCTGGATCACTTGTTCGAGAAACTCGCTATGTTCAAATGTCTGAGTAACTTCTTTTTCTCGATACAAATCCGAACCTTCCTCAGCCCCAACATTCTCGCGCTTCTCAGTCACTTTGTGCCGTTCCACCAATCCCAGCGGCACGTAAACATCATCTATTTGATGGTTGCCAAAAGTTAGTTGATTGCTACTAAGTCGCTGCTGTTCTTTCTCATCTAAAATCTGCTGGCAAATATCCCGCCAATCAATCGGCACGTAAGCAATGCGGCTCTTTTCAACTATCTCCTCCAGCCAAGCATACATCTCTTGGGTTCTGCTATCAATCCGCGTTAAACTCTGCCCGGTAAAAATCTGAAAAACTTTGTCATTTTCCTTGATTCCCTGAGCAAAGTATGCAGATACTAAGGCAAATAATTCTTGTTCTAACTTTGTCTTGTAGGGTGCAACATCGCAATTTTCGAGGGCGACTTCCAGCAGTTTTTGCTTGAGTTTTTCAACCTGATTCTGCTTTAACTGATCTGCGGAAGTCAGCAGCAATTCTATCTCATCTAATCCGGCAATGGGAATCCCAGAGGGGACTGTTTCTTTATCGACTTGTTCTAATTCTAATTTGAGCTTTTCCAGCTTTCGTTTCAACCAATCAAAATCCCTGCGCCTGTCTTGCAGTGAATAGCTAAAACTCTCTCGGTAAGCCGTATTTTTCGGATCGATTTCCTGTTTGCATTCTGAAGCGATTTGTTGCTGAGCTTTCAGGAAAGATGTTTTTAGCGCTTTTTCTAAATCGTGATTGACAATTTTTCCGTTTCGTGATATCTTTTTTATCCCGGTCAAACAAGCATGATTTAGTGCATCATTAACTTGGGTGCCCAGAATGCCTTGCCAAGCGACTGTGAAAAGTAAGCCCAAGGTAATCGGATCTGACATTTGAGGGTTCTCCTAATTTCAGGCGGCAAGGGGATTTGGTTTAATGATAGTCGATCGACCTTGGCTGCGATCGATCGCTTGAATATAGCGGTTTTCAACAGATGTCGGCTAGGAAAACGGCACTACCGTGTCCAAATATCGGGACGGTTGTCGATCCGATTTAAAACTATAATATCCACCAAAGGTCGATCGCACTTAACATTACCTTCGGCTACTTTTCCATGATGACCACAAAATCCTCAATCATCACATCAAAAGTACGAGCCAGCTTGTGCACTGCGGCAAAATCAACCATTGCCATCCCCTGAGAACGGGCATAATTGCTAATCGTACTGTACCCCACGCCCGATCGCTCGGCAACCTCCTTGAGCGTCCATCCCTTCTCGGCAGCCAACTCTCGAACCCGTAACCTAACTAAGCCTTTGCTCATATTAACTATTTACAAAATTTTGGATTTAGTATACTATCAAAAGGCGATCGCCCCCGGTCTGCAAACTAAAGACGATCGCCAGTTAAAATAAATCCCGACAGATAATTTCTGTCGATCGCACCTAACAGATAGATTTACCTACCACCAGATGCACCTACAATGATATCAGAGAATCAGTTAAATAAGTCAGAGATCGGCGCATCAAAAATTATTCATAAGTCTTCGGTTGTCAATGCGCGATCGAGATTTGTCACCGAAGAAACAGTAGCACTGCTGTTAAATATCTCAATCGAGCAGATTTATCGCATTGAATGCTGTCACAACATGGTCTACGTTCATGCAAAAGGCTTGAGTCGTTTCCTTAGCTATGCCGATTTCCCCCCAATCTTACAAGTAAAAGAACCCTGCGCTCAAGATTTTTCCGGCTGGTACAAACGCTGGAATGCGAAATTAGCACCTCAGTTTTGGACTCAATTCTATACCTACAATTTCAAAGAGGCTGTTTCAGTTGATAGCTTGCTTGAGTGGGGCCTCTTAGTCGCTACAGTCAAATCCGTAATTTCTGCCTCAGCACTGCAACAGCTACGAGATATTTATGCCGAAGAAAAAGCATTGATGGAGAATTTTTAAATCAGGTGGGGCGACTAAACCCGGGATTGTTCACCACTAGCAAATGTAATATCAATTCCGGTTGCATTGGAATTAATATTAGCCGAAATTAGGACACGGCAGTGCCGTGTCCCTACGATTGATCGCGGTAGGGAAACGGCACTGCCGTGTCCTCTATATCATTCCGGCGCAGCCGGAATTGATATAAGGTGTACGAGATAGAGATTATAGTCAAATCTCCTTTTACCTGCCAATTCCCACATATTGGAAACCAGCCGCTTCTAAAACCTTCTTGTCCAAGAAATTGCGGCCATCAATCATCACCGGATGGTTCATCAACTTCGCCATTTTCACATAATCTAAATTGCGAAACTGTTCCCAGTCAGTCACCAACACCAAAGCATCACAACCATCAGCCAGCCTTTCCGCGTCAGTTTCTACCAATACTCCAGACAAACCGTGGCGCATTCCAGTTTGAGAAACAATCGGATCGTAAGCCTTAACTTTAGCTCCCAACCGATTCAAATTCTCGATTAAATTCAGGGAAGGAGCATCGCGCAAATCATCAGTATCTGGCTTGAAAGTCAAACCCAAAAGTCCGACAGTTTTGCCTTTGAGAATCTTCAAAACTTGCTGCAATTTTTCAATCGCAATCAATCGCTGACGTTCGTTAACTTCCACTGCTGCTTTCAGTAAATGTGCTTCGTAGCCGTAATCATCAGCAGTATGAACTAAGGCTGAAACATCTTTGGGGAAACAAGAACCACCCCAACCAATTCCTGCTTGCAAAAACTTGCTGCCAATTCGCGAATCTAAACCGATTCCTCGCGCGACTTGGGTAACATCTGCACCGACACGATCGCAAATATTAGCAACTTCATTAATAAAGCTAATTTTAGTTGCCAAGAAAGCATTAGCAGCGTACTTGATCATCTCCGCTGAACTGATATCAGTCATTACTACGGGCACTGGTGGTAATGAGCTATTTTCTGCAAATTTGCGATCGACAATCGGCTTGTAAAGTTGTACCATCATCTGCATAGCGCGCTCAGAAGTGCTTCCGAGAACAATGCGATCGGGATTAAAGGTATCATGAACTGCACAACCTTCTCGCAAAAACTCTGGGTTGCTAACTACATCAAATTGAACACCTGTTTTTGCTACTACTTCTTCCCCTGTAGCTTCTTCGCCACTTTGAGGTTTTTGACGTTCCGCCAAACCGTCGAGGACAATTCTTCGCACCCAATCCCCGGAACCAATAGGCACGGTGGATTTATTTACTAATACTTTGTAGTCGCCATCAAGGTGAGCTCCAATGCCGCGCGCAACTGCCTCCACGTAACGAGTATCGCTTTCTCCTGTAGGCAAAGGAGGGGTACCCACGGCAATAAATAAAATCTCTCCATGAGCAACTCCGGCGGCTAAATCCGAAGTGAATTCTAGAGTACCTGATGCAGATGCAGAAGTCATTAGTTCAGACAATCCTGGTTCAAAAATTGGCGATTGTCCAGACTTCATTAATTTGACTTTTTCTTCGTTGTTGTCTACGCAAATCACATGATGTCCGATGTGGGCTAAACAAGTGCCGGTAACTAAGCCAACATATCCTGTACCGATGACACATACACGCATAGAAATATCCTCAAAGTAATTGAATTAGATTGAAATTGGGAATTGGGAATTGGGGAATTGGGAATTGGGGAATTGGGAATTGGGAATTGGGAATTGGGATGATTTTCGCAATTATATCTCCCCCTCTCCCTCTTTCCTCTTCTTCCTCTCTCCATCCCCCACTGTCCCAATCTCCCCCTCTCTTCAGTCTCTACTTTTGGCTTCCCTCGATGCGATCGCGAAAATCCTTGATAGTCAACTCCAAACCTTGATCCAGCGGCACAGTCGGCTCCCATCCCAACCAATTTTTAGCACGAGTAATATCCGGTTGTCGCTGTTTCGGGTCATCTTGTGGGAGCGGCTTAAAGATAATTTCCGCCCCTGGATTAATCATGTTTTGAATTTTTTGTGCCAATTCCAAGATGGTGTACTCCCCTGGATTTCCCAAATTCATCGGCCCGATTTCATCACAATTCATCAGCCGAATAAATCCTTCCACCAAATCGGAAACGTAGCAAAAACTCCGGGTTTGGGAACCGTCACCGTACACAGTCAGCGGTTCATTCCGCAAAGCTTGAGCAATAAAATTGCTCACAACTCGGCCATCATTTTCTAACATTCTCGGGCCATAGGTATTAAAAATTCGGACAACTCGAATGTCTACCCCATTTTGACGATGGTAGTCAAAAGATAGCGTTTCAGCGACTCGTTTGCCTTCGTCATAACAGCTCCGAATTCCGATACAATTAACGTTGCCCCGATAATCTTCTGTTTGCGGATGTACGTCAGGATCTCCGTACACTTCGGAAGTGGAAGCGAGAAAGAATCTGGCTTTCACCCGTTTAGCCAATCCCAACATATTCATCGTGCCGATGACGTTTGTTTTAATTGTCTTGACAGGATTGTACTGATAGTGTACAGGGGAAGCGGGACAGGCCAGATGGTAAATCTGATCTACTTCGAGGCGAATCGGTTCGGTGATGTCGTGGCGGATCAGCTCAAAATATGGGTTATCCAGCCATTTGAGGATGTTGCGTTTAGTCCCGGTGTAAAAGTTATCTAGGCAGACTACCTCGTGTCCTTGGGCCATTAGCCGATCGATTAAGTGGGAACCGAGGAAACCTGCACCGCCTGTGACTAAAATTCTCATGGTGGAAACTACCGTTCTGTTTAGGTTGTAGGACTATGGTACAAAAATTCAGGCGATCGAATGAAACTTGCTAACAGAATAGCAAAATTGCGATCGCCTATGTAAAGACTTATGCGTCATCTTCATCAAATCTTTAATTAACTTAGCATTTTCAAATATTATATTATTGAAGTGAGTGCGTGCGATCGTACATCTAAACAGGTGATTTTTATTTAAACTTCGATATTTCCGAGAAAATACTATTGACAATAATTCAAGTTTGAGTTATTGATTAGTAGTCTGAACTGCTAAAAAGGAAGGATTAAATTGTGCAACTAGAAGAATATTTCAACTTTCTAGCACTTGATGATATTCGATTGAAAGATTCGCGGATCGGAATTGAAACTATCCTGTACGAGTACATTTATCGAGCTCGTACTCCTGAAGAAATTGCTAATATTTACACTTCCCTGAGTCTCGAACAAGTGTATGCCACTATTCTGTATTATCTCCACAACAAAGAAGCAGTGAGCAAGTACATCGCTGACTGGTTGGAATGGGGACGTAAAATGCGGGAGGAACAGCAGAGAAATCCGTCACCTGTCGTGCAAAAATTGATGCAATTAAAAGCTGAAAGAGCAGTCAAAAAGGAGAATAATGCTCAGATATCTCATGGATGAAAATGTTAATCCAGTTTATATAAATCAACTGCGACGACGGGAATCAGACTTGATAATTCGGGCTGTGGGAGAACCTGATACTCCTCCCAAAGGTACATTAGATCCAGAAATCCTAATGTGGTGTGAAGTGCATAAATTTGTGCTGTTGACTAATAACCGCAAGTCAATGCCCGTACACTTGGCAGATCATATTGCCCAAGGTAGGCACGTACCCGGTATTTTTATCTTCAACCCCGATATGGGTATTGGGGAGACACTTGACGAGTTGGTTGTGGTTGCAGGAGGTTCTTTTGATGAGGAATACCAAGACCAAATTATTCACTTGCCAATTCCTTGAATTAGTAGGGAAACGGCACTGCCGTGTCCTGATTGTGGGTAACACCGTGTCCTGATTGTGGGTAACGCCGTGTCCTGATTGTCGGTAACGCCGTGTCCTGATTGTGGGTAACGCCGTGTCCTGATTGTCGGTAACACCGTGTCCTAATTGTGAGTAACATTGAAGACTACCGATTCCCTCCAAATAACTCAACCCAACGGCGAAGTAATTCCACACTAATACAATAGCAACCATCCTTCCCCAGAAGCACCACATCGTGGCGTTCCAGAGTTGTCAGCGCTGCCACTAAACTTGTCTCATCCATCCCTGTTGCTTGACTCAAACTGTCGAGATTCATGCCTTTTACATGAGGTGCTAATGCTCTTAAAATCTGCTGTTGTCCCGATGCACCTTCCGCTGCTTGACCCCAAACTCCTGTAAAATAGTAGCGAGCTCTATTGAATAAATCTGGGTCATCGATGACAGTTGCTACATCTTCTAGGGTAAACATGGGATCGCGGGGCCTGCCCATTTCAAATACTTGGTCATTGTAGAGGCGGACTAATAGGAATCCTACCAGTTGCGTGAGGTAGGGTTGGCCGTGAGTTAGTTCATAAATGCGATCGAGTGCTTCGGGTTTATAATCTAGGATAAAGTCATCATCGGGATTGGCTAAAACTTGGCGAGTTGCACCTTGACTCAGGAAACCGACTCGGATCGGGATAATGCTAGCAAAAAGAGGATTGAAATAATCTCCGGTCATTTCATCTAAGGTGTGCAAGCCAGCAAAAGCTAAGGCTACTTTAGAACTCATTTGCAGTATTCCTCGCAAAAAGCCGATAAAGTCTGGATTGATTTTCCCAGCATGAATCAATTCTTCAATTTTTTCAAACTCGTCTAAAGCAACGATTAATCCACCTTCTATATTTGCTACTACTTGTTCGATGTAGCGTCCAAAAGTGAGATAGGGTAGATTGAGTAAATCTTTATCTGATGGAGGTGCAATCTTGACAGTTTTGGCAATGGCATCGGTGATGGCTATCAGCAGTTCTCCGACTCCCTGAGAGCAATCTCCCACCCGCAGCAAATTGACATAAGCCACCTGTACCTTTGCTCCTAAGCAGTTGGTAGCATTCAACAAAATCGAAGTTTTCCCCATGCGCCGATGACCGTAGAGAGCCACAGATTGCAGGTTATTTCCCTTTACCCACAATTCCTCTAGTTCTCTGATGATGTCTTCCCGGCCGACAAACAGATTGCCTTGGACTGGATCGCCAATTACATAGGGATTAGTGACAGGTTGAGTAATTGAAATATCTCCGATTTTGAAGGTTACTTGTAGTAATGTTTTTATCCATATTTCTACAACTTCAAGAATTAAACCTCGTTCAGTTTTTGGTATAATGTCTGCTTGATTTACGATTGTTTCAAGCTGACCTAATGCTCTGTTAAGGGCAAGGGAACGGGCAGAACGAGATACGCTATTCTGGACGAGTTGAACATCGGCAATTACCCGCCGCAGAGAAGCAATTGCTTGCCAAGTAGTCTCACGCAGCAGAGGTGAAGTTGGGGAAGGTGGCAGTTTCAGGGAAGCAATCTCGGCTAGTTCTACTACTTGATGAAAACCTGTGAGAATTTCCGCTAAGGTGAACATCTCTTCTCCATAAAGCAGATCTCGGACTACAGCAAAAGCTGCTGTAGCTTTGTCTGGTTGTTGCTCGTGGAGATACCAGAAACCAGCGGCAGCAGCACGGGCAGGAGTATTTAAACGAATTTCTGTTTTAAAACGAGCTTTAATTTGTTGTTTCCAAGGCGTGATTATAAAAAAACCTGCTGCTGCTTGTGACTTCATTACTTCACTTAGAGAAGTTGAAGCAAAACGCACCAAATCCCAATCATCAGGATTTTCTGATAATTGAGCGACGCGATAGATGAGTTGGTCTTTTGGTGTTTCTTCGAGTACGCGATTTACAGCTTTAACAACAGGGATAAACTGAAGGGTAAATCGTAGTAATTGGTTAATGTTTTGCAATCCTGTTTCCCAATCTCGCCTCAGCCAATGAGCTATTTGAGAAGACAGGTAGGGAATGGGAAGTGGGGTAATGTGAGGAAATTGTCTATTTTGGTGTTGACGTTGGAGTAAGGTAAACGGTACTGCCAAAAGCCAATTTTCAGGACGTGCGATCGCCACGGCTGACGCCAAGCCCAAGCCCAAGCCCACACCAACACCCAACTCCACGCCAGACCCCACGCCGGACAACACGCCCAAGCCCACACCCAATCCCGCCCCCACCCCTACGCCGGAAGCCACACCCACTCCCACACCTGACCTCACGCCCAACCCCACGCCCAATCCCACGCCCAACCCTACGCCAGACGCCACGCTGGACGCCACACCGTAGGTCGTGCCGTAGGTCGTCCCCAACACCACGCCGAATGCCACGCCTAACCCCACACCGGATGCCACGCCCAACCCCACGCCCCACGCCACCAACCCCACGCCCCACGCCACGCCCAACGTCACGCCGAACCAAAAGATAGGAACGCCTATCTGTTCAAAAAGTATATTAAAACCTATGGGGATAACAATGATTAATACAAAAGATTGCAAAATTAACTGACGCTGGACGGAATTTTGACGCAACCATTCCCAATTTTCTCGCCAGGTTTTGGCATCTTCTAAATTAGATTCACCACCAAAGGTAGACTCATACCACCGCAAAGCTTGAGGAAAGTAAAACACCCAATATAATAATCGCAGGTAGTCTAAAGGATTCCACAAAGAAAGAGGACGTTTCAGTTTAGGAGCTAAATCTAAGCGAGGAATGGGGGGATGGTTTTGATTCATAAATAGGTGGGGATGAATAAAATTTAGGATTGGTTATATAATAAGACTTACGCGCGGGGGTTCAGAAACCGGGTTTTTGCGAAAATACTTCGCACTCACTCATAGATTCGGTAAAAACCCGGTTTCTTTGGCGGAGTACACAATTCCTGGGGGCTCAGAAACCGGGTTTTTTGCGAAAATACTTCGTTACAACGCGAAATTTGCTAAAAACCCGGTTTCTTGCGTCGTAGCGCGTAAATCTCGACTCACATAACTTATCGTCACAACCAAAGAAACCGGGTTTTTATCGAATCTGCTGGTTACAACGAAATATTTTCGTAAAAAACCCGGTTTCTGGGCCATCATGAATCCTAGTTGATATAACGATCGTAAGTTTGATAGCACAATTGCATCAATTTCTGAGGATAGCCACCGCTTTCAGCAATTAAACCCGCAATTTCATCCTCGGTAAAACTCACGGGTTTGTCAACAGGTATTAACCAGTCAGCTTGGAGGCGACTAGCAATAAATTTGCGACTGATTTGATCGTCCCATCGCTTCAGAGTTTCCTCAATGCAAATCCCTTTGAAAGGAGATGTCATATTTTTGTCTTGACTGTCAGGAAACAGGGTATCAAGAGAGGTGCAGGCGGCGACAACTAGACGCAAAGGTGCATCGGTTCCCTCGGCCAAACCCCGCAATTGGCCGCGTACTTGGTTCGTAAATCCATCCCAGGTCATTTTCTCGACTTCATCTAAAAGCAACAGGAATCGGCGCGATTCTAAAGCCCGTTGTAGTTGATATCCTTTGACTGTCTCGATACCCGCTTCGCCACACAAAGCATCGTAAAAGTCATGTTCATCATAAACATTGTTTAAGTTAAGGTAAATGGGTTGGCGCGGATGACGGAGTTGAGTTGGTGCTTGTCGGTAAATGGCTTGTAGAAGGGAACTTTTGCCGATCGCCCTTTCGCCAATAATTGCTACACTACTACCACTATTCAGTGTCTCAAACACCCGCCGTATTTCTCGTTCTCTACCAAAGAAAAATCGCGGATCGTTTATGCTGCCATGTTGGGGAATAAACGGATTATTGTGGTTGGAATTATCGACTCCGACCAAAGAAACCGGGTTTTTCACCGAATCTGTGGACTGCAATGAAGTATTTTCGTCAAAAAACCCGGTTTCTGGGCTCAGCGTAGTTGTATTGGGATTTCTAATATCTTGCCAATGCAATCCTAAAGCCTTGCAAATTCCCAGAAAATACTCCGACTTGACAGGCTTCTGGGTGAAAAATTTATTAACTGTTTGAATATCAATACCTGTCTTTGACCTTTTGCCTTCCACCACGACGTAACCGGCTAAGTCATCGCGACTCCAGCTTTTGTCTATGAGAACTATTTTTGCTTTTTCGATTCCTGCCTCAGATGCTGCGATTGTCGCCATAGTCAAATTACAAACCTTTTAAGTATTATAACGGGCGATCGCGAACCAAACGCATCTTAAACGCATATCAAACTCATAGTATTTGAAACCCATACACAGCTTGAGCTTCAAGACTTTAGCCTTTAAAATTAAAACATCACCAATCAAAAGGTAGCAATTATGAAAGCTCAACCTAAACCTCCTAAAATGATTCGTAAAAATACTTCTCCTAAATCTCTTTCTCCTTTCGAGTACGTCTTCGCAACTGTTGTCTGTATTACCTTCTTTTCTGGAGGGATATCTTTCTGGATTAGTACAGAAGATCAGCTATCTCCCCAACGAGAGCGCATTTTTGAGAATTGCAATCGCACTTGGAATATGGGTGTAGGTGCGATTTTCGGAATTTTAGGTAGTAAGGTAGTTCAAGATGATGATGAGGATGAGTAATCTTTGATGGTTTATTTGCGAAAGTACGATCGCCCTTAATGTTCAAAAGTGCGATCGACCTTTATCCCCAGCCGACTCCTCAAATTGTCCAATCTTCAAACCTCAAACCAGGGACTCGCTCAAAATCCCGGCGATTCCGCGTTACCAGGATAGCATTTCTTGACATCACAACAGCAGCAATTCGTAAATCCTGAGTGCCGACGCGGATTTTTTGACGCAAAAGCTCAGAGAAAAAATTAGAAGCATCCAGGTCAAAATCAAGCAAATTAACTGTTGCGAAATAGTTCCATGTAGCACTCAGCTTTGCGTAAGCTGATATCAGTTTCTCTGGTGAATTAGCCCGTCTAATACCATTGAGTCTGCCATAAAATTGTTCCTCCAAAGTAATGACGGTGACACCAATATCTTCAGGATTGACTGCATTAATTCGTTGAGTTAAAACAGGATGATTTTGTTGAAAAAGTGACACATGATCTGTATCTAGTACCCAAAAACTCACTTGACTGCTTCCTCCGCATCCATTTTCCGATAATACTCTGCCATTTCCGCATCTCGATCGCGCCGAAGTTGCTGTATATCCTCCAGCATCTCATCAAATTGCGGATCGTCTTGAAACATTCCAGCAAATTTCATCCACGGGTGCTCTGGTTTTGGCGGTTGAATTGCCAAAGAAATCAGTTCAGATTTTTCTAGCCGATCGCCCACAACTAAGCTAATATTGGTAATAACTTCTTCGCGGCTATTACCCTCAGCCTTACATTCTGCCCAACCCAAAACCATCGCTTGATACTTTTCCTCTGTTTCCTGTTCAATGAGGATTGTCAATGCTGGGCGATCTGGTTTTTGCTCTTGGATTTCCAGCGAAATCAGTTCAGCTTTTTTTAGCCGATTCGTGACTAACTGACTGAGATGTGCGATCGCATCTTCGCGAGTATTTCCCTCAGCTTGACATTCTGGTAAACCTAATATAATCGCTTGATATTTTCCGTCTGTTTTCTGTTCGATAAGGACTGTCAAGGAAAAGTTAGTTAATTTGTCCGACAGATTCAGTAATATTTTGGTAGTCATAATAGTAAATTAAAGTGAGAATTATATTGTTAATCATATCAACATCTGACCTCATTTTCAATAAACCTTTTCGGGACGGGCTCTCCGGCCCATCCCACAAGAAAATTGACTCTCTGTGGAACAGGCATCTTGCCTGTTCGAGGTGATTGCAAAAAACTACAAGAAAATTGACTCTTTGTGGAACAGGCATCTTGCCTGTTCCTAACAAAGCCCCTACCCAAATCTACGAATCGCGATCGAGCTTCAGCACAGCCATAAAAGCCTCCTGCGGCACATCCACGGTACCCACAGACTTCATCCGCTTCTTACCCTTCGCCTGCTTTTGCAGCAGCTTCTTCTTCCGCGAAATATCGCCGCCGTAGCACTTCGCCAACACATCCTTCCGCAAAGCCGGAATGTGCTCCGAAGCAATCACCTTCGCGCCAATAGTCGCTTGAATCGGCACCTTAAATTGGTGGCGAGGAATCAACTCCTTCAGTTTTTCAGTCAACCCGCGGCCCACATTATAAGCCTTATCGCGGTGGACAATCATCGCCAAAGCATCAACAGGTTCGCCATTAATTAAAATGTCCAATTTCACTAACGGATTTTCGCGATAACCGATTAGCTGATACTCCATACTCGCATAACCACGCGATCGCGATTTCATCTGATCGAAAAAGTCCGTCACTACCTCAGCCAAAGGCAACTCATAAATCAGTGTCGTCCGCCCTTGACTGAGATACTTCATATCCTTAAAAACGCCCCGCCGATTCTGAGACAATTCCATCAGCGTCCCCACATAAGCTTCCGGTGATAGCATTTCCACTTTCACATAAGGCTCCTCAATTTTCTCACGATACTGAGGGTCTGGCAAGCGGCTCGGATTGTCAATTACTAACACTTCTCCTTTGATTGTGGTGACTTGATAAACCACAGAAGGAGCCGTCACAATCAAATTCAAATTGTATTCTCTCTCCAGTCTTTCTTGCACAATTTCCATGTGCAGCAAACCCAAGAAACCGCAGCGGAAACCAAATCCCATCGCACTCGATGTTTCTGGTTCGTAAGAAAGCGCTGCATCGTTGAGTTCGAGTTTTTCCAAAGCTTCCCGTAAGTCAGGAAATTGGTCAGCATCGATCGGGAACAAGCCGCAATAAACCATCGGTGTCGCTTCAGTATAACCAGGCCAAGGCTCCGATGCAGGATTTTTGACCAAAGTAATCGTATCTCCGACACGAGCATCAGCTACTGCCTTAATTGATGCGCCCAGATAGCCAACTTCTCCCGCGTGCAGTTCATCTACTGGAATTTGAGTTGGTGAAAGTATGCCCAAGTCATCGATCACATATTCTTTCCCCGAAACCATCAATAAAATCCGATCGCCCTTTTTGACACTACCATCCATCACTCGGAAATAAACAATTACCCCCCGATAAGCATCGTAATAACTGTCAAAAATGAGCGCCCTGAGCGGTTTATCAACAGTATCCTGGGGCGGCGGCACTTTTTGGACGATCGCCTCCAAAATCTCATCAATACCGATACCTTCCTTCGCAGAAGCCAGAATCGCGTCGCTACAGTCGAGTCCGACAATTTCTTCAATTTCCCCTTTTACCCGTTCTGGTTCCGCCCCCGGTAGGTCAATTTTATTTAAAACTGTAATAATTTCTAAGTCATTTGCCAAAGCTAAGTAGACATTTGCTAAGGTTTGTGCTTCCACACCTTGAGACGCATCAACCACCAGCAGCGCACCTTCACAAGCAGCAAGCGATCGCGACACCTCATACGAGAAGTCCACGTGTCCAGGAGTGTCGATCAGGTTGAGGACGTACTCCTGACCGTCCTTGGCAGTGTAATTCATCCGAGCGGCTTGCAGCTTGATCGTGATGCCACGTTCGCGTTCGAGATCCATGCTGTCTAAAAACTGCTCCTTCATCTCCCGTGCTTGGACTGTCCCAGTCGCCTGCAACAGCCGATCGGCCAAAGTCGATTTTCCGTGGTCGATGTGAGCAATAATCGAAAAATTGCGAATGCGAGATACAGGAACGTTAGTCATAAAACCTATCGGCAAAAGATTGACTTTTGTTGTATTATAAAACTTCATTCAATCTACAGTCATTTATAGTCATTTAGAGACTTAAATAAAATTTAGTTTTTTATCGGCGCTGGGTTGACAGATCCAGTATATTTGTGCTAAGTTAGGCGATCGAGCGAAGACGCCTTCTGGAGGAAAAAGTTCTCTGTTATTGTACAGAAAGCTTTTGAAAGGTTGGGAAAAGGTCGATCGCCAAAATCAATCCTCAAACCTCCAATTTAGTCAGGTTGCTCATCAGCGTGCGCGATCGCCAACTAAAAAATATTGGTGAGAAATTGCTGGCGCTTGACAAGAAGCAGATAATTTGGTCAAATGACGGAAGCGGGACGGTAAGGGTGTAAGAAGTATAGGTTTTCAACCGCTGTGAATCCCTACTAGAGGTAAAGCATCACTTCCTTCAAAACACTTCCTTCAAAACAAAAAGGAGTAAATTCCTAGAAGGAATTGAAACTTAAGAATTAAAACTAGGATTTTTTAACTATGAGCGAGTCAAGTATATCCTCCCACAGTTCGTCAGAAAAAGTGGAACTGTCCATCCATATAGATTCTGAACTGCTAGACCAAATTAAGCACTTGACGAATGACCCCAGTAAAGTCATTGAAACAGCAATCAAGCAGTGGCTTAGAGGCGAGCGCCGCGAAGAGGATCAGGCTATGAGTTTGCGTCGCACTCCCCCAGTCCCGCCCCGCGGCGAGTGGAACGACTGAGTTCATCAGTTGACCCTTCGGCTACGCGAGCGGGCGACGCAGTTGACAGCTACCTCTTCCGTCGATATGAGAGGATTGGAGCAATGAATCATTTTGTTTGATTACCCCCGTTTAGGGGGAGGCTTCAGACCCAATTTTCAGGCGTGAACTCGTCGGAAACGGCGCCCACAAATCTGCTGGCTTTGAAATTTTGATGATCCGGCAGATTTCGCAGAAAAAGCTACAGGCTATGGGCGAGCAAACTGCGCCAACTCGCAACCTCATAACTATTGAAGGTGACGGATAAAATGCGCCAGCCAGTCTGGGACTTTGGTTGTTCGCAGCCTCATATTTCGGCTGATTTTCAAACTCGATCTTGGATCTGTGCAGACTACTAATTCCTAAATCTTAAGTTTTATTTTTTAATTAGCCAAAACGGCGGACAACAAATAGTTTTGAGTTGTGAGTTTAGTGATGAATAAAAAATATTAATTTTTTATTTCATTAGTAACTCAAAACGCAATGGTAGAGACCTAAAATAGTGGTGAATTGTGAGTTATGATCTGTGAATTATTAATTAAATATAACAAATTTTTAGTTGATTAATAGCTCACAACTTAATGGTCGAAGCCCAAAACAATTTTGAGTATTGAGTTTCAAATTATAGCAACCGCCCTGATGGTTAGGAGGTTCTTAAATGGCGCAAACCCATACAGTCGATTGCTTCTTCACATCGATCTGCTTCCGACTTCCATCGGACTTCTGCTATAAAAAACTCAACACTCAAAAATCCTAATTACTTTCATCCCCAACTCTGATGGACTCTAACACAGATTTCCGGCGATCGAGCCTCGCCTCTACAGCCTTTTTTCAAGAGTTAGGGGCAGAATTAGTATTTACCCAAGACGCAAGGGGTCAATATCTATCTTTTTACTGGCAAAAAGCCCAGCAGTACAACCTCACAGCAGAGCAAATAGTCGTTAGCGAAGCCCGCCCCTACGGGGGCTACGCCAACGAAGAGGATCGCCCCCTCAGCGAAACCCTGCAACCAATCCCCCCTGCGCCTTATCTCGATATCCTGCGGCGGGCGCTTGAAACCCTCGTACCGCAACGATTCAGCTATCCATTTCGCCACGCCGGACAATATTTTCTGTTCGATTTGACAGTCACTCCGGCGATCGACTCAAACGGGAAAGCCACAAAAGTCTTAGTTATGGGAAGGCTGCTGTCTGACAAACCCGCAGAATTGCCGCCAGATTCCCCACCATTCATGCCGTACCCAGCTTTGTCATCCGCCTCGGATCGCCAACAAATGCTGCTTCCGGCGAGTCGCATCGGTCGATCGCTCCCTCCCAACTGGGAAATCGACCGCAAAATCATCTCCCAAATCGCTCAAAACCTGCACAAAACCCTAGACCTAGAGACAATTTGGCAACAAACAGCTAACAGTTTGGGTCAAGTCTTAAACGCCAGCCGCTGCATCATCTGTTCCCACAAGAAAGGCAGCGAAAATCTCGAATTCTCCCCATTCTTTGCCTCAGAAAATCAGCCAAATTCGACCGCCACAGCCGCCGAATTACCACAGTCAATTGCCGATCCCTCCCCCCCGGTGGGATCAGATCAAATCGAAAATCTGCAATCCAAAACTTTTATAGTAGTAGCTGAATACCGCCAAGAACCTTACTCTCCTATGCTGGGATTAGAACTGCGCGCAGCCGAACAGCCCGGGTGGATTCAAACTTTAGCTACCTTAAAACCCGTAGCAGTCGATTACGCGGGAGGCGTCGCCGATCCCTTCGATCGCCATTCCGTGCTCGTAGCAGCTACCTCCTATGAAGACCAACCCAATGCACTAATCTGTTTGCACCGTTGCGGGAGTTCCTCTAAATGGACTCCTGTAGAACTCGAATTCGCCCGTGAGTTAGTCGCTCAAGTCGGCAGTGCGATCGCCCACGCTACACTTTACCAAGAATTAGAAGAAGCCCGCGCCGAAGCCGTAGCTCTTTCCCAACTTAAAAGTCAATTTCTTGCCAACACTTCTCACGAACTCCGCACCCCCCTCAACGGCATCCTCGGCTTTTTGAAACTGCTGATGGACGGCATGGCAGATGACCCCGAAGAAGCGCACCAATTCATCGAGGAAGCTTACCGATCGGCATTACACTTGTTCAATGTGATTAACGATATTTTGGATGTCGCTAAAATCGAAGCTGGCAAAATGCACTTAGACTTCGCTCCCGTCAAACTCGGCGAAGTTTTGCAGCAAGTGGAGAATTTTACGCGGGTTCAAGTGCAGCAAAAGCGATTGCAATTTCAAATCCAAAAACCCGCTGTCGAGGACGAGATTATCTTGTACGGCAACTATCAACGCCTGCTTCAGGTAATTTTGAACCTCACGAGCAATGCGATTAAATTCACCAGGGAAGGAGGAATTCGCATCAGTGCCGAAGTTATTAAGAAAAAGGTAACTATTCACAATCAGCAGTTACCCGGAATGGTAAAAATCCGAGTTGCCGATACTGGAATTGGGGTTTCTCTCGACAAGCAAGATAAATTATTTGAGTCGTTTTTTCAGGTAGACGGCGCTCGTACCAGGCAATACGGCGGCACGGGTTTGGGATTGGCTATTTCTCAAAAACTGGTAGAAGCAATGGGGGGTACAGTAAATTTTTACAGTATGGGGGAAGGACTCGGATCGACTGTTACTTTTACTGTGCCACTCTATCAAGAACCACTGTTTAAAAATTGATCGTTATTGGTTATTGGTTATTAGTTATTGATGATTGGCGGCGCCCTGAGCGAAGCGGCGCACTGAGCGTAGTCGAAGTGTCGAAGGGTTAACAGTTAACAGTTAACAGTTAACAGTCAACAATTCCCAATTCCCAATTCCCAATTCCCCACAGTATCAATTGTTACTTTATCCGCTGCCAACCTCCCTCCTTTGGTGTTTTGGACTCAGACCGATCGCCCCCGCCGATTCCGAACCCACCCAGAATTCGCATCAGTGGAATCCGACAGGTAGGGATAACAGGTTCTTTGCCCGTCCCCTGCTGGCTCATACCCCCCAAACTACTCACGCAAATCGCCAACTTTACAATAACTTAATGCGAACTTATACCACTGATTAAGCTTTCCCATCCCTAATGTAAAGTTTTATTAATAAAACTTGACACTCTCAGTTAGATATGAGAATCATAAAGATATTGTAAAGATGCTGAGAATACTTAGTAATCTTTAATAGCGTGTGGCAACATTTAAGTGTAATTACTTAAGTCCCAAGTCGGACTGCCTGCACATGGCAAATTCAGTAAATTCCTGCTCTGTTGGTGGGGTGGTAAACTTTTGCCAGTCAAGTAGAAAAAGGGTTGCTATGACTCAGCAAATATCAGCTCAATCGCAAAAACTTTTACTCCAAATTGGCAGAAAGATCCGTCGAACCTTGGATCTCCACACCATTTGGCAGCAAACAGTTAACACTCTGGGACAAAATCTCGGCGTCAGCCGCTGCATCCTTTGTCCCTATCCAAGTTCTAGCCTGCAAGTCAAGGTGGCTGCTGAATACTGCGAAGAACCATTTCTACCCATGCTGGGAATGGAAATCTCGCTCACATCAGCACCTCATTTCATTCAAGCTCTAGCCACCCTCGAACCGGTGGTAATAGAGTCCTTTCCGGCCGATGATTGTTGTGAGTGGCAGTCGGTGCTAGTGGTGGCTACCGCTTATCAAGAGCAACCTAACGGCATAATTAGTTTGCACCGGTGCGAGGGCGGATCGTCAGAGAATAGTAATGCCGATCGAGCTTGGACTCAATGCCAGATCGAATTCGCCCAAGAACTTGCCGATCAAGTAGGAAGCGCGATCGCCCTCGCAACCCTCTACCAAGAGAGTAGCCAGCGAACAGTAGAAATGTCCCAGCTCAAAAAGCAATTTTTGTTGAGCGCGTCCCACGAGATTCGCACTCCCCTAAATCACATTATTGGCTACCTACAACTAACCGTAGATGATATGGCGGACGATCCAATAGAAGAGAGAGCTTTTATCCAAGAAGCTCACCGTTCGGCTCTCCACCTTTCTAAGGTAATTGGTAATGTCTTAGATTTCATTCAGTCAAATGAAGGATGCCAGACTCACGCAGAGTTAGCCGCTTTCAGGAGCAAGGAGAAATCTGAGCACCCGTAAAGATTCGAGCCGCGCATTCAAAAAGTCGAATATTTACCGTGCAGACAAGCCTTCTGCCAGGAAAATCTCAATATTGCATCTATAGATGTCCCGATAAAATCGGTGGCTGGTTACTCAATCATTTTTAGGTCATTAGGGTTTTCTACAGCACAGGATACAAACTACCAAACATAGCATCTGGGTGTATTTATCGTATTATGTGTGCGATCGAACCACCCCATCAAATAAGTTGGCAGTGAGGAATAAAGTCCTCACTACCAAACTAGAACGGTTATTTTATAGGAAATGATATTCCAAGCAGAACATTGCAGTTTCGCACTTTTAATGTTTTCAACTTGTGCTGGATTAGATTACGAATTACTATTTTTTTTATGGGTTTGTGGAGGGCTGACATAACGCGCCCAAAAAGGTTCTTCCATATTTTTCATCGCTGCTAGTTTTTGGCGCTCCTCTTCTATACGCTTGCGTTCGGAAAGGTCAGAAAAGATGTTGATGCTGCCGAGTCTCTCGCCCCCGGCATCTCGCACGGGTGCAGCCCAAACCCAAACATCGATCGAGCTACCGTCTTTTTTCAACAAAGACACTTCCAAACCGTTTTGCTCTTTGCCATTACCCACAGACTTCAGCAGCGCGTAAAAATCTTGCTTTTGGGCTTGAGGAATATTTGGTAAAGCTTGCCCTAAAACCTCAGCCGAAGTCCAGCCAAAAAGTTGTTCGGCGGCGCGGTTCCAGACCAGGGTACGACCGTCATTGGTGGTACAGTTAATTGCCAGTGGCGCTTCGGCTATCTGCGCTATCATTACTTCGTTAACGAGTTGCAGTTTCAATTCTACTTGCTTGCGATCGGTAATTTCCTGACAAGCGCCCCACAAACGGACAATCCGTTCAGCAGTTTTGTCCCACACCGCTTGCCAGCAATCGCGTACCCAGCGCACTTCGCCTTTTTGATTAACAATTCGGTACTCGTTGACTCCCGTGTGGCTCAAAGTACAGCCTTGTAATTGTTTAATTAACATTTCCCTGTCGTCGGGATGAACGAGCTCGGAGTTCCACCAACCAAACGATTCTAATTCTTCAGGAACGCGACCAGTGCAGCGCTCTAGAGCTTCTGTGGCCCACTCGCAAGCGAACTTGCCGTCTGGCAGTGCCTTAAAAGAATAGGCAAAATCCGAAGTAATTTGCGACATAACTTTGTAGTGCAGTTCCGACTCCCGGACTGCGATTTCTGCTTGCTTGCGTTCCCCAATTTCCCGCGAATTAATTATAATTCCCTGCACGCTAGAATCGTAAAGCAAACTGTTGCCGATCGCCTCCATGTAGATCCAAGAACCGTCAGCATGACGTTTTCGATATTCGATCGCCCCGCCAATTCCGGGATATTCTAACAACTTGCCAAAATACGCCTGCCAAGCCAGCAAATCGTCTGGATGGATTAACTCGCCGTGAAACTTGCCAATTCTTTCTTCCGGGTCGTAACCCAGCATCTGCTTTAGGGCTGCGCTGTGGTATCGGACTCGCCCATCGGAACCGATAATAGTAATTAGATCCGGAGAATTCCGCAGTACATTTTGCAGTTTAGTTTCGCTTTTCGTTAATGCTTGATTGTCCCTGCGGTGTTGGCTGATTTCTTTTTCCAACTGCTCCTGTAGCTTTTTTATTTGCGCCGCTTGCTGTGCGACAGTGCGTTCCAACAGACGATTTGATTTTTCGGTTTCAACCAGCTTTGCCGCATTATTTGTCGCACTTTCAAACGGGCGACTCGCTGCCATTTCTTGCAAAGAATTTGATAAATTTTCCACAGTTTTTGTTAAAATTGCCTGTTGTAGAGGTGGCAATTCATTTGCTTGTTGCTGTAACACTTCTAAGTATTCGTAGACTTTTTCTAACATTTTGTTAATGGGATTCTGATAGTTGTAAAAGGTGCAATTTTGCCAAAGCGAACACAATTTTTTTAAGATAAGCCATAACTAAGACAGAGACGGCGATCTCAATCACCAGCTATTTTGTGACTTTATTTTCCGATCATAGCAACCGATACAGAAAAGAAATTATGCGAGCGATCGAATAAAAGCGCAGCAGCACCGCCAAGCAGCGATCGCGGGAGTACGGACAACTCCCCTATCTTGTGAATGCGGGGCTTGGAGCAGTTAAGCTAAAATAGATTGGTGTCAAGAGAAAGAGGGATTTATGACAGAGCAAGCCAACGCTCGCGATTTGTTTCGCGCTGCTTACGAACATCGTTACACCTGGGATGCCAACTTTCCCGGTTACAGTGCCGATATTGAACTCAAACAGGGCGACGAAGTATATACGGGTCATGTTTCTATCAAACCAGACATGACCGTGGAAGTCAGCGGCATTGAAGACGAGGAAGTGCAGCAAAGCGTGTACACCCAAATGCGGGATATTGTCACCCACCGCAAACGATCGACATTTGAAAAATCTCACGGCAAAAATAGCTTCACCCTCGGCGAGAAGGACAGCACCGACGCTGTGGACATCTTGGTTACTGGCGACTCAATGGGGTCTAACTATAAAATCCGAGGTCTGTCAATTTCTCAAGTCAGCCGGGTGATGGGTCGGATGGCTTTTGTGATTGACACCCACAACAGCTTAGAGACTCCCGAGGGTTCTTTGGCTAGCCACTACGACGCCGTTTTCCGCAACCCCCAAACAAACGAAATTATCAAAGAACTCGAATTTGAAGATTCGTTTGAGAAGATCGGCGACTATTATGTCATGACCAAGCAAGTAGTGCGATCGAAAGAAAAAGGTGAACTGACAACAACCGAGTTTAACTACTCCAACGTCAAACTGCTAGAACCAGCATTAGTATAGCGCTAACCAAAAAACCCGATTTCTTAAATAAAACGGGTTTTTTGGTTAGTGTATCAGAATCAACTTGATTTGGCGGCAAGTAACGGTACGATCAAAGCAGAGACAGAAATTCGATCAAGCACCAGCCTCACCGAAACCAGATTTCCTGCGAGCTGCTCAACTGAGTGCCTAAGTCTTCGATCGATAAACCCATCAGTTTCTGAAATTTCGCGATACTCCGTCAAATCAAACAAAATCAACTGAAACAAATCATCACAAAGGCGAAATATTATGACGACACTAGCACTAACCAGAGATAACGTCGAAACAGTTCTCGATGAAATGCGCCCCTACCTGATATCCGACGGTGGCAACGTCGAACTCGTAGAAATCGACGGCCCAGTCGTACACCTGAGACTACAAGGAGCTTGTGGCTCTTGTCCGAGTTCCACAATGACTCTGAGAATGGGCATTGAACGTCGCCTGCGCGAGGCCATCCCAGAAATCTCCGAAGTTGAACAGGTCATGTAATTAGTCAGTTGACTGTTAACGGTTGACTGTTAACGGTTGACAGTTGACTGTTACTAATTACCAATTACCAATTACCAAATTCAATTACCAATTACCAAATTCAATTATCAAATTCAATTACCAATTACCAATTACCAATTACCAAATTCAATGTCTCATCCTCTTTACGTAGCCTTCATCTGGCACCAACACCAACCGCTGTATAAATCCAGGGCATCTGCGGCCGGGCCAGACATCAGTTCCAGCTCAAACTCGCCGATATTGCAGCCCAGAAACTTTGACCACCAAAGTCACTATCGACTGCCTTGGGTGCGCTTGCATGGAGTCAAAGATTACTTGGATTTAGTCTTAATTCTGGCAAAATATCCCAAACTGCATCAAACCGTAAATCTGGTTCCGTCCTTGATTTTGCAGATAGAAGACTGCATCGCAGACAAAGCAATAGACCCTTACTTGGCGGTGACATTAAAGTCAGCCGAAACTTTAAACATCCAAGAACAAGAGTTCATCTTAGAACACTTTTTTGATGCCAATTACCACACCCTGATCCAGCCGCATCCCCGCTACGCTCAACTCTACACTCAGCGGCAGGAAAAAGGCATTCAGTGGTGTTTGGCAAACTGGAAAGTGCAAGACTTTGCCGACTTGCTGGCGTGGCACAATTTAGCTTGGATCGACCCGCTGTTTTGGGATGACCCCGAGATTTCTCTGTGGCTGAAACAAGGACAAAATTTTAGTTTGGCAGACCGAAAAAATATCTACTCCAAACAAAAAGAAATCCTCGCCAAAATCATTCCCCAGCACCGAAAAATGCAAGCTGAGGGACAGTTGGAAGTCTCCACAACCCCCTACACGCACCCGATTTTACCGCTGCTTGCCGACACCAACGGCGGCCGCATAGCTATTCCCAATATGACGCTGCCACAACATCGGTTTCAGTGGGCAGAAGATATTCCGCGACACTTGAGAAAATCCTGGGAAATGTATCAAGACCGATTTGATTGCAAACCGCGCGGTTTGTGGCCGTCGGAACAAGCAGTTAGCCCGGAAATTTTGCCCTATATTGCGAAACAAGGCTTTCAATGGATTGTCTCGGACGAAGCAGTATTGGGATGTACAATTAAACACTTTTTTAACCGAGATGCGGCGGGGAATGTTTGCGAACCAGAATTGTTATATCGCCCTTACCGTTTAGAAACTCCTGACGGCGATTTGGCGATCGTATTTCGAGACCACAGATTGTCTGATTTGATTGGATTTACCTATGGTTCGATGGAACCGAAGAAAGCTGCGTCAGATTTGGTGGGACACTTAGAGGCGATCGGCAGAACTCTCAAACACCGACAACCCGACGGCCAAACAGCATTAGAAAATCCGTGGTTAGTGACGATCGCCCTAGACGGCGAAAATTGCTGGGAATTCTATCCCCAAGACGGCAAACCGTTCTTAGAATCGCTTTATCAAACTCTCAGCGACAATCCAGATATCAAATTAGTCACAGTCTCAGAATTTCTTGACCAATTCCCAGCAACCGAAACCATACCCGCCGCCCAACTCCACACCGGTTCCTGGGTGGACGGTTCCCTGACAACTTGGATCGGCGATCCCGCTAAAAATCGCGCTTGGGACTTGTTAGGCGCGGCGAGACAAGTATTGGCAAACCATCCAGAAGCCACAGAAGAAAGCAATCCCCAAGCTTGGGAAGCGCTTTTCGCGGCCGAAGGTTCCGATTGGTTCTGGTGGTTTGGCGAAGGCCACACCTCGAATCAAGATGCCATGTTCGACCAACTCTTCCGCGAACACCTAGCGGCAATTTACGAAGCTCTGGGCGAGCCAGTACCCCCGTCCGTGCGGCGGCAAGTAGAGGTGCACTCTGTTCAAGGCGACCACCAGCCGCTGAGCTTTATTCACCCGGTAATTGACGGTATCGGCAACGAACAGGATTGGGACAAAGCCGGCAGGATTGAAGTTGGGGGAGCAAGGGGTACGATGCACCAGAGTTCGGCAATTCAGCGGCTTTGGTACGGGGTTGACCACTTGAATTTTTACATTCGTGCCGACTTTAAGGCAGGAATACGGCCGGGAATTGATTGCCCGCCGGAGTTAAACTTGTTCTGGTTTTATCCCGATCGCACGATGCACAATAGTCTGATTCCGCTGTCGGGTTTGCCCGACGAAGCACCGCTAAACTATCGATTTCACCATCAGTTAGAGATTAATTTGCTGACGAAATCGATTTGGTTTCAGGAAGCAGGAGAGGGCGATGAGTGGCATCCCCGCATCAGCCGGGCCCAAGTGGGATTGGATAAATGTTTAGAGGTAGCAATACCTTGGGCGGATTTGCAGATTATGCCCGACTGGCAGGTGAGGCTGATTGCGGTTTTATCGTCCGGGGAGCGTTACTCTACCTGTATGCCGTTCGATTCTTTGATTCCGATCGGAATGCCGTAAAAAGTCAGAAGTCATTAGTCAGTAGTCATTGGTCATCCGTTCAGAACTTAGGCAGAAACCCTATTTGTAGGGTGCACGATGTACACCTTACTATAGCAATCCTAAATCATTTGTGAATTTCTTACTCCCTCCCCTTACTAAGGGGAGGGTTGGGGTGGGGTAAAAATATTTACGAATCATTTAGGATTGCTATATGCGTAAAAATTGTGTAATATCAATTCCGGCTGCGCCGGAATGATAAGCGAGGAGACGGCAGTGCCGTTTCACGGCAGCGCCAGATTAATTGTAGGGACACGGCACTGCCGTGTCCTGATTTCGGGTAATATTAATTCCGATGCAACCGGAATTGATATAAGTCCTGTAATTATTAGTCAGCAGTCAACAGTCAGCAGTCAGCAGTCAACAGTCAACAGTCAACAGTCAACAGTCAACAGTCAACAGTCACCTGACGGTGCCACCGGAATTGATATCATTAGTTATTGGGAAATTATCAAACTAATGAGCCGCATTTTACTTTTGGTCGATCGCCATCAACAACAATATTTGTCGATCGCACACCTCAACATCGAGCATGAGGCGATCGTACCCGATCGCACTTCCGAACCAAACTCCGAAATTTCCATTCCCCAAATTGCTTTTGACTTGTGCATTCTCGATGAGGAAAATTACGATCGCATCGGGCCACTGATCGAAGCATTAAAAGCAGCAGCAGATCCGATATTTTTACCGTTTTTGCTGCTGCAAAAATCCCAAACACCAGCTATTTATGAACTACCGTTTTCGCCGCAGGCAAAACAACTCGATCGCCGAATTGACGATTTGATAGCAACTCCAGTTTCGGTCGCCCAACTGCACTTGCGGATCGAAAATTTGTTAGCCCGCAGGCGGCTGTCGCTAGAACTCCACAGACTTCAGGAACTAATTAAACAACGCACTTTTACAGAAAATTTGTTAATCGATTCGCTCCAAACGGCAAACGAAAACTTGCAACGGGAAATCGGCAAGCGGGCGGAGGTAGAAGCTGCACTGCAAGAAAAGTTCTATCTCGAATCGCTGATGAATGCCATGCCAGATATTGTCTGCTTCAAAGATAGCGACGGCAGATGGCAGAAGGCAAATGAAGGGATATTGGAAGTGTTCGAGCTAGAAAAAATAGACTACTGCGGACTCACAGATTCTCAGCTAGGAGAACTCAGCATTTTTTACCGGGAGGCTCTACAGGCGTGCGAAATTAGCGATCGAGCAGCGTGGGAAAAAGGTACGCTTTCTAGGGCAGAAGAGGTGATTCCCCGATCGAACGGTACTGTGAAAATCTACGATGTGATTAAAGTACCCGTATTTCACCCCGACGGCCGACGCAAAAGTATCGTGATTTTGGGCCGCGACATCACCGAATACAAGCAAGCCAGAGACGAACTCGTGCGCTTGGCGTCCATTGTCGAGTCTTCTGACGACGGTATCGTGGGCAAAACCCTCGCCGGGACAATTCAGAGCTGGAATGCCGGAGCCGAGAAGATTTACGGCTACTGCGCGCCGGAAATCAAGGGGCAGTCGATCGAGATTTTAGCAATACCCGAACGCCCCAAGGAAATACCCCAAATTCTGGAAAATATTAGGGCTGGAACCACCATCGACCATTATGAAACCGTGCACTTGCGGAAAGACGGTCAACAGATAGATGTGTCGCTGACGATTTCTCCGATTAAAGACGCCACAGGAATGATCACGGGCGTTTCGACAATTGCTCGCGACATCAGTGACAGCAAGCGAGTGGAAAAAGCTTTTGAACAACTCCGCCACCAAACAGAAATGATTTTGTTTTCCGCAGGAGAAGGAATTTGCGGGTTGAACAAACAGGGAAAAGTAACTTTTGTCAATCCGGCGGCGGTGAGAATGGCAGGCTGCGAATCGAAGGAATTGATCGATCGACCGCTCTATGAAACCATAAACCGTTCACAGGTAGAATGCTCAAGGGCGATCGAACAACAGTCATCTGCAACAGACATTAATTCCGGTTCTGAACTTACCCCAGACTGCGCCATATCGGGGACAGAAAAATTACCGTTGCTGGCAAGTTCTCAAATTGTCGCTACCTTGGAAGACGGAGAGGCGCGGCGCGTCACGGATGAAATTTTTTGGCGGCGAGACGGCAGCAGTTTTCCAGTTGAGTACGTTGTCGCTCCGATGCGGGAAGGAGGCAAAATTATCGGAGCTGTGGTCACTTTCAAGGATATTACAGAGCGCCTTGCCATTGAGCGCATGAAAGATGAATTCATCTCTGTTGTCAGCCACGAACTGCGGACGCCGATGACCTCGATTCACGGTGCCCTCGGCCTCCTCAACAGCGGCGTGCTTGACGCTTACCCCCAGAAAGCCAAGCGGATGCTGGAGATTGCGGTCACCAACACTGACCGCTTGGTGCGCTTGGTCAACGACATCCTGGATTTAGAGCGGATGGAGTCGAGTTATAGCACTGCCATCAAACAAATTTGCAATGTCGCTGAGCTGATGCAGCAGGCCGCTGACGAGATGCAAGGAATGGCCCAGCAGGCGGGAGTTATTCTGTCGGTGCGGCCTGTGGGGGCGCAATTGCGGGGTGTGCCCGATCGGCTAATTCAGGCCTTGACAAATTTGCTCAGCAATGCCATAAAGTTTTCACCTGCGGGTGCTACGATTTGGCTGAGCGCGGAGTTGACCCAGAAGCAGGATTTGGCAGAACAAGCTGGGTTAAACTCAGCGTCGTCTTCTGAGTCTGCCACCAATCTGCATTTGCCCGTGAACTCATCCATCCTGATTAGTGTTAAAGACCAAGGACGGGGCATCCCGGCGGATAAACTGGAGATAGTGTTTGAACGCTTCCAACAAGTTGATGCTTCTGATTCTCGCCATTCGGGAGGTACTGGTTTGGGGCTGGCTATTTGTCGCAGCATCGTGCAGCAGCACGGGGGCCGGATTTGGGTGGAGAGCATTTTGGGGGAGGGCAGCACTTTTTTCTTAAGTCTGCCGGTGCTCAGTTCCGCCCAGCTATAGGTTCTGCCATAGAGTTTTGAAAATTTACTGTCAAGCCTAATCTGGTAAGATAATTTGCTTTACAAAATATTCAGATTTGGGTTCTAGGCTGAGAATAAGTTCTCTTTGTTAAAAAAGATGTTAATTTTGAATGCCAAGCGCATCTTGGTGATTGACGATGCAGAAGATATTCGGGAAGTGGCTCAAGTCAGTCTTGAGGTGGTGGGGGGCTGGGAAGTCCTGACGGCTAGTTCTGGCCGCGAGGGTGTGGCTAAGGCTCTTGCTGAACAGCCTGATGCTATTCTCTTGGATGTGATGATGCCCGAGCAAGACGGGCCTACTACTTTTCTACAGTTGCAAGCTAATCATGCTACCCAGCACATTCCGGTGATTTTATTGACGGCTAAGGCTCTGGCTGGCGACAGGCGGATGTTCGCGGATTTGGGGGTGGTGAGCGTGATTGCTAAGCCTTTTGAACCGATGGCTTTGGCTGCTCAGGTGGCTGAAGCTTTGGGCTGGGAGCAAGCATAGGTCGTTAGCACAGCCCTGGAAGAGGATCGCACGCTTAATTTTCTAACCAAATAAAACAAATTATTTTTGCTATTTTATCGGATAAATATAAGCTGGCAGGAATATATTTTTTTTTGTAACAACTCGCTCATCTTCATAAGTTCTTCAGGTTTTAGTTTTAAGTTTAAGCACATCGTCGGGATTTAATCCTGACTTTGGCAGACACCTTGGGAGAAGACGACAATGCCCTCAGCTTACATTTTGCTACTGATAATTTCTCTGGCAGCCGTCTGGATTTACTGGCAAACCTCTCAAGATATTTTTGTACTTGTGGCTTTGGCGGGACTGGGTTGTTTTGTTTGGGGTTTCTCCTTAGCTCCTTGGAGTATTCAGCTTCTGATTGTAATGTTGCTGCTGAGCCTCCACAAGTGCTACTTGGGAGACGCTGAAAGTTTTGAGTGAAATAGATTTTTTATTTTTGTGTCAGAAGTTAAGATCCACCCGCATTTGTCAATCTCTGTAATGAATTCGTTATCGCTCCATATCTTAAAGAAGGTTTAAAAAATCATGAATAGTTGCCCTTGTTGCTCCTCTAAATTGCTCCGTCACGCTCGCCACAATCGGGTTTATTGGTTCTGCTCGCACTGCTGGCAGGAAATGCCGGATCTGTCGGAAATGATTTTAGGTAACAGCCTGCGGACTCACAAAGGGGAGGGTTTGGTGAAGCTTCCGGCTTTGACTCCTAAAGTAAAGATTTTGGATTCGGTAGGAATTGCTTAGTTTGCTGGAGTTGGTCTCGCGATAAATATTGAGACGGAAAAGATTTTTGATTGTGCCATCGGTGAGATTTTTTTAATAAAAAATACAAAATCCCCTTGAGTGTGACTCAGGGGGACTTGTTGGCGGGCGGGCGATCGCAGTGATGAGTCGATCGCCCCCTGAATTTCAGCTATTGTGTGCAGTTAAGCTGATTACATCAAACCGATTTGAGAGAGAATGCCTTGACCGGTGAGGTATTCGGTAGCTAAGCCGATAACGAAGCCCAACATTGCCAAACGGCCGTTCCAGGTTTCAGCGAACTCAGTGAAGCCAATTTTCGCGTCTTTGTTTTCCATGACCATAAACCTCGTTGTATTTCAACCTTATGTAACTAAACTTAACACAGCAATAGAAACTTGGCAACATATTTTTACATTTAGTTTTCAAATGGTGCAGATAAGGAGCCTAGAAACCTGGTTTTTGCTGAGAAGACGCGTTACAGCCCGCAAAGCCCCAAAAAATCTGCTGGTTGAGCGAAGTCGAAACCCCGGTTTCTTTGCTTGTGATGCGTCCAGGACTAATAAATAAATTCAATCAAAAAACCCTTGACAGGGACTGAGGTTAGTGCCTATGCTGAAGCTAAGGCTGAGAAATCAGCATCCAAAAGCGCAAAGCTGTGGGATGTGGTTGCAGCCGCAGGAGCTCTGGTTACGACCGATCAAGTCGTCAACCGTGAGAGTGGATGGACAGCTATAGATTTTGTTAAAAAATGAGCTAAACCTTCAGATTTTTAATCGAATGTTTAGCTGTGTATCCATTCTCACGCTTGACTACTCGTTCATTCGTAACCAGGGCTCCTGCGGGTTCTGCAACTTCAGACCCACCCCCCAGTAACACAAAAAAAGTTACTGGCGGAGAGTGTTGTTAGATTAGGGAATTTCCAAAACGGAAATTTTCGAGCAATGCTTCTTGTACGCCAGATGCGTGATTTAAACGCCGTCAAGCAAACTGAGAAATCTGGATGTAATCAAATGACGAACAATCATTTACCAATTGGCAAAGAAATCAGCCAGCAACAGTCTTTAGTTTCCATTTATTGGGATTATCAGAACTTCTCAAAGGCAAAGCAAGCCAACAACTTATTGCTCTTTGCAAACTCATTGGGACACGTAGTCACCAGAAAGGTTTACGACAATTGGCAACAGAGAAATAAGGATTCTCAAAAAAGCACCTTAGTTAATCATGGCTTTGATTGTGTTAATGTATTCCAGAAAATCAAAAATGCTGCTGACTTTAGTTTGTTTTTTGACTGTTCTGGTGAAGCAGCAATTAGTCTATATCCACACACATTTATTATTGTGTCTGGAGACGGCTATGGCGAAATTTTGATTCCTAAGCTGCGAGACAAGGGTAAAAAGGTGATAATTTTGACTCTACAAGATAAGGAAAATAAAAATCTGGAAAGGCTTGCAGATGGATTCTACTTTGTCGATGAATTACCAAAGTTGATCGAGGCATATAAACTGATATCAATTCCGTTAGCATCGGAATGATATCAACGGAGGACATGGCAGTGCCGTGTCCCTACAATTGATCGTGGTAGGGACACGGCACTGCCGTGTCCTCTATATTATTGCGGTGCTGAAATTCACCCAGCCGCGATCGCCAAAATCCAGTTTATTTGATAAACTAGATGCTCTAAAGCAACAGCCATCTGCGGCTCTTTCATGTCTACATAACAACACTGAACTCCCATGCCATTAACTAATCCAACACAAGAAATCAAAATTACCCTTCCCGAATTTAACAATGAAAAACTCTTCCGCCAAGCACTCACACACCGTTCCTACGTCAACGAAAACCCCACCTTCCGCGAAGCAGACAACGAACGCTTAGAATTTCTCGGCGATGCTTTGCTGACTTTTCTCAGCGGCGAATATCTCTATCAGCGTCACCCAGAAATGGGAGAAGATCAACTGACTCGCAGGCGTTCTGCATTGGTAGATGAAAAACAATTAGCCAGATTTGCTACTGAAATCAATTTAGACTTAAAAATGCGGCTTGGAAAAGGAGCTTATCGAGAAGGCGGGATTACCAATCCAAATTTGCTCAGCAGCACTTTTGAAGCATTTATTGGTGCTTACTATCTCGACACACAAGACATGGACAAAGTTCGCAACTTTGTGCGGCAAATGTTTGATTCGGTTCCCGAAAATGTTGTGGAAACTCGATCGACTGTAGACTCGAAAAACCGCTTTCAGGAATGGGTACAAGCCAACGGTGACACGACTCCGCCCAAATACGCGACCGTCCAAGAAGGAGGTACGCCCCACAAGCCGGAATTTCTCGCTAAAGTTTACGTAGCAGAGAAACTCTACGGAGAAGGTAAAGGCAAAAGCAAAAAAGATGCTGAAAAAAATGCGGCCGAAGATGCGCTAGCAAAGCTGAAAAAACGCGGACAGATTTAAGTTGAAAACATCGTTCATCAGTTGACAGTTGACAGCTACCTCTTCCATCGATAGAAGAGGATTGGAGCAATGAATCATTTTGTTTGATTTTCCCCTAAACGGGGAGGCTTGAAACCCAATTTTATGTGTAAAAACTCCATAGATGCAGTTAAGTACACAAACTTCTTTTCGAGTAAAATCATTTTGTTTTTCTTAAAGTTGAAGCCTTTTTAGCTATCCTAATTAACTCTCTAGGTGGCATATTTTTGTCAGTAGTTATACGAGAGACTCGATAGTTATTTGTCAGGCGCTGTACTCTCAAAAGTTTGTCATTGTACAAAAAGCCAGCTAAGTGATATTTAGGTAAAATATTTTCTACTTCCCTGTCTGAGGCACCGTAGGGATAGGCGATGTGAGCGCCGATAACTTTATTTTTGTCTAAGTCGCCCAGGCATTTTCTTAAAGCTAACTTAGATTTAGAAATTTCCAATTCTAAATCCGATCCATTTAGTTCAGTTAGTTTTTTGTGAGTGAAACCGTGGGATTGAACGTCATAAAGACCGCTTTGATATCCTTCTCTTAAATCCTTGCAAGTAGTGTGTGGCAAAAATTTTCTGCCCATATCAACACCCAAAAAGTGCGGATTGACAAATACCACAAATTTACCGTTTTCTTTGTAGATAGATGACAATTTTTTTAAGACGGGAAGTGCGTTGGTATAAACGCCTTTGTAGCCGTCATCAAAGCTAATCATAACTGGTTTTTTCCCCATCTTTTGCTCTGGTATGGGTTTAGATTTTTCAATAAAATATACATACAAGTCTTGAGATGATAAAAACCAATAGTTGTTCTTAAATAAGTATTCTAAAAATACTGAAAAATCTTGTTTGCTATAGTCGTTGTCAAAAGCTGGTCTGCGAGGTGGTAAGTCGGCGGTGTTTTGAGTATCTATAATGTTGTGAAATCCGAAAATCGGAATTCTGACAGCAGCAGATTCTATACTCCAGCCGGAAATACTTAAACTAATCGCCAATATCAGGAATATGTAGATAAGTTTGGCTTTGTGTAGCCGACGAAAAAGAAATTCTTGCAAAATTTTCAGTTTTTTTAGGGATTGGTTGTTGCTCATGCGATCGCCCTCAGTTTTTGTGCTATTTACGTTTGTCAATAATAGAGGCAAGTTCAGCAATAAACCGGGAGTTTTTATAATTTTTTCGGGATTTAGATAAGTAGGTCGAAGCTCATTCAATTTAAAACGATCTCCCGCCTTATATCCCGGAGTTTTTAAAGAAGTGGGATTTTGGTATTCAGTCTATGGTACAATGAGTTTTAGAAAGATTAAAGTAATTAATGTCTACTCAAAACCCAACTACCCTAACTGTTGAAGCAGCACAGCAAATTCTCAAAGATTTCACTTGTCTGGATATGCAATCTGTAGCATCACCGCTGGAAAAACAGGCGCTGCGCCAAGCGATTTTGCTGGTAGCAAGTTTGTCGGATTATCAAATGCTGGGAGTGTGCGCGTCTTCGACGGATGAGGGTTTTTCAGCTTTAGAAACTTATTTGAAAGCTTTGGGATATCAAGCTGTTTTAGATCCCAGTGCTTTTTCGAGCTTTACTGGTTCTGTTTATATTAAGTTCAATACTTTGAAGGGTTCGTATTATGTTGACGGTTATATCGGAACTTACCGGGGCGTTTTGGTGTCGTGTCAATCTGCTATGGAAGGCGGAGTGACGGGGACTTACGGTCATTTACCTCTCGATTTATTTGTTGATTAATATCAATTCCGGCTGCGCCGGAATGACAAGCGAGGACACGGCAGTGCCGTTTCTTGCGCCGTGATTAATCGTAGGGATACGGCACTGCCGTATCCTGATTTCGGGTTATATTAATTCCGATGCAACCGGATTTGATATAATTGATTAATTGGGCATTGGTAACAGTTAACTGTTAACTGTTAACTGTCAACTGTCAACTGCCAATTAACCTTTACCAAGAATCAATTCTGGTTCGGCTTCCGGTGCAGTTTCTTCGGGTGGTAGTCCCAAAATATCGCTGTACAATTTGACATATTTTCTGGCAGAAATATCCCAGCCAAAATCTTCTCTCATGCCGCGCTGTTGCAGTTCTTTCCACTTGTCTTTGTAGCGGAAACCTTCCCAAGCTCGGATCATGCAGGTGAACAAGTCGAGGGGTTCGTAGCGATCGAAGCAGTAACCGGTACCGGTATTATTGATCGGATCGTTGTGGGAAACGGTATCGACTAAACCGCCGGTGCGGCGTACCATTGGGACGCAGCCGTAGCGGAGGGCGAGCATTTGGCTGATGCCGCAGGGCTCGAAACGGCTGGGCATCAGGAAGGTGTCGCAGCCTGCGTAAACGCGACGGGAGAGGGCTTCGTTGTAGAGTAATTGGGTGGACATCCGACCGGGATAGCGGGCTGTCATTTGCCAGAGTTGGGTTTCGTAGTAGCGATCGCCCGTTCCGAGTACAATAAACTGAGCGTCGGTATAGGCCATGAACAGATCGAGCATTTGAATGATCAAATCCAATCCCTTCTGTTCTACCAGCCGGCTCACCATGCCGATTAAAAAGGCACCTTTATTCACTTCCAAACCGACTTCTTCTTGCAGGGCTATTTTATTAGCGGGGCGTTTTTCAATAGTATCAACGCTGAATTGTTGATGGAGGTATTTGTCAGTTTCTGGGTTGTAAGATTCTGTATCAATTCCGTTCAAAATACCCGAGACTTTGCCGCCGAGGAAAGATAGCAAACCTTCCAAAGTTTCCCCGTAAGCTGGGGTTTTGATTTGTTCGGCGTAGGTGGGCGAAACTGTATTTACGCGATCGGCAAACTGGACTGCCGCAGCCATTGTATTGTGACCTTGCATATACCAAGGACACCAAGTCATCTGCTCCAAACGCCAGCGCCACGGCCCTTGATAAGCTAAATTGTGAATAGTAAAAACCGTACTGATATCGGGGTCTTGGCTCATCCAAACAGGTATCATTCCTGTATGCCAGTCGTGACAGTGGATAATTTCCGGCTTCCAGTGATTCCAGGCAAATTCAGCGGCAGCATTGGCAAAGAAAGTAAACCTCCAATCTTCATCTAAACCGCCATAAACCCGGCGGGGCAAGAAAGATGGATGTTGCAATAAGTATAAAGGTACATCGGTTCCCGGCAAAACACTTTCAAAGACGGAGAAGGTTTGGAACATCGCCGCCCCATTCCAAACAGGTTTTTTGGGAACGTCCATTTTGTCGGGGACGAAACCGTAGTAGGGCATGAAGATGCGGACATCGTGTCCCATGCGCCGCAGAAATTTAGGCAAAGCGCCGACGACATCGCCCATACCGCCAACTTTGGCGAGGGGTGCTGCTTCGGCGGATACAAATAAAATACGCATTATTTTTTTTGTGTTCCTTGAGATAGTTAGGCTAGATCAAGTTTAAATGGGTAGTGGCACAATGTTAACGTGCTGTCCAAAAACAAGTATAAATCTCTATTGTCGGTACTCAAGCAATTTTTTTAGTGCTTAATTCAAGCATTTAGTAGAGGCGGTGGAGGAAATCTCAAATTTCCTGTGTCAAATCTCTAGTCTCAAATCGACCTTAGAGGTAGGAAGTATGGAGTTTCTGGTAGATAAGATGCGTTTTGATAGTTGAGAGACAAATACTGGGAATTGCTAATGGCGGACGTACTGATTGCGATCGCACGTATTGTATCTGACCATGTATGAATGGCGCTGGGGGTGATGGTGTAAATTATTGTTACAAAACTTGCCAATATGCGTAAAAACAGAAGGCTTTTTCCTAAACACCTATAGAAGCTGAAGTTTGGGGAGGAAAAAGCTATGGGGTTTGTGTCAAATGATGCTGCGAGCGATCGGGCTGACAAAGCGGGAGACAGTAATAGTAAATCTAAGTCAAAGTCAGAAGGTGGAAACATATCTGTTATCAGGGCGAGAAAGTAGGGAGAATCCGATCGATCGGGTTTTTGATAAAATCGAGGACATTCTGTCGCAAACTTGGGAAGAAACTGGGTTTGGAGAGGTGACTATTGAGAGTGAGAGGGAGAAGAAAAATTTGATTCGGGTAAGTGTTAAGGGTTCGACTCATTATCGGTATTTTATTACTGATGAAGATGTTAAGGAGTGGAAGTCGAGAACGTAAAGTGCGATCGGGCTATTACGCTAATCCGTCAGGTTAAACACGCTAACAGCTAGATTTTACGCGATATCTGTAGGGACGCGGCATTGCTGTTTCCTTACCGGGATCTGCTAAATAAATGGGGTTTTTCAACCGAGGGCGATCGCTAATAAAATTTTTGCATTGGGGTATTGATAAATAGAAGAGAATGATGTAAAATATAATTTTAGGGTTTTTCAACCCTAAAGTGCATCTAGGCTGTACGGCTGTGAGGGCTGACAGCATTAAAGTTTGAATCAACTGAATATAGGTGACATAAAACCTAGTCTGTGACGGATGTGAGTTTCGCGGGGCTGGGGAAATGGCAGCAGGCGATCCGTGCGATCGCATTTGTCACTTTTCCGGCTTGTTGTTTATTGGCAAATAATTAGTTTTTTGGGAGAAGTTAATGATCGTGAGCAAATGGCAATCAATGACTGCTTTGACAGTAGGGGCGATCGCGATCGCCCTTAGCAGCGTCTCTTTAAGCGCTAAACCCGCTCAAAGTCAACCGGCACCGGGACAGCGCGGTTTTTGGTGCGACAATTCAAGCGGTGTGCCGATCACAATGTATCAAAACGTACAGGGTCGAGAACCTTGGATTCGGTGGGTTTCTAATGATTTCTCCGGTGCTGGGTACGATCCTGCGACTCGTTGTCGCGAGGTGAGCAGTCGCCTGGAAACTTTCCGCATTAACAAAGAGCTTAAGTTCATCACTGTAGGGCTAATGAACGGACAGCGAGTGGTTTGCACTGCCAGCCAGGTAAACGGCCGCTGCCAAGGATTGATATTTACACTGAAACCGAATCAAGATGCAGTGAAAACACTGAATAATCTTTTGTCTTGGCGGGAGGGACAAGCGGGTGCGCCTTCTCTGTCTGAAAGCAAGGACAGTATTCCGTTCATTGATGTCAGCGGCAGGTTGGGGGACGAGGGAAGTACGATCGCGCCCGTAGCTGCGCCAACACCCGCATCAGGGCAACCGCGAGTAGCCCCCGCCCAACCGAGCACTGGTGCCGGATCGCGGGAGCTTTAAGGTGATGAATTTGCGAAGACTGGGACTGACGGGAGTTTGTGCGGTTGTGCTGAGTATTTTTCCAGCTAGTTGCAGCGTTATTGCCCAACCAGTTAGCGCAAATTCTCCCGTTACTGATGCTCAAAATGCCGATGTTGAAAGGTTGGCAAAGTTAACGACGGTACGTATTTTAACGCCTGATGCTTCAGGTTCCGGGGCGATCGTCCAGCGACAGGGTCAAGTGTACACGGTGCTGACAAATTGGCACGTTGTCGGTTTCAGCCAGCAGCATACCGCGATCGCCCCGGACGGTGAGCGGTATCGGCTGCTGGGTGCTCCGAGACAGTTGGGAAATGCGGATTTGGCGATCGTCCAATTTCGCAGTTCCACCACCTATCAAGTCGCCCAAATTAGCACTGATTTATTAAGAGTAGGAGAACCCGTATTTGCCGCCGGATTTCCGATGTATCGGGGCCGCAGTTTAACAACTACTTTCGAGCAAGGAATTCGGGCATTTAGATTTACCCAAGGTGCTGTATCGGTGCTGCCGCCAAAATCCCTGGCTCAAGGATATCGTTTGGGATACACAAATGATATTGCTGTAGGGATGAGCGGCGGGCCAATTTTTAACGATCGGGGGCTTTTAATTGGGATTAATGGTCGGATGAAGAACGGCGATCCAGATTTTGGAATTTATGCCTTTGAGGATGGAACTGAGCCATCGGGAGCAATGTTGGAACTCATGGTTAATTCTAGTTGGGGAATTCCGATTAGTACCTATTTGCGTTATGCGCGAGTTTCTTTGTAGGGGCGGTGATCCCGTGCGCGCCCTTAAATTTGGGGCAACCACGGGTGGATTGCCCCTACAAAATCCCCGAAATTAGGGGCAACCACGGAGAGATTGCCCCTACAAATTTTAGAACTTGTACGCCATTATTTGACATTTTGTTTCAGATTATCAACGGAGTTATTTATGAATTTCGGAGTTTCTCGTTTTAATTATGTTCCGGCGATCGTAGCAGGAACCGCAACAGTTGCAGCAATTATGATTAGCCAGCCTGTAATGGCAAAAACTGCTAAAGAAGTCGCTCAAATAGCAGTTCCCACTACAGTACAGATCAACAATATCCTGAGTCCAGGAGATAGTGGTTCGGGAGTAATTATTACTAAGAAAGGTAAAACATACACGGTGCTAACGGCAAATCATGTCGTGAAAAATCCTAATACTGAATTTATGATTCGGACTTCTAAGGGGAAAGAGCATAAGGTGACGGATGTCAAGGGTTTGCGGAATAATGAGATCGGGCCGGATTTAGCAGTTGTGGTATTTGAAAGTGACGAAGAATATTCCGTTGCACCGATTAGCAATTCCGATGAAGCAACGATTGGATCGGGGGTTTATATTTCGGGATATCCTTTACCTGCGGGTGTGGGGAGTCAAGAACGGGAATATCAGTTTACGAATGGGCAAGTTACTAATGTCCGGTCAAGTAACGATCAAGGATATACGATGCGTTATGCTGCGGTGACGCGACGGGGAATGAGTGGCGGGCCTGTTTTTGATGTTAGTGGTCGAGTGATTGGTATTCACGGACAGGGAGATACTGACGGTCTTATAGCAGTTCAAAATGAGAGTGGACAAAATACGGGAGAGGCGAAAACGGGGTTTAATTCAGCGATTCCGATTAATACTTTTGTAGGGATGATGTCGCAGGTGGGGATGGATAAATCTGCTTTTAAAATTGATAATAAACCGCCAGCTAATGTGGATGCGGAAGAGGTAAAGCCTGGGGAGGCTCAGGGTTGGTTTGGAGATTTTGGTAAAGATATTGTTAAAGATGTGATTCAACGGGGTATTCGGAGGATTTTGCCGTTTTAGGGCGTGAGGGCGATCGCTTTGATTGAGGTGGCAAAATGAGGGATGAAATTGATAGTAAAACATGAATAAAATTCGTAGGGGCGGGTTCGCCGATGAATTTTGTCACCCACAGATAATCTTGATAAACCCGCCCCCACCCAACGAATAAACCCGAATAACATCCCCCACACCGTTAAATTCAATTAATTCTTTAATTTTTGCGTGGGGTGGGGGCGGGTTTACGAATTTGTCGATGGGTGTCAAATATCACAGGCGTTCCCGCCCCTACAAGATTGATCGGAATGCGGATGTTTAGTTAATTGTTTGCGTGAGGTGAATTATGCGTCGTATTCGTATTTTTGCTCTGGGTACTGTCAGTTTTTTTGCTGTTTTAATGAGTGCTTTGCTGGCTCCTGGCTCGATTGTCAATCGAGCTTTATCGGCTGCACTTTGTACGGTTTTTAGTTTTAATTCTACTATTTGCACGGTGAACTTAGCTCAGTCGGGCGATCGCGTGGTGGCGGCGACTCCGCTTGCTGTGGAAAGGAATATTTCGGATTGGTTGGTGCAGCGAGCTCCGGGGGAGTTTGATGATGCACCGAGTGTGCGGCCTGGGAGTAATCCGCAAGCGCCGCCGTTTCCTCAAGATCCGGGACCGAATCAGCCATTGCGTCCTGATTTTGATTCGGGAGGCAGCCCCCCTCCACCTCCACCCGGTGGAGGTCCCCCTCCAACTCCGTACTCTGATATTGATCGAGCCATTGACTCAGCGAGTCAAAATGCCGCTCAAGATTCAGCAGCAGAATTACAGCAAATCAGTAATGCAATAGATAAATATGCTTCACAAGCATCTGAAAGTGCTGCTTGTAACTTTTTTGGAAAAAATTCTAGGAATAGGATTTCTCTTCAAAGGAAGCCCAATAATCAGTCATCAGCCGAGCAAAAGATATGTAAATATGACGGTAGATATGCTGTCTTTGCCAAACATCCCATTCCTAGTATTCCACAAGTAAATATACCTTATGTATCAGATGCTGCTAACATCGAGCCTGGTCATGAACACATATTTTTCTGTGAAAATGGAAAGATAACGCGCAATGTGGGCTTTGGTCCAGAAGGTCGATTTTCTTATACGAACAGAGCCATTGCTGATGGTATTGATGAAACAATTTCTGATGTGCACCGTAATCCCACTAGAGTAAGTGGAAAGGTGGATGATTTTACCCCTATCGATCAACTATACGATCCTGAATTAATGGATCGTGTTCTTGATAGAAGTAATGTATGTACTTTAATAGATGGACCAGGAACTTATGGTCAGCCATTGATAACAGGTCTTTTCAATAACTGTCAGGGATTTGCAGAGAGAATGAGGAATCAGTTTGATCAAAAGCTACAATCCATATGTGAAAAACCTCAACAAACTACACAACAGCCCAGAGGTCAACTTAAAACAGCTTCTTCTTGGGGCGATCCACATCTCACAAGCTTTGACGGTCAAAAATACGATCACCACGCAATGGGTGAATTTGTCCTGACCCGATCGAAAGACAAGCACTTCGAGGTACAAGTTCGCGAAGCCCCCTTTGGATCGAACTCATCGCTGGCAATCAATATCGCCGCCGCTATGCGAGTCGGCAACGATCGCGTCGCCATCTATTCCCAAGATTTTCCTGATAACAACACCCAAGATTCCTTGCGCGTTAACGGCAAAACCATTTCAGGGGAAAAACAAAACCTATCGGGTGGTGGCTTTGTTGCTCGCACGGGCAGTGGCAGCTACCTCGTGCAGTGGCCCAGTGGTGAGCAAGTAACCGTGAAGATTTTTAACAAGCTTGTTGAAGTGACACCGGGCGTAAGCGAAGGCGATCGCGGTCAACTCGAAGGCTTACTCGGCAACTTCAACGGCAACCCCTCAGACGACTTTATGACTCGTGATGGTCGCGTTATTGCAGAAAATAAAGAAGCGATGAACATTGCGCGATCGGTATTAAGCAACTTTAATGTTAGTCGCTGGATTCCTATACCTATTGATCCATTGACGGAAGCCTTTTTAAACTCTATTCATCGTCAATTTGGCGATAGTTGGCGTGTTTCCCAAACAGAATCGCTGTTTGATTATCCCGCGGGCAAAAATACGGATAGCTTCACGAAAAAATCTTTTCCTAATGGTTTCGTAATCTTGCGGATGCTTGCCCCTCAAGCCGTACAACTTGCGGAAGAAACTTGTCGTAAAGCTGAAGTACCAAGCGAACGCCTAGAAGGATGTTTATTTGATGTGGCGGCCAGCGGCGATGTCAGCCTTGCCAGTGTTGCTGCTAACATCCTTAAAAACGAAGTTAAGCAACGAGTTGAACAAGAAATTCGTAATCGCGTTCCGATTCCTTTACCCTTCTAATTCGCGATCGCTCTTTTCATACCCTTTCAAAAAAGAGCGATCGCCTTTCTGGATGGCAAGGGCGATCGTTAGTCTTAAATAAACTCCACACGCCCTGTCAGATCGTCCAACTCAAGATACTCCCAAATCATTAGCAAACTTCTCAAAATTTCTCCAATCGACCGACTATTTTTTTGACAGTAAATAACCCCATTATGAGGTAATCCAGCTTGATTTATCCTTAAAAAATCTGCATCTTGAGTAAAAACCACTCTCCCTTCGACCATCGCAAATTCTACATGAAGTTCATCAGGCTTTCCCAATAAGCCGGCTTCCGTTGTAGTCGTCACATTAATCTCATATCTTCGCAAACCGATGGCAATCGCATTACTGACATTTTCATCTAAATGCAATTTAATATTTCTTGACATTTAGGCTTTTTAATTTTTGCTGAAGGATAGACGAATTTTGGGCTTGCAACTCGCGGACAAAGGTTTCATCTGCTCTAATTTGTGTCCTAATTTCTTCGCGACGATCGTGATAATAAGTCAAAGCCGCATAAACATCAGCTAGAGTAATTGAAGGATAATGGTAAATAATCTCCTCTGGTGACATTCCCATTTCCTCATGCCAAATTACCACATCTTGCACCTTAATTCGATGTCCTGTAATGCAAGGTTGCCCACCGCAAAAACCGGGATTAATTGTAATATGTTCAGAAATTACGCTTACCATAAATTAGCCTTTGAGTCAGTTTGGTTAGTTCATCTGATAAGTATATTTTATTAGTTAATAATCAGAGAACAATATACTTATTTTACCTGACACAAACTCGGCTGTCAAGCCAGTCATGGGAAATGCTTCGCCCCTAAAGATATTGTGGGGCGCGATCGCTTTTATTTTGCGAAGTGCGATCGCCTTTCTGGATGGGAAGGGCGATCGCTCTTTAAATAAGATATAATTTTAAATCGCTTGTACTAATATTACAAAATTACGTAAATGAAACTACCTAATGATACCATTATTGCTGAAGCAAAAATAACTCAATACTTGCTCAAGTTCTTAGTAGAAGATGATAAATCTTTATTTCTTGCAAAAGCCAATTATACCCAAGACAACTGGCAACAACTAGAACAAGACTTAAGAGAACAAATTTTGCCTCTGGATGCAACACCAACCGAACAAACGCGCTATGGTAATAAGTATGAAATTCGCGGCACGTTAACTGGGCCTAACGGCGTAAGCCTGCGAGTAGTGACTGTTTGGATGACTGAGTTTCCATCCCAAAAAACCAAGTTTATTACCCTATATCCCAATAAGGAGGTATAAAATGAAATTTCCCTTGTTTAAAAGAGTAGCATTACGAACAGATGTACCCAAGTACAAACTCTGTCGAGGAGATATTGCCACTATTGTTGAGCATCATCCCCACCCCGATGAGGATGGCTACAGTCTTGAAGTTTTTAATGCTTTAGGTGAAACTATAGCTGTAATTACTTTAGCTGAATCGGAAATTGAACCGTTGATGTCTAATGAAGTTTTGCGTGTCAGGACTTTGACTGAGGCTGCATAATAAATATCCAGTAATCATCGCTAGAAGGACGGCTTTTTTGTGTGGAAGGGCGATCGCTATAAATGTATGGGAGGGCGATCGCTTTTTTGGGAGAAGGGCGATCGCTATGTACGATTAAAGTATTAGAGCTTTTAGTTGAAGAATATCAGGTAGACGGTAAATCTCTCCCAAAACCTAAAACGATCGCAGAAAACCTGCTATTTGCTTGAACTGTCGTTTGAGCCGATCGCCCTTTTCACCTGTTTTCACAAAAAGTGCGATCGCCCCAATTACATATTACCGACAACTACTGACTAATTCTGAGAATCATCCTCAAAAGTCTCCTCAAATCCAGCTAAAAAGTCATCCAAAGCAACCGAGGCGATCGCCAAATTAATACTATCAGCATCTTCCAATCCCCAGGTATTCACCCCAACAACTTGACCGGCCATATTAATCAACGGGCCTCCAGAATTTCCCGGATTAATCGCCGCATCCGTTTGCAACACTTTTACCTCAGCAACATCATCATCATCATCTTCGTCACCTTCCTCATACTCATCGGGTTCGCGAATTGCACTAATAATACCTTGAGTTACCGTTGAAGCAAACTGCCCCAAAGGATTACCCACAGCAATTACTCGATCGCCCACTTTCACATCAAAAGACAATTCTAAAGGAGGATATTCTTCGGGAGATTCTACTTGTTCCCCTGTTTCCGGATCGATCATAAAACCAGTAATCAAAAGCAATGCTAAATCCTCTTCCGCATTACCAGTAAATACCACCTCTGCCATTCTCAACTTTCCGTCGTGAGTTTCCACTAAAACCTGTTCGACTTCATCTTCTTCATAGAAATAATCTTCATCGGCAATATCTTCGACAACGTGATAGTTAGTCACAATGATGTCAGGCGATACAAAAAAGCCACTACCGGAAGAAACTTCTTCTCCTGTATCCCAATCCATCACGTAAACTGAAACTACAGAGGGCAAGACTTGCTCGACGACATCGGAAAAGTTTCCCGTCTGGGTTTTAAACTCTTTCAATTGCTGCTGCAAAGCTTTTTGGTCAGCCTGCATTTTGCGATAAAGTTGCTGAACTTTTGCCAATTCTAGTTTTAATTGAGTTTCCTGAGCGCTCATATTTTGCCTTTCCCTGAAATTGGTTACTGATTTATTTTTGCTGTTTGATTGTAGATTTTGGATGGGTAGCTGACAATTATGGGACTTATACCAAATAAACCCGGTTTCTCCGAAAAATCCTGAGCTTTATGGGCAAGGCATCCATCTATAAGCCGGGGTTTTTAACACGCGTCCCTCGCGTCCTAAATTATTCAGATATTTTTGAAATAGATCGGCAATTTTCTCTAAAATTACCATCTAAAATCTACAAACATACTTCTACTGTACCTGTTTTACCAAACCGAACCGCCAGTTATTTTATTTGACAAAAGGCGATAAATTGCGTCTAAAAGCACTAACAAATAGATAGTGCTCCGACTTAGGAACCGCGTCGAACTTCGATAAATATTTCCTCCAAAATTACACTGGCTCCCTGTTCCCGCAAGCGGTGAGCCAAGTCAATTCCGATCATTTCAGCAGTCTCGGCAGCGCCAGAAACAGTGTCTTTGACAAATCGCTTGCCGTCGAGACTCGATACCATTCCGGTTAAGGTTAGTTGACCGTTTTCTATTTTGGTATTGACGCCGATCGGCACTTGACAGCCGCCTTCTAGTTCCCGCAGAAATGCACGTTCAGCATAACATCTCTGGGCGGTTTCAGGATGTTCTAGAGCTTTAATCACTGCCATAATTTCTGTGTCTCCGGCGCGGCATTCGATGCCCAAAGCACCTTGTCCGACGGCGTGAAGGGAGATTTCGGGAGGGATGATTTGGTGGATGCGATCGCCCATTCCCAATCTTTCGAGTCCTGCAACTGCTAAAATAATGGCATCGTAACCGCCATCATCTAATTTAGCGAGTCGAGTATTGAGATTGCCGCGAATATCTTTAAATTCAAAATGAGGGAAATGATGTCGCAGTTGAGCCAGTCGGCGCAGGGAAGAAGTACCGATGACTGCACCTTGCGGGAGAGTGTCTAGTTGCTTGTCTTTGTGCTTGGAGTGAACTACTAGGGCGTCAGCGGGATTTTCCCGTTCGGTGACGCATCCTAATATTAAGCCTTCGGGCAAATTGGTAGGCAAATCTTTGAGGGAATGAACGGCAAAGTCCGTTTCATTGTTAATCATTCCCGTTTCTAATTCTTTGGTGAAAAGTCCTTTGTCGCCAATTTTAGCGAGGGCGACATCCAGAATTATGTCCCCTTGGGTGGACATGGTGTGGATTTCAAAAGTGTGTTCCGGGAAGTGTTTCTGTAGCTGTTCTTGCACCCAGTAGGTTTGGACGAGAGCGAGTTGGCTTTTGCGGGAACCGATGCGGACGGTTCGGGAGGGAGCAGATGTGGTTGGGGACATAAGATCGATCGGAGGATAGCTTGAAATCAGCCAATATATTCACCTGATCTAGCGTACCGCAGGTGGTGACTTTAAATGGCTGGTTGGGATAATTCAGAGGATAAAATATAAATATCAGATTTTGAGCTCTTGTAGCGGTGAGTCTTGATGATGTTTCCCATCCAGCATTGGGCGTCGCTTGCGCTCGGGAGCGGCATTCTCCAGCAAAGGCTATCGGTGGTGTACGATTTACCTAGGGTCGATCGACCTATGAGTTGCTTGGCTTGAGGAGTTAGCTCAGCAGCAGCGAGAAAGAATGAGCTCAAAGGTTGCGGGATTTGGGAGAGAAATGCCAGCAGGAGGGTTCAATGTCGATCGTACTTCTGGAGCCACCGAATAGCTTACGATCAAAAGTGAATTTGTGAAATTACTAAAATCTGAAAATTATGAAAAGTGCTGTTGACGTTGCGCGTTACTTTTTATGTAGTGTCGATCGAGAAGCAGGCGATACCATTTCACCTCTCAAACTGCAAAAGCTCGTGTATTATGCACAAGCTTGGAGTTTAGTCTTTAGAGACCAGCCGCTATTTTCTCAAGAGATTGAAGCTTGGGTTTCCGGCCCCATTGTCCGCGATGTGTGGGATGAGTACAAAACTTACAAATATAGCGATATTCCTGCTCCCGATAATTTGGAACCACAATTTGATGAAGATGAGATTCAGGTACTCGAAGAAGTTTGGAATGCTTATGGAGAATTAAGTGCTAAATATCTTGCAGAATTGACGCAATCAGAGACACCTTGGCTCAACGCCCGCCAGGGATTAGAACCTGCCGAAACATCAACTAAAATCATCTCCCGCGAGGATATGAAATCCTGCTATGCACCTTTGGTGGAGGCGTAAGTGGGGAAAAAAAGTCAAATACCAAAGCCATCTCAAAAAAAGCAACAAAGTAGAATTCCAGAGCAAGCAACTCAGTTAAATCGACCAAGCAGTACAGATGATGAGCATCCTAGCTTCAGATTTACCTATGCAGATAAAAATCGTTGGCTTTTGTCTGACTGGACATCATCAGAAATCACTGACCTAATTGAAGGACTAAAGAAAATTGAGAAATATACTTGGGGCCAAATCAAAGGTCACGGATCAAAAAAACGAGGTGAATCAGTGGGAACTGGTTATAAGTTGATTAACATTCATCCGACTTTCCCTGACAATATTCCTGAAGATGAGAGATTATCAGAAATACGAATTGACGAGAAAAAACGGATATTTTGGTTCCGGCTTCAGTCTATTTACTACATCATCTGGTTTGACCGCGACCATTCAGTTTGTCCAGAATAAAGTTTATGAGGAGTTAAAAAGGTCGATTCCCTACCCTGCGGTAACGCACGCGCTTTCTGGATAGCTTCGCTCGCGCGTACCTTTTCCATGTCTCACCAAAATTTAACGTTGTCCTGCTTCAAGTGCAGAATTTGCTATCTGCACAACTTCTTGCTGAGTGCCATTTTTTCTCGTTACTCGGTACAGCACGCCCAGTCTTTGCCACTCAACAAAAGCAGTACAATAAGCACCGCAATTATTGAAATAAATCCCCCTCATTCCGCCCGCTAATTCAATACTTCTATAAGTATCCCTCGGTAATTGGGAAGGAGGCGAAAACGGTTCACTTCTTTTAGCTTCGATTATGCCGAAAAAACAGGCTCCAGCGCGGCATCCTTTACCTAAATACATGGCAATAATATAACCGTGGGAACCCGCTTGTACATCAAAATCAAGTTGCTGAATCTCAGATAAAGGAAGTATACTAGGCAAAAAAACAGGTACTCGTGTTTTTCCTTTGATTTGCCGGAAGATGTTACTCGCAGGAAAACGACTATTAGCTTTATTTGCACTTAATTTATCAGGAAGTGGCGGGAATGTTCGTACAAAAAGTTTCCACTGCACAACTCTATTTTTAGCGATATTCAGAGTAGGAATTGCATATTTTGTTACAGCAATAGAAGGGCGACCGTTTTTGAGGTTGAAGTTGCGGCGTATGACTGTAGTTTCTGGTTTGCCTAATCCATAAGTTGCGGCTGTGGAGCGGGCGAGATTGCAGCTAATTTTGAAGCGTCCCATGTCAATATTACCATTTTCTGCTTCATAAGACCAATCGTAACCCACAGAAGTCCGATCGCGCTCGCACAAAAAATGAGAAATCTCAAACATCTTGGCAATATGAACATCGTACAACCGCAACTTGCGATCGCCGACCGATTTTGCAGTATCGCGATCGGCTACAATAAGTTTTATCGCTTGCCAGCCATCTTTAGAAGTATAATTCAGCCAGCGGATTTCTGCGATCGGCACATCTGTCTGTGCGACGAGTGGCTTTGGAGTTGAAAGTACGCGCGGCGAAGCTATCCCGTTCCCCGTAGGGGTTCCCGAAGGGTAGGGAATCGTCAACGCAGTCGCTACACCAACAAAAACAGCCCAAAACAGCCTTTTTTTCCTCATCGTCATTTTCCTATGAGAATTACAACTATCCTATCTTTATTTGACTTCATTAAAAAGTCCATTTTCTACTATTATCATTTAACAGGCAGGATGCCTGTTCCACAACAGATAAAATTTAAAATTTATTGTGGGGTGGGCTTCTAGCCCGCCCGCAACTAAAACTTAACGCTTCCCAGCTTGAATTGCTGAATTTGCCATCTTAATTAAATCAGCTTCCACTCCGTTTCTTATTGCTATGGTATAGAGAAAACCTTGAGATTTCCATTCAACATTTGCCGTGCAGTAAGCCCCACAACCATTATGAAAAGATCCTTTAACTCCCCCAGAAAGTTGCACATTTTTTAGCGTCTTAGTTACACCTTCTATCTTTGTAGAAAACTCACCACCTTTTTGACCTCTAATTTCTCCCAGAGTGCAAGCTCCCGCACCACGGCAATCTGCTGTATACTCCATTGAAATACTATAGCTGTCAGTTGTTGCTTGACTTCGATAATAAATTCTATCCCAAATAGTCAGATTGGCAGGAATAAAAATTGGAACTTGTGTTTTGCCTTTTAACTGTGGCAGAATGTCACTTATTGGAACAGGTGGCATATGACGAACTGGTGGACAGTTCCCAAAAACTCCCGATGCAGGCATTAAGATAGTCAATATGCACGAATAAGTTCCCAAAAACAATAACTTGTTATTCATTTTTTTATCCTCTCGAAACAGGCGCATTTTCAGCCAAACTATATTAATCTATTTATCATACTCTAAAATATAGAGGTGACAATAATTTTGAGAAGACTAACAATTTACATTTGATTTACAAATTTGCTATCATAGACTGCGATCGGTTATATAGAAAATGTGAGCAATTGAGGAGTACATCGTGGAACTGCAAGAGTATTTGCGCCAGCACGGGTTAGCAACTTTATCGGAAACTTATCATATCAAGGTTACGCGCGATCGGCAATATCCTCATCTCGTCTGTCTGAAATACTCGCAGATAGAATCCCCGCTGGGAGAAAAAATAGTCCAACAGTGTCGCGGTATAATTTTAGACTCATCGCAAGATTGGCAGATAGTTTCTTATCCCTATGACAAATTTTTTAATTACGGAGAAGGCCATGCCGCTACAATTGATTGGAACAGTGCCAAAGTCTACGAAAAACTCGATGGTTCTCTGATTGTACTCTATTTTTACAATGGAGAATGGAGAGTTCAATCTAGTGGTACTCCCGATGCGGCGGGCGAAGTTAATGGTTTTGGATTTAGCTTTTCCGAACTGTTTTGGAAAGTATGGCAAGAGTTGGGATATCAATTGCCAGAAGAAACTGATCAATGCTTTATCTTTGAGTTGATGACACCTTACAATCGCATAGTTGTCCAACAAACCATCAATCAAATTGTCTTTCATGGCATTCGTAATACTCAAACATTGTTGGAAACAGAGCCGACTATTTGGGCTAACAAATATGGATGGGAATTAGTCAAGTCTTATGCTTTGACTAGCTGGAAGGAAGTTATCGAAGCATCTCAGCATTTAGATCCAATGGATTCGGAAGGGTATATTATTTGTGATGGTGAGTTCAACCGAGTTAAAGTTAAGTCGCCGCAATATGTGGCGATTTCCCATCTCCGTGAAGGCTTTTCTACTCGGAGGATGATCGAGATTATTTTGACTAATGAAGGGGAAGAGTTTTTAGCTTATTTTCCTGAGTGGACTGAATTGTATGAGAAAGTAAAACAGAAATATCAATCTTTGGTTAAAGAAATTGAGGATGTTTATCGACAGCATGAATCTATCGAAGTGCAGAAAAATTTTGCGTTTGCTGTGAAGCATTTGCCCTATTCGGGGATTTTGTTTTCCTTGCGGGCGCGCAGAGTTGCGGGGGTGAAAGAAGCTCTCCGCGATGTTACTATTCATAAGATAGAGGAGTTATTGGGTTTAGATTATATCCATTTGGGTTTGTAGAATAAAGACCTTCTACTACGCTCAGGAACCGAACTAAGGTGCTTCGACTACGCCCAGCAACCGCGAGCAGTACCCTGAGCGGAGTCGAAGGGTCGAAGGGTCAAAAGGTTCAGGGCGACGCTACGCTCAGCAACCGAAGAAGGTGCTTCGACTACGCTCAGCAACCGAACCAATTTCGCTCAGCAACCTAACTAAATTACCATGAAAAGAGTTATTGTACTTGTCGGTTTACCTGCTTCTGGAAAGTCTCAATTTGCGAAGGAATTGCTGCTGTCTGAACCTGCTAGATGGGTTCGTAGCAATAAAGATTTGTTGCGAGAAATGGCTCATGCTGCTCATTGGTCGCCTGCGAATGAAAAGTTTATTGTGCAGTTGAGAGATACGATTATTTTGATGGCTTTGGAAAGTGGTAAGCACGTCATTGTTGATGATACTAACTTCGGGCCGCATATCGAACATATTAAACAGTTGGTCAAAGGTCAAGCTGTTGTAGAAGTTAATGATTCTTTCCTGCAAGTTCCGGTGGAGGAATGTATTAAACGGGATTTGAAAAGACTTAATTCTGTTGGTAAAGATGTGATCGTGAAGATGTACAATAAGTATGTGCGTGTTCCTGTTCAGCCACCGGAATATAATCCTGATTTGCCGGATGCAATTATTGTGGATATGGATGGTACTTTATCGCTTCTGAATGGTAGAAATCCTTTTGATGCTTCAAAGTGCGATCGCGATTTACCGAATCAGCCCGTCTTAGATACCATCCACAAGTGGCAGTCTAGCGTTAATATTATCGTAGTTTCGGGCAGAACCGATGATTGTCAGCCTCAAACTGAAAAATGGTTGCAGCAGTATGAGGTGAATTATACTGGTATTCATCTGCGGAAAACCGGAGATATGAGGAAGGATGCGATTATGAAGGAAGAAATTTATCGGCAGCATATTGAAGGCAAGTATAACATTAAGTTCGTTTTGGATGATCGCCAGCAAGTTGTTGATATGTGGAGAAGCTTGGGATTGACTGTATTTCAAGTAGATGAAGGGGATTTTTAAAATTATGAAATTTGAATTTTTCGCTCCTAGCTTTGAGGCTATTGAAGCCAATTTGTATGTGGGTTTTTCTGAAGCTATGGGGGGCGAACATTATTTCATCCTGACACGACAAGAAGGGTCAGAAGAAGAGACTGTTCCTAACAGAAAAAATATCTATGCAGAGCTGGACGATGGAGATTGGGCAGAAGATGTAGGCATCGATTGGGTTACTCTTAGTCGCGCTCGATTTACTGTTCGCTTTGGTTCCGATACTATAACTCTTCTAGAATGCGATGAGGTCGCAATTACTTTCTCTTTAGAAGATGCTGATTTTGAAAGATTAAGGCACGTATTACAGAAGATAATGCGGGGGTATGAAAATAGATTGAATTTAATTGATTAGTCAATCAATATACGAAAACGTAAATGGGAATGTCGAAAACCGCAATCTCTGTAGGAGTGGGTTCACCGAAATCTCTAACACAAATCAAACAATCTGATAAACCCGCCCCGCCCAATTTTACATCAACATTTGATTCAATAAATTAATGGTGGATTTGTATTTGCGATCGGGTGGGGGCGGGTTTACGAAATTATTCATTTTTCCCATAGATGGTTGGTGAACCCGCCCCTACGGTTCAATTATACCTGGTGTTGATTCAATACAGTTCAAACTACCTAGTCCAAGCCAGCCATTTATTAAACAAATCTTTCACAAACGGTGTTAAACGAGTGCGATTGTACGCATCCCCAGCTTTCCGAATCGCATCAGCTTGCGTCGGATACGGATGAATTACACTCGCAATTTTTCCTAAACCAATATTGTTAACCATTGCTAAAGTAATTTCGCTAATCATATCCCCGGCGTGTTGTGCTACAATAGTTGCACCTAATATCTTGTCACTACCTTTCTTGACGTGGATTTTCACAAAACCCTCGTCTTCACCGTCAATGATTGCCCGATCGACTTGACTGAAGGGAATCAAAAATGTATCGATATCAATGGTTTTAGCTTTAGCTTCAGCTTCGCTAATTCCGACACGAGCAATTTCTGGGCTAGTATATGTACACCAAGGAATCGTCAAAGCGCTGAGCTTTTTGCGTCCGAAAAACAGCGTATTTTGGATGACAATCCTTGCCGCAAAATCAGCAGCATGAGTAAATTTATACTTCATGCAAATGTCGCCGGCGGCATAAATGTGGGGATTAGTAGTTTGCAAATTGTCGTTGACAAATACGCCAGTTTGTGTATCGTATTCGACACCGACAGATTCCAGGTTTAGCTCTTCGACGTTTGGCGATCGCCCCGCACTCACCATAATCTCATCTACGGTGACAGATGCTTCCTGACCCTGACATTGATAATAAATGACTTTGCCTGCATTTGTTTGCTCAACGCGCTCTATTTGCGATTCTAGAACTAGCTGAATTCCTTCCCGCACAAAAGTCTGCTGCACAATTTCGGCTGCATCAACATCTTCCTTGTCCAAAATGTGAGCATTTTTGTGCAGCAACACGACTTCCGAGCCCAGTCTGCGGAAGGCTTGAGCTAATTCGCAGCCGATCGCACCACCGCCAATTATTGCCAAACGTTGGGGTCTCTCTGTGAGGTTAAACACCGTTTCATTCGTCAGATATCCAACTTCTTGTAAACCGGGGATTTGGGGTTGTCGCGCCCTTGCACCTGTGGTAATTACTGCTTTTTTGAAGTGCAGAGTTTGACCTGCAACTTCTATGGTATTATTGCTAGTAAAACGACCAGAACCTAGGAAAACATCGACTCCTAATTTGTGCTGATAGCGATCGACAGAATCGACATCGCTGATTCCCGCCCTAATTCGCCGCATTCTTTCCATGACCGCCGAAAAGTCTACTTCTGTACCATTAGGAACATTAACACCAAATTTACTGGCGTCCCAGATATCGCCGACAGTACGAGACGATCGAATTAGCAATTTTGATGGCACACAACCCACATTCAAACAATCGCCGCCCATCAAATGTTTTTCAATCAAAGCCACTTTCGCGCCCAAACCTGCGGCACCTGCGGCAACAATTAATCCAGCGGGCCCAGCGCCAATTACTACTAAATTGTAACTGCTGGCTGGTTGCGGATTTACCCAATCCGGCGGATGCAAATAGGAGACTAATTTTTGATTGTACTCGTCCATCGGGGGGACTGTTATGCGATCGACCTTTGACTGTGACATGAGCAAATTCTCCTAATTAAACACTTTCATCTAAAGCTTTTTTGGCTATCCGAGTCAGCGAAATAGTAACAGCAATAGTCGCTATAAAACTAATAATATTAATCAACCACTTTACTGCTGATGCTTGGGGATTTGTTGACTCTGTTGCCACGTTTATTGCAGCCAAGTCTCCTACCAAAGAACCAGAGTAAACATACAGAATTGTTCCTGGTATCATGCCGAAGGAACCTAGTATATAATCTTTCAAAGAAACTTGGGTAATTCCCAAGGCATAATTTAATAAATTGAAAGGAAGCAAAGGACAAAGACGAGTCAAAAAAACTATTTTTAATCCTTGTTGGGAAACAGCGCGATCGAGAGCTTTAAATTTGGGATGAGATTCCATATATTCTACCACACGATCGCGCGACAGGTATCGCCCGATCAAAAAAGCAAAGGTAGCGCCTAAAGTTGCTGCGACAAACACGTAGATTGAACCCCACCACAAACCAAAAATTACCCCGCCTCCCAGAGTCAACACGGAACCTGGTATAAATAGTACAGTAGCTAAGTTGTAAGTAACGATAAAAGCTACTGGGCCCCATACACCTAAATGCTCGATCTGTATTAAAACTGTTCTTAAAAGTTCTTGAACGTAGGAAGATTTAGTTGTTAGGATTAAGAAAATGAGCAAAAGGGCGATCGACAAAAATAATAATCTGCGTTGAAAAATATTCCGGTAATAATTGGGATTTTCTGGTTGTGGCATAATTCACCGTAAATGGCTATGATGATTGTAGTCTAATTTGATAAAGTTTTTGATTTTTTTTACCGTAGACTCGTAGGGTGCGTCAGACGAATTTATACAACGATTATCGAGGATTTTGGATCTGACGCACCCTACTATAATATATGCCAGTTGCATCCAGGACTGTTTAACTTATTGCCACAATCCACTGCTAAATAAATTACCCATGACAACAAAAACCCAACTCCCAATCCCTGAGTATTTTGACTCAACAAAAGTCAGCGAAGTCTGGCGTGTTCCTTATCAAGAACGGGCTGTTCAAGCTCAAGAATGGGCTGGGAAACATAATATTCAGTCAGCAGCCAGCGATACAAACCGTATTTGTTTGTTGATAATTGATGCTCAAAATACTTTTTGTATACCGGAATTTGAACTATTTGTCGGCGGGCGTTCCGGTAGCGGTGCAGTAGATGACAATGTGCGGCTGTGCGAGTTCATTTACCGCAATTTAGACAGAATTACAACTATTGCGCCGACAATGGACACGCACACCACTATGCAAATTTTCCATCCGATATTTTGGATCAATGATGCAGGGGAACACCCGCAACCTGCAGCAACTTCGATCGCTCTAGAAGATGTTCAAAAAGGGATATGGAAAGTCAATCCAGCCGTCGCTTATAGCATCAGCGGTGGTAATTTTTCGGTACTGGAAAAACACGCTCTGCACTACGTCACTAAACTTAGTGAAAATGGCAAATTTCCGCTGACAATTTGGCCGTATCACTCGATGCTGGGCGGCATCGGACACGCACTGGTTTCGGCGGTGGAAGAAGCAATATTTTTTCATGGTATTGCGCGCGAAAGTCAAGCACTTTTTGAAATCAAAGGTGGCAATCCACTAACTGAAAACTATTCAGTTTTGCAACCGGAAGTCTTGGATGGATGTGATGGGAATTCGATTGCAGCAAAGAATGTTAGTTTTATTGATAAGTTGCTTGAATTTGATGCAGTAGTTATTGCTGGACAAGCAAAAAGTCATTGTGTTGCTTGGACGATTGATGATTTGTTGACGGAAATTTTGGCGCGAGATTCGCAGTTGGCTAAGAAGGTTTATTTGCTGGAAGATTGTACTTCGCCTGTGGTTGTTCCGGGTGTTGTTGATTTTACGGAAGCAGCAGATGCGGCTTTTCAAAGATTTGCGGCGGCGGGCATGAATGTGGTTAAATCTACTGAGTTTGAAGTACAATCAAGATAAATAATATGAATACCCTTGACCAAGTGCTAGAAACTGCTTTGAATCTAACCTATGAACAGCAGGAAATGTTGATTAAAATTTTACAGAACCGTCACCGCGAAAGTCGCCGTGCAGAAATAGCTGCGGATGCCCAACAAACCTTGGCTGACTTCCGTGCAGGTCAATTTCGACAGCAATCAGCCGAGGATGTCGTTGCAGCTTTGCGCCAGTCTTTGTACGACGAGCCAGAATTATGAGACGGCTGATTTTAACTCCTAAATTCAAACGGGCATTCCGAAAGTTTGTGAGGCGAAATGCTGAACTCCAGCAGCGCATTGAAGATACTCTTCAACAAATGGAAGTAGACGTATTTTTCCCAGGCTTGGGTACTCATAAACTAAGCGGTCAACTTGACGGTTTTCAGTCTTGTTCTTGTGGCTATGATTGTCGTGTTGTCTTCTCTATCGAGCAGGATGCTGAAACAAAAATAGAAGTCATTGTTCTGCTAGACATCGGCACTCATGATGAAGTTTATTAAGTGAGGGCCGGTTTTTGAGATTAGCAATTTTTGGCGTTTTATGGTTGGTGAAATCTGCCTATACATTTCCTTGCTTATTTCCCGTCCAATCTCGGTGCTCCTTCCAAGAATGGGCCGCTCAACATTAACTCAGTCATCCGGTCTAACTTACCGCTAGGTTTTAAATTTTTATCTTTCTGAAAGCGCTCAATATCTGCTGGCAAATTACTAGAACTATATCCCAACTTACTCAAATAATCAATCGCTTGTTTGTCACTTAACAAGATATCCGCAGCACGAAAAATCGGCACGTATTCCTCCCGCCAAATCTTATCAAAGGTTGGTCTGTCTAAATAGAAAATTCTGCCCCGCGATGGATCGGCAATTGTCGCAACACTATTATTCATTGCTAGTAATGCCACCGCGTGGGAAAGTTTTCGAGGGCCGTCAAACAGCCAAACTGCTAATATTCCGGGGCGATTAATTTGCTGTATTTGCTCCCAACTTGGAGACATTTCAATTCCTTGCATTCCCAAAGCTCTTGCTGCTACGATTAACTGTGGCATGGAAGTTCCCAAACGACTCGTGTCTGCCAAACGCGCTACACTCGATTCCGTCGCATCCATTCCCCAACGTCTCAATACTGTTGCTAGGGCGGCGGGGGCGCAACTGCTGTTAGATGTTTGGCGAAATACACCGTTGGGCTGTAAATTGTCAACTAAATCAGCATAAATTGGTGCTAGAAAATAGGATTCAGCGCCTGTAAATCCTGCCAATCCCAAGCAGCCAATTAAGATGACTGCAATTACTTGCGATCGCGCCGTCAACCAACTGATACTAAACCCAATACCGCAAACTCCCATCAACATCACTCGCAGCAAAGTCCAAGTGACTCGCATCCCGTGCACGCGCCACTCGATCGGCAATGCTGGCATTTGAGGCAGATTTAGGGCCAGTAGCAGCAAGCCAAAGTAGAAACCCAAAAACAGCAGGGCGATCGCATTTCTGCCCTTAAACAGGTCATTAGCCGTCACTCCCGATCGAACTAACACCCGCCCGAACCGCATTCCCCAGACCAAAAGCACCGAACCCAGCACCAGTGTGACAATTATTTCCATTTTTCTCAAAATGTGCTCGCTTAACTAGGTTTTAACACCTATGGCGATCGGCTGGCACCCAAAAATCAAGAGTGGGGGGAGTCTTCGCCGGGAGAAGGCGAGAGAATTTAAAGAATTCCCAAAATCTCTTGCAGCAGACGGACACATCCCTTGTAATATTGATCTGAGTCATACCCCCATTAAAGTCATAACAAACTATTAACTCGCTCAATATATTCACTCTCTAACCAGCCAGGAGTTATATTAAGCGCGTCCATTAATGGGCTATAAAAACTCAACCTATGCCTACCAAATATTCAGGAAGCACCATGCCAGCAACAGTCGCCAACGATGTAGACGTAGCAGATCAATCTTGGCACTACTTAGAAAGATCAAAGGTTGCATCTACATTAGAAACCAACCTCGAAAACGGTTTAGATCCGGCAGAAGTCGCCAATCGCCAACAGCAATTTGGCTCAAACGAACTAACAGTTAAAGCAGGGAAACCAGCCTGGTTAAAATTTATACTGCAATTTAACCAACCCCTTCTGATAATCTTACTGAGTGCCGGTTTAATCAAAGCACTGATTGGAGAATGGCTCAACGCCTCCGTAATTTGGGGTGTCACAACTACCAACGCGATTATCAGTTTCGTCCAAGAAGCTGGGGCTGAGAAAAAAATCGATGCCCTAGCTAAAGCTGTCACCACAGAA
>JANMLZ010000102.1:0-73520 GCA_031372825.1 Cyanobacteria bacterium OTE_58_metabat_593 | reverse complement strand
ATGACAAGCGAGGAGACGGCAGTGCTGTGTCCCTACAATTTTATTTTGGGTAGGGACACGGCACTGCCGTCTCCTCATTTTGGCTGCTCATAATTCCGATGCAACCGGAAACGATATCAATCCCGCAAACTGTTTGTTTGCGGGATTTTTTTTAGAGATACTTTTCGGCGATTATAAAGATTTTTGGTGGCAAAATTCATCGGCAAACCGCCCCTACAGATTCTACTAACTCATAATGCAAAAGCATTAATTTTGTGGCTGGAATTGTTTCCATTGCATAAGTTGTGCCATCTTGATGAGAAAATTCTACCTCAAAAGCACTGCCATCAAATTCCATCACCACTGTTCCGACTTGTCCTGTATATAATTTAACGATTTGTTTTGTTTGAAAATGGGTTGCTTCTAAATCTTCAGTTAAAGCAACAATATCTAGGTCTTTAATTTTTTTCATTATTTTTACCTCACTTTTTGACGGGATAACAACTTGTTAGTTTGACGTGCTACTCATAGCGGTAATGTGCGCAGTGCGCACCCTACATATAGAGATTATGCGTAATCCTGTAATTATTGCCATTGTTTTTACCTCACTTTTTGACCTAATTCCCAATTCCCCATGCCCAATTCCCAACGCCAATAAAAAAGCCAGGGATTCAGATCCCTAGCTCGAAATATTGCACAATTCATTTTTAGAGTTGGCGCGGGCGATCGCTGGTTCCAAACCCGCTCCCACCCACTGCCACCTAAATTAAATCAGAGTAATATCAGTCCCCGTCAAGCCTGGTTTACCGTTGAAGTTTGCCAGTGTAATGGCTGTTTGACTTCCTGAACCGTCAGGGTCGTACAGCAAGCGACCCGTGTTATTGTCTACGTTCAGTTGAGCTTCATAAACAAGGACTGGTGCTGTCGGATCTTGCGAATTCCCCAGACCGTTGTAAGAACCATTGTCAACCACTAAGAACGCGCTAGAAGCAAGTCGATTTGACCCAGTGGTCAATTGACGTAAGTTGAAGCTACTTTGACTCAAGATAATCTTGTCTTGGCCTACCACAAAATCACCGATTTGGTCTGGGCTGGTACCCAGCGGTGTGCCGATCGTGACGCCCTCGCCGAAGTTGTTGTAGTAGAAGCTGTCATTACCGCTGCCACCAATCAGCGTGTCTGCACCGGGCCCGCCGCCGAGAGAGTCGTTACCGTCACCTCCGAGCAAAAAGTCGTTCCCAAAGCCACCTAACAACGTGTCGTTTCCGGCGCCGGCATCCAAGGTATCGTTCCCAGATGTTGTGGTGCCAGCATTGGATGGGTCGCCGAACAGTATGTCATCCCCCGCACCAGTAGTGATGACATCAGTACCGTTGCCGCCAGTAATGAAGTTGGCGCCCAAGTTATCGGTAATGATGTTTACCACTGTGCCAGTAAAGGTGACGCCAGTAGCGTAGGAGATGGTGTCGTTACCGTCGAACGTGCCAATCAGACGATCGCGCTGGCTGCCAAAGATGATTGTGTCATTCCCCTCGCCACCGTTCATCAGGTTGGTGACGGTGAAGGTGCTACCAGTAGGATTTGTGTAGCCAATTAACAGATCGTTGCCCAGCCCGCCGTCGAGAGTAACCAAAGCAGTACCAGTACCACTAAAAATGGCAGCGGTAGCATTGATAGTATCGTTGCCGTCTGCACCGGAGGCTTGAATAAAGGTACCGCTCAGGCTGTCATTGCCTTCGCCGCCGATCATTGTATCAGTTAAAAAAGCTGCAACGATCGTGTCGTTGCCCACTCCGCCGTCGAGCAAGTTGCGACCCGCGAAGCCTGGAAATGAACTGGAGGCGCCTACACTCGAAAGCGCAACTACCGTTGACGAGATGATTAAGTCGTCGCCTAAACCTCCCAGGGCGGTATCCAGCGTGGCAAAAACCCTGATCGTGTCGTTGCCGTCACCGCCGTCAAACAAGTTTCTGCCTTCACCAAAATTGCCGATCGAACCGTAGAGAGAATCGTTGCCGGCACCGCCGAGCAAGGTGGTTTTCTCAATGCCAACAGTGATGATGCTGGCAGAAAACGGACTTGACTGGGTAACGTTGGAAACAAATAAGATATCATCGTCCAAATCTCCAGACAGGTAGCTGCTGCTGCCAGCACCGCGCAAGGTGTCCTTGCCTCTACCGCCGAACAGAGAGTCTCTTTGGTTGATACCTACAACCAAGTCGTCACCTAAGTCGCCCCGCAAGTAGTTGCTGCCTTCATTCCCACCGAAGCCGATGCCGGACAAGGGAAGACCGAGGTTGTTGCCGCCACCTGCGATGAAGAAGCCCAAGGAGTCATTGCCCTTGCCGCCGTAGAGAGAGTCTCTTCTCTGCGCCCCTCCCAGCATCGTATCTGAGCCCTCATTACCAAACATGAGGTTAGCTTCGACAGTACCTTGGAGGAAGTCATCTCCCAAACCGCCGAACATGGTAGCGCGAGCTTCAGCGACGATCGTATCCGAGCCTGCGTCGCCAAACAGCAAAGCCGGACTGCGCTGGGATCTGATTGAATCTTCGTCTGCGCCGCCCACCAGGGTATCGTTCGGGCCGACGGAAATCAGAGTATCGTTATCGCCTTGGCCAAATATTAAGCTGCCGCCCAGGGTGGAAGTTCTCACGAAATCCGACCCGGCTCCCGCAAAGATTGTATCCGGGCCTAGTCCCGGAAGGTTTAAATCTAGTTGATTAGGATTGTCATCTAACGTTGTCATTACAGCTTCACTCCTCTACTTAATTGGTCATCGCTGGTGCGACTACAGACACTGCCTAGAACACCGAATGTTTGGATGCCGCTGTAGTTTAACTTGTTTGCCAGCCGCAAGTCTAGCCTAATGGGGTTAACCCTGTCTAGAATTTCTCCCTCGCGGACTTTTTGCCTGTAAGTTTTTATTTTCAATGCCTTCCACCCTTTTATAATCCTTATGCAGAGTCTCAGGTCCTCACGCTCAACAAGACGCGGCTGATATTCTGAATGTTCCATTCTGGATTGGCGATCGGGGATCGCGTCCGGAAGAGGAAATTAAAGATTAAAAAAAGGCTGATCGATGCGATCGGGAAGACAATAAAAATTGGGAGATTTGTGATAGGGCTATGGGGCAATTTTCGGTTTCCCAGGCAGGGTCGTGTTTAAATAATTTTGGTACGATCGAACTTCGTACCACTGCGGGCCTTAAAAGTCTACGCCCCGCTTTAGTTCTACGCCCCGATCGCCGTAGTGTTTGTGACAGTATACCTCGGAGTGTACGCTTGCCAAGTCAAAGTAAGCGTGGGGTTTGTAGCACCGCCCGGTGATAATAATTTCTGTATCGCGGGGCTTACGCAGCAGTGCTTCGACGATCGGCTCTACCGGCAGCAGTTCTAAGTCTACTGTGGGATTGAGTTCGTCAAGAATAATCGTTTTGTACCAGCCGCTGGCGATCGCCATTTTGGCGATTTCCCAGCCGCGTTCTGCTTCGATGCAGTCGAGCTCTTGCTGTTGTCCCCGCCAAACTATAGCATCTCGGCCACACCGCTGGTGGTCTACTAGCTGCGGGTAACTTTGGCGCAAAGCGGAGATCGCCGCATCTTCTGTATAACCGGTACCACCTTTGAGCCACTGCACGATTAACACGCGGTGGGATTGGTCTTGGCTGATACCCCTGCCGATCGCCTGCAAAGCTTTGCCCAAAGCGCTTGTTGACTTGCCTTTTCCCGCTCCGGTATATATTTCGATACCTGAAATATTATGCTCTGCCGCTGCGGGGTGATAGTGGGGCTTCATTTCTGAGTGCAAGTCGGCAATCTCCAGCAAAGCGGACGGTGCCGCTCTGCCTGTGGCGATTACTTCTAAATATTCTGGTTTGTTTTTGAGGGTTTGGACTACTTCGTCAACTGCTAGCAAACCCAAGTCCAATACGGGGTTTAGTTCGTCTAGTACCACGACGGAATAGAGCTCGCTGGCGATCGCTCCTTTGGCGATATCCCAGCCTCGCTGAGCTTCGGCGCGATCGAACCGGGTGATTGCTTCGGCCCCAAAATATTCGGCTCGGCCGGTGCGTACTTGGTCGATCAAGTGCGGAAATGCCCGCTGCAAGGCTTCTATTGCCCCGTCTTCGTCGTAGGAGCGGCCGGGGCCTTTGAGAAAGCGCAGCAGCAAGACTCGCGTGGGCGAGGCCGAATTGATACCCAGCCCGATCGAGCGCAACACTACTCCCAAAGCTGCCTGAGACTTGCCTTTACCAGCGCCGTCGTAGACATGAATCTGACCCTCGGCGCGTTCCGAGCGGGATGAGGCTGTCCGAATACCGATGCCATTCCTTACCATAATCAGCAGTTATTTGAGTCTGTCTCGGGGTGGGTATTCGATCGCGCCCATCGAATATTTAATGTTCCATTCTGTTGGCGGATCTGAAGAGATTATACGATATTGTCTCGACCCCTAATTTTACTCTTCGGCGATAAAACCTAATTATTGGCTCAAATCTGCGGTCAAGATTCTGCCCCTTGTGATGTACAATTAGCATTTAACACAGACTGATATACCTGAAGGCTTGTCAGGAACTCAGGGAATCAACGCCACGCTCGCTTGTAAGAAATTGCAAGCTGTTCTGACCAGACCCCTCGATCACTCTTGAGACGTTATTTAGGTCACGATACCGGAGAATACGACGCCAGTTTTGGGCTCTATCATCTGCAATTAAACAGTTTTAAAGTCACTGAAACAGTGTTGCAGGTCTAACAAGCCTTCATAACCAGGTCTGCACGAACATTACCCCGAAAGGGAGATTGAGGCAACCATACCTCGTTGGAGAGGTAACCATACCTCTCCAACCCCCTTTCAGGGGATTGACGGGGACTTTAGTCCCCCTTAGAGTTTCCCTCTCAGGTCTTTCATGCGCTGAGTTTCCCACTTACCGAGCTTTTCTATGATTGCGAGTGTTTTCCCATTTCGGACTGTTTTGGTGCAAATTTTAATTATGTTTTTGGCGATCGCGATCGAATCGTGGTTTCTGCAAAAACTACTTAAACTCGGCCCCAAAACCAGCGTTGAATATACAGCTATCCTCAATCTAGCTTGCACTTGCGTAGGCTGGTTAGTTTTCTTCGGCATAGAAAGCGTTATTTCCAAAGATTTGCGGGAACAGCTGATCGGTTACATTTTATTAGGCTCGGGGCAGGATATTTACGGCCCAATAACTATGATCGCAGTCTCAGTATTAGCAGTAACTTTTCTAGCCAAATGGCAGGGATTAGAAATCGTAGAAAATATGGTTTCTGGGAATAAAAAAGCTTCCGTACCTCAGTTTTTGGGACCTCCCACCCTCACCCGCCGTCCTCCAAAAAAGACTTTTAGAGTAACTACCCAGTTTGGGGGAATTTTAATCGCCCACACTGTTAGCAACTTCGTTATTTTAACCGTGTTGTTTTTGCAAAGCGTCAATAATTGAAATCTATGATGAAGCAATTTTTGGATGTCACTCAGCAACTCACTAAGCTGACGAACAACCTTTGGGAAACCAATAAAAAAATCCAAAAGGCGATGATTCCGCCTAAAGTTGTCCACTGGAAGACGCCTTTACTGCTCAGCATCTTTTTAGCTTTGCTATCGGTGGCGGCAGTGACAGACTGGCGGACTAGAACTCTGATTTTTGATATGAGCTGGTTATTTTTTACACTTTCAATGGGTTTGCTGACCAGCCAGGCACCTTTTGTAATAAACAGAGTAAGTCTGAGTCCGTGGGTGACAAGCATCTTAATTGGCTTGTGGTTGCTGATCAGATTGCCAGCCGACATGAAGGAAATAGCATGGATATCTGGCCCACTTATAGCAGTAGTAATTCTGGCTACAATAGAGGTTTGGAATAGCGAGTCAAAACGGGAAGGTATCAAGTCGTTGCTGCGCCCTCAGTTTTTGATGATTACCCTAATTCACGTAGTATTTTCCTGTTGGTTTGCATTTCATTTTTTGATTCAAGGTTGGATACAACAATATCCGAGTGTTTTATCGCAGGATTTGAGGAAAAGCGATTATGTGGTGACATTTCAACAGCCAACTATTAATCGCTCCCGAGGAGTCGTCATCCTCAATGCAATGGATCGATACCTGCAAAATGAAGCTCGCACAAAACCGTGGCCGCAAGTAGAGCAAATGTTGATAGATATTGACAACGAGCGATTTTTTCTAAAAAATCAAGCGTTAACAACAATTGGGGTAGTTCCAGAAGATGCGAGTTGGGATGTCAAAACTTCGATCGTCCAAGGACAGTCCCGCTATCAGTTAGAGATGCAGGCAACTTGGCTGGGGCTGGTTTTTAGACCGGAAATATATTCGTTTACCAAATCTTGCGAGGTGTTCGATGCAGGTAATCGGGCGACTGTAACCTGCGACGCTATCAAAAGCTCTAAACCAGGACTAAAAAAAGATGGAACTGCGGGAGATAGTCAAGTCTGATCGTCTCGCAGCTAGATGCAAACCTTACAGCAGTAGATGATTCTGCTGTAAGTTTCTGTCATTTACCAATTCCCAATTCCCAATTCCCAATTCCCAAATGAATTTGAGAAGAATATTGACAATCGCTACCAATGTATTTTGGGAAGTAATTCGCGATCGCATCCTTTACTTAATTATTATTTTTGCTCTGTTGATGGGAGCTGTGGTGCGGTTGATACCGGAATTGGCGGCGACAACGGAGAAAAAAATTATCTTAGATATCGGTTTGGGTGCGATGAGCATCCTCGGTCTAATTGCCACAGTTTTTGTGTCTACCGGACTGGTTAACAAAGAAATTGAAAAGCGGACTGTTTACCTGTTAGTTGCCAAGCCGATAAGTCGAGCTGAGTTAATTGTGGGCAAGCATTTAGGGCTGTCGGCGGTGCTGGCTGTGCTTGTAGCGGCAATGACTGTTATCTATCTGGCTATTCTGAGTTTGAGCCGGATTCCTTTCCCTTTGGGCAGCATTTTAATCGCTTCGTTGTTTGTCTGGTTTGAGCTGTGTCTCATGGCCGGTGTCGGGATTTTATTCGGGGTGTTTAGTAGTTCGCTGCTGGCAACTTTACTGACATTTGGCGTTTATTTGATGGGACATTCGACGCGGGATTTAGTGGCTTTGGGGAAGTTAACTAAAAATCCTGGTATTGAACAATTGATGATGGGACTCTATCTGGTTTTGCCGGATTTAGCCAGATTCAATTTGAGAAACGATGCTGTTTACGGACAAGTACCTTACTTGGCGGGTTTGATTACGGATGCTGCCTACGGTTTGCTCTATGTGGTGCTGCTGCTGTCAATTTCGATCGCCATCTTTTCCCGCCGAGAATTTTAAAATGCAGATTCTGCACTTTCAGCGGTAATTGTTTGCAGTCAGGACTTTAATCCTGACTGTAAACGCATTTTATTATGGAATCAGCGCGCTAAGATATAGAGAAGGTTGTCGATCGCCAATCTCGAATAAAACTCAAACTTTTATTGGTAAAATGAGGTGACTTATGACTGCTGTAATTCACAAACCGATATCGCAGCTAAAAATTACCTGGCCGCTGCTTCCCGATGATTTTATTCTACCAGATGACCCCGTGGAAAATATAGAACATCCTTTAATATCTAACGGTTTGCGCCAGTCTGTAATTGATTCCCCGGAACTAACGCAAGACGCACTGATAGTTTCTAATTTTGCTTTGTGCGCTGCTGTGAACGATCGCACTATTTGCAAAGCCCCAGACTGGATGTACGTGCAGCCAGTGCAACCTTGGCCCCACAGCTATCCCCGCCGCAGTTACACGCCTCATACCGAAGGAACAGTGCCTTTTGTAGTGATGGAATTTCTATCAGCTACTTACGGCGAGGAATACTCTGTCGAACACACAGAAGAAATCGGTAAATGGTTTTTTTACGAACAAGTAATCAAAGTTCCCCGCTATGTCATTTTTCGACCGCATACAGGCAGAATAGAAGTTTATGCGCTGGAATTCGAGCGCTACGACAATCAAAATCCTGATGGAAACGGCCGTTATTTAATACCTGGATTAAATCTATTTTTGGGAGTTTGGCAAGGAACTCGCGAAGGTAGAACAGGAAATTGGCTGCGCTGGTGGAATGCGGCCGGAGAGTTGCTTTTGTGGCCGGAAGAACGGGCGGAAAATGAACGCCAGCGGGCGGTCGCCGAAAGCCAACGGGCCGATCGCGAACAGCAGGATAAAGAGTCCGCCCAGACGCTGCTGGAACAGGAAAAACGGCGCAATCAAGAACTTTTGGCTCGATTGTCCGCTCTCGGTATCGATCCAGAATAACGGTAATCAAAATTGAAATCATGTTAGTTGAAAAACTCGAACAATTAAAAGGTATTTTCGCGCAGATGGAACGGGCGCTGATTGCCTACTCCGGCGGTATTGACAGCACTTTGGTGGCAAAAATCGCTTTTGACGTGTTGGGCGATCGCGCTTTGGCCGTTACAGCAGTTTCCCCGTCACTATTACCAGAAGATTTAGAAGATGCGCGGATTCAAGCAGCAGAAATTGGGATTGTTCACGAAGAAGTAGAAACTCAGGAAATGGCAAATCCTAATTACACTTCTAACCCGGTTAACCGCTGCTATTTCTGCAAAAGCGAATTGCACGATACTTTGAAACCGCTAGCACTCGCCAAGGGTTATCCTTATGTGGTGGATGGGGTGAATGCCGATGATTTAAAGGATTACCGTCCGGGGATTGTGGCGGCGAAGGAACGCGGCGCCCGATCGCCTTTAGCAGAAGTAGGTATGACTAAATTTGAAGTGCGGCAATTAGCAAAAGAATTGGGTTTACCTTGGTGGGACAAACCGGCTCAACCTTGTCTGAGTTCGCGCTTTCCTTACGGCGAAGAAATCACCGTCGGAAAGTTGCAAAGAGTGGGGCGCGCCGAACGGTATTTGCGACAGTTGGGACTGAAAAATCTGCGAGTGCGATCGGACGGAGACACGGCGCGGATTGAGTTACCAGCCGAGGAGATTCAGCAGTTTATTTTAAATGCGGATTTGCCAGGATTGGTTGCGGTGTTTCAAGAATTTGGTTTTGTGTACGCGACTTTGGATTTGGAGGGATTTCGCAGCGGCAAATTAAATCAGGTTTTGCAGCCGGAGTTGTTGGGGGCGAAAAGTTAACAGTCCTGGACTCTATCACTCATGTTGAACTCAAAACCCTAAGTTGGGCGAGATTTAACTTTTCGCCATGCAGCACTAATACGCGATTTACCTGGCACAATTTCTATAAGACTCTTTTTTCGCAGTCGTTTAAAAATATTTTTCATAACTTCACCTGAATCTATTCCAACTAATTCTCGACCAATGCGATTAGTAATTTCTTCGTGTTCTTCAAGGTAATCCATGACTAATCGCTCATACTCCCCATACATTTCATAACTTGAGATCGCATTTTCTGAATCTTCATCAATAGTTCCAACTTTACGCCAAGCTGCATTACTTTTTGCTCTTTTAGGAACAGCTTCAATAAGTCTGCTATCTCTTAATCTGTAAAAGGCCTGCTTGATAGTTGCTTCTGAACGAATTCCAGTTTCTTTTCTAGCAATTTTATTGGTTATTTCTTTGTGCTTCTCTAAATACGACATTATTTGTACTTCTATTGAAGCCAGAGGTTCGTGTTTAATGTATACAATTACAGAATTCTCAGTTTCTTTTATGTCAGGGGGTTGTAGTCTTAACTTAGCCATTGCCTGAAAAGCAGTATTGAGACCTTCTCCTACATCTTTATTAGGTGGATTGGGAAATTTGTTGATTATACGAACAATAGCTCCATTCCTTGCATATTGTTCTTTCAGAATATTTTTTACTGTAACGTGACCTGGCAATTTCCCTGGATTTTCAATTTCAATTCTATTGTCGAAAATACGGATGTGAGTATCAGAAGCTATACTGTAATCTCTATGCAGTAAAGCATTTGTTACAATTTCATGAATAGTTTCTTCGGGATATTGGATCTTTTCTAAGCCTTGATTCCCAATTTTAGGTATTTTTTCAATAATTTCTATTGTTGTAGTTACAGTTTTCTGAATTTGCTTATACAAACAACCTTCGATGGTTATTGGGGAAAAATCAAGAGTATCTCTTGTTCCTTCTGACTCTTTTGTTTTATATCTATAAACTTTAACGCCACAATGCTTGGGGAAAACAGCTTGAGGTTCATCTGCAAATAATAAAATTCCGGCAATTATTGGTTTGTTTCTTTGAATTAATTGTTGCTTTTTCAGCCATAACTCAGCTTCTGTAGTTGGAACTACAGCGTTAATAAATTCGCTCATGACTTCGGAATCTTTGATTATTTCAAGCTCTACATCAATAGTTTTTCTTTCAAATGATTCTATACCTTTGTCGAATTTTAATCTTTCTAAACCTGCTTGAGTTGTAATAGGCAAAGTTTGTGCGGAACGTCTTAAATATGGAATACTGTCAGAAGCTTCCACTACTCCTCGTGATTTAAAAATAGTCACTTGCAAAACTAGACCAGGATGGCATTCAGATATAAGAAATGTATATGAATAACCATCACCCAGTGGGAAAAGTTCCTCAAAAATTTGTAAATGCCCATTTGCGGATTCTTGATCGGCAAAACCTCTCCAATCTCTTGTTTTTGTATTGCCTGTAATCTTCTCATCAATTCCGATGTAAAGCTCTCCACCATCAGCGTTTGCAAATCCAGAAATAAATTTACATAATTTTCCTGGTTTTACCTCTATCGCCTTGAAGTCGAGAAAATGACTTTCTTGCTTTTGAAGGATTTGATTTAATTGCTCTGAGGTGATTGGAACTACTTCAATTGACATATAGTTTAGTTGCTTACAGCTTAATAACTTTTAGGATGTTTGCCGTGTATTTTGGATGTGCCATGTAATAGCAAATCCGGGTTTAATACCCCCTTATTTCTTAGTCCGCGTAGGCGGACTTCGTTTGACTGACTATTGAGCGGTTTCAACCGCCGAATCATAAAGAGGGTGGCTAACTTTCAACGCACGAGTCTTATCAAGGAGTAGGCTGAATTTGCTGCGGCTGAATTTGCTGCGGCTGCATTTGCTGCTGATTTTGGAGCTGAAGTTGCTGCTGCTGGATCTCTAGTTGCCGATTCTCAAGATTTATCTGCCGCTGTCTGTCTTCGAGTTGCAAGCGTCTGTCTTCGAGTTGCAGTCTTCTGTCTTCTGTTTGCTGCAATCTATCTTCACGTTGTAGCTCTCTGTCTAGCAGTCTGTCTTGACGTTGCTCTTGTCTGTCTTCACGTTGTTCGCGAAGCTGTCGGAGTTGATTTTGCCGATCGAAGTCTCCTCCCAAAAATAAGTTCTGAAAAGCGTTGATAGTTGCTTGAAACCCAGTAAAAACTCCGCTAACAGTGTTGATGACACCTGCAACTCCTGTAACAGGCTGCAAGAAAGTGTTGATATTGTCTGCTACCCTAGTAAAACCCGATCGCGCTACGAGAATCACATCGTTGTTGCGGAGAGTTGGGTTATTATTAGGATTCAAGCCTTGAGCAAAATCCACCTCGATCGTGCGGCGAGAAACAGTACCGTTGGGGTTCAAACGCAACAGTTCTACCTTGTCTTTTTTAGCCCGCAATTGATTGAAACTACCTGCGGTCAGCAAAGCTTGGTGCAGGGATGTACTAGGTCGAACCTGCAAAGCTCCCGGTCTAATCACTTCCCCCACAATATTGATGCTAATCGCGTTCGGCGCAAAACTGCTAGTTGCGACTTGAGAAACTTCCGCTAAGTCTACAGTAGAGGCTGTCGGGATAATCACGCTATCTCCTTCTTGCAACAAAACATCTTGGGTAGCATCACCTTTTTGTAGCAAATCCCAGAGATTTACCAGGATAGTTTGTTCAGTACCTCCTCTGATTTTGCGACGGATTTGGACGCGGCGAATGTCAGCTTCTGTGGTAATACCGCCAGCAATTTTGAGTGCTCTAGTTATTGTTGGTAGCCCCACAACCGCTCCCCCTCCTTGCTGTTGGTCAATGTTGACAAAACCTAGCTCTGTTTGTTGGTTGGTGGATCGCAAATCAGAAGCAGATACAGTATAAGGCCCCGGACGGTTAACTTCCCCGACAATTACCACACCGATTGGTTTCGTAATATCAGCCGAAAAATTAGCACTGGCTCTTTGACGGACTTCTTGAGTATTCAGGGAACTTGCTGTCGGTACAAAAATTGTATCTCCATCTCGAATCGTGACATCTTGACGCAAATTTCCCGTGTCTAAAAAATCCTGCAAATTAACAGTAGTAACTTGCTCGGGCGCACCTCTCCGGGGACGGCGAATTTGGATAGTTCGCATATCTCCTGCGGATGTCACCCCTTTTGCAAGTTGTAGCATTTCCATCAAAGTCGGAAATTTTACTCCTCCTCCGGTTCCTTCTCTAACAGGATTAATCTTGTAGGAACCAGGGCGAGTAACTTCACCCGCAACACCTATATTTAGGGGTCGAGCAACCATCAGAGTCACGGTAACAACAGGAACATTGATGAAGGGTTCATATCGCTTGGTAATCGCAGTAGCGGCTTGTTGTAGCGTCAACCCTTGAATTGAGACGCTGCGAATGATTGGCAAATTGAGCGTCCCGTCAACTAATACTTGATATTCTTTGCTGAATTCAGGAACGCCGAAGATATCTAAAGCAATCCGATCGCCCGGGCCTAAAGTATAAGCTGCTTCTTGTGTCAGCGAACCGAAATTGCCGATCGGTGGCAAACTCGAACCCGCAGGAGGCGGCGGCGGTACTCTCGGCCGAGTTGGGTTGCGAGCGGGCGCAGGAGTTCTGATGGCAGGCAACTGAGCTATACTGGGTAGGGAACTGCTCAGTATCAGGAATGCTGACAAACTCAGACTTGTGGCGGTTTGAACGGTATGTTTCATCTTTCTTTCCTGGTTGCAGCGTGTCAATGAACGGATAGCAATTTAGCCCGTTGATTTTAGTTTATTTTTCGTTCTGTCCAGTGTAGCCTTGCTGCGATTCAAAATCCACAGGTGGAACGATAAAGATTGTGCGATCGTACTTGGTAATCTCGTCGTCTGTTTGTAAAGAAAATGTAAAGCCTGCGCCAATTTCTTGATATAATAATTATCTACTCTTACTTTGCGAGTCAAAAATACGTGGGACTTAAGCTGGATAAGGTGATTCCTTGGGGTCGCTGCTTGGACGAATACATCGGAATGTTTAGCTTGACATCAAGTGACCTCAAGTTAGCAATACTTGATTGTGCAGGCGGGCCGGCGAGTTTCAATGCGGAAATGACTCGCCAAGGTAGAAAGGTAATTTCTTGCGATCCAGTTTATCAGTTTTCTGCGGTCGAAATTGGCGATCGCATCCAAGAAACATATCAAACTGTGATTGACGGTGTTAAGGCAAATGTAGACGGCTACCTGTGGAACAATTTTGAATCGCCGTATCAGCTAGGCGAAGTGCGGATGAAGGCGATGCAGGAATTTTTAGAAGATTTTCCTTCCGGCTTGCAACAAGGGCGCTATGTGACTGCTGAACTGCCAGTTTTGCCTTTCGAGAACGGTGAATTTGATTTAGCTTTGTGCAGCCATTTTCTATTTGCTTATTCTCATCTGCTTTCCGAAGAATTTCATATTGAAGCGATTACAGAAATGTGTCGTGTCGCCAAGGAAGTGCGAGTATTTCCGCTGTTACAGAGTTTTAGCGGTGAGGAATCTGAGCGCTTAAATCCAGTGATTGCCGAATTGAAAAACCGAAATTTTAGTGTGGAAATTCAAGAGGCTCCCTACGAGTTTCAAAAAGGCGGAAATAAGATGCTGCGAGTTAGGGGGCGAATGTAATTTGCGGCTGCGGAGGGCATGGCAATTTGCGCTCGCTTATTTCAAAAAAATTAGATAAGCTAAGCATAAGGTCATGCCTCATCTTGGGGTTCGCCAATCGCACGCTGGAGTGCATGGCGAATGTGGATAATCCTCACCGCTGGTATGGGTTGATCGTCAAAAATAGTGAAGAGTATGCGATATGTGGTTTTACCACTTCCATACAGAAGCTGGCGAATCTCTTGGCTGAAAAATGCGTTTTCTCTCTTCTAAAACACAACGACGCGGCATTTCTTGGAGTGAGGAAATCGCTTTAATCAGGCCTTGATACCATGCTTGAGCGCGATCGGGAGTCGTGAATTGGGAAAAATTCAGAAACGCTGCATCAGCTTCAGATTGAGCTGTACTGGAAAAGTCAATGCGATAAATCATGCTTCCAAAGAAAGTCCGTATTTCTGGTTTTGTCGATCGACAAACTCTTCCAGACTAGCAAATTGACCCCGATCGAAGTCATCAAGTCCGCGTTGAATCCCTTCCAATGCCTCGAAGAAATCGCTTTCATCAAAGCTAAGGCCGAAGGCGAGAACAGCTAGGATAATGCTGGTTATATCTTGTCCTGTACTTTCAGCCCGTTGGCGCAGCAGTGCTTCGATTTTTGGGGGTAAGGTGAGTGTAAGAGTCATAAAAGTTATGATGAATGGTTAACTTTATTTTCTAACTTTATTTTGGCATAGGTAGCCAAAACGATCGCTCCCTAGACTATCTGCCCATTGCTTAACCCGATCGCCCGAAATACCTGTCTTGTTTGTCTGATAATCTTCCAAGACGGAGAGACTGCTTGCGATCGTTTCTTCTTCGCCCAGGGGTTGAAACTCGTTTGCTGTGTCAATTTCTCCCCACTGATATCCCTCCGTTTCCTCGGCAATTTCTGCAATTAGGCGTTCAAAGTCGCGCTTGATTACCGTTGGACTGATTCAGCCATGAAAGCACGATCGCCTTAACCGAATCGCTGGGCATGGCTTGAATTTGGGCGTGGAGTTGCTTTATAGATTGAGCCATTGGACAATAGAGAGTGACTGATTTAATTTTAGCGCAGTGTCAAATAGTTGCACATACTATAACGCACAGTTACGATAAAATTAATTAAAGACTTTAAGAATTGTCAAAATGCTAAGCAGCGCCGCATTGAGGAAAACAGGGTCGGGGTGGGAATTTGCAAATGAAGAAGCGTTAGAGGATTTTGTCGAAGTTCACTTGCAAAGTTTGCTCGGTTTGACAGTCATCAAGCGGCAATTCACTGTCAACGATCAAAGATGCGATATTCTAGCGGTGGACGAGAATAAACGGTTAGTTGTGGTGGAGTTGAAAAACGGCGAAGATAGATATGTTGTTCAGCAGTTAACCCGTTATTATGATGCTTTGTTGGAACACAAACCTTTTGCCGATCGCGTGGATTACGCTCAACCCGTTCGCTTGATAGCAATTGCGCCAAAATTTCACAGGGATAATTTTACAGACAGGAAGTATCACGGGCTATTTTTTCAGTTTTTGCAATTTGCGATCGTTCCTGACGGGGAAAAATTATCTTTACAACTGAAAGATGTAGATACCGAACATATTGCACGAGTAGAGATTACATATCAGCAAACAGAAAGCACGGACAATATACCGAGTCCACCCAGAGAGTTTCGGAATCTACTCAAGAAATTTATTGATGACGAACAGCAGGTAATCTGGAGAATTCGGGAGAAGATTCTCAGATTTGACACCCGTATGCAAGAAATAATTTGCTCCAAAAGCATTAGCTATGGTAAAGGTAAAAGTAAACTATGCGCTCAAATTTGTGTAGATAGAAGAGCTGAGGAAGGCTATATTAGACCAGCACTCATGTTATGGCTACCTCTTTCCCCTAGAAGGGATAACTGTAACAGGGTTGGGAGAATGGCGATTTATAACCGAAAGAGGAATGATGCTTTATCCCTTAGCAAAATAGATGAGTATTCCTATCTTCGTCACTGGCCTGTAGGTTCCCGTTATTCTGCTTCTGATTGGCAAGTTCAAACGTGGGATTTAAAACACTATGTAACTGAGATAAGCAAGCAAAATAATGAATCTACTCCTTTGGAGTTCCTAATTAATTTATCCTTGGAAAAGTGGCGAGAACGAGTTTAAAGTAACAAATACGATCGCACCTATCGCCCCTTGCCAAATCCACTATCCATCTGCGTCTATCTGCGTGCATCTGCGGTTAAAAAAAAATTCATCAATAGCTTTTTGGCAGCAAATCAAATTACCAAACCTGGATATCAGAAGTGTTGTGGTGCATAAGTCATGTATCAAGTTTTCGGTCGATTTTAGATTGGATAATTGAAGAAAGCGACTCCACGGATCGATCCGGGGGCTTATTTCTCAGACACTACGTTTTCTTTCGTAATTCTAATCAAAAACCGCAGAGCTTCATTCACCGCTTCAGAATCGGGAAACATCTCTGCAACATCCGGTTCTAAACGAATATTTACACCGCCAAAGGTCTTTCGTCCAGATCCTACCCTTCTTACACGCAACTTCCTCAAATCATATTCCGACCGAAGCTCATCGTCCATCCCTGTTTCATCCTTCTTCATAAACTTCTCGCTCCACTCGTGTTACTTTTCTGGCGCTAATCAAACGAATAAAATCTGCTCTTTCTGTATACGACACTATCAATAAATTACCTTGCTGGGACTCTCCCACAATAATATAGCGATCTTCTTCATCAGAGTGATCCGGATCGTAGAAATCGACGTAAAGGCGATCGTCAAAAACCGTTCTGGCTTCCTCAAATGAGATCCCATGCTTGGACAAATTTACCGCAGCCTTGTTTTCATCCCACTCAAATTTCATAAAGATCCCAAATCAGCATCTTTGATATAATATTACACCTAGAAGCCAAACTAAAACCAACTCATGCCACAAACAGTCTGGATCGCACGACATGGAAACCGCATCGACTTCGTAAACCCCGACTGGTTTCTCACCGCAGAACACCGCTACGATCCCCACCTTTCCGAAGATGGTCACGTTCAAGCTAAACAACTTGCTAATCGCCTCAAAGGTGAAGGAATTTCTCACATTTTTGCTTCCCCTTTTCTGCGTACTGTCCAAACAGCAAATCACGCGGCGGTCGCTCTCGATTTGTCAATTAAACTAGAGTGGGGACTGTGCGAATGGCTGAATTCCGACTGGATGACAGAAATGCCGGAAACTGAGTCCGTCGCTGCTTTGTGTAGCCGTTTTCCCAGGATTGATGCTTCCTATAAAGGCGGTATTGCTAGTTATCCCGAAACTGCGGAAGCTTGTCTCGAAAGGGCGGGGGAAACTGCTAAACGACTGGCGGCTGAGTTTCCCGAAGATATGTTATTAGTAGGTCACGGTGCGTCGGTTCTGGGAACTGCGATCGGGCTGGCGGGTGTTGCTGAAACGGAAATTAACGCTTCTCTGTGTTGTTTGGTGAAAGTGGTGCGGGGTGAGGGAGAATGGTCGATCGAACTTAATGGCGATACTTCCCACCTGACGGACGCTGAAACTACGATCCGGTTTAATTAACTCTGCACTCTGGGTATCATACTCTGTGCGGATTGCGCGCCCTACGTTCATCCGATCGGCGACAATTAGGGTAGTATTATTTGAGGTCGATCGCACGTTGTAAATCTTAAATCTCAAATCGGTATGTCTGGACACAGTAAGTGGGCGACTATTAAACGCCAAAAAGCGAGAGTTGATTCCGCTAAAGGCAAAGTTTTTGCGAGAATATCTCGCGAAATTATTGTCGCCGCCCGTAGTGGAGTTCCCGATCCCGCTGGCAATTTTCAACTACGGACGGCTATTGAAAAAGCGAAGGCGGCGGATATTCCTAGTGAAAATATCGAAAGGGCGATCGCCAAAGGTGCTGGCTTGGCGGGGGGAGGTTCGGAATTAGAAGCTATTCGCTACGAAGGTTACGGCGTTGGCGGAGTTGCTATTCTGATTGAAGCGCTGACAGACAACCGCAACCGCACGGCGGCTGACTTGCGAGAAGCTTTCACTAAAAACGGTGGAAACTTGGGCGAAATTGGTTGTGTGGGCTGGATGTTCGATCACAAAGGGGTTTGTACGGTACGCGGCCCCATTGATGAAGAACAGTTGTTTGAAGCATCGCTAGAGGCGGCTGCGGAATCTTACGATTTGATCTCAATTGATGAGGATACTGAAGGTGCGGAGGTATTTACAAGTGTGCCTAATTTGGAACAACTGGCTGATGTTTTGAAACAGCAAGGTTTTGCAGTTTTGCAGTCGGAAAATCGCTGGATTCCTAGCAATACAGTCGAAATAGACACTCCTGAAAAAGCTCGATCGCTCTTGAAGCTAATGGATGCACTGGAAGATTTGGATGATGTGCAAAGCGTGACGGCTAATTTTGAAATGGCAGATGAATTAATGTCTTTGAGTATGCTATAACGATCTAAATTACCAGATTTTTGCCATCCGCAAGACAAATCCTGGTAACTCTGGATCGGCGCTGACTGTTTCAGGATTGTCCAAGATTTCTGGTTCGCGATCGGGACGGTAGATGTAGACTTTTCGGTTTTTGCGATCGATCAACAAGCCGAGCGATACACCGTTGTCAATATATTCTTGCATCTTTTTTTGCAATCCCTTGAGAGTGTCACTAGAAGAACGCAATTCACATACCAATTTTAGCACAAGCCATGAAAGCACGGTATCAGTATCGTTTTTACCCGACCGACCAACAGCAACAGAGCCTAGCTCAGTTGTTCGGTTGTGTGCGGGTTGTGTACAACGATGCTCTGGTAATCTGCAAGCTGTCTGGAAAAAAGCCAAGTTCGGCTGAACTTCAAAAGTTAGTCATAACCCATGCCAAAAAGACTGAAACTAGAGTTTGGCTGAAAGAAGTTTCTAATATCCCTTTGCAGCAATCTATAGCTGACTTAGAAATAGCCTTTAAGAATTTTTTCGATTCTTGCTCATGTAAAAGAAAAGGTAAAAAAGTTGGATACCCGAAGTTCAAAAAGCGAACTAGCGATCAGTCAGCAAGGCTAACGCGCGGGGGCTTTTCAATCAAGGGAGAGGGTGTTTATTTAGCCAAAATTGGGATTGTCAACCCAATTTGGTCTAGGGAGCTACCATCAGAGCCAAGCTCAGTAACAATTATCAAGGATTGTGCTAAACGCTATTTTCTCAGTTTTGTTGTAGAAATTAAACCCATTCAAGTCGATGCCAAAAACCAAAGCATCGGTATTGATTTAGGAATCAAAACTTTTGCGGTAATGAGCAATGGTGAGAAAGCCGAAAGTCCTAGCTATAAAAAGCTAGACCGAAAAGTTCGTAAACTACAACGCAAATTAGCTCGTCAACAAAAAACTTCTAAAAGAAGGAATGTAACTCGAGTTAAGATTGCCAAACTTCACAATCGAATTGCCGACACCCGTAAAGATTTCTTGCACAAACTCTCAACTAAAATAGTCAACGAAAACCAAGTAATTATTTTGGAAGATTTGAACGTATCGGGCATGGTAAAGAACCGCAAACTTTCAAGAGCAATTAGCCAGCAAGGATGGAGAGAGTTTAGGACTTTTTGTGAAGCCAAGTCAGAGAAGTTTGGTAGAGAATTCAAGGTTATCAGTCGATGGGAACCCACCAGTCAGATATGTTCGGACTGTGGATTTAGGTGGGGGAAAATCGATTTATCTATTCGATCAGTGCTTTGTTTAAGTTGCGGCATTGAGCAAGATAGAGACAAAAATGCTGCTAAAAATATAGAAAAAGTCGGGATAGGGAATTGCCACGACTCTAAATGGACGCTGAGGGATTGTAAGACTACTTTGGTAGCAGAGCCCGATGAAACGTCAAGAATCACCGTACCTGATAGTCGGTGAGTATTGCAATAGACAGAATTCATAGAACTGTTCAACAGTCATCGATTCGATCGCAGGGAAATTGACTGTCAGTGGGACGCCTTGGGTTTGAATTAGCAGCGTCGTCATGGTTTTTCCTTTTTTTGGTGCAAGCGTGACATCAATTCCGGTTGTACTCCTGATGATATAGAGGAGACGGCAGTGCCGTGTCCCTACGGTGATTAATGTAGGGACACGGCACTGCCGTCTCCTCATTTCGGATAATATTAATTCCGATGCTACCGGAATTGATAGGACAGAATACCTTGAGCTTATCATATCTTAGCTTGGCGATCGAAAGTCTAAAAGCCGATCGCAAAATCGGAGGCTTGTCTCCGTTTTTGGTCGGTATCAATCATCTTTTTTGCCAGTCAGCAAATAAGTAATCATATATCCCTTGCCCTTAACTTGAATGGCGCCGCGCCTCTGAAAAGTATATTTATCTTTTAATATATCATAGGTTTCAGCGGTGACTTGAATGCAGCCGGTAATCCCGTGGGATTCCATGCGTGAAGCAATATTTACAGTGTCACCCCAAAGGTCGTAAATAAACTTTTTTAAACCGATGACACCGGCAACTACAGGGCCGGTGCTAATCCCGATCCGAATGCTGAAAGGTTCTGAATGCTCTAAACTCAGAAGCCGAATTTCGTGCAGCATATCGATCGCCATATTTGCCACCGCCTCGGCGTGATCGGGCCGGGGTGTAGGTAAACCGCCGACAACCATGTAAGCGTCACCAATAGTCTTAATTTTTTCTAAACCGTGGCGATCGGCTAAGTGGTCAAAAGCCGAAAAAATATCGTTGAGCACTTTCACCACCGCAGTCGCTGAAATTCTCGACGAAAGCTCTGTAAACCCCACAATGTCGGCAAACATCACAGTTACTTCCCCAAAACTTTCGGCGATATTCTGTTCCTTGTCCTTCAACCGCAGGACGATCGCTGCCGGCAAAACATTTAGCAGCAGTTGCTCGGATTTAACTTGTTCGAGTTCCAACTGTAGGTAAGCAGCCTGCAACTGTTCGGCTTGGTGAATTCTTTCTCCGGCTAGCTTTTCGATTTGGACGGCGCGGCTCAAAGCTGTCAGCATATATGTCACCGGAATCAGAGTCCACAGCATCCCCATCGTCAGAGTTCCCCAAGAGCGCCAGTGCTTGCGAGTCCTGCGAATTTCCGGCGTTGCGGACACGTACAGAGACCACTGGCGGCCGCTAATTTTCAGCAGCCTTTGGCAAGCTTTATAGTCCGGGCCTGGATTGTCCACAATCGGGCAGTTTGATCTGATATCTTGTTCCGCAGCGGCCGATACTGGAAGCACTTGTTGGCTGGCGGATTGGAACAGCACCGCAAATTGCTGAATTTTGCCGTCAGCAGCGAAATTTTTGAGAACCTGGTCGCCCGTTTGCGGTAACAGCGGCGGTGCTTCTTGCTTATCTGGAGCCTCGCTGGTGAGATAAATAGTGAGGTAGTCGGTATTGCGTCCTTTTAAGGAGGTTTGAAAAATATCTTTGCCTCGAAATACGCCCAGAATAAATCCTTGGAGCAGTTGGCGACGGGATTCTAGGGTAGTGGGTTTAGTGCTGTTTTGGTAAATCGGAACTATGGCCAAAAGACCCAGTTCCGAGGAACCCCCAGTTAGGCCCGCGTAGCTGGTGACAATCATTTCTCCAGTATCGCGCGCTCGATCGAGGGCGGCACGGATTTTTGGGTGTCCGGCGAGATCAAAGCCCAATGCTGCCTCGTTTCCGGCTGTTGGTTCGACGTAGAAAGCCGGGAAGTATTCGGAACGCTCGCCGGCTTTGCGGAGTTCTCCTCGGGGGCCGCGCTCTGTAATCTCGAAGCTGGCGTCGGTTTCGGTTCGGGCTTTGGCTTCGTAGTTGATCCGCTCGTCCTGGGGGACGCGGGGGGCCCAAGCTAGGAGTTGCAGGCTGGGGTGGACGGATAGGGGACGGCCGACAAAGCTGGCAAAAGATGAACGCTCGACGGCGCTGAAGGCTTTCATGTAGTCGCTGAGGGCGAGAACTGCGTCTAAGTCGGAGTTGATTTGGCGTTCGATGCCGATCGAAATATCGTCAATGCGACGGTGCATTTCGTAGTCGCGACGCCTGTTTTCCCAGTCCCAAACCAAGGTGAATGACAGGGCTGACAATCCGACACCCAAAGCGAGTGTCAACCCCGCAGGAATGTAGCGAGACCAAGATAAAGGTAATTTTTTGAGCATAATTGCTTAGCGAATAAGGGCAGCAGATTAGCACACCGCTGATTGCGATTAATTTCGCCACCCACCTGAGTGCCGTTAATTCAAACCCCTGATAACTCAAACACCGACGGCAATTCGGAGTAAAAAGTTAGATAATCAAACTTTTAGATTAAAGTCCCTTACGCTACTGCGGAAGTTCAATCCAGAATTCCGCTCCCTCCCCGGGTGCACAAATGCACCGCAGACTTCCCCTATGTTTTTCTACCACAATCTGATGGCTGATGGACAATCCCAAACCTGTTCCAGACCCGACCGGTTTTGTGGTAAAAAAGGGGTCAAACAGCCGTCTGCAAACGTCTTCGGTCATTCCTGGGCCGCTGTCGGCGATACAAATCACAATGCGATCGGAGCGATCGAGCTGGCTTTGACTGTGGCTTTTCAACTCAGCTTTTTTGATGAGGGTGCGAATCACGATCGTCCGGGGTGACTTTTGGTTTTCTAGAGCGTCGATCGCATTGCTGATAATATTGAAAAATACCTGATTTAACTGCCCCGCACAACAGTTAACTTTCGACAGTTTTCCGTATTCTTTAATAACTTGAATCCCTTTTTTTTCACAGCTTGGGTTCAATTTGTGCTGCACAATTAACAGCGTGCTGTCAATTCCTTCGTGAATGTCTGCCAACTTCATTTCTGATTCATCCAGTCGCGAAAAATTCCGCAGCGACAGCACAATTTTACTAATTCTTTCTACTCCTACTTTCATGGAATCTAACATTTTTGGCAAGTCTTCCTTGAGAAAATCCAACTCTACTTCCTTAACTTTTTCGGCAATCTGAGGAACTGGAGACGGGTAACAGTGCTGGTAGAGATTCAAAAGTTCTATTAAATCATGAAAATAGTTGTAGGTGTGAGAAATATTGCCGTGTATAAAAGTTGCGGGATTGTTTATTTCGTGGGCGATCCCAGCCACCATCTGACCGAGGCTCGACATTTTTTCGGATTGAACTAATTGGATTTGAGCGTGTTGAAGCTGTTCGTAGGCTTCTTGCAATTGGGCTGCTTGTTTTCTCAATTGAGTTTCCGAAGCTTGGAGTTCTGCTGCGGAAATTTTGCGGTTGGTAATATTTTCAATCATCCCTAAGTTGTAAATAGGTTTCCCTTCGCCGTCTCGGATCAAAGTAGCTGTCACGTTTACCCAAACAATCTCACCTGTCGCCGAAATCTGGCGGACTTCGATTTGATAGTTCGGAATTTCTCCCCTATGCAGAGCAGCAGCAACTCGGCTTTTTTTTTGATTGTCTTCGGAATGCCCAATTTCTATAAATGTTTTTTCGACTAATTCTGCTTCGGTATATCCCAGCATTTCACAGTAAGTTTTATTGACTCGTACTAACTTGTTATCGTCTAAATTGAGTAAGTTGATACCGATGGGTGCATCTTCAAATATTTTGCGAAATAGTTCTTCACTGGCCTGGAGTTTAGCTTCTAGGGAAAGTCGCTCGGTGATGTCTTCAAAGGTACACAAAATGCCGACAACATTGCCGTTATTGTCGTGCAATGGTATTTTATTTGTATCTAGCCAGCGCTGGGTGCCGTCGGCTTGCAGTTGAGGTTCTATGATGTGATATTCTGCGGTGTTGCTATCCATAATGCGGCGATCGCAGGATCGAAAAAATTCTGCTTCTTCTGGCTTCCAGGGCATATCGTAGTCGGTGAGACCGGCGATTTCACTCTGGTGATTGAAACCTGCGACTTTGGCAAAGTTTTTGTTCCCTCCCAAGTAAACTGAATCTCGATCTTTCCAGGCGATAAACTGAGGGATGTTGTTGATTACCAACCACAGCATTTTTTGGGAGGTTTGCAAGGCTTCCGTGCGTTCTAGGACGCGTTTTTCGAGTTCTTGATTGGCTTGTTGTAGGGCGATTTTTGACTGACCCAGGGCGATTTCTGCTAGCTTGCGATCGCTGATGTCGATGGTCACGCCCTCCCAAAGTATATCGCCGTTTGGTTGTAGTTCCGGGCGGGAGAGACCGCTAATCCATTTCAGTTTTCCCGATCGCGTGACGATCCGTCCTTCATATTTCCAAGGTTGTAAAGTTTTGGCGGAAATAGCGATGGATTCTGACAGGGAATTTAGGTCGTCTGGATGCACCGCTGACCACATAAAAGCTGCATTTTTTTTCAGTTTCTCTGGTTCTAATTCGTAGATTTCCCAACAACCGGGACTCACATAAATAAAATCATTGGAACCGTCGGGACGCAGCAAGTATTGATAAATCATTCCGGGCACATTGGCTGCCATTTTTTGGAATTTGGCTTCGCTTTGCCACAGTGCTGATTCTGTTTCTACGCGATCGCTAATATCGTAAAAGGCAGACAAAATTGCTGCTTCGCCGTTAAAATTAATCGATCGCATCGACATTCTTACCCAAAAATAACTGCCGTTTGCTTTTTTGAGACAGATTTGTTGACTGTCGCTAAAACCATTTTTTTTGAATAATTCTAGGAGTTGAAGACTGTCACTCACATCAGCATAAAGGTAACTTTCTTGACCACCAATTAGTTGTTCTGAACAGAAGCCAAAAGTTTGGCATAGCGCTGGATTTGCGTACAAGATCGCGCAGTCTTCCAAGCGGGTAATTAGCATAGGAACCGGAGTCGCAGTGGCGATCGCCTGCAATCTTTCTTCGCTTTCTTGCAGGGCTGTTTCGGCTGCTACTCTTTTGGTAATATCGTTTTGAACGCCGATAAAATGGGTTAATTTTCCGTCGCTGTCTAGGACGGGGGAAACGGTTAATTCGTTCCAAAAAGGAGTTTTGTCCTTGCGGTAATTTTTGAGAACTACCTTAATTTCCGTGCCCGATCGCAAATTGCTGCGGAGTCTTTCTAATTCAGCGCGATCGGTATCCGGGCCTTGCAAAAACCCGCAGTTGCGTCCAATGGCTTCTTCCGAGGTGTAGCCGGTCAGTTTTTCAAAAGCCGGATTGCAGTAGATAATAGGTCTGTCAGCCTTGCTAGCGTCTGCGATCAGGATGCTGTTGCTCGATGCGGCGATCGCCCGTTCTAGGAGAGACAGGTGGAAAGAATCTGTTGTCATCGGTGGCAATACGATGCTCCGAAGGAGCGGACAGAACAATAAAAAATATAAATAGTTTGATGCTTTTTTATTCTACAATCTTACTTTTAACTTAGCATTCCTAACAAAGTCAACAACCAAAAAAAAGCCGACGGGAAACGAGCAATATGGTTGCTGCTGGCATCGGAATTATATTACCCGCAATCAGGATACGGCAGTGCCGTATCCCTACCCGATTAATTGTAGGGAAACGGCACTGCCGTGTCCTCCGTTTATATCGTGTATGAGTGTTACCGGAATTGATATCAGGAGCGATCGCTCGCGCTACATTAGGAAAGTAGAAAATAGAAGGTGAAAATGCTGATATTTTCTACTTGTTTCTTCTCTTCCTTCCATCCGGCTCGTCAACCCTTTTAAACCGACAAACTAATGCAAGAACCCTGAGCAGTTTTACTGACTTCAATTCTGGCTTGAAAAGCTTCTTTCAGGTGTGGCATATGGGTGACGGTGAGGATGCAGGCGAAGTCAGGGGCGATCGCATTAATTGCAGCAATCAGCCGATCGCACCCTTCAGCATCCTGAGTCCCGAATCCCTCATCAATAATCAACATTTGCAAAGCCGTGCCCGCCCGCTGAGACAACAGTCTCGCCAGCGCCAGCCGAATCGCAAAATTAATCCGAAAAGCTTCGCCGCCCGAATAAGTTTCATAGGCGCGAGTCCCGCGAGCATCAGCAATTAAAATGTCTAAAGTGTCAATCAATTTAGTTGCTTTTTTAGAAGCAGCCGCCCGCTGAGTAATAAATTGAACGTGCAATTGATTCGCACTCAATCTCGACAATATCTGATTAGTTTCAGCTTCGAGTTGAGGTAAAACATTTTCAATCATCAAAGCTTGAATGCCGTTTTTCCCAAAGGCTTGACCCAACTCTTGATAAACTCGGTACTGGCGTTTTGCAACCTGCATTTGCTCTTTTTGAGCTACTAGCTGAACTTGCAAAGCTTCCAGATTTTGCTGCTGCTGCTGGAGTCGTCCGAGACTTCCCAAATGTTGGTCTAGCTGCTGGCGGCGGCGATTGATTTGCTGCTCGATCGCACTTATGCGCGCTGTCGGATCGGGATGTTGTTGTAACTGTTGATTCATCGCCGAAGTTTGAGCGCTGACAGCTTCCAAATCTCGATCGCGCACGGCGATCGAACTTGCGATTTCATTCACCCGCTGCTGGACTTGCGGGTGTTGCTGAGTTGCCGATCGCAGTTTTTCGGCGCGGGCGATCCAAAACTGCGATCGGCGCATTTCGCTGCGGACGTGTTCGTGCTGTTCCAAATTATAGCCAACTTCCAGAATGTATCTATCTAAAGACAGAATTTGCTGCTGAATTTCGGAGCTGTTTTTTTGTTGTTCTAACTGTTGTTGTATGTCTGCTAATTGAGTTTGCAAATCCGGCCGACGGATGTTAATTTTATTGAGTTTCTGCTGAGCATCTTTGATTTGAGATTGCTTAATTTCTGCCCATCGCAAGCGCTTTTCATCGCTGCGGGCGAGGGAGTGACTGCGATCGCTATAATTGAGCTGTTTCAGTTGCAGTTCAATTTGCTGGAGTTGGCCTAACTCATCGGCTGCATACTCGCCACTACGCAGCAATCGCTCTATTTCCTCCGCGTCTTGACGCATACTTTGCAGCCTATTTTCATCTTGACTAAGTCCATCTAATTGAGCTTGCAAATGACTGCGACGTTCCCGCAATCCTTGGTAGGGCGCTAATTCCTGTTCTAGTTCGCGGTATTCCTGTCTGAGGACTTGAATTTCGCGCTCGGAGACGGCTAACTGTTCGCGCACAACCCACAGTTGATTCCAGATTTCCTGCTGTTGGGAGTGGTGTTTTGCGATTACCAAATTCCAGTAATGTTCGTCCAAAGGTCGATCGCACAAAGGACAACTACCAAAATTTGCATCCCGCACCATTAAAGGTGAATTCGACTGCTCGTTTTCCGCAAAATTGGAGGCTGTACCTTCACTTGCGGTTTTTTCTCCTTCATTTTTTCGCAACAGTTGCAGTTTCTGGTCAATTTCAGTAAGTCTGGTTTGATAGTCGCGGCTTTTTGCTTGCAAGTTTCCGAGAAAGTCGTGCCTTTCTTGACCTTTTTCGCGGACTCGTTCTTGATAAACTCGCTTGTTTTCCAACTGCAAAATTTGATTACCAATGGCCGAGATTTCCTGCTGTAATTGCGGCTGTCGCTGCTGCTGCTGAACTTGTACCTGTCGGTTGATTTCGTCTAAGCGGGCGGTTAAACCGGCGCGGGCGCGATCGAGCCCTGATTGCTTTTGCTGCTGCTGTTGGAGGAGTGGCGAAACTTGGAGTTGCAGTTGGTCGAGTTCGTTGAGGCGCGATCGAACTGTTTGCAACTGTGCGAGTCCTTTGTCAACCTCCGGCTGCTGTTTTAGAACATCTCGAACATCTTTTTCATCCTGTTCTAAGACATCTAATTGAGCTTGCAACTGCTGAATTTTGCTTTGCAAAAAGCTCAGTTCGTCGCGCTGCTGTTCTTGCAATATTCGTCGCTGATTTTGGGCTTCTTGGTTAGCTTTGAATTTGCCAGATAGAGTCTCTTCTGTGGCTTGCAACCCGTGAAAGTAAGCAATGCCTGCTGTTATTTCATTTTCTTGTTTGAGGAGAGCTTGCAGCTCATTTTGTTGTTGTTTGGCGGCGCTGAGTTCTTGCTGCAAGCGACGACATTCTTGAGAGATATTGTAGTGCTGTTGCTGATGGCCGGCGAGGAGTTTTTGCCAAGTTTGGCGGTTGTGGTGTTGGAGTTGCAGTTGCTGCAACTCGCTTGTGTCGGCTTGCTGCTGCTGTTGAAGCAAATCGGTTGCTTGCTGCAATTGAGTTTGTTCGGAGGCGATCGCCTCTTTTTGTTGCAGTTGCTCTTGTATGGTTTGCAAACTGTGTTTGAGAACATCGACTTGAGCTTTAAATTGTTTCGACGTATCTTTGGCTTGTTCGCACAAAGTATCGTATTGATCGAGCTTGAGGAGGTTGGCTAAAACTTGCTTGCGCTCGATCGGCTTTTTGAGCATAAATTCATCAGCTCGCCCCTGCCGCAAATACGCCGAGTTGATAAAAGTATCGTAATCTAGTTTGATATGTTCGAGGATTTTTTGCTGAGTTGTTCTCAGCCCCTTGTCTGTGAGAGTGCGAAAATTCAGTTTATCTTCGGTGTCAGCAGCATTCAAGCTAACTTGAAATTCCAAACTTCCCGATTGTCCGCGTCTGCGATTGCGAATCACCCGGTAGATTTGGCCGCCGGTGGAGAAAGTGAAATCAACGCGGACATCAGTTTCGCCGATATGGATGATATCGTCTTCCGTATCGCTGCGACAACAGCCCCAAAGCGACCAGGATATGGCTTCTAGGAGGGAGGATTTGCCGGCACCGTTAGGCCCGCAAATGCAAGCGGTGTGCAAGCCGCGAAAGTCTAAAGCAGCTTCGCGATAGCTGAGAAAATTTTTAAGTGTAAGTTGTATGGGAATCATTTAGGCCGCCGCGCCGTACAATCTATTTATAATTAACACTATTTGTGCGCTGTTGGCTAGTTATTCAATCCAGATCCAGCACAATTGTCAGTGCTTCGGAAATGTCTTCCATGATTGTATCCGAGAGAACTCCGATCTGTCGGACGAATCTTTGTTGCGAGACGGAACGAACTTGAAAAGTATCGGCGGCGGAGAGTTTCGCCAACCCATTTTGGCTAGTCGGTTCTAGTCGAACCATCCAATTTCTTTGGGTGTATCTCTCTTTCCAGTCAGTGATGGGAACAATAACTTCAAGCAGCAAAATTCCCACCGTTTCATCGCTGACAATAACTGCGGGACGGGTTTTGCCGATTTCGGCACCCACAGTCGGTTCAAGCGTAACCAGCCAGATTTCACCTCTACGCATTAGTTTTGATCCCTGCGTTCAAGTATTCTTCCTCAGATTCAAAATAGGGTTCGCTGTCAGCCGACCACAAATCATATAAAGCACCTCCCGGCATATAATCTTTGACTGCTGCTTCTGCTGCGGCTCTGAGTCTCAGCTTTCTCTCAACTTTGTGCTGGGCTTTTTGTTCTATGTCGTCGCGCATCATCCGCGAAGCTGTTTCGATGATTTCTAGGCGTTCTTCTGCTGTCAGATTTTTGAGTGCTGCTAGGATTTCTGTTTTGGTCACGGTTTTTTTCGGGTGGTTGGTGAGAAAGTTCGATCGAGCCAACCATCATTATATCTTTGACAAAAAATCAATCTGGGCGATCGTGCTTAATTTTTCAACTCATCCCCGAAATTAGGAGAAATCCCCGGAATCAGGAGACGGCAGTGCCGTGTCCCTACAATGATTAATCAGCTAGGTAGGGAAACGGCAGTGCCGTGTCCTCCGAATTTCCGTGTCCTCCCATGCCACGGGAAACGGAAATTAGGAGACGGCAGTGCCGTGTCCCTACAATAATTTCAGCTAGGTAGGGAAACGGCACTGCCGTGTCCTCCGAATTTCCGTTTCCCGTGGCATGGGAAACGGCACTGCCGTGTCCTCCGAATTGGCCTGTCAACCATCAAAAAGGGTTGACCGTATTCCTACAGCCAACCCCGCGCCTATTTACTTGTCGTACGGAGAGATCAAACAGCAATACTACCGGGCAATATTCGGGAACGTATAGCCGACACCGAGTAACAATCCCACTTCAGCTCCGTCAAGAAAACCAATATTCAGTCCCGCTGTTGCTGTAAAATTGCTCGAAATCGGCACATCTACACCACCAGAAATCAGGAAGCCAAAATTACTGTTATCACCGGTAGAAAATGCGACGCCAGCACCTGCATAAGGAGCAGCAGTAATTACAAAATCATCGCTGACTTCGACAGCATTTTGAGATACAAAATCGTAGGTAACGGGAACTAGAACAGTTACGTTGTCGCGGAACAAAACGGTCGGTCTCACCGAGAAATTGTTCGTCAAACCAATTTTGCTAATAATCGCAAATGAACCGTCGCCTAATGCTGTATCTCCGCCAAAACCGAGATTACCACCAATGCCGATGTAGCTGGGGCCTGAACGGGTTGTTCTGCCCGGTCTGACGGTCGTACCAGCGGGTTGAGCCAATATCTGAGGTTTTTCCGAGACAGTTGCTGGTTTTTGGGCAAGTTTCGGTTGGTTTGTCAGGGCTGAGGCGGAAGTGCTGACAGGATTGCTTAGCACTTCTTGTGCTGTTTTGACTTCTTTTTCTTCCTTTGCTGCTGTCAGTTCGGAATTAGGCCGATCGAGCTTTTCGGCGATCGGGGAATTTGGCTGCGTTTTAACGCTATTATCAGCAATTTTAGCGGTTTCTTGGGAGTTTTCAGTCTCCGCAATTTCCGATGTTGCTGCTGCGGATTGTTCCGGTGTTGCAACAGATGCTGCCAAGTTCGCCGATGGTGCGGAGGCTGCTGGCTCTGCGGCTTCTGTTAGTCCGATCGAACTGATAGAATCAATTTTTGTATTGGTAGCCGTTGTTTCTGTATCGGCTTTAACTGCGGTCGTTGTTGCAGGCTCAGAAATTTGGTCAATATTTTGAGCAGCCGCTGTTGCAGTTGTACCGACATCGGGCAAGTTACCAGTTTCAGCTTTTGCTGACAGGGTAGTGCAACAAACAGCTAAAGCTGCAAGATTTATTAACGCGAAAGCAGACTTGGAAAATAGACTATTCATAAGAAACTCCTCAATGAACGGTGTGTTATATCAATTCCGGTTGCACCGGAATGATGTTGACTGTTAACTGTTGACTGTTAACTGTTGACGGTTTAAACAATACCGATGCAACCGGAAACGATATTAAAAGTGTAAGTGTTTGAGGGCTCCGGGCGAGAGCTTTGCTCAAAAATGACACAAATTTGAGTTGTGTTGTTCCTAGATTGGCACTCAACCGTTGAGGAGTCAACTCTCAAGCTGATTAGATTTAAGAACTGACGGCCGGTCTATCTCGGAATTTTAATTTACTGTTCGATCGGCTAAAAATCCATCCCCGGGTGGATTTCACCCTCAATGCTGTTTTATTAAATGGTCGATCGCGCGCCTCAGTGGCATTCTACAATTTTGTACTTGGGGGCGCTGCACTCGCACGGATGGCCCGAACCCGCCGGATTTTGAGGCTTTGGAAGCTCACAGCCAAGATACAGCAAGCTTTTAAGACGGTTTTAGCAGTCACGGTCTCGAAATTCGGGCTGTTGCATCATCGGGTGTGCGATGGCGGGCGATCGGGCGGGCCTGTGAAGAAGGCTGCTGCACAGTCCCCGACAAGTAATGTAGAATAGCATTGATCCAAAAAATAGTTGTAGGTCGATCGTGTCAAAATTATTGAATATTATTAGAATTGTCTAAAATTTAGTATTTTATTAGTAAAGTTTAGTTTTCGCTTTCGCTCAGGGTCTGACTATCTAACAACAGCACCCCAGTCAACAAGTAAAAAAATACAAAGTATCTCATCTCAACCTAATTTTATGAGCAAAGTTCTAGTCATATTAGGCGAATTGAGCGATCGCGACATCGATTGGATGCTCGCCAACGGCACCCGCACTCTAGTCCCCCCCGGCACCACCCTCATCACCGAAGGAAAGCCCTTGGACGCCCTTTACATAGTTTTGGATGGAACTTTGAGCGTTGCTGTATCATCTTTGGGCGACAAAGAAATTGGCAAAATTGTTTCTGGGGAAGTGTTGGGCGAAATGTCTTTTGTAGACGGGAGGCTTCCTTCTGCTAGCGTCACGGTAATTGAAGAAAGCCTGATCCTGTCAATTCCAAGGCGGCTGCTAACTGAAAAACTGGAGCAAGATGTGTTGTTTTCTCTCAGGTTTTATCGCGCGATTACCAAATTTCTGTCGTCGAGACTGCGGGGTACAGTCAAACGCTTTGGCGAAGATACTGATTATTTAATATATCAAGATCCGGAAGACGAACAGGCGATCGGGCAAAATGTCGAAAATCCAGATTTGGCTCAATCTAGATTTCAATGGCTATTGCAGCGTTTGAAGGGAAGTTAAATAGTTGACAGTTGACAGTTGACAGTTGACAGTTGTCATGTTTTGCTGTCCTCGCTCGCGTGCTTTATAAAGCACGCGAGCACTGTAAAAAAAATGGTTTTTGCGAAAATTAAGATGCTCCCCAAAATAAGATAACCTCATTTCCATTTTTCTACCAATTCCCCAATTACCAATTCCCATTAAAAAACATACTTTTCAGCGACGCGCCAGTAGCGGGAAAAACGCTTCAAATCAATGTAGCCATCGTAGCGGACAAAGGCTTCTGGTGGCAAAACTTCTACTGGGTACGATCGTCTAATTTCCCGACAAATATCCTGAAACTGAGGACTAGGACTTTCGGCAGTCACCACTTGATTCGCGCCGGATTCGATCGCAAAAGCGATAACTTCCGCAGCCACATCGCCCCGCCGAATAACTACCGGCAACTCTAGCAAACATTCGTAAATAAACACCATTCTTTTGAGACTCAACTGCCATTCATCTATCAGTTTGTCATCCCAAACCCAGATTGCCGGTGCTTCTGGATGTGCTTGAAAAGCAGGCCCTTCAGGACTCAAACAGTCGCCGTGTAGCCAAATAATTTTATTTTGCATAATTTGTTGACTGTTGACTGTTGACTGTTGACTGTTGACTGTTGACTGTTGACTTTTTAATTTCGGCGACCTTTTTTAGGGCGTTCCCAACTTTTAGAACCGCCCGTGCGATCGACTGATTCGCCCTGCGGAAATAACTTGCTTTCCAAATATTCGTAAGTTCCCTCAAAATCGCATTGTCCGTACAGAGGACAATCGCGACAATAAACCGACTTAGTATAACGCTCCACATTTTCCCGATTAAAAAAATAAGGCTTGTGACTAAAAGTGCTCGCTACCCATTGCCAAGAAAGATTATTACTCGCCGGATCTCCATCTAGCAAATGTTCCAAAAACCAGCGAGCTCCAGCTTGCCACTTCACCCTGCGCCAGTGTACGAGATAAGCAGCAGTCCACATCCGCTGATGATTGTGCAAATAACCAGTTTCTCGCAACTCGCGGCTGATACTGTCGATGCAAACCAAACCAGTCGTGCCCTCGATGACATCCTGGGGCATAGTTTCGCTGTAATCTGAAGCAGTGTAACCAGTTTTGTACTCTTCCCGGTCTTGCCAAATCCCTTTGCCCAATTCGGCATACAGTCGTTGCCAATAATCCCGCCAACCCAACTCGTTGACGAGTTTCACGGCATCTTCTTGATGCTGCACTTTCTCTAGTACGACATCTCGGACTTCCGCAAGGCTCAAAACGCCATAGCGCAAATAGGGCGACAAGCGTGTTACTGCACCGCCCAGAAAGTTGCGGGTTGAGGCGTATTTGCCGGGATTGACTTGTTGCAGCACTTTCTCGGCTGCTTTGCGCCCGCCTCTGGTGGGGGGTACGCTGCTGTCCCGGGCGGCGGCTTCGGGGAACTGTTGGCTGACGTAGGCGATTAATTCGTCGCGGCTGGCAAATTCCCGCTTCATGTCCTGACTCATTGTTTGTTCTTTTTTCGGCTGCTATTGTTTTTTAATTTTAAAGCTATTTATCAATGCGTGCTTGGTCGATCGCCCGTGAATTACTATTCGATCGGGCTGAGATATTGCACCATTCTCAATAAGCTGTTTGTGAACAGGCTCTTCGGCCTGTTCCACAAGAAAGTTCATCTCTTGTGGAACAGGCCGAAGAGCCTGTTCTTGAGAACGGTGCAATATTTCCGATCACAGCAATGTAAAATTTGGTGTCGCAATTCAACATCCGCTACACTGCCAAAATTAGCCTCAAAGTCACTAAACTTAGGATTACATATCATCGCAAAATCTCATGGAAACTTTTCCGGCGGACGCTAAACCGATCGCCAGCTTAGCCAATCGACAGCAGCAACCTACAAAACAACTCGACAACAGCGAAACTCAAGAGTTCGATCGAGCCATGATGCGCCGCTGCATAGAATTGGCCCGCCGTGCTCTGGGCAAAACCGCACCCAATCCCCTCGTCGGTTCTGTAATTGTCCGAGACGGCAAAATTGTCGGCGAAGGGTTTCATCCCGGTGCCGGTCAACCTCACGCCGAAGTTTTTGCGCTCCGAGAAGCAGGGGAACTGGCCGCAGGAGCGACCGCATACGTCAGCCTGGAACCCTGCAACCACTACGGACGGACTCCTCCCTGTTCCGAAGCTTTAATTAAAGCCAAGGTGGCAAAAGTAGTGGCTGGCATGGTCGATCCGAATCCTTTGGTAGCTGGCACTGGGCTGGCTCGGTTGCGGGAGGCTGGCATTGAAGTGGTGGCGGGAGTAGAAGGGGAAGCTTGCCAAAAACTGAATGAGGCTTTTGTGCACCGGATTTTGCATCGTCGACCTTTTGGAATTTTGAAATATGCGATGACTTTGGACGGTAAAATTGCTACCAGTAGCGGTCACAGCGCTTGGGTGACGGGCCAGGAGGCTCGGAGCGAGGTGCATCGGGTGCGTGTCGGCTGCGATGCTGTGATTGTTGGGGGAAATACGGTGCGTCTAGACAACCCCCTACTGACGAGTCACCATTCTGACAGGCACAATCCCCTGCGGGTGGTGATGAGTCGCACTCTGGATTTGCCGAAGTCTGCTTGGTTGTGGGAAACCTCTGTGGCGGCTACTTTGGTGCTGACTGAGCCTGGGGTTAAACCCGAATTCCAGGAATTTTTGATCGCTAAAGGGGTGGAAGTTGTGGAATTGTCGCCGCTGACACCGACTAATGCAATGGCTTATTTGTACGATCGATCTTTTCTTTCTGTACTGTGGGAATGTGGTGGCACTTTGGCCGCCAAAGCAATTGCTGAGGGTGCAGTTCAAAAAATTATGGCTTTTATTGCTCCTAAAATTGTCGGCGGCCAAAACGCTCCTACTCCTGTCGGAGATTTGGGGTTTTCAGCAATGACTGATGCTTTGACTTTAGAGCGGGTTTCTTGGCGCACCGTTGGTGCAGATTGTGTGGTGGAAGGCTATTTTAAAATTAAAGATTGAAAGTTAAAAGCGAGTCTTTTGAGTTTTAAATTTTTAACTTTTAACTCCTTTTATGGTTGAAATTTTGATTTGGAGTTTGATGGTTGGTAGTCTCGGTTTGGAGGCTGCACTCGCGGGTCTTTTGGTGAGCCGCGAGCAATTGGCTGCGGGGCAAAAATGTGATGAAGAGGAGGAAGTTTTGACTCTGTACGAATCTCAAGAAGATAATTTTACAGCGCCTGAAAATGTGCGGAATGGTAATCCTCAATCCGATACTAATCCTGCTGATTTGACGGTTTGGGAGTACAAGATTGTGCGGGCTAGCAGCGATTTGTTTCGCAATCCTGCAATTTTTAACAAGCTGTGCCAAGAAGAAGCTCAGGTTGGCTGGATTTTGCTCGAAAAGCTCGATGACAGGCGGGTGCGGTTCAAACGTCCGATCGGGCTGCGGGACGCCCCGAGGTCGAATTTACCACCGTTTGACCCTTACCGCACTCATTATGGCGCAGTGTCGAATGCGATGACTTGGGCGGTGGCGATCGTGTTTTTGAGTGCGATCGTCCTTCCTGCTGTTTTGGGCTATGCTTTGGTGTCTACTACTCTCACCAAAAATCGCTCTAACTGGCCTGCGGCACCCGTTCAATCTATGCCCTCTCCCGGCGGCTCTGAAACCAATAATTGAATTTTGGGTAATGGGTAATTTGACGGCTGCCGAAGCCTGTTTTATACCAAGTCTTTTCAACAGTTGACAGTTGACAGTTGACAGTTGACAGTTTAAGAGCTACCTCTACCTAGAAGGAAGAGGATTGGAGTAATGAATAGTCTGATTTTGATTTCTCCCTCACTCGTGAGAGGCTTTCAACCAATTCTTTCTGGTAAACTGGATTTTTTAACGAACCGCGAAGGCGCCAAGAGCGCGAAGGAAGAGAGGAGAAGGGAATAAAAGAGAAGAGAAGTGTTTGTGTATTTGCTTGACTGATATCAATTCCGGTTGTATCGGAATTAATAATATAACCCAAAATCAGGACACGGCAGTGCCGTTTCTTGCGCCGCGATCTATTGTAGGGAAACGGCACTGCCGTGTCCCTACACTTCACAAATATGAGATCCGCTGTATATGATTTGATTTTAAGTTTGGGTCAGTTTTGCTAAGGGAGCTGATAGCAATGTCAAGTCATAATTTGTATCGCCTTGAATTTGAGAAACGCGGACGAAATAAGTTCCGGTAAGCAAAGCAACGTTGGTAACAATTCTTTCTAAAGCCGTGCCTAAATTGTTAGATGAAGCAATAATATCGTCTGCTCCAACTACGCCGTTACCGTTGAGATCCTGGATTAATTCTAGGTCAACGTCTGCACTTAAACCGTCAACTGTTACACTGAAAAGGCTCGGAGTATTCAAGATGAAACTGTAAATATCTGTTGTTTCAGCATCCCCTACAAAATCACTGGCGCTGAGACTATCTGTGAGAATGCCCAAGTTTTGTGATGTGCTAAAATCGTCGCCGGGGGCGGGGAGAGTGCTCAGTAGTCCTTCTTTTTGACCGAATTGAATGTAATGGTCGATCGCACTTTTAACTGCACCACTACCGACTGCGCCTCCTACCAACGGATATCTTTCTAGATAAAAGCTGGGATCGAAGAAAACGCTGGGTTTGCGGTTTTCTAATTGACCGACTTTGAAGTAGTGTTCAAATGCCGTAAATTGATTTGTTTGGACTGCTGTTTGAACGTCGGGATTACTGGTTAGATAAAAATTAACATCGAATAAAGGGTTTGGGCTGCGAACTTCAAATTGACCGAATCTGATAAAGTGATCGGCGGCTGAAAAGCCGTTAAGTTTCGCTGATACTGCTACATCTGTATTCGTGTCTAAATAATAGCTGGCATCGAACAGCGCATTCGGATCGCGATTTTCAAATTTGCCAATCTTTCGGTAGTGATCGAAGGCACTCGATACCGTCCCTCTGGCCACTTGTACGGCGACATCTGGGTTGTTTTCGAGATAAAATTTGCTGTCGAACAGTGTTCTGAGGGTTAGCATTATTAAAAAAATCTCTCTGTACTTTAGTCTGGAAAGTGCATAATCAAATTCGATCGAGAATCCAGTTTACATCAAAATTTTGTGAGGGTGTCTCAATTATGGCTAAATCTGCACTGATGGCAATGCTGCGCCGCGCTGCTACTATTGCCCAGAAATCAAGGGAAACGGGCATTCCAGTTGATGAACTGCTGGGAATGTTGAGCGATCGTACTCCCAATTTTCCCATATCTCGGCGCAGCTTGCTGCACGGGGGTTTAGCGGCTGCGGGAGCCGTTGCTGCTGCGACTTTTACCCGGGAGGGAGAGGGGGCTTTTGCTCAAGCGCGCGGTCGATCGCCCATTTTGGTTGTGGGTGCTGGAATTGCTGGTTTGACGGCGGGCTATCGCTTGCGTCAGGCGGGCGTACGTGCCGATATTATCGAAGCAAACAATCGCGTGGGGGGACGGATTCGCACGGCTCCTAGGGTGGCTGGAACAGCGATTTCGGCGGAGCTGGGAGGAGAATTTATTGATAGCGGCCATACTACTTTGATCTCGCTAGCGACGGAATTGGGTTTGCGGGCGATCGACTTAGCTCAAGTGCAGAGTGGACTGGTAAAGGATACTTTTTTCTTTGACAGACGGCGAGTTTCTCTTCAGCAACTAATCGCAGATTTTGGGCCGTTAGCTAGTAAAATTAGCTCTGATTTGCGGGCGGTTGGAGATAACATTAGCTATCAAGATTTTACGGAATCAGCGGAAAAATTGGATAATCTTTCGATCGCTGAATACTTAGACCAAGCTGATACTAGCACGCTACTGCGACAATTGTTGCGGGTTGCTTATACGGCATTCTACGGTCGAGATCCCGAAGAACAGTCGGCGTTAAATCTGCTGTTTTTAATCGGTGCTGAATCGGGCAGTTTTGAATTGTACGGCGACAGCGACGAGCGCTATCAAATTGACGGCGGTAACAGTCAAATTGTCAACAGTTTAGCCGATCGATTGTCTGGTTCGATCGAGACGGGGACGATTTTGGAAGCGATTACTTTTTTGGCAGATGGGCGCTATCGAGTGAATTTGCGATCGGGAGAAAGCGCCTTTGAGCGTATTTACGAACGGGTTTTGCTAACTTTGCCATTTAGCACTCTCCGAGACGTTAAAATTAACGTGCCTTTGCCCCAACCGAAGCGCAGGGCGATCGAGCAATTGGGTTACGGTACTAATTCTAAGCTGATTACTGGCTACCGCAGTCGCATTTGGCGAGAAACTTATCGATCGACTGCTTCTGTTTATACCGATTTAGGATTCCAAAATACCTCGGAAGCTACGCCTTTCGCTCCTACTGCTAACGGTTTAGTTACTAATTTTACAGGAGGAAAGCAGGGTTTGTCGATCGGCAGTGGAACTCCCGAAGACCAAGCACAAAGATTTTTGAACCAATTTGAAAGAGTTTTTCCCGGAGTGAGGAATTTGCGATCGGGCAAAGCTGTACGAGCATTTTGGCCGGGAGAACGCTTTTCTAAAGGTTCTTATTCCTGCTATTTAGTCGGACAGTGGACGCAAATGCACCGCGTCGAAGGCGAACGATTTGGCAATTTATATTTTGCCGGAGAACACACTTCGCTAGAAAATCAAGGTTACATGGAAGGAGGTTGCGAAACTGGACAAAGGGCGGCCGTAGAAATTTTGCAAGACTTGGGTTTAAGAGCTCCTGTTGATGCTGTGAATGCTCGAACTGCTAGCAGTTTAAACAGTCGCCGTCCGAGTCGGAAAGTTCCTGGATCTGGGAATCTTCGGAATAGGAATCCGAGTATTAGATAATATGGAGTAATTGCGGACACGGCATTGCCGTGTCCCTACAAATATCGCGTAGAATTCATCAAATAATCTCGTCCGGGTTGATTCCCCGATCGCGCAAATACTCAGCCAGTCGATCGGCTCGTTCACGTTCGCGATCGGCTCGCTGGCGTTCTACTGTTAACTGTTCTACCCCCCACAACAGCAAATTTCCTGCTTCATCCCACCAGCGCAACCAATAGCCTGTACGCTGTTCTTTCTCCCCTCTCCACGTTCCTAAATACAAACCAAAATCCGTCATCCAGTGACGACCTTCCTCATCGGGAAATTCTAGCTCGTAATTGCCATTTTGCAAGCGATATACTTCCAGCAATCCAGTTTCTGGGTCAAAAATGATGTAAGTTGGGACTTGCAGAATTTGTTCATAAAAAAGCCACTTCCCCGGAGGGAAAGTACGTTTAGTAGAATATTCCCCGCCGTCTGTTTCCGACAAAAATTCCATCACAATGGTCGGGATTTCTCCTTCCAAGTTTGGGGTATAGCTTTTGCGGTCAATTCTCGACTCTGCGGGCAATACCGAAGGTACGTAAACCCAATCCGGTGCTTTGATAACTAACTCGCCGTTGACAGTAGCGCAAATCCCAAAGTTGCTGGCAATCAGCATTAGTGGCCCGATTAATCCTCTCAGTTCTAAGATTTCTCGCAGTGCTCCAGCAATTAGCGGTTGACCTGTATTCTCCACTGGTTTTTCTTCTAATTGGAAATCGTCTGGCAACTTCTCCCAAGTTACCGTCAGTGCGATCGGTTTTTGTTTGAGGTGATCTTGAGTAACGACCATGACTTTATTTTCAAAAGTTTGATGTCTTATCATAGCACAATTTAAACAGTTGACAGTTGACAGTTGACAGTTGACAGTGAAGTTTTTAGATTTGTAGGTTGGGTTGAACGAAGTGAAGCCTATTTACATATAGATATTTAAACGTAAATTAAATGTAAACTATCTAGTAAAATTAACTTTAAAACATCCAGAACAAATATGAATATTTTACATTTAACCGTAGCTTTATCAAGTTTGCTAATCTCGCCGATATCGGCTCGCCCTTTGATTGCAGACTCTACAAATTTCATTGTTCAAAACTCACCAATTGACGAGCCGTTTTGCTATCTAAAAACTACCGACGGCAGAATAGTAGACTTGGGCAAGTTGTGTGAAAAACAGCCAGCTTTGCGAACTGCCCAAACTTGCATTCCGGGTTCCAACATTGCTGCAAAAGTGTCAATTGCGGCTGCAAATTATGACGGCAAGTTTTTCAGCGGTAAAGTTCTGAATCAAGGCTGCAAAATCATCAAGAATGTCAAAGTCAACTATGAAGTTTTGGACGAGTCAGGCAATTTAATAGACAACGGATTTATCGACACTCAACCCGTTACTCTTGCACCCGGAGAGTCGGCCGCCTTTCGGGGCGCAGTTGTTGCGGGGGCTAAAGTACGGGCTACTCATGCCGACGGTCAAGAATGATTGTGGAGATTTGCCCGATCGCTGATATCATATTCTGGCTCAGATATCTCTAAAAACAGAACTTGCGAGGGCAAAATATCTTGAAAGCTCGATCGACTTATTGGCAAATCCTACCCTACCTCCAGCCCCAAAAACAAACCATCGGTAAAGCATTAGTTTGTACCGTAGTATTTACCATATTTTGGCCAATTATCGCGTGGCTGGTTGGCGAAACCGCCAAATTTATAGGTAAAGGAGATTTAAAAGGATTCGCGCAAATTGCGGCACTCAGCGCCGTTATATTTCTAATTCGCGGTACAGCCCAATACGGCCAAGATACGCTGATGGCAAAAGCAGCTTTGACTATTGCTTTAGAAATCCGCAAAAAAGTTTACGCACACCTCCAAAACCTCAATCTGGGCTACTTTGAGACTGCCAAAACCGGAGATTTGTCCTACCGCCTCACAGAAGATATTGACCGAATTGGCGAAGTCGTAAATAAATTTTTTCATCAATTTATCCCTTGTATTTTGCAGCTAATTGCAGTCATGGGATATATGATTTATCTTAACTGGCAATTAACTTTGGGTGCATTAATTATTGCACCGCTAATGGTATTATTAATTAGCTGGTTTGGGGAAAAACTACTGAGTTATTCGCGAGACAGTCAAAATCGCATCTCTGATTTGTCAGCTTTGCTAACAGAAGTATTCAGCGGGATTCGTTTAATCAAAGCATTTGTGGCGGAAGAATACGAAATTTCTCGCTTTGCAGAAGAAGCCGAACAAAACCGCCGCGCTAAGTATTTGTCTGAACGAATAAAAGCACTCCAGTTCGTCGTAGTTGGCTTTCTGGAAGCGATGAGCGTGATTTTGCTCTTTTTCATAGGTGGTTGGCAAATTAATCAAGGTAATCTCACAGGTACTCAATTTATTAGTTATATCGCCGGAGTAGCGCTGTTAATCGATCCGATCGCCATTACGACTGCAAATTACGGTGATTTCAAGCAGGGAGAGGCTTCTAGCGATCGCATTTTTGAACTATTAGCCATTGAATCCACAGTAGTCGAAAAGCCAGGTGCGATCGAACTTCCCCACGTTACCGGCAAAGTTGAATACCGCAACATTAATTTTGCCTATAACTCAGAGACACCCATCTTACAAAGTATGAGTTTACTCGCACTTCCGGGAGAAGCGATCGCCCTTGTCGGCGCATCCGGTGCGGGGAAAACTACTTTAGTAAACTTGTTACCCAGATTTTACGATCCGCAAGCGGGACAAATTTTAATTGACGGGATTGATATTCAAGATGTGACATTAAATACGCTGCGGCGACAAATCGGAATTGTGCCGCAAGAAACTATTTTATTTTCGGGTACGATTGCTCAAAATATTGCTTTTGGCCAGTCTTATTATGAACTAAAAGATGTTGAAAAAGCGGCGCAAATTGCCAACGCCCATCAATTTATTAGTGAGTTTCCCGACGGTTATCAAACTTGGGTTGGGGAAAGGGGAGTAAACTTATCGGGCGGCCAAAAACAAAGAATTGCGATCGCCCGTGCTGTTTTGCTCAATCCGCGAATTCTGATACTCGATGAAGCAACATCAGCGCTAGATTCGGAGTCGGAAGCATTGGTACAGGAGGCCTTGGAAAGATTGATGCGCGATCGGACTGTGTTTATTATCGCGCACCGTTTGGCCACTGTGCGGAAGGCTGACAGAATTTTGGTCTTGGAAAAAGGTAGAGTGATGGAATCGGGCACGCACGAGGAATTGCTCGAAAAGGGCGATCGATATGCTCGTTATTACGCTCAGCAATTTAGTCAATAGGATATGTTATTCTTTAGTCCGCGAAGGCGGACTTTGTTTCTGTAGAAGCGATTTCAATCGCCGATTAACTTACGTATGATTGTTTACAATATAGAACAGGAGGCGATCGCACAATGGCAAATGTAGACCTTTATCGGCAGCACATCCAGAATCTGCTCTCGCAACACGCTAGTCTGGTGTGGGATGAGCGAATTCAGGCTCAAACTATCTTTGATATCGATCGCGATCATTATCAATTAATCTATGTAGGCTGGCGCAATCAGCGGCGAGTTTATGGCCCGGTGTTGCACCTAGATATTATGGACAATAAAATCTGGATTCAGCAGGATGGTACTGAGGTGGGTATTGCTAGCGAACTTGTGGAATTGGGAGTTCCCAAAGAAGATATTGTACTTGGGTTTGACCCGCCGATGATGCGAAAATTGAGTGATTTTGCGATCGGATAACTTTAACAAAAGAAACCGGGTTTTTGGCCAAATCTGCTGGTCTCAACGAAGTATCCTCGAAAAAACCCGGTTTCTGACTACCTGCCCGACTTCGACAAGAAACCGGGTTTTTGGCCAAATCTGCTGGTCTCAACGAAGTATTGTCGAAAAAACCCGGTTTCTAGCCACCCGTGCAGTTTATCTCCTGCAAGAACTTTGGTTGTAATCCGTATTGCTGACTGCATAATTCCTCCTTGGCGACGATCAATTTTCAACAGCCCCTAAAGCTTTGAGCGTGGCTTTTTCAACTTCCGTTAAACCCGTAACACCCGTAATATTCATCTCCTCATAAAGTCCATCTGTGAGAGTCTTGATGCACTCTCCTGTATTGACATCCCAGAGTTTAATCGTGTTGTCACTACTACCACTGGCAAGCCATTCACCGTCGGGACTGAATGCGACTGAAAGAACGGCATTTTCATGTCCGCTTAAAGTCCGCAAACACTCTCCACTATTGCTATCCCAAAGCTTGATAATGTTGTCATCACTGCCACTTGCAAGCTGTTGATTGTCTGGACTGAATGCGATTGAATAAACCGAATTTTCATGTCCGGTAAAAGTCCGCAAACACTCTCCGGTATGGCTATCCCAAAGTTTGATAGTATAGTCATCACTGCCACTTGCAATCAATTCACCCTCAAAACTAAAAGTAACTGAATTCACCCAATTATTGTGTCCGGTAAAAGTCCGCAAACACTGTCCAGTATGACTGTTCCAAAGCTTGATAGTATTGTCACTACTGCCACTGACTAGCCATTCACCACCGGGACTAAAAGCAACTGAACGCACTCTACATTCACGATCGGTGAGAGTCATAAAACACTCTCCGGTATGGCTATCCCAGAGTTTAATAGTATTGTCATAACTACCACTAACTAGCCATTTACCGTCAGGACTAAAAGCGACTGAATAAATCCAACTTTTATGTCCTGTGAAAGTCTTAATACACTCTCCAATATGGATATTCCAAAGTTTAACTGTGTTGTCCCAAGCGCTACTGACAAGCCATTGACCATCGGGACTGAATGCGACTGAACTCACTCTCTTTTTATGTCCTTTGAAAGTCTTTATACACTTTCCGCTATGCCTATCCCAAAGCTTGATAGTATTGTCACTACTACCACTGGCAAACCAGTCACCGTCGGGACTGAAGGTGACTGAAAAAACCGCATTTTCATATCCGGTCAAAGTCCGCAAACACTCTCCGGTATGCCTATCCCAAAGCTTGATAGTATTGTCAAAACTGCCACTGGAAAGCCATTCACCGTTGGGGCTAAAGGTAACTGAACTCACCCCATTTTCATGTCCGGTGAAAGTCCGCAAACACTCTCCAGTATGCCTATCCCAAAGCTTGATAGTATTGTCAAAACTGCCACTGGAAAGCCATTCACCGTCGGGGCTAAAGGTAACTGAACTCACTGAATTTTCATGTCCGGTGAAAGTCCGCAAACACTCTCCTGTATGGCTGCCCCACAGCTTGATAGTGTTGTCATAACCGCCACTGGTAAGCCATTCACCGTCGGGACTGAAAGCCACTGAAAGAAGCGAATTTTCATGTCCGGTGAAAGTCCGCAAACATTCTCCAGTATGCTTATCCCAAAGCTTGATAGTATTATCAAAACTGCCACTGGCAAGCCATTCACCGTCGGGACTAAAGGTAACTGAGCTTATAGAATTTTTATGTGCTTTTAAAGTCCGCAAACACTCTCCTGTATGGCTATTCCAAAGCTTGATAGTCTTGTCATAACTCCCACTGGCAAGCCATTCACCATCGGGACTAAAAGCAACTGAACGCACTGAATTTTCATGTCCGGTGAAAGTCCGCAAACATTCTCCTGTATGACTATCCAAAAGCTTGATACTATTGTCAACACTGTCACTGGCAAGCCTTTCACCATCAGAACTGAAAGCAACTGAATGCACTGAATTTTTCCGTACCCGACAAGTTAAAAGTTCTTTGGCACTGACTGCATCCCACAAACGAACAACACCATCACTACCACCTGTAGCAAATTGTTTGCCATCTGGACTAAATGAGACCGAATTAACTGTACGAAAGGCTTTAGCAAAAACAGACTCTGCTAAATTCGCTTCAGCAAAATTGACGCGGCGCAGACTAGCATTTGTAAAATCAGCACCTAAAATAACCGCACGAGAAAGGTCTTTTGCTTCTAACGCAGTGCGATCGATTTTCACCAACAGCGTCGCCGCATTCCCTCCCACATAACCTACCTCACTTTCAGTTTTTCCCCGCGTTGCTTCCACAATTTCCAATAATTTCTCCGTAGCTGCCCCTACATCGAGGCAGGGCCGGCACGAGGACACCGCCCCTACCATTGGTAACAACAAATCCATCACTGCTTTTGTCAGCGGCGCGTGTCCGAAACTGTGACGAAGTTGCCCTAAATCTTCAGCAACAAATCCCTGCAAAGGCGCAATAAGTTCACCCTTATTTCTCTTTTGGGCTTGCAATCGACAATAATTAGACCAAGCATATTTTTGAGGCGCTGCATTACGATCTAAACAAGACTGTTCCGGCGCAACTAATTCGGTAAAATCTGGCGCCAAAACTCCCAATTCCGCTGCAAATTTATAAGCGACAAAAAACTCTAGTAACGAACGGTGCGCCGGAGTATAATCGCCATCTGCATTGCGGATTAGCATCGTTTGACCCATCATATCGTAGTGCCAGTGGTCTAAGTCTTTTTCCTCCTGCACGATGGAACCAAACAAGCTGCGAATGCGATCGGGAAAACCGCGATAATTCAGACTCATTTGGTCGGTAGACAGCATTTCCCACGATAACTCGCACAAAAAGTAAAGCTTATCAGCTAATGAAGTAAAAGTGCGTTCAGCTTTGATATCTCTCTCTATCTTCCGTCGCACCGCATACAGATAAATCCGCGACATATCCACAGGTTTTCCGGCTTCAATATCGGGCAATGCTTCCAAAATTAACTCCGTCATCACCGGGCGACGCGCTAAATCCAATAGCTGCGGGTTTCCCATCACTTTTTCGACAGTAGCAACTTCTGTTTGAAATGACAGCGCTTCCCGAATTTGCTCGTCGTTAAATTTCTCTAATTCTAATACTTCAAACTGGGGAGTTTCGCCTGTTAAGATAGTTGTTGATGCTTGCAGTTCTGCATTTAACAATGCGCGTCCTTCTTTGGCTTCGGGGAAATGTTCGGTGCGGCAAGTCAGGATGACTTTGGCGCCGGGAACCACGGCTTTTGCTAGTTCCCAGAAGTTGTTGATCGTTTGTTGCCGATCGCACTTAGCGGCCATTTCATCAAAACCATCGAAAATCAACAGAAATTTGCCCATGCGATTCAGTTGTTCAAAAGCCGAATAACCCGCCAAAGGTATCTCGTGTTTCCGAAAGAAAAACTCGGAAAATAGCGACTCGACACTAACTGCTTTGGCATAATCTCGCAGCGGAATTACTAACGGCAACCTCGGACGTTCCAAGCCGCGTTTTTGAGCTTCTTTGTAGCGTTGCAGCGCCATCCAAGCATAGTGCATCGCAAACCAAGTTTTCCCAGTTCCAAATTCTCCTAAAACTGAAATATGTTCTTTAACTGGGTCATTCAACCACAGGTCAATATAACCTTCGATCCAGCCGTCTCGCTCGCCATAATGACTCACGCCCATCTTGCGCTGAGTATCGGGGTCGATTTCTTCTTTCGTACAAGCTAGCGGCACGTATTTAGTATCAATATTGCGGCTGGTAATTTCAGTTTCTAGCCAATCGAGATAAGCGGTAAAATCGGCATCTTGGTCGAGCAATTCATCGAAGGTATAGCAAGCTAAATTACGATTTTCTGGTTTATCTACTTCATCCCGCGCGGCGCGACTGATGCGGCGGGCGGTGACTAACCAGCCTTCATCGGTGCGCTGTTTTTTCACTGATTCGCGCAAGGCTGAGATGTCTCTGAGTCCGGCTTCTCCGGCGATACCGCGCACTAAAATACGATCGTACTTTTTGCGTCTCACCGGAACATCGATAATCCATTCAAAATAGTTATCTTCCGAAATTTGATAGGTTTCAAACTGATAATTTAAGGTTTCAAACCAACCGCGAACTTGTTGTGATAAAATAAAGGCTTGAGACTTTTGAATATTAATTGATGCGGCTGCCGGAAGTGCGGGAACATCTTCGGATTCCAACCGCGCAAACTCGGTGCGAATTCCTTCCAGCGTGGGAAGACGTTCGATGCGATCCATTACCAGAGATAGGCGTTTTTGCACATTGGCGATCGCATTTCCCACCATCACATCGCCGATCGATCTCGTCCGCTTGGCTACTTCCATAAACACGGCCGCAAATGCCATGAATTCCCGCCTGGGGTCAATCCCTAAATCTCGAAGTTCTCGGCCCAAAGCACTTTCGTTGAGAAACTCATCGCCTGCTTGAATTAAAATGGCTGGGCTGTCGGACTCGAAAGCTTTCCGAAATGCTGATTCTATCTCTTTTTGGCGAAATAGTTCTAAAATCTGTTTGGGTTTGCCTGCGCCGTATTCTACCAAAGTATAAACGTAAACGCCGCTAAAATCTGCTGGTGGCGCGTCGGGGTCGAGGTTAAATTTTTTTAATAATTTGATGACTGTTTCGTTGCGCTGAAACTTGTCTCTGAGAGTGCCTAGTGGAATGGCTGTCAGGAGGCTGATAACTAAGTCGAGACTAATTGGGATCATTTAGGCTTTCCTGTTTTTCCGTGGGAGTAATGCTCAAATCTAGAATCGGTAGGCTGTTTCCCTGAAAGGTGTTGCGGGCGATCGCACATTGCTCTAATTTTATGTTAACAGGATTTACGCGCTTCTACTCCAAGAAACCGGGTTTTTACGGGATCTGCTAGCTGGAACGCGTCTTTTCGTGAAAAACCCGGTTTCTGACCACCCGTGCGTCAGTTATATTTAGTTAATTTATTTAACATTTTTACTTAAGTTTAACAACTTTAAAGCAGAGAAAAAACCGACAGGTATTGTAGTGAAAATAGCTCTGAAATTAGTTGTTATATCATAGTGTAAAAGCTAAAATATAGATAACTAACAAATAAATCTTGCTATCTATGAAAATACAATCTTCCGTCTTAGTCCACCTAGGATTTGGCAAATATGTGCGATCGGACAAAGTGACAGCAGTAATCCCAATCGAAGCAGAACGCGGCCCCGGACGGCGCACTTTCGTGCATATAGACGGCGAAACAGACCCGATCGTTGCTTCCCGCGCCGAAGACACGATCGTCCGCGATTTGGTGCAAGAACCGCGCGAAATTACTCAAGCCCGCCAACAACAGGAAATACTCCAAGATTTGCTCGCTGATTTGAACAATGTCAACGTCACTGTGCGCCGCATCAGCCGCGATGAAGGCGGACTAGATCTCGAACTTTTAGAACGTCGAATTCGCCAAATCTTAGAAGCGTAAACAGTTGACAGTTGACAGTTGAAAGCGAGGTTTTTAGGATGGGGATTTACACCGATCCTAAAAACATCCACCTCCGGGGAGTTTTAAACTCATAAATTTTGATAAAAAGAAAGACCGCCCATGCGGTCTCCCTCCCAGTCCGCGCCGGCGGACTTTGTTTGTGTAGACGCGGTTTCTAACCGCCGGAATTGATTTGTCTAGTCGCGGTTTCTAACCGCCGGAATGGATTGGTTTAGAACGAAATGGATTACTTCAAAACAACTTCGATGTCCGCTAAACCGGTGAGTTTTTCTATGAGCGGCTCTTCTTCAACTCGCGGTACAAAAATAGTTAAACCTCCTGGAACGCATTCAATGGTAAGCGGAGTCATGCCGAAAATTTCTCCGTCTACAACCACTTTTTGAGGAGGATCGGCACTAATTGTTACTTTTTTGGCCCGCAAATAACCGATGTCGTCGCGATCGGTAGCATTGCCGCTCAAAGCTGTTTGCAATAGGTGATAAGAAGCTGCGATCGCCCCAGCTTTATTTTGAGGTGCTACCAACGTCACATCCAGCAAGCCGTCATCAAAAATAATCCCGGCCGGGCCTTGAGCTAAAATGGAAGTAGGCGGCGCTGCATTCGCTACCGTCACCGCCACAGCAGTAACGCTGATAATTTTATCTTCGGTTTCGATTTCCGCTTCAAACCTTTCTAAATTGTTTAACTGTTTAATTCCCGACAAAATGTAAGCCAGCATTCCCCAGCGATTCTTCATTTCGCGATCGGCTAATTCGACAGTTTCCGCCTCAAAACCCACTCCTGCTAACAAAACCATCGGCATTTTACCGTTGCAAATCGCCGCATCAACCACCCTAGTTAGCCCTCCTAAAATAGTTGTGCAGGCGGTTTCAATTGTATTTGGAATGTCTAAAGCATTTGCAAAAGCATTAGCTGTTCCCCGTGAAATAATTCCCAAGGGAATATTGGTGCCCACAATCGCCCCGGCAACTGCGGATAATGTGCCGTCGCCCCCGGAAGCAATAATTGCCTCAACTCCCCTAGCAACTGCTTCATGGGCGAGTTGATCGGCGTCTATTTCTGGCGTTGTCAGCCGAATGTCTAAGTCAATAAAAGGCTCTAAAAGTTCCTGAATTCTAGCTAAGTCTTGGTCGGGGTCGCTGTTGCCGGCGACGGGATTGAAAATTAGGCAAGCTGAACGTTTCATAGTTGGTAATGGGTAATGGGAAATGGGGAATTGGGAATTGGGAATTGGGAATTGGGAATGGGGAATCGGGAATTGGGAATTGGGAATTGGGAATTGGGAATTGGGAATTGGGAATTGGTAATATTATGTCCTGTCGAACGACTACAATCAAATTGGTTTGATCGTTCGGACTTCAGTCCTCATAAAAGTCACAGGACTGAAGTCCTCACTACGAACTTAGAACGGTGCAGTATTTGTGGTAGAGGTTTAATTAAGACTTGACAAAAGTCCACTCTAAGATCTCGCGTGGAGCTTTGTGCAGCGCTTCCTTGATTTCTTGGTTGCTGTCGAACTTGACTCGATCCAAATGGCACGCTTCCACGTTCACAGTAAACTTATCGTCTTCAAAAGGCCAAGGAGTTACTGTCACGAGTTCGTTGCTGTTCTGTACAATATCGTAACGCTTGCCATCGGGACCGACGCTAATTTCTAAAGCTCGTTCTCCGGCGGGCAACTCGCCGCTGCACAAAATTAATGATAGCCGATCGCACCATTGGAAAAAAGCATAAGCTGATTTAGTATCTTTCTCGGAAAGTTCCAACTCTTTGCGCCATTTTTTTTGATTTTCCAGTTGTTCGTCCAGAAACTCGTCGAGTTCCTTCGACTCTCCCCGCTTTCCTTCGTTGAGATAGCTCATGTGCATAGAAATCAGCATTGCTACCCACCTACCGCGATATAGAGAATTCTGCGTCATTGCTCTAATTTTAGGCAGAGACGTTTCCGTCTGCAAGGTAAAATCTAAGGGCGCGCCCGCTTCAGTCAAAATATCTTCTTCCCACTCTTTCTCTAAATCGTCGTGATGCGAAATAGCTGCGATGGTTTCGTACAAACGAAGTGGAGATTTAGAACGCTTCCACTGTCCGCCAAGTTGCGCTGCTAGCAATGCGTGGGCGCGGTGGTAAATAATTTCCCAACCTGTGGCGGTTAAGTTAGCAATCATTGAATGATTCTCCTGAATTATGAGTGCAAAAATTGAATATTTCCGCGTTTGAGACAGAATTGAGAGAGTAATCGTAGGGTGCGTCGCCGTTAAAAATCCCTCAACAAAAACAGATAATCTCATAGCGACGCACCGCAGGACTGTTTCATTAATCAGTCAAAGTCCAGCTTTTTAAGCCGATCGAGATTTGCAGAAAAACGAAAGCTAAATTAAAAAAGGCTCGATCGAGATATCCTGCCATTTCCCCTCAAATCGTTCGACAACCAAAGGCCGAACTCGGAATTTCGGCGGACACCCGTCGAGCACATCAATCCGCAAACACGAATAAGGACGGCGTTTGTGGGAACTTTGGCCGCTGCGGCCGACATATAACAAAGATTTCGCTACCTGTCGCAGGGCTGTTTTGGAACCAGACTCCCGCGCCAACCGATCAGCTTCAGGACTCGAAAGTTCCTCCAATATCGGCCCTTCTGGACGCTGACGGCGGAGACTGTGGCCGCTTCCCCCGCAGATAATCCAATTAATATGAGAATCAGCGTGTCCAGTATCCCCAGTTCGCAGGTATTCCAAACAGTGGGCGTGGCCAGTCAGCACCAAATCGACGATCGCCCGCCCGCGCAACCCATCCCCAATTTCCTTTGCCGCCGCATCGAAAACCTCCCGCAAACGCCACCGAACGGCTAAAGTTTGAGCTTGATTCCACTTTGTCGCCTCGGTCACGTAGGGGGGATGGTGCAGATAAATTACCCGCCCCCGTACCTCAGAATCCGCCCAAGATGCAATCAAACCCAGTTTGAGCCATTCGAGCTGTTCAAAGTCGGTGGCCGCTGTTTTGTCCGGCGACAGTTGTTTGTCAATGTCTATTAGCATTTCGTCAACTTGCTCTAATTTGGCGCGCAAGTCGTCTAGCTGTTCGGCTGCTTCGGGAATTTCGGGGTTGAGCCGATCGGACATTTCCAGCATTTCCACTTTTTCTTGCTCCAAATTCTGCCTTTCTTGTTCCAAATATCGGCGGCGAATGTCGCCCTCTTTGGTGTTTGGGAGCGGCAAAGGTTCATTAAAGGTGTTGGAATCAAGAGCGAAAAAGTCAATCCCGCCGCTGCGAAAACTGTAATAGCGGTTGGGTAAACGGGTAAAGCGTCCTGGTTGGTAACGCAAGCAGCGGCCGGTGCTGCTGTGAGCCGTGTAGTGGGTGTCTAGGTGTCGATCGAGCTCTCCCGGCAGTTTGTGAGCTTGCAGGTAGTCCAGAAACGCCTTAGCATAGGCATTTCCGCGATCGGAACCATGCCAACCGACATCCAAATCCAACTTCGATCCTAGTAGGCGGCGCAGCGGTAATGCGGTAGCTGAGAGCAAGCCGTAGAAGATTGGCAAATCGTAATAGTCATGATTTCCCGGTACCGGTAAAAACGGAAAATTGAAGATCATCCGATCGTACGCAATCCGAGACGGCGCATCGCCACCGACTAGAAACTCTCGGTAGGGGCGAATGAAGTTTTGCAAGTAATATTCGCTGGAACCGACGAGATAAACTACATCGCCCGTGTGTAGGGCGAAACGGCAACTTTTTCGCTCGCGCAGCATCAGTTCGGCAACTTGGCGCTGGGGGTTGTGGCCCCGATGGTTTCCTGTGCCGCTGTCCCCTGCGACTAAAAACGAAAATTCTGGATCGTCTGGCATTCCATCGTCCAAAATAATCTTAGTTTGGTCTATTCCTCGATCGGCGATCGACTTCTCTTGCCATCGCACCCGCTCGTTCATCTTGCGGACTTTTACCGAAATTGGCGGGTCGGACACGAATTTCACACCACCTAGTCTCCCAAATTGCTGAGTTCTTCATTAATAGTGCAGCGATCGATCGAGTTTTTACCTCTGTCTAAAAGCTGAAAATCGATCGCTCCGCGCCTAGAAACCTGGTTTCTGCTTCCCCGATATCCGATCGACCCCCGATTTATCTGACAAAGCGGATTTTTTTGAGATTTAGGGAGCTTCGGATTCTTAACTAATATCAATTCCGGCTGCAACGACCTATGACAAGCTAGGACACCGCGAGTGCCTTTGTCCCTACCACGATCAATTGTAGGGACAAAGGCACTCGCGGTGTCCTCCGTTTAGATCATTCCGATGAAGAGCCCAATTGATATAACTGTTTCCCAAAAAATGCAACTTTCGGCCCGCGATCCAAACCCCGATCGCGATCAGTCATTCCCAATTCTTCAATTCTTTAATTCTTTAATCTAAAATGGTATTACTGGTCAAATCTAGTGTTACAGATGATACAGACCGCCATAGTTCCGGGAATCGCCGCAAATTTTTAATTTTTAATTTTCCGCTCTCGCCCTCTCCCTCTCTCGCTCTCTTCCCCTCAGTCTTTTACCCCTCGATCCGACTTCTGACAAAAACAAGTTTTGAGTCAGGGGCGATGGCACGATCGCAGCGCGTTTTGATACCATGCAATAAGCGCGCGAGACAATCAGGGAATGCACTGGAGGTGCGTAAATGGAGCTTTTCGGAGAACAAAGACGGTGTTTGGATTGTTTGGTCAGCTCGATCGAGCAATTGGGAGGTCGAGTAGACATTGCCAAGCTGGAGCAGATAGCCGAGTTAATCATTCAAACGATGAGAGGGCCCTGGCGCTACTTTCACACGTCGGAACACATCTTTGAGGTCGGGGGGTCGATCGATCCAATCGAGGTACTCTCTGCGCTGTTTCACGACCTTGTATACGTGCAAGTCGATCAGGGCGTGAGTTTCAATATCAGTAGCGCCCTTTGTCCTTTTGTCAAAGAAGTGCGATCGCAGTTAGTGATCAGAGATGAAACCGAACTACCCGACGATGCCATGTATCAACTCGTGGCTTCAATATTTGGGTTTATTCCCGGTAAGACTCTCTCTCCGTTTGCCGGTCAAAACGAATTTTTGAGTGCCGTAATTGCTGCGAAATCTTTGGAACCTTTCTTGTCGGCTAGTGCGATCGCCCAAATCGCCGCTTGCATCGAAGCTACTATTCCTTTTCGTCCGGTTGCGCCCAGCGGTTTAAGCGCGATCGAGCTTTTGCACCAGCGGCTGCTAAGTATAAATCGTGATTTTGATTTCGGATGGAGTGATGCCCAAACCGCAGAAAATGTCAAGCGTTCTGTCAGGTTAGCCAATCGAGATGTCGAGAATTTTGCATCTCCAAACTCCTCGAATTTCTTAGACAATACCTGGAATTTGATGCCAGAAACCAACCACGAATTGAGCAACGTCAATTCCTATACTGTTGGTGGATATCGTCGCTCTCTGCAAAAAATGGAAGGATTTTTGAACTTCCTCAAACCCGAACTGGTTTTCCAGCAGTTTATGCAAGAGCCGGACGATGAAACCTACGCTAACATGATTTACCAAACTCAAAAAAACATCGCAGTTGCCAAACTTTATCTGGGTATCAAGCTAATTACCATCGCCATTTTAGAAGCTCTTTCCTACCGTTTGGGGCGCGACATTCCGCTTTCAACTATGATGGGAGAACTACGCGCACCAGGATTTAAAACATCGGTTTTGGAGGATTACTTGCCCAACCGACAGATCGCCTACGCCTTAGAAAGTCAGTTGCAAAAAGAGGTTTTAAATTTGTTAGCAATAGGGCGCAATCAAGAATCTCCCTATGATATTAAAAACTCTCCAGTAGCTACGTTTATTATCAAATCTATCGGCTTTGCTGAAACTGAAAACTTTTTGAAGAAAGCTCAAGAGTTTTTTGCAGGTCATATTTCGTCGGAAGAGTTTCTGTCTTACTGTGCTCCCGATGTAATCGACACCATCTCCTCCGGGGTTATGAAACTCTTTGACAGCAGGAAGACGGCTTTAGGGAAAGTTAAGCTAGCTCACCAAACTGTTTCTTAGGATATATTTACGCACAACCCGTTCGCGATCGCAAAACCTAATTATCTAGGGTGGTTATGGTACTATAACTATATTGTCTGACGAGTGGTACGCCGGTACTCTCTCAGACCAAAGTCTCGCACCCGCCTTTAGGTGTCGTTAAAGATTGGCTCTCAATTGAACTAGACTGCTAGATATTTTTGAGGTCGATCGCACCCACACAAGCCTAGCCATAAGCACCTTACAACTCACAGTCAACAGTCAACAGTCAACAGTCAACAGTCATCTGTGAGTTACAACTGATAAGAGCACCAGTCACTCCAGCTACCGACATACAGTTTAGCATCGGGAATCCCAGCGATTTCTAAAGACAGTAAATTAACGCAAGCAGTCACCCCGGAACCACAATAAACAATAATTTCTGCCGCTTTTTCTAATTCCGTCCACCGCTGTTTTTGTTCGGAGGTCGATCGCACTTTTCCAGTTTCATCCGTCACCTCTTGCCAAGGATAGTTAACCGCACCCGGAATGTGGCCTGCAATGGGGTCGATCGGCTCCCGCAAACCTGCATATCTCTCGCTCTCTCGCGAATCAACCAAAACCGCTCCCGGCAAGTCTTTACGCTCTTTCACAGCCTCAATATCTACCGCCAAATCCTGCTGCAATTGGGCTACAAATTTACCCTTGCGGGGTTTTGGCAAAGTATTTGTTACCGGATATTCCGCCGCTTTCCATGCGCTGAAACCGCCGTCTAGCAAAGCAACTTTGCTGTGTCCCATATATCGCAGCAGCCACCACAAACGAGCCGCAAAAGCCAGCCGCGAATCGTCATAAATGACGACTAAAGTTTCTGTTGAATTAATGCCGATCGCGCTCAATTTATCAGCTAATTCTCCCATATTTGGCAGCGGATGTCTGCCGCCGTGTTTGCCAACTGCGCTCGCGAGATCCCGGTTTAAATCTAAATAGAAAGCTGCGGGAACATGACTTTCTTTATATTGTTTTTGTCCCGATTCTGGGTCGGCGAGGGAAAACCGACAGTCGATAATTACAACTTGCGGATTTTGGCTATTGGCTGTCAACCATTCAGGAGAAACAATCAAATTATTGTCTGTCATAAATATTCAAAAGTTTGCTTTAACTAACGTCTATCGAGAAGGAGTTGCTTTCTCCGGTTCGGCTTTTTCTGAAGTGGATTTCTGAGAATTTGGTTTTTCCGAAGTTTCTTTTTCCGAATTAGATTTCTTAGGACTTGCTTTTTCCGAAGTTTCTTTTTCCGAATTAGATTTCTTAGGACTTGCTTTTTCCGGTTCTGCTTTTTCGGCTGTTGCGGGATCGGGAGTGGGCGGTGGGGGATTGACTGCTGATTCTTGAGCGTAAAGCAGATATTTCTGATACTCGCTCACTTTTGTCTGAGCTAGTTGATGGTTGGGGCTAGACACGGGTACTCTTCTCATCAAGGATACCGCTTCTTGCCAGCGATCGACAACTGTAGCCCAATCTTCCTTCGTTTTTGCCGATCGCCCTAATTCTGCTGCTTTGACTGCGCTGTTAACCGCCTCTCGAAAAGTATCCGGTGCAGTTGCGGGAGTCGCTGTTTCATCTGGATTCTTCCCCGCAGTTGCTGTAGGCTGGTTCAAAATCTTACCCACAAACGCCACCACGGCGATCGCCAACATACCCGTTACCAGCCCGACTACAATGAAAGTCGATCGCAGCCGCTTCTCGAATGCAGCAAATTCCGGGGATTTATCCGACTCATCCTCAATATTTCTCTCCATCTGTGCGCGCGAGTCCATATCAGCAGCGGCAGTATTTGGCACAGATTCTTCGACCAAACTCTGTGGTTCCAAAATACTGCTCTCCAAACTAAACTCCTGACTCCAAGCAGCAGCAACCTGACCGCTTTCTCGGCCCTCAACCTTCACTTTGCGAATCGAATCCGGCTGCAAATTAGTCACTTGGCTGCGGACAAAATCAACTAATTTATCTTCTATCGGTACTTCCTCGGCCTCAAGAATTACATCCAAACAGTCGCCGTCGAGATTCGCGGAAGCTGCGATCCCTTCTGATTCCAACTGGCTGTTGAGCCAAGATGCGATCGCCTGGGGATTTCCCTGCTTGGCAAGTTCCTGAAAATTAAGCTCTGTCATCGCTGGACACCTGATAATGCAGAAGGAAGAAGGAAGAAGGAAGAAGGAAGAAGGAAGAAGGAAGAAGGAAGACCGCATTTACAATTTTCCGCAAGGGTTTCAGAAATTAAGAACGTCTTAATCCTTGGGCGCGATCGCCATAGAAGGCAGAAAAAATGAAAAAGTCAGGAACCATAGTTTTTTTTGAGTTGAAAACACCATAACTGAAATTCAACGAATAGTATAATGTATCGCGGTAAATTCAAGCTGAGTCGGGCAAATTTTTCTTCTCGCTCCCCCTGGCATCTTTTAGGGAAGGACTTGCATTCCGATGCTGCGAACCTGAGTTCGGTTCTTAGCGAGGACGAAGAGTCCTCTCTTTCTTGCCGCCAGATACCGCTATACCCTTAAGTCGAACCGCAAGTGTAGCGCCTCTTTCCCGACATCCGGCCCGAATAAGCCTCGTGAAGCGAAGCTATCCCGTAGGGAATCGCCCGGATTCGAGATTTGAGATTTTACCTTAAAAAATTGTGCGATCGCAGTGCCACCGACGGACAGCGAGTGATATCATCAGTTAGTCAATATTCAAGTTTTTATAGCAAATAACTCGATCGCACAATGGTAGCAATAGCAATTTTAGCGGCTGGACGCGGCACGCGCATGAAATCTGACTTGCCTAAAGTTCTACATGAATTAGGCGGTAGAACGCTAGTCGAGAGAGTCCTCCAAAGCTGTCAACAAATTCAAATTTCTCGGCGAATTGTCATCGTCGGTTATCGAGGCGAACTCGTGAAAGAATCCCTGATTGGATCTAAAGAAATACCGGACAATCCTCAATTTCCTTCCCTAGAATTTGTTGAACAAACCGAACAATTGGGAACAGGTCACGCCATCCAGCAATTGCTACCTCACTTAGAGGGATTTCAAGGAGATTTGCTGGTGCTAAATGGGGATGTACCTTTGCTGAGGGCAGAAACTATTAAACAATTGATGGCAATTCATAAACAGCACCAAAACTCGGCTACAATATTGACAGCTAATTTGCCGAATCCTCAAGGATACGGGCGAGTATTTACAGATAGTCAAAACTTAGTCCAACAAATTGTCGAAGACCGCGACTGCACAACAGCTCAAAAGCAAAATCACCGAATTAATGCAGGTATTTACTGTTTTTACTGGCCAGATTTAGAGAAGATTTTACCAGACTTGAAGGCAGACAATGACCAAAAAGAATATTACCTAACTGATACGGTCAATTTCCTCGCTCCGGTAATGGCGGTGGATGTCGAAGATTATCAAGAAATATTGGGAATTAACGATCGCAAACATTTAGCCACAGCTTACGATATTTTGCAAACGCGGGTCAAGGATAAGTGGATGACGGCGGGAGTGACGCTCGTCGATCCCAACAGCATTACGATCGACGATACCGTAGAGTTGCAGCCGGATGTGGTAATTGAACCGCAAACGCATCTGCGGGGAAAAACTTCGATCGCCTCTGGGAGTCGCATCGGCCCCGGTAGTTTGATCGAAAACAGTCAAATTGGCGAAAATGTGACTGTGCTTTATTCCGTGGTTTCTGACAGTATTGTGGCAGAAAATTCACGAATTGGCCCTTACGCGCATCTGCGGGGACACGCAGCAATTGGGGCGAACTGCCGCGTCGGCAATTTTGTAGAATTGAAAAATACTCAAATAGGCGATCGAACTAATGTCGCTCACTTGTCTTATTTAGGCGATGCGACTTTGGGAGAAAAAGTCAACATCGGTGCAGGGACAATTACCGCCAATTATGACGGAGTGAAGAAGCACAAAACGATTATAGGCGATCGGACTAAAACTGGCTCCAACAGCGTGCTGGTTGCACCGATAAATTTGGGGGAAGATGTGACTGTAGCCGCAGGTTCTGTAGTGACTGAAGATGTGCCGGATGATTGTTTGGTAATTGCGCGATCGCGGCAAGTTGTCAAACCGGGTTGGAAGTTAAAAACTCCAGAAAAGTGAACGATTGTTCACTTTTTAGATCGCGTAATATCAATTCTGGCTGCGCCGGAATGACAAGCGAGGAGACGGCAGTGCCGTTTCCCTACAATATTATCTTGGGTAGGGACACGGCACTGCCGTGTCCGACCTATCTGAATACAACCGGAATTGATATCATTTAAACACAAATTCAGCTCGATCGCGCGTGCAGGTAGTTGTTAATCGCTTTAGCAATTTCTACTTGCTCGTAGGGGCTTATCGTGTTGGGTAGGGATATGTGAGAACCTCCACAAACTAACAGTCTGACTTCGTACCAAGTGTCATTATCCCGATCTTTTGTGCGATCGACTTCCACCCCATAAATCTCACACAGAGAGTGTTTAATTACCTTACGCGGCAACAAACCGCGCTGTTTAACACTCAAGGTGTTTAAAGTTCCATCGAAGCTGTAGGTTTCATCATTGCTCAAGGCGATCGCTCCGACTGCTGCGAGCAACAATATCCCTCCTGTCCATCCAAACCAGCGATCGTCTTGACTTAAGCGCAGCAATCGATCTTTTCCATTTTTAACAAAAGAATTGATGTCAGAAGCAACAGCGTCCTTGTGTCCCCAGTTAGTCGAGTTAGCAGTGAAAGGAACATTGCCAACCGAAGTCAAAAGTACAACTCTGCTTTTATAGCCGCACCTTTCAACTTTAGCTCCCCGCAAAGCAGCAAGCTGAATTTCTTGGGTGTTAGATCCCAGTAAGTTCGATCGCACCAACTGGCAACTTCCTTGTTTAGCCTGCAATCGTTGGCAGTTCAGAGTTGCTGCATGGTCAAAAATCAGCCCGATCAGTCCAAATGCCATTAATAAACAACTAGGAAGCCAAAAATCAAATATGCTGTGAGTCTGAATTATTAGTTCAGTTGCTGTTTGCTTGATTATTTTCATTTACTTCACCCTTTGATCCCTAAAATGATGCTACAGATAGATTTTTTTCGCGATTTCCGTCGAATTGTTAACTTATATTATTTGAAGTTATCTTATGCCATGACCCTTTTATTACTAATAGACTAACACTAAAATGTTTTGCAGACAACAAGTGTCGCGAGTTGAGTTGCGGCTGCGTTTAAGATAGCTTTTCGTCATCAATCATTAATTATTGACTTTGGCGATCGCGCGTTTAGCTACCCCCCAAATACCCAGGTTTTTACAATCTTTAAACATCGCAGCCTAGCTTTACACAATCTTCACAATCGACGGCTCATAGAGATGAGTCGAGCGATCGCCCGTGGAGATTTAGAAAAAAATCACGCCGGGCGATCGCCTGGATCTGAAGTATCTCGATCAGCGTGCGATCGGCGATCGAGGTAACTGCGAATCAAATCAGCTATTTCTTGTTGCTCTTTCTGATCGCCACTATTGCCTAAAGATAGGCGATCGCCCCTATTCATTAGCAAACCCACCTCGCAGTATAATTTATCGCTTTCGCTGTCTTTTGTTTCTGCTAATTCGACTTCATAAATTCTGATGGTTAATTAATCAGCCTTGATATTAATCGCCACCGCCACCGCCACCGCCACCGCCACCGCCACCGCCACCACCGCCGCCGCTATCGCCACCACCACCGTAGCTTCCACCACCACCACCGTAGCTTCCACTATTGCTACTGCTACTAGGCTCTGTGTAAGTTGTCACCACTGTTTTTTCATCGTGATAACCGCAACTATCACAGTGACAGATCACTTTATTCTCTCCATGATTACTTCTGGTTGGTGAAGAGATTACTTTCGTCTTCCTGATTAGCGTTGGCTTTTTGCAGCTAGGACATTTTTTGCTAAAGAACGACCAAACTTTCATTAAAAAAAACACAGTTATCCATATCGGTGATGTGATTACTATGAGTGCGATCGATCCTAGTATGAATCCGAAAAATCCTCCTAGTGGCGTCGAACCGTCTATTATGAAACCACCGCTAGGCTGCGGAGATGGAGTTGAGAGCTTCAAAATGCCCGTAGGAAATGTAACTTGAACCTCTAATTCTTGCTTTGGCGGTAGTGCTTGTTTGCCTGTGAATACAAAGGTTTGACCGTCCACTCGACGTACTGCTGTCGGTATGCCAAAGCTTTTGAAGGAAGAGACTTTTGCAGCTAAAACATCTGGTAGTTTTACCGTGACTTGGCTGGCATTAATCGGCGATTTGCGATCGGGCCAAAGGGCTTTCCAATAAACTTGAGTATTTTGACCGTTAACCTGCAATCCACCTACCACACGATATTTCACGACAAAGGTATGTGACTCTGGTGGTTTCAATTCATGTTGCCAGCGAATCCAAATTTGATTGTTTTCAATCCCAGTGGTACTAGGAATTATTTGGTTATTTTCTGCAACTGTCACATCTTTGATTTCTTGGACTTTATCTAAAGGGATATAGCGAGACCGTTGATTGGAGTAGTTTCCTGTAAACACATATTTTTGCGTTTCCGTAACTAACATATCCCCGTTCGTTTGAACGTCGATTATGACGTTAATATTTTCCCAGTAAAATGGTGCTGCTTGGGCGGCTACATGAGTCACTGTGGCGAAAAACAGGCTCAATGAAGCAATTAATAAAAAAACAATTTTCTTCAGGATTCGTTTATTCATATTTCCTCTTTAGATGTCCAATAATTTGATGGATACCCAGAAACCGTGTTTTGTACCGAATCTGGGTTACAACCCGTCTTTTTGTAATAAAACCCGGTTTCTTTAGTCGGAGTGCGTCCAAGACTGAATCTGAACCTCACTATCCCAGCATTCCCCAATAAGCCACACCGTAAAGTTGAGCCGCCTGCATAGCTTCCTCGTCATAGCCTTGAGCTTTGAACAAAACTTCGGCTTCTTTGAGATAGCCCATTGCTTCTTCTTTATTATTTGTTTTGTCTTGAACAATCAAAGCTAATCCCAACTTCATATGAGCATCAGCATCATTAGAATCATTTTCGATCGCTGTTTTCCAGTGGGCAATTTCCTCTTCTACAGTCTCCCATTTAAGTTCGTTAGATTTTTCTGTGGGAAAGCCGTCAAGACCGTAATTCCTAATCTTCAAGAATGTCGCAATGACTTCGGCTGTTTTGTGCTTGCTTCCCAAACCAGTGCTGAAACTAGAAGTTAGAGGAACACGTCGCTTACCTGCGTTCAACACCAGACATACACGATAGGTATTGCTCTCACTGCTCGACATCTCCTGTATTTCCACACCTGAAATATCTTGAATTAGGTGTTTGATAAGTTTCGTTTTGGCAATGAGTGGTTTATGCCGATTGATAGTCATATGACCGAGATTCTTGTCAAATGTAATGGTCTCAATTTCTACAAATATCACCAACAGCAAACCAATGACAGCAAATAAATAAACGAAAAAACTGCCAGAAGACAAACCTCCAAATACGCCTACTAATAAAAAACTCCCCCCAACAAATAGCTGTATCCAAAATGCAGACATTTCTACGAATTCTAGTTTGTCTGATGTCTGTTTCATGATTTTATGTTGAATCAATTTCAAGTGAATGTGAACGTGGATTATTTAGCCTTTGTTTGGACGATCGCCTTTTTGGTATTGTCAACAGCCTTGACAGCATAAGCATCGCCGGGACGTACCTGCAAAGCTCTGTTAAAATTGATTAAAGCCGTTTGATAGTCTCCCTGTCCGTAGTAGGCATAACCGAGCTTCATCGATTGTTTGAAGTCATATTGTTGACCGCCAACAGTACCAGAATTAGGCTCAGGAACAGGTGCTGGTGAAAGTTGAGCAGATGACTCGGAAGCAGGAGATACCTCGGAAGTAGGAGATTGCTCGGAAGCAGGAGATTGTTCTTGACTTGGTGATGCAGAAATGCTGAAATCTGAAGGAAAAGAAGAGGGCGATTGCTCGCTAGAACCATCTACAGTTATGGTTCCAGACTGAGCCAATTTTGCAAACTCTGCGCCGTAACTTACCACAGTAATAATGCCTCCTAATAAAAACATTGGCAATGCAGCTAGTTGAATCAAAAATGTTTTTCTGATTTTTTTATTGCTCCATTTTTTAATATAAAAGATTAATCCAGCGAATGGAATAAACCAGTAAAGTAATCCCCAAACTACTTCTTCTTGGAAAGCTTGAACTAATCCCCAGATATAGCCAACAGTAGCTAAAAGAAAACCGAGTCCAAAAAATAAGGCGATCGCAATTTCAGACATTTTCTATTTTTCCGTTAATGTAGAGTTGTTTTACAAACTGTAAAGGTTAGGATTAAAAAGCATTTTTAACCCGAAATTTTTTTGGCTGTTTGCTGTGTTAAAAATAGATTAGCGGTGAATCCAGTCCGATCGCGCACAGCGAATGTTAGGATTTTGGTTAGGAATTTGACTAGGAACTCGATCGCGACTGCCGCAAATGACATTCTCCACCCCCGAACCAACCGAAGAACCATTTGCACGGGCCAGCAACGGCTGGGACATCCACAGGCTTTACAGCGACTTGGCAAATGCCAAACAAGAATTTGCCCCCCACACCAGAAGAGGGCTGACACCAATGGAAAAGCGGCATCTCTGCGGCTTGCTGTGCGGCTACAGCCCCGCCGAAATTGCAGTTTTTCTCAGCAAACAAATTAAAGGCGTTGAAGTTGATTTGTCAAAAACTTTGTACCGCTACGTAGAACTATTGACAAATAAGCCCAGAAATGCGCTCACAAATTGGAGAGATGCGATCGACTGGCTAGAAATAGCCGGGTATAAAAAGCCAAAAACCTCAGCCGGCGCAGTCTTAAAAACCACACTCCACCATTCAGACAGCATTTTATCCGCCGCTATCAGCCCCGACGGACAATATCTCGCAACGGGATCTCACGACAGTACAGTCAAAGTTTGGAATTTGCACAGTGGCGAATTGCTGCGGACGATTTGCGGACATTCAACAGCGGTATTGTTAGTTGCTTTCAGCCCCGCCAGCAAAACGCTGTTGACACGATCGCGCGGGGGGAGTGTCAAACTCTGGAACTTGCAAAACGGCGAATTGCTGAAGCGTTTGGCAGAGGTACACCGCCACGAATCGGTGGCTGTGAGCGCCGATTGGCAAATTTTGGCGATCGGCACCACCAGAGGCACTGTCAACCTTCAACACCTGAATAGTGGGCAATTGCTGCAAGTTTTGTCAGGCTATCAAGGGGATGATATTAGTGCGATCGCCCTGAGTCCGAACGGCAAGATGCTAGCAGCCAGTGGGCTAAATGCAGCCAGCGGTTTCTGTCGCGCCACAGTCACGATGTGGGAACTTCCGGGAGGAGAAGTCCGGGGAACTTTCGGCAGCGAAAATTATGTGGCGATTTCTCCCGATAGTCAAATTCTGGTCAGTCACGGCGGCAAAATTATCAAACTGTGGAATTTGCAAACAGGCGAATTATTGCATTCGCTGCAAACAGGAATTCGGATTACTTCAGCGGCTGTCATTAGTCCTGATGGAAAATATTTTGCTGTCGGTTGTTTTGACGGTAATGTGAGAATTTGGAATCTTCGCACCGGGGAATTGCTGCACGCTTTGGAAGGACATTCGAGTCCTGTTTCGGCAGTGGCGATCGGGCTTTTGGGCGAAACTCTGGTCAGTGGCGGGGAGAACGGTACTGTTAAACTTTGGCAAATGCGGATTTAAGCACTGAATTGGATATAACCATCGCCTGCACCGGCGATGGAGGACAAGGCAGTGCCGTTTCCCTACCTTAAAACGATCGATCGACGGGCGCGTGAGATGTAAGGAGCACCCCGATTAATTGTAGGGAAACGGCACTGCCGTGTCCTGATTTTGGGTAATGGGTAAAATCGCAATGAATTGGAGGATATCATCATCGCCTATCGGGCGATGGAGGAGACGGCAGTGCCGTTTCCCTACCTTAAAATGATCGATCGGACAATCGAGTATGTAACCATTACCGAATTTGCAGGGAAACGGCAGTGCCGTTTCCTGAGTAAACCAACCGATCGCGATCGCCTTTCTAAGCCATAAAAATCAGTGTTCCCTTGCTCATTTCCAGAGTATCGCCCATTTGGATACCGTTGTGAAAAGCACCCAGAAGTATATCGCTAGTTTTACCACAGCCGATTGCACCGCTAGCATCAATTCCAATTGCGCCAAAATCGCGTTTGCGCTCGTCAGCTTCCGCAAAAGAACGCTCAAAAGCAGCTTTCAAACTAAAACCATCCGTCACCCGAATCACAATTTTCGCAGCCAAACACTCATCCATAATGTGTTCGCCAATCCCCGTACAGCTTACCCCCGCACTTCCAGTCGCGTAATTCCCCGCCGGCATCGCCGAGTCGCTAACCCGCCCGATCCGCTCAAAACCCTTGCCGCCAGTCGAAGTTGCAGCAGCCAAACGTCCCTCGACATCCAAAGCTACGACTCCGATTGTTCCCACCCCGGCCGGTTCAGCGACGACTCCAGCCATTGCTTTGTTAAAATTGCCTTTTCGTTCCTCAATCCACTCGTGCAATCGCAAATCCGTCATCGGATCGTAAATCGGCAACTGAAGTTCTCGCAGCAATTCCGCTGAGCCGTAATCTGAGAGTACCCGATCGTCCGATCGCTGCAAAAACTTCGCAAGTTCGATCGGGTTTTGAACCCGAGAAACATTAATCGCGCCGCTGAAACGCTGTTCAAAACCATCCATCAGCGAAGCGCTCATCCGAATTTGACCGTCCGACTGCACCACAGAACCCGTACCAGCATTGAAGCGAGGGTCATCTTCGAGTAATTGGCAGCCGCGCACCACTGCATTTACAGCACTTGCACCCTCTTGAAGCAGCGGATAAACTTCCTCCAAAACCTTGTAAAGCGATTTACGCACCACCTCAAGTCCGCCCTTACTGTGGAGGGAACCGCCGGCACCGCCGTGAATAACTAGCTTTGGTTGTATCTGTTGCGATGCCATATTTTTTAACCTAAAATTTTTCCTTTGCAATCTTAGCCTCAGTTTGGCAAATGGCAAGAGATTCTTAATTTTCGGTGCTATTGCGGCGGCGGCGACAGCGATCCGAGCAGTATTTCACCTCATCCCAGCAGTCGGCCCATTTTTTGCGCCAGGTAAAAGGCCGATCGCACACCGGGCACATTTTGGTCGGTAAATCGGATTTTGCTCGCTGCTTGGCCATGCTAATTTTGACACTGGATTGGTAACTTATATCTTGTACTATTCTGAATTGTGAACAGGCAAGATGCCTGTTCCACAAGCAAAATTAAATTCTTGTGGAACAGGCATCTTGCCTGTTGCTGAGAAAAAAACCCAATTTTCACTAAAAATCTCCCCAAATTAAATGCTCTCAACGGCCGGCGCCAACATCCGAATAGTCTTAGTAGAACCCGCAGGGCCATTGAATGTCGGTTCCGTGGCCCGTGTCATGAAAAATATGGGTTTGCACCAATTAATTTTAGTCAATCCCCAGTGCGATTATTTGGGGGAAGAAGCGCGACTGATGGCTGTGCGCGCCGCCGAGATATTGGAAACGGCGAAAGTAGTCGAGAGTTTGGCGGCGGCTTTGGTTGGGTGTGTCAGGGCGATCGCAACTACAGGAGATGATTGTCGATCGCAGCCAACAAAGCTAGAAGCGCCCGCAGATGCCTTGCCTTGGCTGCTAGAAGCCCCCAGCGCCCTAATTTTTGGCAGAGAAGACTGCGGCTTGACCAATGCCGAATTAAACCGCGCTCAGCGCCTGATCCGCATTCCCTCCAGCGACGCCTACACTTCGCTAAATCTCGCCCAAGCAGTCGCTATTTGCTGCTACGAACTATACAAGTCCGCTGTCAGTTGCGGTGCCCTGAGCCCTTCGGCTACGCTCAGGATAAACTCCGTCGAAGGGTCAGTTGTCAGTTTCCAGGAGGAATCGGCTCCCTTGGAAAATTTAGAGGGATATTACCAGCAACTAGAAACGCTGCTGCTAAAAATTGGATATTTGCAGCCGCACACAGCAGCAAGTCGGATGGAAAAATTTCGGCGTTTGTACAACAGGGCTTATCCAACCGTTGATGAAGTCGCGATGCTGCGGGGCGCGATCCGCCAAACAGAATGGGCAATCAAAAGTTACCCGCGATCGCCAGTTTCTGATACTCTGGATGGGGCGTTGCCGGAAAATCCGGGCGACATTAAGCCAAAATCCTAGCAATTTGAGATTAGAGTCAGGGCCGATCGCCGATTTTTGGCGTACAAACGGGCAGATTTATTGTTACTCTTGCCAAAAGTGCGATCGGTCTTCCAAATGCGAAATCAGGACACCGCGAGTGCCTTTGTCCCTACAATAAATCACGGCGCAAGAAACGGCACTGCCGTGTCCTCTCCGATCATTCCGGCGCAGCCGGAATTGAGATTTATCTCAAATCTAAAATCTAAAATTGATTGGCTCGCAAGCTGAAAAATCTTAAACTTGAAATTTACAGTAATGAAGGAGTAAGACGTGGCAGAGCGGTTTCCCAAAGGATCGATATTATCGGTGATATCCTCGATATCCTCTCCCAACTCCGGCTCAAAGCCGCCTAAGTCCGGCTCTTCAACTCAGTCTGGCAAACAAAGCCGCCGCCCTCCCCAACCGCAAAACGGCAACCCGGAAATTCGATCGCCAGAACCTGCGGCATTCCCAGCTAAACCAAGCCGCAGCACCAGAGTTAGAGCCAATTCTCCCGCACCTTCCCCAGCCCAATTGAGCGCGGAAGACTTTTTGTCCGATCCCAGATCCGCAATTAACCCCAGAAAACCCAGAACCAGCAAAATTCCGCAGTCGAAGACTCGCCAACCGCGCAAAAAAGGCCTCGCTGCTGTCGATTTGTTCGATTTTCCCAGGTCGAATCTCGAAAGTGCGAGTTCTCCCGCCAGCAATCCCAACACGCAGCTCCCAACTCCTACTTCCCCTGCACCCAGTCCCAAAAGTCGCTCCCAGTCCCCTTCTGTTCGCAGTACAGACGCCCCAACCCCCGCTCAAGTCAAAAAACGCCCCGTCCCCAAACCGAACCCGCAAGGGAACGCTAGACCCCGCAAACAATCTGTACCTCGGAGCGTGCCGCCGTTGGTGTACGCGACTCGCTTGCTGATTTTGGGTGTTGGGATAGCGGTGATTTGCGGTACGCTGCTGTCGGTGGTGAATGCGGTGAGCCGATCGGCTGTAGCGACACAAGAACAAACCGGCGGGGAAAAAACAAGCGATAGCGCATCTGCTGCACCTGCGACGCCAGAAGCGCTGCAATTAAATCAAGAAATGGGCGCCCTGAAAACGCAAGTTCAGATTTTAGCAACAGAAAATCCTAATTTGACAGCCGGAATATTTGTAGTTGATTTAGATACTGGAAGCTACCTAAATTTTAACGGCGATGCTCCTTTCGCTTCAGCTAGCACCATTAAAGTGCCAATTTTAGTAGCTTTTTTCCAAGCAGTAGATGAAGGCAAAGTGCAGTTAGATCAGATGCTGACACTGAAGTCAGAACACATTGCCGGCGGTTCTGGGGAAATGCAAGACGACGCACCGGGGAAGAAGTATTCGGCTTTGGAAGTTGCGAAAAAAATGATTGTTGTCAGCGACAATACGGCGACAAATATGATGATTGAGTTGTTGGGAGGTGCTGAGGTTTTGAATCAGCATTTTGCAACCTGGGGTTTGAGGGCGACCGTTCTCCGCAATAATTTGCCTGATTTGGAGGGAACTAATACTACCAGCCCGAAAGATTTGATCAATATCATCGCCCAGGTCGATCGGGGAAATCTGGTTTCGGTCAAATCGCGCGATCGCATTTTCCAAATCATGCGCCAAACCCAAAACGACTCTTTGCTACCCAAAGGTTTGGGCGAGGGAGCAGTGATTGCTCACAAAACTGGCAACATTAATACAATGCTAGCAGATGCGGGGATGGTGGATTTGCCGAATGGCAAACGTTACTTAGTCGCAGTGATGGTGAAGCATCCGCCCGAAACGGAAAAGCCGGCTCAAACATTGATTCGCGATATTTCTCGGATGAGTTACCGCTATTTGAACGACGGAGAAACGCCAGCAGATTCAAAAGTGAAAATTAAAAATTAAATCGATGATTGATTCATCATCAAATTGGTTCGTAGTGGGGAATGCAAGTCCTCAGATTTTTGTAGGACTGAAGTCCCCACTACAAACCTATAATTTGAAGGCTATTCCGGGCCTGTTAGTGCAAGTCCTGTAAAGTTTACAAACTATAAATGAGTTTGTATTATGAAACTAAACATCCGACTTGCTTGTTTGTTAGCGCTCTCAACTTTAGCTGTTGGAGTCTTCCCCGGCTTCAGTAATCCCGTTCGTTCTTCTCAAAGTCAAGTGAACGAAATTACAGTTATTTCCAACAACATCGAACTGAATCGGGCGAAAAACTTAGCCCGTCAAGCAGCAGAAAATGCTAACGGGGGTTTGGGGGAATATCGAGCCGAAGCTGGGATGCACGGGGCTTCAGCGCAATCGCCGTTCGTTGAAAATGGCGATGGTACTTGGACATTTACTTTTCAAGGTCACAAACCCGGTGCGTCTGTCTATACAGTAGAAACGGTGGTTACTGTTTCCCAAAATGGGAGAATCACAGTCGATTACAACGGACGAATTCGCAATTCATATAATGTCCGGTAAATTACACATCATCAACTTTGTACACGCATAACCTATATATGTAGGGCGCGCAATGCGGGCCCTACTAGATTTATAGGGATTCAAAGGCGGCGGTAAAGCCAGTTAAGGTCGAGCATTCTTCCATAAAATCCTCTGCGTCATTAACGTTTTCAATCTGATATTCCATGATGCGTTGTCCGTCACCTTTCATCTTTTTGGAAGAGAGAGGTGTGCCCGGATATTTTTCGGCGATCGCCTTAAACGCCTTAGAATGATTATCCCAGTTGTCCGCAGAACAGTTAATGGTTACACGCCACATAATTAAATTCTTCCTTGGATTAGATTTGCGAATAGTGTGAAACTCATTGTGCCACGATCGGGTAAAGGTCAGGTGCGAACAGCTTAAATACAGAGTGGCTTATCATAATATAAATTACAAATTACATATTTTTGACTTAATGAGATACCACATCATCCCCTATAATCCGAAACTTAAGGAACTTGCGCGCCAGTTGCGTAATAACATGACTCCAGGCGAAATTAGTCTTTGGAAATATGTCAAAGGCAAACAAATGATGGGCTATGACTTCGATCGCCAACGGCCTATCGATGAATTTATCGTAGACTTTTACTGCAAACAATTAATGCTGGCGATCGAGATTGATGGATATTCCCATGACAGTGAGGAAGCACAAAAGCGCGATCGACAACGACAAGCTCGGTTAGAATCGCTGGGCGTGAGATTTTTGCGATTTACAGAGCATGATGCAAAGTATGAGGTTGAAGGTGTTTTAGAGGTTATTCAGGCTTGGATTTTGCAGAATGGATACACTCCAATCCCGCCCAAAAGCCGAGGCCGAAACAAAACCACAGCCCCTATCCAGAGGGGATATATATCCAATTCCCCTCCTAGGAGGGGCTATGGGTGGGTCTTTTCCGTCTCCTGGAAGGGGATAGGGCTCTAGAGTACACACCCCCAGCCCCTCTCCAGAGGGGGGCTAGATCCGTTTCCCCTCCTGGGATGGGGGCTAGATCCGGTTCCCCTCCTGGGAGGGGCTAGGGGTGGGTCTTATCCCCCTCCTAGGAGGGGCTAGGGGTGGGTCTTATCCGACTCCTGGAAGGGGCTAGGGCTCTAGAGGACACACCCCCAGCCCCTCTCCGGAGGGGGGCTAGATCCGGTTCCCCTCCTGGGATGGGGGCTAGATCCGGTTCCCCTCCTGGGAGGGGCTAGGGGTGGGTCTTATCTCAAAAGAGCCGATAAATCCAGAGATTCTGTTGTGTGGAAAAAAGCTAACAGCCGATCGACCATTTGATCCACACCACCCTTAACATTAGACTCCACATTCAAAGCCATCACTGGATCGTGTAGCGATAAGCGTAACAAAAACCAGCCGGATTCGCTAGCTGAGGTGCAGGAAATCCGCAGCCCTTCGTAGTTATTGGGAACGATTTTCCAGTCGGGTTGCGTTGAGACGAATTCTTGCAGTTGCTCGATCGTGCGATCGCCCAGAACCTTAAAATCATCCACATTAATCTTAATCCGAAACTCGGCACTTTCTTCCGGCTCTTGCAAATTCGCAATTAAATCTGGCAATGACTTATTTGTCAGTTGTGATTTAGCCAATTCAATCAATAGCTTGCTAACCAAATAAGCGCCATCATCCAGAAAGTAATTTTCCTTCAAAGCCCCATGTCCAGAAGTTTCAATAGCCAGCCATGATTGCTGTCCGTTTCGATTGAGGCGAATCGACTCATCAATCACATTTTTGTAACCGCGTTTGAAGCGATGATGAATTCCCTTTAAATCCTGTTCGATGAATTGCGTTAACCCATCGGAGGTGATCGAATCGGTGACAATGGTAGAACCTGGGTGCTCTTGGAGGACAATGGCTGAAATTAACGCAATTAAGCGATTGCGGTTGAGTTCCTTACCAGTGCGATCGACGGCCGCACTGCGATCGACATCCGTATCAAAAATAATCCCAAAATCAGCTTGATTCACAATTACCGCTTGACAAATTGACTGCATTGCCTGTTTATCTTCGGGATTTGGCACATGATTCGGAAAAGTACCATCAGGTTCAAGAAACTGACTTCCTGTAGTATCCGCACCCAAAGGTTTTAGAACTTTATCCACATAGAATCCGCCAGCACCATTCCCCGCATCCACAACAATTTTTAACCCTGTCAGTGGCTGCTCAAAATTATCGGGATGATTCACTGATTCGCGAATTTTAGTCACAAATTGGTTCGCATAAACTGAAATGAAATCATGCTTTGCAATGCTACCTGGAACGGCTGCTTTTTCAAACTCATTGGTTTCAGCAAATGCTAAGATATCTGTAATATCTTTTTTTTGTAAACCACCATTAGCGGTGAAAAACTTTAAGCCGTTGCGATTAAAAGGCAAATGGCTAGCGGTAAGCATAATCGCGCCATCGCAATCAAAACCAGGAGTAATCGTGCTCATAAACATGGCGGGAGTGGAAGCCATGTCAAAATCGTACACTCTTGCACCAAGCGAGATAATTCCGGCCATGACTGCTTGCATTAGAGTTGGCCCGGATAGGCGGCTGTCACGCCCGATCGCAATTATCAACTTTTCCGCAGGTTTATGGACTTTTCGCACCAGCCAATTAACAAAGGATTGACCTAAGATTGTCGCAATTTCGGGCGTGAGGTTAACTTTTTCATCGGGAACCCCTTCGAGGGCGATACCGCGAATATCTGAGCCATTTTGGAGTTTTTTCCAGTTATAGTTTTGCATAATCATTGATGGTAATATTTTGGAAACACCTTATTTTACAGCAAATTTTTATCTAAAATTGTTACATTTATTGCATTTGAGAGTATTAGGACTTACACATAAGTACCAAAGAAACCGGGTTTCTGTAAAAAATCTCAGATTCTCAACTAAATATTTAGGAAGAAACCCGGTTTCTAGCCTCGGCGCGCATCTACAAATAGATTTCTTGAGCATCTTCTAAGGAATATTCAATCTCATCATCTTCGCCGAAAAGTTGGGTTAATACAAAATCTTGCCACTGGGTACTTTGCCAGTCCGTATATTCGGATATTATATCAAATTCATTGGTATTGGAATTATTGATCTCTCTCTTTTCTGACTCTGTGTTCTCTGCGCCCTCTGCGGTTAAATCATTCCGATCCAACCTTAAACGATATTAGCTATTGATTTTTCCATAACTTATCTTGATATCTCATTATAGCAATATCTGTGCGGTTAAATCTTCCTCATTACGGTGACAGAGTTTTTTAATCCAACAATGGAAATTGTAGCCCCATCACCGCTGAGATTAAGCTCTCATTCCTTAGTCGCGCTCAACGCTGTAAGTTGCAGCCAATCGGAACTCACCTTGCGCCGGAACTTCGACAATATCCGTCGCCGCATTGGTCGTTTCCACGCAGATTAAACGCTGATAATCGGTATCGTCAAGGTCGGCCATACTTGCAGAGATTTTCACCCAGGGATTCCACACTACGGCGGATTTGCTACCAGAGGATTTAATGCGGATGCGGCGATTAAGACTGCTATCGTCAATGACTAATTCATTGGTGACATCGAGATAAATGCGATCGACTTCACCTGTTGCTACCACTCCACCAACTTGAGTTTTTTCCACACCGCCATCGGCTTTATCAAGATACTGGGTATTTTCCAATCCCAAAACCTGCACGCGGTTGATATCTCCTACTTGGAAATAAGTGTGGAAAGCTTGGGTGAGGGGAAAGGCTTTGTCGCCTAAATTGCGGGTAATTAATTCTACTGTGAGAGTGGTGCCGATCGTAATTGCGATCGTCAATTCAAAAGCTTGCGGCCACATCGCCCTCGTTTCCTCAGTATCCTTAAGCCCCAAAATCACTTGAGTTGCGCCCTCTGGAGTAGTGCTGGTTGACACCACATTCCACAGGCGATTGCGGACAAACCCGTGGGCTGGGCGGCCCAAACCTTCGGGATCAGGGCCAAACCAGGGCCAACAGATGGGTACACCGCCTTTGATGGCTTTCCCTTCGGCGTAGTAGGCTTTGTCGCTGAGGAACATCAAATCTGCGGTTTCGGTGGCTGGTTGGAAGGAGAGCACTTGGCCGGAATACACAGATATCAAGGCTTTGGCTTGGCCGTTGTCGATGTGAATCATCGGGAAACCACCGTTTCCGCTGGCGAAGGTGAGGTGGCCGGCAATGCCGTAGTCGGTGTTTAGTTGGTCAATACTCATGCTGTTGGCCTGGTTAACTGCTTCACAATTATCTCAGGAGTTTACTATTTATGTTTAGCTATTTAGCAAGTAGTTTCAAATAGTAGCTTTGTAGGGTTATAAAGAAGTGAAATAGATATTAAAAGGATTTTACCACAGAGAGCGCAGAGGACACAGAGAGAGGAGGAATCAGCGGTTTTTCACGAAATCCAAAACCCTCATAACACTCTTCCCTCTGCGTCCTCTGCGTCCTCTGTGGTAAAATCCTCTTAATATTGAAAGCCCTTGTTGGTTAGCTTCCTGCAAGAGATATTGCTCAACTTCTGACGGTAGGTCAAGGGTTAGTGTCATAGATTTTTTGAGGTATGTTCAGCATATTTTAACTGGCGTTTCGTCTTGCACTCAAACATTAATGACGACTTTCCCTACCACCTGC
>JANMLZ010000075.1:0-22695 GCA_031372825.1 Cyanobacteria bacterium OTE_58_metabat_593 | reverse complement strand
CCTAATTTTTTTGGGTTAATTTCTTTAATGGCCCGCAAAATTCTGGGATGGCCCGGCAAATTAATCATTGCCCCCTACTCATTTCAGGGATTGCTATAGCGAGTGAATCATATCTAAATTCAGCAACGCCCTATTTTTTAAGTTTTTATACCTACAGATCGGGATCAATTCCAGCCGATCGCAATTGCTCTGCTAACCGCTCCGATCTCGCACGTTCCTGTTCTAAAAGCACTTCTGCTCTAGCACGTTCCTGTTCCGATCTCGCCCGTTCCTGTTCTAAACGCACTTCTGACAACCTGGTCATTTCCCAACCAGTCAACAACAAATTACCCTCACAATCCCACCAGCGCAACCAAGGCAATTCCACATTTTGATAAACTCCCGGCCAAATTCCCAACTCCAATCCCAAAGCTGCTATTGGATAATGACCGCGCTCATTTGCTGGCAATAACTGATACTTTCCATCCACTAAATGATACACTTCAACACTAGCTTTACTGACTTCATAAATGCCATAAAATGGAGGGCGGATCACATTTTCATAAACCCAAAACTTACCTGGTTTGGCTCTTCCCTCTTGTTCAGAAACAAATACAGGAGTTTTATCTCTTTCCTCCGAACCATTTCCCGATACAAATTCTAAGACAATTAACGGCGCAACAAACTCTTGCCAAAAGACATAAGAACGTCGAACTTTACCATCAAGAGTTGGCGGAATATTAGCCACGTAGAACCAATCTGGGCATTCAGCACCGCGTTCTAAAGGCTCTGTCAAACGCCAATAAATTCCGCAATCCTGACCGATCGCATAATCACCTTCTGGATGCAGGTTTTTGAGAATCGGTTCGATGGAATCAGTTAATAGAATGCTTTGAGGATGCTCCTGAAAATTTTTCACAAAAGTACCATCACTGTCTGGAAGTTGAGTATGATCTGGGAGACGAGTAATTTCAGTTACGAGTTCAGGAGCTAAAGTCATAATATTACCTCAATTTTCGCTTTTTTCCAAACCAGAAACTACAGGGGCGATCGCATTTAACTTCAATACAGGATGTTCGCCCTCCACCTGTCGGCAATTCCACTCATTTCTAAACAGCAACACAGGCCTTCCCCAACTATCCTTAACCGTCACCGTATTAAACAGTCGCCCAACTTTTGCCAGCGCATCCCAACCGCCGTCAACCCAGCGAGCTACACTATAAGGCAACATATCGATCGTGGTTTCCACATTATATTCCGACTGCATTCTGAACTGCACCACCTCAAATTGCAACTGTCCAACAGCCGCCAAAATTGGCTCGCGTTTCGACTCATCAACCGAATACATAATTTGCACAGCACCTTCTTCCTGCAACTCCGAAACACCTTTGCGGAACTGCTTAAACTTAGAAGGATTGGGATTTCTCAAAAAAGCAAAAAGTTCTGGAGAAAAACAGGGAATCCCTTCATATTCCAGTTTTTGCCCGGTATAAATCGTATCGCCGATCGCAAAAACCCCCGGATTGTTCAAACCAATCACATCTCCCGGATACGCAACCTCGATCGACTCCCGATCCTGAGCAAACAACTTTTGAGGCCTTGACAAACGCACCGTTTTACCAGTCCGAGCGTGAGTCACATTCATATCCTTTTCAAACTTACCCGTACAAACCCGAATAAACGCCACCCGATCCCGATGTCTCGGGTCCATATTGGCTTGCAATTTAAACACAAACCCGGTAAAGTCTTCATAAGTTGGTGGCAGTTTTCCGACGCTGCTCTTGCGGGCGATCGGCTTCATTGCGTAATCTAAAAACGCATCTAAAAACAGTTCAACCCCAAAATTGCTCATCGCACTACCAAAGAAAACTGGCGTCATTTTCCCAGCCCGAACTAAATCTAAATCCAGTTCAGTTCCCAACTCATCCAAGAGTTCCAACTCTTCTTTGAGCTGATAGTAAAGGTCTTGTTCCAACAAATCTTCAATCCGCGGATCGCCCAATTCGATCACCGTATCAACAGCAGCGCGAGAACCGTGTTTAGTCCGCTCGAATAAGTGAATCTTGCGCCCTCTGCGATCGAAAACACCTTTAAAGCGATCGCCCGTACCGATCGGCCAATTTACCGCATAAGTCTGCAACCCCAATTCCTTCTCAATTTCATCCAACAAATCCAAAGGATCTCTGCTAGGGCGATCGAGCTTATTAAAGAAAGTAAAAATAGGCAGACTTCGCATCTTACAAACTTCAAATAACTTGCGAGTTTGCGGTTCCAAACCCTTAGCAGCATCCTCAAGCATCACCGCATTGTCCGCCGCCGCCAGAGTTCGATAAGTATCTTCGCTAAAATCTTGGTGTCCCGGAGTATCCAGCAGATTAATGTGATAATTTTGATACTCAAACTGCAAAACAGTAGAAGTAATCGAAATTCCCCGCTGCTGTTCCATCGCCATCCAGTCAGAGGTAGCGTGTCGCTGAGCCCGCCGCGCCTTCACAGAACCTGCTTCATGAATTGCACCTCCGTAAAGCAGCAGCTTTTCTGTCAAAGTAGTTTTTCCCGCATCGGGGTGCGAGATAATCGCAAAATTGCGCCTGCGTTCAACAGCAGTTTGCAGTTCAATTTCGAGTTCTGTGGTCATCCGATTTTAGATTTTAGATTTTAGATTTTAGATTGAAGAAGTGTTCCCACGGCTCAGTCCGTGGTTCCAGACTAAATTGCTTTCGGTTATCACAAATTAGGTAGGGGAATCATCACCAGACTGCCATTATACCCTGTGTTACAGTTGCTATTAAAGTTGACACTCCCCAGCTATCAGGCGAGGGGATTCTTTGTTCATAGACTCAACTTGCTCAGACAAGATTTCTCCAGCCAAAGTAGTGGTCAAATCTCCCAAAGTGTTCGGGTCTAAGACCCAAGTTCCGGTATGCCCTACCGTACTTAAGGCTAATTTCAGAATATTAATCGCGGCATTCCAATCTCTATCCATAACAAATCCACATTCACAAGCGTGGGTTCTTACGGATAGGGATTTTTTGACGATTGCACCGCAATTAGAACATTTCTGCGAAGTATAAGCAGGATTGACGGCAACCGTCACCCGACCGAACTTCACGCCAAAATATTCCAACCACTTTCTGAATTGATACCAACCTGCATCATTAATCGACTTAGCGAGACAGTGATTTTTTACTAGGTTCTTAATCCTCAAATCTTCGTAGGCGACCAAATCGTTAGATTGGATTACGCAACGCGCCAGTCTCTTGGCGTGTTCTTCACGTTGCCTACTTATTTTGAGGTGTACTCGCCCTAATCGATTAATTGCTTTCTTGCGATTGGCAGAGCCTTTCTTTTTGCGAGAAACACGGCGTTGCCGAAACTTCAGGCGTTTCTCGCTTGTTCGATAAAACTTGGGATTCGGTTCGGTATGACCATCGGAGTCTGCATAAAACTCTTTGAGTCCCACGTCTAATCCAACTGTTTTACCTGCTGGGGTTGTATCTACATTGTTGTCAGCGCTGATTGCAAACTGAACGTAGTAGCCGTCAGCGCGACGTATTAAGCGAACTCGCTTAATTTGAGCGATTTGGTAGAAGTTAAGATCCCACGTCCCTTTTAGTTTGAGCTTGCCAATTCCCTTTTTATCGGTGAACGCGATTTGTTTCCTCGTCTCAGAAAGTTTCCAGCCGCTGACTTTGTACTCCACAGACCGACTATTTTTCTTGAAAGTCGGATAACCCTTCTTTCCGGGAACAGCTTTCTTGCAGTTGTCATAGAACCGAGCAATTGCTGAATACGCTCTTTCCACAGAAGCTTGGCAAGCACTAGAATTCAAATCTTTGACAAAGGCAAACTCTTCTCTGAGCGCAGTGCTGTGACGGTACAATTCTTTTTGCCCCACTCCTCGGTTGTCGATCCAGAAACGGACACACTTATTCCGAACGAATTGAACAGTTCTGATTGCTTCGTCTATTGCTGCGTACTGATTTGGTTTTCCTTTAGCCTTGAATTCTAGGACAAGCATTTTACGTGGAAAGTATCTACGTTAAAATTCTAACACAAAACCGTCCTATAAGGACGGGGCTTTAAACCCAAGTTTTTGGTAAGATTATCACTAAAGTCAAGGAAGAAATTTAGTATGTACGACTCCGACAAGCGGAAGCTGCTATCACTGCTGTGCCACGGGGCTATTTTTTTGAGTACGTTAGGGTTGTCGATCGGAGTGCCGATCGCCGTATTGTTAGTATCAGATGACCCCGTTGTCAAAGAAAACGCCACAGAAGCCATCAATTTTCACTTCAATGTCTGGCTGTACACCACCATTATTGGGGTGGTAACTTTCCTGACTTTAGGTCTGGCCGGCTTTGTACTAATACCAATCGGTTATCTGCTGCACTGGGGACTGACAATCTTGGCGATTCTCCAGATTTTAAAAGATCCCAACCAACCCTACCGCTACCCTTTTATTTTCCGCTTATTCTAGACAGCAAATCGCTCTTGGGTATCGATTTTAGAAACCCGATTTCTTCTTTAAGAAATCGGGTTTTTAATTGTTTGATAACAGAAGGAAGAAGGAAGAAGTCAACCCCCCCCAAGGGGGGAAATTCAGGAAGAAGGAAGAAGGAAGAAAAATAAACTATCCGCAATGCCCAATGCTATAAAGACCTAATTCCCAATGCTATAAAAGCCCTATTCCCCATTCCCAATGCCCTATTCCCAATTCCCTATTCCCAATTCCCAATTCCCAACTTTCATCGCATTTCAGCAACTCTCGCAGTCTCTGTAGACTGTACAATCACTTCTTTAGCATTCAACTTTTGATTTAGTTCACGAATCCGGCGCGACAGCAAGCGAATAATATTAACAGCAATTCCCGGCGTTTCATCAATAGCATCATAGAGCTGCATTTGAGTCAACATCAAACACTCAGATTGTTCAACAGTAGAAATAGAAGCCGATCGAGGTTCCGCATCAAACAGCGACATTTCCCCGAAACAAGCCCCCGCCTTCAACTGTGCCAAATCCCGATCGCCGATATGAACCCGCACCGTTCCCGATACCAAAATATAGAGCGATCGACCTTCTTGTCCTTCCGTAAAAATCCTGTGCTTAGAAGGAAACGAAAGTTCATCCATTACCGATGCTAGACGCACGAGAAAATCATCCCGCAGTTCCTTGAAAATCGGAACTTCCCTGACAAACAATAGGCGTTCGACGCTAGTTAACATAATGCGATGCAGTGATTGATTTAAACTTAAACAGGGAATTGGGAATAAAAACTGTTGACTGTTGACTGTTAACTGTTAACTGTTAACTGTTGACTGTTGACTGTTGACTGTTGACTGTTGACTGTTGACTAACAACTAACAACTAACAACTCACAACTCACAACTAACAACTGACAACAGCCAACTCACAACTGACTAATTTTACCTTTTTCCCCCAGCGCCCAACTCTGCCATCATTTCTTCAACTTGAGCTGATACCAGATGATCGGGGTCATCTTGCAGCCTGGGTAGCAATTCAAGCAAAGCTCGGGGCGAAGCTATTTTCAAATAGGCTAACACTGCTTCGCGGACAAAACCCGTCGGATGTTGCAGACAGACGAGAGTTTGTTGAGCCGTAAGACTCCAGCGGGCTTCCCTAGCCAAGTGAAAGCAGCAAGCTAAAGCCCAATCCGAAAGGAAGTGGCGCAATTCTAACAAACGGCGCAAACGATCGCTAGGGGATAGAGGTTTGTAAACCATCAATTCGGAGAGGTTGCTCAATTTTTCTCTTTCCGAGTGCTGCTCGAACAAATTCAGGAGCGATCGCTTCCTAACTATATCCACAGTATTATCTAGAATTTCCAATCCTCTAGCCACCATAGAGGGTTGGCCCGAAGCGATGTTAAAAGCAGCGGCTTGTACAGTTTCCAGCGGATAAAGAAACTTCATCAGCAAAAAACACCGATCGGTAGCATCAGCTTCCAACCCAGTCAGAGCCCGCTGCAACAATTGAGCCGTATCGTTTCCAGGTGCCCCAGCACTCTTGACATCTCGATCGGAAAAATTGCCGTAGGTTGTCACCCCAGACAAATCTACCAGACCGGCATAAATTTGACCGATAAACATCAACTCCTGCTCGATGAGAGTTTCCAAGCCGCTGCGGCCGATGCGGTCTAGAACCCCTTCTATCCCCGCTTCCGAAGGCATTTTCAACAGAATGCGGAGGATATTGCGCCTGGTAGTTCCCCAAGCCGTCACCAAATTGCTGACTAAAATGTCGATCGCCTCTACAGTCCCAATTTGACCCAGAGCCGTCCAAGCTTGCAACCTGACCAAATCCGACTTGTGGATATCCTCAGCCAAATACACGAGCAAAGGAATAGCATCGTTGTGAAGTTTAACGATCGCCTGCAAAGCCGCTTCCCGAGTCGATTTGTAACCAAGTCCGCGCAGCAGCGAAGGATAATATTCTTCCGAATGAGTCGAAGAAATCACGTCTAACAGAGCACAGCGCACTCGCAGAGATTCATCTTGCAACAGATTGGGGATGTAGAGCCGCAGTCCTTGCAAATAATCAGCCTCTCCCAGAGCCCGCGTCCCCATCACCCGTTCCCGTTCTTGCTTGTGCGTCAGCATTTGCCGCAGCGTGTTAGTAGCCTCTGCCTTTTGCTGGCGATCGCCCCTTCTCATAATTAAAGCAGCCGCCGTACCCCGAACTACCGGATCGACGATCGGCTGCAAGTAAGGCCGCAAGCTGTCGATATTCGGTTCAGATTCAGTCAGCCAGATGTAGCGCAAAGCCAAGGCCAGCACCTCCGGCGGTAAGGATTGCTCCGAGAGTGCGCGGACAGCTTCTAAATATGCGGGGTTCGGGTGTTGCAGCATAGTTTCCAAGCTCTGGCGCTGCAAAACCGGCGGCAGCGAATCCAGGATGGGGGCCAGAACTTCTCCGACATTTTTGGGGTCAATTTGCGTCAGGAGTTCGATGCAAGCGCGCTTTTCATCTTCGCCCCCCGGCTTTTCCAAAGTTTCCACCACTGCGCGCTTCAGAGCTTTGAGGTCAACGTCGGTGACGCCCAAGCGCCCGCGTTCGGCACTTTTGACCAACAAACCCACGTATTGCGATCGGATCAGCCACACCACAAACAGCCACACTAGGGCCAACACTATGATTACACCGATAAATACCAAACTTTGCTGGTCGTGAAATTGATTTTCGCTTTGGTGAGGGAGTATGTAGTTTGTTACCCACAGCAGAAATAGGATGCCGACTCCTGTTACTCCGCAGGATAAGGGTTCGCCAACACCATTGACGAGAGTTTGAATGCCCGATCGAATATTGTCAGGGATGGGTTGAAACAAAACCGGGCTAATGGTTTCCAACAGCGTGTAGTGGAGCAGTTCGTCTAGAAATCTCAAAAATACCAGTCCGATGAAAACTGGTACTAACTGGCCCAGGGAAGTTCCAAGAGTCAGCACTCCGAGTATCACTATCCCCGCTGGTAGAATCATCGCTGTGACGAATACTCCTATTTTTTCTACCAAGCGGCTGGATGCGAACCACTGAGTTGCGACTTGAAACAAGCCTTGAATTCCTTCATAAATGCCCAGGAAGCTAGCAATCCAACTAGCACCACTAGCTCCGTCTGCTGGGTTTTGGTATTCTAGCTGGCTATAAAATTGGAAATCTACTAAAACGTATAGAACTTCTGCGAGGACGAAGAAGCTGACTAGAGGTATGGCGTATTTTTGCAGCGGGCCTGTAATCTTGCGGGCGGTAAATTCTTGTTGGTCATCATCTTCGTCGTCGTCTGTCCAGTGGGCTGTTTCCGGGAATGCTTGGCGGTATTTTTCTGTAAGGTAGTAAAGCAATATCGAGCCTGTGGCAACCATTAACCCCGAGATCAGGGTAACGTTTTTGAGTCCTACTACGTGCAGCAACACAGGTAGAGAAAATCCGCTCACTACTCCAGCCACTAAATAGCCACTGCTGACTAGGGGATAGGTGCGCTTGATTTCTCTGATATTAAAGAGTTGATTGGAGGTGATGGAAGTGTTGAGGTCATTCAGCACATAGCAAGCTTCTACCCACAGCCACATCAGGAATATCGTAATAAAGGCGATGCTGATCCCAGCTATCTTTGTATTCTCATAGCCAATGCCAAATCGAAACAGGAATAGCGGTACCGACATCATTGCCAAAACGACGACGATGACGCGCCGCAATGGCAGGATTTTTTGCAGCCAGGAGTAGACAAAGCCTAAGCCGGAACCGATGAAGGCGCTGGCTATGTAGATCCAGGGCATTTTGTCGGCACCGAATTCGTCTAGAAAAAGACCTACTGTGCTGAGTTCCAGCCAGATCAGCCCTACGGAGGTTAAACTGTAGACAAGGAACATCAGTACGGTTCGCTCTACTTCTTCCGATCGCAAATTGAGCGATCGTAGCACTCCTTGTCTCACTCCCGCCGAACCGCTGATTTGAAAATTGTCCATGCAGCGTTGATTTCCCTGTGTGGTTGCTGATTCCTGCTGATGACTGATGAACTTCGACCGTCATTAATCATCAGTCACCCGTGTATGACTAATGACTAATGACTGATGACTAATGACTATCTATTTATCAAAATTCAAGGGTTTAAAACCTCGCGCTTCATCTGTCAACTGTCAACTGTCAACTGTCAACTGTCAACTGTCAACTGTCAACTGTCAACTGTCAACTATCTAAACTTTCTTCGGCGACAGCAGCATCATCATACTGCGTCCCTCTTTTTTCGGGGCTTGCTGCACTTCGGCGATTTCCTGCAAATCTGTGGCCATGCGCTTGAGCAAGTCCTCTGCTAGGTTGCTGTGTTGGATTTCCCGACCTCTAAACATGATCGTGGCTTTTACTTTGTCCCCAGATTTGATAAAGCGGTCTGCTAGTTTGAGGCGCACTTGGTAGTCGTGTTCTTCAATTTTGTAGCGCATCTTCACTTCTTTAACATCAGCAGTGTGCTGCTTCCGCTTTGCTTCTCGCGCTTTCTTTTCCTGCTCGAATTTGTACTTCCCGTAGTCCATTACCCGGCATACGGGCGGGTCAGCTTTGTCGCTGACAAGTACGAGGTCGAGTTCTTTTTCTTCGGCGAGGCGCAGCGCTTCTGCGGGCGTCAATATCCCTAGTTGCGCGCCGTCGGTATCGATCACCCGGATTTTGGGGTATCGAATGTTTTCGTTGATCTGGGGTAGATTGCGATTTTGTCTTCTTTCAATCACAGGCATGAATGGTTTTACAATCAGTAATTTAATATCGAAGCTTTTTGATAGTTACAGATTCGATCGCTCAATATTTCACGATCGACGATCGAACTGTTGTGTAAGATGTTACCCTTACCGGACGTACTACCCTGCCCTGTCTCCCCTCAGCTTCATTGTTGGGGAATATTTAGAAGATCGTAAACGAATTCTTACAATACTTGCTATTCTACTCAGTCTGACTGAGTTTCTGCGTAGTTTTATTTTAACTTCACACGATCGCCCGCTCCTGAACCCGCCCCACAACAAAATGGTCAAAAACTCAGGCGAAAGCATTAAGGATGAGGTAAAACGGCTTTTATTACCCCAGACAGCCCCGTCTGGCAAGTCCCCAACTCGCCGGATTTGCCTTGTAGAATTAAGTATAAGCAAGTGTAAATTTATGTTGCGAGCTGAGGCAAAATTGACAAATTCTCTGCACTGGCACCAACGGGTGGGAACTCAACGAGACTGGATGTGGCGGGGTTGGCAAACTCGCTACACTTTTTTGCGGCCGGATGGAGGACGAAATCGAGGCGCGATCCTCTGCGAGGGCTTCGCCAACGAACTTGAAGATTCTGCGGCCAAACCAATCGCCTCCGCCACCTCAACAACACCGATTATTTTACTGCACGGGTTTGGAGCTTCGATCGGTCACTGGCGCCAAAATCTCGCCCCGCTAGCCGAAAACCACACGGTTTACGCCTTGGATTTGTTGGGGTTTGGCGCTTCCCAAAAAGCTCCGGTCAACTATTCTGTGCCTTTGTGGGTCGATCAAGTCTATGATTTTTGGTTGACTTTTATCCGAGAGCCCGTGATTTTGGCAGGAAACTCGATCGGCTCGTTGATTTGCCTGGCCGCTGCGGCTGCTCACCCGGACATGGTGGCCGGCACGGTGATGATTAGCCTTCCAGACCCCTCTGTGCGAGCCGAAGCCGTGCCCGCATGGCTGCTCCCGGCGGTTCTGGCGGTTGAAAATCTGTTTATTTCCCCGATCTTACTCAGACCTCTGTTTTCTTTAGCCAGCAAGCCTGCGGTTGTCCGCCGCTGGGTAGGATTTGCCTACGCCAGCCCCGAAGCTGTTACCGACGAATTAGTGGAAATTCTAGCAGGGCCTGCGGGCGATCGGGGAGCCGCCCGCGCCTTCTGCGCTTTATTTAAAGCTGTAGGCAATGCAGAATGTGGCCCTGGTGTCAAGACTGTGATGCGAAATTTAACAATCCCGATGCTGTTAATTTGGGGCAAACAAGACCGGATGATTCCGCCTCGGTTCGCCCGCCCCCACCAATTTGTCGAATGCAATCCCGAGTGTGTAGAGCTAGTTGAATTAGACAATGCGGGCCACTGTCCCCAGGATGAATGCCCGGAACAAGTAAATCAAGCAATTTTGAACTGGCTGAGCCGGAATTTTGGAGTTGCGGGCAAGAGCGAATTGCAGCGCTGTTGATGACACCCAGCGCTGCGTTGCTAATTGACAAAACAGGACTTGTGGGTATCGATCCGGCTCAAAAATAAAGTTGTTAGAATTCGATCGTACCGATGGTATGGTATTACAAAACTCTTGAACTCACCTCAATAACTTTTTTGCTGGCGATCGACTCCTGAGAGAAATCAAGTCTGCGTCTTTCTGTCAAGTCATTTATCTACTTCTATTTAGGGTCGCTGTTCTCATAAACTCAGACATTGACACAATCGCCAAGATAGTGTATCTTCTCTAACTGGTAGTATTATATACAAGTTGTGCGGTTAATCGAAAGGCAGGTCATCAAACCAAATCACAGGTTTTATCCAGAAGCCGATCGATTGTCTTTGCAGTCGAAAAAACTTGACGACTGCGATAACTATATCTACCGTCAAAACTTTTTACCCCGTCAACCAACTAATGCTCTATCTGTCGATCGTGCACTCAAAAAGAGTGTAAATGACAAAGCATTGCCCGCACCCGGTAACAGAAAACACTCTCGGGTTACAGCAGAAAGCAGGGACTAACTATAATATTGTCGCATTGGCGGTCGATCGTGCGATCGTCAAACTAAGTTTCAAGTAACAGTAAAAATCCCTGACTATAAAAAATTCAGAAAAAGAGAGCAGGGGCGCTATATAGTTTTGTTTAACTCTCAAGCTGTCAGCAAAAACGCTTTTCCAAAAAGATATGCCAGTTAGTCTGACAGTGAAATTTGGGAGTTTTCAAAAGTCACATCAATCTTGAAAATCCTGATTGTTTGCCAGATAGGTTGTTAAGTTGTCGAGGTGGTCGATGAAAAGTTAGCACAAAACCTAACTCTCAAGCGGATTATTACCCTTGCCGTAACGAGCGAAAGCCAATATTAAAGAGCGATGAGACCTCTCCCTTGAACAGCCGTAAAATTCTACCTTCTAGCCTCTTGAAACACCTTGTTTCTGGGTTCTAAAAATAAATACCTTCCCTTGTACCAACAATCTTTCAGTCAGCTTATAACCGATCGCCCCCAAGTAAACGGGAAAGTTCAAAAATGCCAGATTATGGCATTTTGGAGCTTCCTAACGCCTAAAAAAGTCAATTTAGCCAACAACTGACGGCCGCCGTGTCCCAGTCGGCTGGCGGCTAACTGCTGAAAGCCGATCGAGGGCAAGCAGCACCCTTCCAGCTTTTAGCAGTAACGCAAACGAGGAAAAAACTGTCGTGAAATTCCAGTGGCTACTACCGAGTTTCTTAAGTGTATTTTTGCTCGCCGGAGCCGCCGAAGCAGCTAGACTGCAATCTTGGCGGTTTGATGCCTCAGAAAACCGGCTTTACATTACAACAGACGGGGGAGTGCAACCCAAGGCTCAACTGATTTTCAACCCGACGCGGTTGGTAATCGACTTACCAGGAACAAGTCTGGGTAGTCCTTCCACCAACAAACCGCTCTCAGGGGCGATCGAATCGGTGCGGGTAGGGCAGTTTGACAACAATACCACCAGAATTGTGGTAGAGCTCCGAGACGGGTTTACTCTAGACCCCCAGCAAGTAAAATTCCGGGGGATTTCTCCCAGCGAGTGGACAGTAGATTTGCCGACGCCGGTGCGCGCAGGAACTCAAAATTCGATTTCAGAGCCTGGGGGAGAAAGGTTATCGGTTGAATCTTCCGCACCAGAAACCCAGTCGGCCGATGCGACGGTAGTTCAAAACGTTCAAGTGACGGCGGACGGCTTTTTAGTCCGCACTGCCGGCGGCCGCCCCCAAATTAATTTTCAACAAAGTCGGGCTGGGGACATCGCTACCCTGGATATTGAAGGAGCCACTTTAGCTCCGGGCGCGGGCGGCCAACAGCCTCAAACCAACGGCAAGCACGGGGTTGATAAGATTGAAGTCCGGCAACTGCCAACAGACCCGCCCGTTACCCGCGTGACTTTGCGGATGAAGAGTTCTAATACTCAATGGCGGGCTTCTGCAAGCAGTTCGGGCGGTATTGTGCTGTCGCCAGCAGGTGCGAGTTCACCAATCCTCACGCGCTCAGCCCCTGCTCCTACCAGACAAGCTCAAGGAACTTTAGCGAGAGTTCAGTCGATCGATTTAGCTAGTAATGGCACGCAACTGGTAGTGAGAACTGACCGCCAAGTCTCCTATACCAGCGGGTGGGATCAGGCGTCGAAATCTTACTGGATCAGGGTCGCTTCTAGTTCTCTGGCGGGGCAAATTCCTCAGCTCGATGCCAACAGTCCTGTATCGTTTACTGCTAGCCAAGAAGATGCGGATACTGTGGTGATTTGGGTGCAGCCGCGATCGGGGGTACAGGTAGGTAGGGTGACGAGAACTAGCCCGCAGGTGCTTTCTTTGCAATTGCGATCGAATGCTAGCGCCCAGCAGCCTTTGACTCGCCCTCCCAATTTGCAGCCATTGCCGATAAGGACTCTGGGAACGGGCGATTTGCCTCAAGCTTCTAACCGCCGCGCCGTAGTGGTGATCGATGCTGGCCACGGCGGCCGCGATCCAGGTGCTGTCGGGATTCAGGGCATTCAGGAAAAAGAAATTGTTTTAGATATTTCGTTTCAGGTGGCGAGGCTGCTGGAACAGCAGGGCGTGCAAGCGGTGATGACTCGGACTGACGACAGCGAAATTGACCTGGAACCGAGAGTTTCTTTGGCGGAACGGGTGAATGCAACTGTGTTTGTCAGCATTCACGCTAATGCGATTAATATGAGTCGGCCGGATATTAGCGGGATTGAGACTTATTATTTCGGTAGCGGGGAAGATTTGGCGCGGGTGATTCACGGCAGTATTTTGCAGGGGACGGGGGCGCCCGACCGTCGGGTGCGTCAGGCTAGATTTTTCGTTTTGAGGAAGACTTCTATGCCTTCTGTTTTGCTGGAGGTGGGTTTTGTCACCGGTGCTGAGGATGCTGCTAGGCTTGCCGATCCAGCTTACCGCAGTCAAATGGCGGCTTCGATCGCTCGTGGTATTTTACTTTATCTTCAACAAAGATAATATTCGGGCATAGGGCATAGGGCATGGGCCAAACAGGGCATTGTGCATGGGGCATTGGGCATTGATAATTGAGAATTGGTAATTGGGAATTTGTAACTAATGACAACAGACAACAGTCAACAGTCAACAGACAACAGACAACAGTCAACAGACAACAGTCAACAGTCAACAGTCAACAGACAAAAAAGAATCGGTATTTTTGACAGCGGCGTGGGCGGTTTGACTGTTTTGACGCAGTTATACCGACAATTGCCCAACGAATCAATACTTTATTTTGGAGATACGGCGAGGCTGCCTTACGGCACTCGCGCAGCGTCGGAAATTGTGCATTTTGTCCGCGAAATTATGGCTTGGCTGGTGGAACAGGATGTGAAAATGGTGATTATGGCCTGCAACACCAGTTCTGCTTTGGCGATGGAGATGGTGCAGGCTGAGTTTGATATTCCGGTGTTGGGAGTAATTCTGCCGGGGGCACAGGCTGCGGTGCAGCAAGGCAAGCGGATCGGGGTGATCGCAACTCCGGCTACGGCGGCTAGCAATGCTTATCGAAATGCGATTTTAGAAATGGACGATTCTTGTAGGGTTTGGCAGGTTAGCTGTCCCGCTTTTGTGCCGCTGGTGGAGCAAAACCGGATTCACGATCCTTACACTTCTGAAGTGGCGCGGGAATATTTGGCTCCCTTGATTCAGCAGCGCATCGATACGCTGATCTACGGCTGCACTCATTATCCGCTGTTGGCTCCGGTGCTGCGATCGCTTTTGCCGGCTTCGGTGATTTCGATCGATCCGGCGGTGCGGGTGGTGGCTGCTGCTGCTAGAGAATTGGAGGTTTTGGGGCTGCGGAATGCTGGGGAAGCGCTGCCAACTCGTTTTTGTGTCAGTGGCCCCCCGCAGCAGTTTGCGGACTTGTCTGTGCAGTGGCTTGGCTGCACTCCTGCGGTTGAGAAAATATCTCTGCCGGCGGTTGTTCGTAGCGAAGCGGGGCGTAAGCCATCGCCCTTATCCCTGGAATCTGTCGAATAAGCCGGAAAATTTATTGGTTCTGCGATCGCACAAATCTTACCCCCCAAAACCCAAGCTCTTCGGGATCTGGGGGGTTTAATTATTGCGATCGAACCTAGCAATTAGACATCAATTTGTAATAAAATGCAACAAAGCTTTGATCTGTCAACAAATAATGTCCTGTATGTGCTGGAGCTATTCAGCCTTGAACCATGTCACCCTATGTATCGCAAGCAGTTTTACTTGTAGACGGCTATAACATGATTGGACTTTGGCCTCGACTCCGAGAGAAGCGCGATCGCGACGAACTCGAAACAGCTCGCCGCGAGTTGATTGAGGTTTTAGTTAACTACAGCGCCGTTCAAGATTTTGAGGCCAGACTCGTGTTTGACGCTCACTATCGAGATACTCCCAGCGTTAAAGAAATTATTACTAAAAATTTATCAGTGCACTACACAGACTTCGGTCAGACAGCAGATACTTATATTGAAAAATCTTGTGCTAGTTTGCGCTACGAGTTGCGATCGATCAAAGGCAAAGGCCGCATGATTGTCGCTACCTCAGACCGAGCGCAGCAATTGACAGTCGTCGGCTACGGTGCTGAATGGATGTCTGCCGAACAACTAGCTGCTGACGTAGAATCCACCGCCCGCCGCAGCGAGCGCCAGCACAAATCCCGCAAACACAATTCCAGTCGCTTTCTGGCGAGTTCCCTCGATCCTGAATCCCAGCAGCGACTTGCCAAATTGAGAATGGGGCTGCATTAGCTCCCCAAACCCGCTTGCTGTATGACAAAAAAAAGTTTGTCAAAGGCCTTGCCAAATCCACTAAGTTCAGCTATTGTTAGTAACTGTGGGTAAGAAAAACCCCCAATCCTCGGTAGCTCAGCGGTAGAGCAATCGGCTGTTAACCGATCGGTCGTAGGTTCAAATCCTACCCGGGGAGTTAGTCAAAAATCAGAAGTTGGAATTTTCCAGCTTCTGATTTTTTTTGTTTTTATTTTCCGATATGTTTTTCTCTAATGTAGATGCAAACACTTTACCTGTATCATGAGCTATCGCGACATCATCACCATAGAGCCGGATAAGCGTGGTGGCAAGCCCTGTATTCGTCGGATGCGGATTACGGTTTACGATGTTCTTGGCTGGCTGGCTTCTGGAATGTCTATTACTGAGATTATTGACGACTTCCCAGAACTGACAGAAACAGACATTAGAGCCTGTTTAGAGTTTGTCGCCGATCGCGATCGTCGTTTAGTTGCTTCGGTGAGTGCCACTTAAAACTACTATTCGATCAAAATCTGAGCCGAAAATTAGTTACTCGCTTGGCTGATATTTTCCCTAACGCTAGCCATGTTCAGTTGGAGGGGCTAGCAGAGAAAACAGATACAGAAATCTGGGATTTTGCTAAGTTGAACGATTTCTGTATTGTGACTCAAGATGCAGACTTTACGGAAAGAAGTCGGCTGTATAGTTCTCCACCGAAAGTAGTGTGGTTAAGATGTGGAAACGCACCCACCAATCAAGTCTAAACTCTTATCCGCTCTCGACAAGAAGCAATTCAAGAGCTTTTAAGTAATTCTAGCATTCACTGCTTAGAGCTTCATTGATTCAAGAGTAGTCCTGCTTACGCTGTAACTATTTCAGGCTTGATATCAGGTGATGCTGGCTCGAAGTGCAACACCATGATTTTCTCTCTTGGCAATCCGAGAGATTCATAAGTGTGTCCGTTGCGATCGCTAAATTCAACCTCAAACGCTGCACCATCAGCCAACATTTCAACCACTGTCCCAACTTGTCCGCGCCACAGGTTGTATTCAGGAAGGGCAAAGGTCAAGGCAACAACATCTAGAAATTTGACTGTATTCTTTGCCACTCTTATCACCTCCAGGCACTATAGAGGATAGCAGGTTGTTAATCTCGAAATCTTTGAATCAGGCTCAATAATCCAGCCACTCCGAAGGATTGCACTTCTATTTGGCCATTGAATCGAGAAATCTAGTATGTAGCATTGTCCGAACTCATCTCGCCTTCCTAACTCAGCTTCGTTAGTTTGAATGACTTCAAGCAAAATCTGGCGCAATTCCTCAGCATTGTCAGCCGTCATTCCAACAATTGACGAGAAAAGCCGTGCTTTGTGCTTGCCATCGTCCTGTGCTGGATTGAGGCAGTAGCCACGCAGTTTACGAATGTCAACGACCGCATTCTCTGCATTAGGAATAAGCATAGAAAAAATGATCGCAAAACTCACTCATCACCTGAAAACTGCGAACCAGAGGACTGCTGGGCGAGCGCAACACTGACAGATATCACCGAAACTACGTGCCTCAACCATCGGTGAAATGTAGCCCAACCGAACAATTGAGCGGCTGCAAACAACCTTTACAACACCACCAATATCTATCGGCAGTCAGCTCAGACCGGGTTGTTAGCTAGCTTCGCCACCAACGGATTTATTGGCAATCGAAGTTTTTTTGTATTATCTGTGAATCTTCTCAAGTTCAAATTCTAGTCGAACCAGTTCTTTTTTATAATCATTAATAGCTTGACCTACCAAATAGTTTCTATTACTTCTTTCCCAGGTTTCTAGCCCTTTCTCAGAAAAAGGCAAGACGATGTTGTGTGCAAAAGCCATCACGCCTTGAAAGCGTTGACTCAAATCACTACATTCAGTTGGGGCTGAACCGATACGATCTACCTGAAGATATAACTTTTCTATCTCTGGATATAGTTGTGACATACGCTCTAGATAATTAGCTTCAATTAGCTGCTTCCGATTGAACATATCTGTGAATTCGATCGTTTTATCAACAATAAGTTTTGTGTTACTCAAGATGCAATTCATAGAATCTAGATAGTCTTCCTTCGTTACTTTAAACGAATCAAAAATAGTCGCAAGCTCTCCATAGCTTTTGTTCAAGTCAATAACCATTTCATCATCAATTTGTTCACCATCTAGCTTTATAGGTGAAAATTTGGGAGATAAATTTTTACTAATCCACTCAGTTCTACAAATCCAGTTTGCATAACTCACATCCTCTAGAGAAAGATACAAGAATAGCCAAATTACTTGAGCTTCTTTTCCTTCCCAGAGTAGTTTTACCTCGTTGTTTCTATAATATTCTCTAGATTTTAGTTCAGCAGTAATTTTTCTGGCAATTTCTATCATATCGGGTTTTGCATATTCCTTGCTTAGAAGAATGTTTGCAGAATATCTTTTTGCCCCACCATGACTAACATCCTGAAATGAAAGGATTGTGTAACCATTAGTCGCAGTCAGTTTTCTACTAAACTCTTGAATTTTTTTAATCGATATACTATTGATCTTCTGTTCAAAAGGGATAATAAGTTTCCATCTCTTATTGGTCTGCTGGACATTACTGCTATTAACTGCCTGCCAATAAGCAATTTTTTCCTCATCATCATATAAAACAACCATGACAGGTAATGAGTGTTCCTGCCAGTATTCTAGATGCTCTGTGTTGACATAAAAAACAAAGCCATCAGTGGTTTTCTGCTTAAACCAACTTTTCCCAGATTTGATCTGAAGTGCAATTAATTTACCTGTTGCTGTCTTACTCTCAACCACTTCAACGTGAGCATCGATACCATAGTCTTCTATAGGTTGCTCACGAAAGATCCAACCTAATCTCTCAAAGAGTAAGTTTGTTGCGGCAACACCAATTCTTTCAGTACGAGAGTTTGAATCAGCTTTCATAATTGTATCGCAGAGCCGGTATAATACTTTGTTTAACCTAAAACTACCGCAGATTCATCATCTATGTCAACCTTCTTACTCCCCGTGGGAATCTCCTTTTCTGGATCAAGTTCGGCACACCATCCCACTCAAACACATGAGTCGTGGCACTCAAAAAAGTTACTTATATTACATATTATGCGTCGTAGGGTGCGTCAGAAACGAGATTTTTGAGTTTGATCGAGAATCTGGCTGACGCACCCTACCGAATACTAAACATCGCGTTCTGTCCGCACCCATTTAGTTTGCCGCTTCAGGAGAAAACCCAGATACAAAGGGATTTTCCAAAGGATGTAAAAGGGTACGGATAACAAGGTTAACCCGGAAATATCGGCGGCACGCCCGAATTTAGCCCAAGCGCCGACAATGGAAACTAAAATCAGCAATCCTTGTACTCCTAACAAGACGGCGGGAATGGGGGATGTTCCGAAGGTTGCTGCTAGTAATGAGGCTGCAAAAGCAGCTACCCAGATGGCGACTAAAAGGGATAGGGGAGGGACTGACAAGTCGAGGGCGATCGCCAATAAGTCAAATCGTTTTTGCTGGACAGAAGCTGTTGCAAGGCGGGGAGTTTGAGTTAACAGTGTTTGTATATGACCGTGTTCCCATCGAGTTCTTTGACTTTTGGCTGCTTGCTGCTGTTGGGGCAAACATCCGGTGACTTTGGCTTCGGGGCAGAATACGGCTGGATGTCCGGCGATCGCCAAATCGAGACTCATCTGCATATCTTCAACTATATTGCCGCTAGCTAGGGAAACCGATCGAATGATCGACCAGGGAAAAGCCATGCCAGTTCCTGTTAGTAATGATGGGTATCCTAACTGTTTTAATCCGCTGGGTCGAACTAAATTTTTAACTAAAAATGCTAAAGCAGAGATGGAATCTTTCGGAGTAGGATTAGGTGGCTGTTCCATTAAATAAGTTGCTTGTACTGGCCGAGAGGAAGCAACTGCAACTCTGGCTAATGTCTCTAAGGCGTCTGGCCCACAGATACAGTCTGCGTCAACCATGATTACTACTTCTGGGGGGTCGGATTCGATCGACTGCAAGCCGAAATCCAGTGCGTATCCCTTGCCCTTGCGTTCTGTGTCTTGGCGCTCGATCGCACTTGCACCGCAGTTGCGGGCGATTTGTGCCGTGGCGTCGGTGCAGTTGTCTGCAATCACTAACAGGCGATCGTCCGCTGTTAGCTGCGGCAATATGGTGGAGATTGTGGCGGCAATTCCTGCTGCTTCGTTGTAAGCGGGAATTAAAACTGCTACTTTGGGGCGCGGCGCTTTAGTTTCGGATGTTTTGTTAGGGTCAGATAATAAGGCGGCGGTGCATTCTAGAAATAGAACTGCGATGGGAATTAGGAGAATTAGGGCGATCGCCAAAAGTACAACATCAATAAATAGGAACAGCATCTGATTAATTTGCACAATTCTAGTACCTTAATTTTAATTTTACTTCCTACAGTTATGAGCATAATTCAATCAAAATAGTTTAATTAAATTGTACTTGGCAACTGATTGAGTCACGCTATCTAAGGTAGCATATCATGTATATTTTGCCAATATGCTAATATATTAATGTACCCTACACCTCAATAATTCCGAATCATTTGCAAGCGGGCGAAAAACCCGGTTTCTATCAATACAGCACTTTTCAGGTATGTGAGATACATAGTTATCGTAGGGACACGGCAGTGCCGTGTCCCTACGGGATATTGATAGTACCTCATCAACCTGCTATCTGCTGTAAATAAAGCCACCTCAAAAAAACAGAATACCGACATCGCAGACTTCTTACTTAAAGAAGCCTATGATCTAATAGAAGACTTACTTTTCAGTAATATCTCTGATGAAATTTGGATATTGTTTGCTATGATAACTATAGCTCAAGAATATATTATTCAAATTACGGTCAATGAAAATAATTTTAAAGTTGAAAAAAATAGTGATAACAGTATTGGCGATCGCACTGTTCACTCTTTGTTTAACTCCTCCAGTTATGGCCGCGACTGCTGAGGATGTGAGTCACCTATTAAAAGATAATTGGTGCGTTAGCTTTCTCTGGAAACAGTGCGATTTGAGTGGGGTCGATTTGCGAGGAGCAAACCTCGAAGAAGCTAATTTGAGCGGGGCGAATTTGAGCGGTGCCAATTTAGAAGGAGCTAATTTAAAAAATGCTGATTTTTCTGATGCAGATCTCAGTAATGCCAATTTAGCAAATGCCGATATTTTTGGCACAAATCTCAGTAAAGCAAATTTGACGGATGTTAATTTTAATCGCACTCGATTGTGGGATGCCGATCTTACTTTGGCTAATTTGACTGGCGCTAATTTACAAGATGCTAATGTGTTATATTCTCGACTTTGGGGTAGTAATCTCACCAAGGCTGATTTAACTGATGCGACGCTACATGGTGCTGATTTGCGGTATGCCAATTTGGGTGATAGTAATTTAACGAATGCTGATTTGCAGAGTTTTTTTTCTCGTGGTTCTAAACAAGTCACAAATCTAAGCAATGCTAATTTAGAAGGCGCGATTTTAAAGGGGGCAAATCTGAAAGGTGCGGTACTGGCTGGGGCAGTTATGCCTGATGGATCTATCAATGAAGAAATTGCAATTAATTTAAAGTGAAGTCTGTTTAAATAATGTACATAAATTATGTTACTATTTTAAATACAGCCAGAAAAGCACCGAATACTCGCGATGGAAACCCTGCAAACCAAACTTTACGAAATAGCAGAATTTGCTAATACTTTAGTCAATACTCAACTGACACATCTCAGTTTTGTTAGCGTCGGAGTCATATTTTTGGCTGGGTTATTAACTAGCTTAACTCCCTGTATGCTTTCCATGTTGCCAATTACGATCGGCTATATTGGTGGATACGAAGCAAAAAGTCGCCTCCAAGCTGCTATCCAGTCGGCATGGTTTTCTCTGGGATTGGCGACAACTCTTGCTGGTTTGGGAATTCTCGCATCATTTGCGGGACAGGTTTATGGCAAAATTGGTGTGGGTTTGCCGATCGCAGTCAGTATTATTGCTATTTTGATGGGGCTGAATTTGCTGGAAGCTTTGCCTTTGCAAATGCCGTCTTTTGACGCTGTGGGTTGGGTACCGAAGGATTTGCCTGCTGGTGTGCGATCGTATTTATTGGGCTTAACTTTTGGTTTGGTAGCTTCTCCGTGCAGCACTCCGGTTTTAGCGACGCTATAGCTTGGGTTTCCAAGACGGGAGATACTGTTTTAGGTGGTGTCTTTTTATTGTTTTATGCTGCTGGTTATGTGGCTCCGCTGATTATAGCAGGCACTTTTACTGCGAGTATTAAAAAGTTGTTGGAATTGCGTCGTTGGTCGAGTTGGATTACGCCTGTTAGTGGTGTTTTATTGGTAGGATTTGGGGTTGTATCACTAATTTCGCGTATACTTCCAGCTTAATTGAAAAATGACTCAAATTCACGCTGCGATCGCAATTTTGTACAGAAATGGCAAGTTTCTTTGTCAGTTGCGGGATGATATTCCTCATATTAGATATCCAGGACGTTGGGCTTTGTTTGGCGGACACATTGAGCTGGGAGAAACACCGGAAGTTGCTGTGCTGCGCGAATTAAAAGAGGAAATTAGTTATGCTCCTGGGAGTGTGTCTTTTTTTTGTTGCGATGTAGAAGGAGATGTGGTTCGTCATGTTTTTCATGCAGAACTTGCTGTAGATGTCAAGGATTTAGTTTTGCTTGAGGGTTGGGATATGAAGTTGTTGACACCGGAGGAGATTCGGGCTGGAAAATGCTTTTCTGAGCAGTCAGGTGATGTGCGACTGTTTGGTGTTGCTCATCAACGTATTTTGTTGAGTTTTATGGAAGAAGGAATAGGGAATAGGGAATAGGGAATAGGGAATAGGGAATAGGGAATAGGGCATTGGGAATAGGGCATTGGGAATAGGGCATTGGGCATTGGGCATTGGGCATTGGGCATTGGGCATTGGGCATTGGGCATTGGGAAGAGGTAACAATTGAGATCAGATCCGGTAGCATCTGAATTAATGTTACCCACTGTCTGGACACGGCAGTGCCGTTTCCCTTCTCTGATTAAGTTTAGGGACACGGCTTTGCCGTGTCCTCTATGATTATACTCGGATTAATTGTAGGGACACGGCATTGCCGTGTCCTCTATGATGATACTCGGATTAATTGTACGGACCCGGCGTTGCCGGGTCCTCTATGATGATACCCGGATTTAATTGTAGGGACACGGCATTGCCGTGTCC
>JANMLZ010000009.1:0-24921 GCA_031372825.1 Cyanobacteria bacterium OTE_58_metabat_593 | reverse complement strand
AAAAATAATCAAATTTAATTAATCTTTAAAACATTTTTATCACCAAAATTTGGTACCCGGCTGGGCGGTGACCAAAAAATTATGGGGGTTCGGCCCCGGCCACTGCCGTCTCCTCTATATTATAAGGAGTGCAACCGGAATTGATATCAACCCTCAACTGTCAACCAAATAACTAATTACTCGATCGCACTGTCAACACTTGCGGCGGCGTAGCATCCGGCGGATACAAGAAATCCACCTGCACCAAACGCCTTTCCCCAGCTTTCAGATTCACATTCACCAACGGTTCCCCCTGCTGTCCCCGTCGTTGCACAATATGAATGTAGCGCGTCAAAGTCTTTCCCCCATCATCCTTAAACATTACCCGCACCGTACCTCGGAAAAATATGCGATTTTCAGGAGGATCGTAAAACATCAATCCCCCCGATTCTTTATTTGCCTTAACGGGTGTTTGCATCTTAATACTCACAGATTGAGCATCGCGAGATTTGTTATAAAGCGGAAAACTCAAACTGTATTGAATTCCGTAATTCCCATGAGCAAAATAAGCTGTATCGGGATAGCGAGCTAACATTTTGGCACTCTGAATTTGACCAGTTCCAAAAGTACCAGTATCCGTAGTGCTCAAGGCATAGGAAAATTCTTCACCGCGTTTGGGAATAGTTAAATAATCGGTTCTTGAACTGTCAGTAATTTTAGCTTCCCATTGAGAACCTTCAGCCACTCCCGCTACACGCCCGTAAATTTTTTGCTCAGGATTTGAGCCGATCGCACTTGGTGTTAAATCTCTCGGCCCTGCTAAACCTTTGGTAGTTAAAATATTTTCCCACTGTTCCAAAGTCGGATATTGTTCGATTCCTTCCTTAGTTTTGGGAGCAAACATCGCTAAACTAGCCACATAAACCGAATTGCTGCTCGACATTCGCATCAAGGTCGATCGACCATTAGAAGAAGGCGTAACATTCCCTACAGGTATCGGCAAATTCATCAGCATTCGGCTCTGATTGCCCGGTATTTCGATCGCCGCCGGCAAAATGCCTTGTCTGTGCCCCCGCAACACATCGCTCGTCAGACGACTGCCAGGCCCCGCAAACACAGTGCCGAATCGATTTTCTAAATAGGAAGGCAAATCGACAAACAAAGCATCGGGTCGAGTTAAATAACTTGCTCCTTGTAATATTTTTAAAGTGACAGGTTCGGAATTGGGATTGTGAACAATTATGCCTTGAAATAAGGTGCGAGTTTGGGTACTATTTGCGGCCTTTGCAATGTGGTGGGCGAAGATATCAAATCGGCCTTTGAAGGGAAAGTTTAAATGAGCTGAAGGTACTTGTTTTGATTCCTGCGGAAATGTGGAGAGCAAAATGCCTTCGGTTTGGACAACTTCTGGGCTGTTGCTGTTGAAAACCGGGATGTTGTCGAGTTGTCCTGGCAAAACGCGCACTTGCTGGGGCATTGTCACGGTTTTCAGCGGGCTGCTGCTTGGCTGTGGCGGCAAATCCAGTTCGTTTTCGGGTACAGGGACTTCTGGCTGGATGATCAGTTGTTGTCGGGCGGGAGGTGCGGCGATTGTTTGAGCGAGGGGGAAAATTGGCAAAAACATTACTGTAAGCGCGTTTAACTGAACTTGCATGAATATTTGGTCGATCTTGTTTGAGAGCTCCGCTAACGGATCATCGACACAAAACTTTACCACAACTTGGTGATGTGTTCAGGGGATTTTGGGGTTATTCGTTTTTAGGCATCGGGCATCGGGCATCGGGCATTGGTTATATCAATTCCGGTTGCACCGGTAATGATAAGCGAGGAGACGGCAGTGCCGTGTCCCTACAATTAATCTGGCGTAGGGACACGGCACTGCCGTCTCCTAATTTCGGGTAATATTAATTCCGATGCAACCGGAAACGATATTAGTTGTTAGTTGTGATCTTTTGGTGAATAACCAATAACCAATAACCCTTCGACCCTTCGACTCCGCTCAGGGTACAAGCCAATAACCAATAACCAATAACTAATAACTAATAACCAATGACAATAATTTTAACCAACGACGACGGTATCGACGCTCCCGGCATTCAGGCGCTGTTGCAGGCGGTAAGTGGCAAAACTATGATGGTGGCTCCTCAAGGGCAATGGTCTGGTTGTGGGCATCAGGTGACGGCTCACAGTCCGATTCATGTCGATCGGCGATCGTCGATCGAATATGCTGTAGGAGGAACACCGGCAGACTGTGTTCGCATTGCTCTCAATCACCTTTGTCCAAAACCAGATTTCGTACTTTCCGGTATCAATGCAGGCGGCAATTTGGGCGTTGACGTGTACATTTCTGGTACGGTGGCGGCGGTGCGGGAAGCGGCAATGCACGGCATTCCGGGCGTGGCGATTTCCCACTGGATTAAACAGCCTTGGGAAATAGATTGGGAAATCGCGATTCGTCGGACATCGCGGGTGTTGGCGGATTTACTCAATCGCGAACAAAAGTCTGGCTGTTTTTGGAATGTAAATTTGCCGCATTTAGCACCGGGAAGTGCGGAACCGGAAATTGTGTTTTGTCGCCCTTCCACTCAGCCTTTGCCACTGGTATATCGCCAAGAGGGAGAATACTTTCATTATGTGGGAGAATACGGTAAGCGCGATCGGGCTTTGGGAAGTGATGTTGATGTTTGTTTTGGCGGTAATATTGCGGTGACAGAGATATCGCTTTGAGCAATTTTGGAGAGTTATTTTGGGAAAAAATATATAGCGATATTTGTATCAATTCCGGTTGCAACGACCTATGACATAGAGGAGACAGCAGTGCCGTTTCCCTACCCCGATTAATTGTAGGGAAATGGCACGTGCAGTCTCCTAATCTCGGTTAATAATTCCGATGCAACCGGAAACGATATTGCTAATGCTTTGACTGTCTACTTGCGGCCTTCTGTTCCACCATAATTATTTTTGTTGTCATCCTTCGGCTTAGCAACACCATCAGGCTGTTTCTTTGGCTTTTTGACTTCTTTGTTGCTTTTTCTTTCTTTTGACATAATTATTCCTCAATTTTGACCAATCATAACACAGTTAATAATCAACTGTTCTCACCCGATTAGTTGAGCGACTCGCAAAGCAGACGTAACCGCACCTTCGTGCAAACCATCCCCCAAATAAGCTCCCACATGATAAGTGTTGTTTTCCCCATTAGTCTCGATAATTTCATCTCGATATCGAAAAGACTCAACTGTATATAACGGCGTGTGATGTTTCTGAATGTGAATAATTTGCTCTTTGGCAATCAATTCATCCAGGTGAAAAGCTAAACTATATTCCCGTGCAGATGAGATGCCACAAAGTTGATTTAGACTAGCATTATAGCCCCATCCCTTGTCTGTCTCGAAGAAGTCGAATTCTGATAACTTGCGGATGCCATAGCGATCGTACATCGATGTATCCGAATGGAGCACAGTTGTGGCATAATTGGCTTTCCACGCCGAAAACCGCTTGGTTTCGGCATCTGTAGGGTCAGATAATAGCTCCATTACTCGATCGGGAGGCGCAGCAAACACAACCTTATCAAACTCCAGAATCTCCCCATCAGACAGCACAATTTTTACACCATCAGCACCTCTGAAAATACTCTGAATCTCCACATTTGTCAAGATTTCACCCCGAAAGTGATGTAAAATCTTTTCGATGTAGGAATAGACGCCACCTTTAATTCTTACCCAGCTAACTGAGGCATATCGCCGTAGCATCGGAATCGCTAATTCTGCCGGACAACTATCGATTATTTCAAAAGGTATCGAGTAGCTATACATCGTCAGCAACTTGAGCCAAGTATTACGTACACACGAGCTTCTCAAAGTATCAGACAGTGGTTGATTGTAGAAATCATGCGTTTGAGAAAATCGCATTTTGATCATAAATGCAGCCGAACGAGCATAGAGAGCATCGAGCCGCAAATATTCGATCAGGCGTTGAATTCCCGTGAAGTTTTTCTGAATAGCGACTCCTGATAAAAAGTGGCGCTTGTCTTTGAAAAGCAGCGAAGAGCCAATTTCCACAGGCTCTAATTCAACTCCTAGCTCTTGCATAAGAGCAACGAAATTATAGAACACAGTCGGAAATTCTAGCACCCCATTTTCTAATATTTCATTACACTCAGATTGATTTGGCAAAACGTTTTTGTTAAGAGTACGAATGTGTCCGCCTAAAATTGGCTCTTTTTCAAACACTGTAACATGATGCTTCTGTTTGTCGAGCCAGTAAGCTGTGGCCATTCCACTAGCTCCACCCCCAATAATTGCAATTCTCATGGTTCTCTCCTAAATTGCTAGAAAGAAGTTCGGCAACGGATTATGTAACGGATTTAACGGATGTTTTTCTCGTTCTCAGGTTCTACCTGGGTCTGAAGGCAATTCATGAATTGCCCCTACATTGAAACCTACTGATGGATTTAAATCGGTAAGGTTAGAAACCATTCGGTAGGGGCAATTCATGAATTGCCCTCTACTCTATCCAACCTACAAAATCGATGTGAGAAACACCGCGAGTGCTGGTTTTAGAGGTGAGGGGTAAAACTCCTCAGATATTCACCAACAGTCTCTTTCAATCGCCGAGTAATCAATTATTCCTAGCCTAAAATCGCATCGCCTGATAAACGTTGATACAAAAGTGCCCCTGTCCAAAATGTCGGTGCAAATCCTGGGTAGCCGGATGAGGCATTGCAGAAGTAGAAATTGTTGAGAGAAGTTTCGTGATTTAGCCGATCGACTCCCATGTTGCGCGGCGTTAAAATAGAACCGTAGGAATTACCGTTTGGACACCAGCAAAAGCGTTCGTTAGTCGTAGGACTTCCAGTAATATGAAACACCATGTGTTTGCGGAAATTCGGAACGTAGTGTTTTTCAACTACGTCTAAAATTGAATCCAAAATTTCTTGTTTCTTCTGACGATAAGCTTTGCGGTCACTCTCCCAAAGTTGCTTAAAATAGCCGTAATTAGCAACAGTCAAAAATTCCACAATTTGACAATCTTCTGGACAATCCCCCCGCGCCTCGGTCAGTAAAGTTGGTGTTGTAATCGCAAAACTCGGATGAGAAAAATCGTTTTTGTTATACATTTGAGCAAAAGATTCATTCAGATCCAGGTGTTCTGAATGAAACGTATTCCACTTGCCAAATCCATAATCTCGGAGATCGATATCTTTGACAACGCAGTACACCATGTAATTAGATGCAGAATACTCATAATTAAGTTTCCGCCGCACTTTTTTTGAGAAAAGTTCCTCCCCAATCATCTTCGCAGCTCTTTTCGGGTCGAGGTTGCAAATCACCGTCTCGCCCGTGAATTCATGGGTTTGATGCGTGGTCAAATCCATCGCTTCAACTCCGGTGACAGTTCTATCTGTCACCCTAAAATTCGTGACTTCATGATTTAGTAGCACCTTCCCGCCTTGGGATTCAATGACTTTAACTAAGGAATTGATGACATCTTCAAAGTGCTGAGTTGGGTAAAATGCACCTTCTTGATAGCCTCTAAATAAAGCAATCCAAGCATAGAAAGAAAGCTGATTCGGAGGTAGCAAAAAGTCCGGCCATTGCAGGGCTAATAGGGTCTGGGCTGCTTGCGGGAGTTGGAACTTATCGAAAACATCCTGAAGCGTGCTATTGAGGTGTTGGATGGCGCAGAATACGTCACCGAAATTTTTGAGCAATTCAATTGGTTTGACGGGAGGAGCGAGTTTTCTGAGTCCCGCACCGGTTTGCTCGACTTCGTTGACAAATTTGCGAATGTTCTCGCTTGCTTCGGGAAAGTGCGCCGACAACCTGCGGATCAATTCCTCTGGTTCTGAGGGAATATCTAGGGCGTATCCAGGCATTCTCATGTGGTCGTAGCCATTTGGATCGTAACGCTCAAAGGTGACATCCTGATCGAGACCGAGTTTTTTGAGAACTCGATTAACTGTATGTCCTTCGCCGCAGTCCCAAACGTAGTGAAATTGGGCATTAAACGTGTATTTTTTGGCCATCGTAAAGGTGTGACCAAAGCCTCCGGGGTGTTCGTGAGCTTCGAGGATATGCACAATTTTGCCGGAGTTTGCCATCAAGGCTCCGAAAACCAGTGCTGATAAACCACTGCCGACGATGAGGTAATCTGTTTTCATAGAGTTTTTCCTCGATCGGGTGAATCGGGCGATCGTTATCCGTCTAAACTAACTCTAAATTCTGAAGAAAGTGTGAAGTCAAACAACAGCATTGCTGAGCGTGCTGGCTCAAGTATTGTCTTAAAGCTTGATTGCGGTTGCTATTAAGATTAATTAAGTATTTATGTATAAAACTTATAGTTTGTGGAGCGACCAGGAAAGCTCGCTCCACAACACAAAAAACCCGGCTTTTTACCTTTGTACGTAAGTCTTAAGGTATAGAGTTATCTACCTAATTAGGACTAGGTTGATGAGATGTGCGATGCTTATTGGTGTGGCACGATCACATCAAAAAAAGCATCATCCAAATCATAGCCAAACATCTGCGACATCGCCATCAACTTCGATTTACTAGGAATTCCCTGCTGATTCAACCAATCAGTCAACACAAATATTTTGCTCATTAAGAACATTTCCAAAGCTTCAGGATTGTACTGAATTCCTTCACTGCGGTGAAACTGGTGTGGTACCAACATCGCAGAATAGCGAGCTAATTCCCCCACTTTCCAATCCAGTAAAAAAGGCAGCCAAGGATAACAGGAATCCAACCGAATAAACCACAGGCGTACTTCTGGGATTTCAGAAATTTCTCGCGGATCTGACTCTTCGCGCGGATACTCTATTTCAAATTGTAGCTGCTGTTCGTTTTGGGCGATCGCCCCTGCTTGCAGCCACTCTTCAATCACAGTCTGCACCGGAGATAAATCTAAGCTGTTTATGCGATCAGCATTTATCGATATCATAATACTCATAAAAAGTCAACCCATGTTAGATTTTAGTTTGCTTTTACCGATGAATCCGGGGGCAAGAGACCCAATTACTTGATTGTCAACTGGATAGCATTTAGTTATAATACCACCAGCCATAAAAATTTACGGGAGAAGTTATTACTATTTTCCCACTGAGAAGTGAAGTAATAAAATATGCTAATTTTCAAAATAGAACTCGCTGAATTTGAAGAAGAAGAAATCGATAGTTACAGCAGAGGTCATATTACTATTCAAGGAAATTCGGGAATCATCTCCTCAAAACTCTCAAAGAGAAATCAGTCTATGATGATTTTTATATCTATATGTGACCTTCTTAATAGTATTCGTGTACTTCTCGCGAGTCCCCTTAAAAAATATAACTTTGTGGGAACTGGCTGCTCTTTTCAGTTTTTTATAATTAAAACTTCATCTAATAAGTTAATATTAACTAGCGTCAAAAATGAGGTAATTGATGAACTCACAGAGGGGGAGCTTGTTGAAGAAATTTGGAGAGAAGTAAAATTATTTATGTTAAACTATGGAAATTCACTTGATGAAAAGGAAATTGTTAAAAATGATTTGACACTTTCCCTCGAAGAATTTAAAAAGCACTTTAATCTATAACAATATACCGAATCCGGCTTAAATACCCGTTGATATCTTAGTCTGCGGAGGCAGACTTCGTTTGTGTAGTAGCGGTTTTAACCGCAGAATGATAAAGAGGGTAAATAACCAGGATTTAGTATTATACCTAGAATATCCCGTAACCAATTACCCATTTTTCCGAAACTTGCTATCGGGCCAAGAGTTACCAATTCCCTGGATAATTCCTCGCCCGATCAAACCAATTCCCCGCCCGATTACCTGCGTCAAAACGTAAACAACAGCAGCACCCAACAGCGAAATAACTGCTCGAACTCTAGGTGCGATCGCATCCCGGGCTTCCAGCAGCAAAGTCAAGACCAACTGCCATCCCGAAAGCTGTGCTAACTCCTGATTTCTCGGAGCATAAATCGAAATCCTCTTAATTCCACTCTCGCCAAAAATATAAAGCCAAAACCTACTTTCAAAAATCGCTTTTGGTTCCACAAAATAGCTATTCCAGCGATATTTCCAAGACAAATCATTCCGAAACTGCTCAATTTCTCGGGTAGAAATTAATTTGCCATCGTAAAAAGTTTGCTTTATTTCTTCAACATAAGCAAAATTATTTAACAGAGGCTGCACTACTCCGCTAGCAACTTGAATTGCCAAATTTTCTAACAAAGCTTCTGCTCGCTGCATTGCTTGCGGGCTGCCAGCCACGCAAGAAATATTGTCAACTACTAGCGGAATTTCAAATAGCAAATGTGCAAAAAATTCAGCTATCATCGGGATTTTGTTAAGGATTTGTGCTGCAACTGATGTTTCATCTGCCAGCAGCACTGGCACAACTTCTAACCTGTTTCCTGCCATCGAAATCTGCTCTTGACTTTCTCTCAATTTCAAGGTTGGTTGATTACTGTCAAAAATCGCAGATTCTCCGGTTTGCACTGTATAGTATCTGCCAAAAAAATCTATGATTGTCGCTTCCCACAAATCCCGCAAAATAGCAGGCATTTTTTCGGACAATTGAGTTGGCTGCACTTGCCCTAAGCGCAATTCCTCCAGCAAATCCTGTAACTTTCGCAGGATGGAATTCAGCAATTCGTGCTTTTTGGTCGATCGCAAAATATCGATTTCCAATGGCACGCCAGTCAAATTTACTATATTCAACTGCAATTTAGCTGCCACGGAGTCAAACAAGCTCTTTTGCCAATCAGTTGCAACGGCAAAAGATTCACCTGAAACTTGGGAATTTGCCACGGCTAATTCAGAAAGATTTAATCCTCTCTCCTCTCTTCCCTTTTCCTTCTTCCCTCTTTTTACCCTTAGCCCTTCGACTTCGCTCAGGGACAACAAAGTCGAAGATTCTTCTGCCTTCTGCCTTCTGCCTTCAAATAATAACCGACTGACAATCCAGCGAGCAGCCAGCAATTCTCGGCGGTGTCCACTGAGTACAACTCCATCTAAAATAGAGGGCAAATCTGTCGGATCTGCTGTTCTTACCTGTTGCAAATCAGCTTTGACAACCGCCAAAGCTGCATCTATTTCTCGGATTCCAGACAGACAAAAATAATCCAGTATTTTTTGGTGTACCGGTCGATCGACTGTCAAACCATCAGCATTTTCTTCCGCACTTGCTGCGGAGTTTTCTACTGTTTGAACCACCGCCGTATTTAGTTCTATTTCCGAGTTGGCTACCACATCCGTCGGCCAATAATTACCGCCCGATGCCACGGCGCGAATAGCTTGTATTGTCAGGGAAATATCTCTACCTTTAGGACAATAGCCATTGACGCCCGTTGCCTCTATCTGGGCCGACAGCTCCGATGTTAGCGGCGAGCCTAGCAGCAACAGCGGTACGTTTGGGTAAAAACTTTTGAGTTGGCGACTAAGTGCCAGCGCATCCATTTGGCCCGTAGCTTGCGGGGCGGGACGCCATCGCACATTTACCATCTCAACAGTCAAAATTACCAAATCTACGGGCTTCTTGGCTGATCCAGAGTCGATCGAGCGAGCTTCTAGAAACCGCAAAGCCTCAATTGTGGTCGAAACCTCTGCGACAACCTCCAAGTCTGGATACTGCTCGATCGCGACTCGCAGCCCCAGCCGGAAAATGGGGTCGCGATCGATCGACAGCAGTTGGAATTTACTCACTCGATTTTAAGTTTGAGAGTTGAGAGGTCGATCGTGCAAAAACCCAATTACTCGGGGATCAAATTAGCATCAGGAGGCCCAGCCGGTTGAGGAATCGAGGGCGGCGCAGGTTCCGGAGCCGGAGCCGGAGCCGGAGCCGGAGCCTCTTGTCTCGCGGGCGGATAGTAAGGTTCCGGCTCCCTGGCGGGCGGATAGTAACGTTCCGGCTCCCTGGCGGGCGGATAGTAAGGCGTCTCTTGTCTCGCGGGCGGATAGTAAGGCTCCGGAGCCGGAGCCGGGGCCTCTTGTCTCTCGGGCGGATAGTAAGGCTCCGGAGCCGGCGCGTACTCCTCCTGTCGCGGAGCCGGTGCGTACTCCTCCTGTCGCGGAGCCGGCGCGTACTCTTCCTGTCGCGGAGCCGGCGCATAATCCTGAGCCGGGGCTGGCGCGGATTCCCGAGCCTGTTCAACCGGCGGCGGTGCTGTGTTAGCTCTGAGTTCAGCACTCCAGCGCCCGATCGCACCTGCCGCCTCTGAATGCAGCGCCCTACCGTAACTGATTTGCGAAGCCATATCGATCGCCGAGCCTAGACTACCCTGAGAGGCCAATTCAGCAGCTCGATCCAGAATCGGTCGATCGCGAGCAACTTGCAGTTCGCTCACCCACTGATAGACATTATCCTGAGCCTTGGCGTACAGAGTCCTACCGCTCTTAATTTCCGAAGCTTTCTCAATCGCGGCACTAAGTTTTCCTTGCTTCGCCAGGGCTATAGATTCATCCAAAAAAGGCTGATCTTGAATAACTTCGATGCGTTTCGTCCACTGAGCCAACAGAGTTTGCGCCTCTACCCTGCGGGGACGATTTTGAGAGATTAGAAGTACCTGGCCGATACCACCCTTGAGCCCTTCCACCGTTCCTGCTTCTGCCAACTGCTTCGCCAAGTTGACAAAAGATTGGTCTTCGATCCGCTGAATTTCCCGGCGCCAAGTAGCCACCAAAGTTTGAGCATGGACGCGGCGCGGCTGTTTGGGGCCGATGGTTTGCGCTTGCTCGATCGCGATCCCAAACGCCCCTACCTGACCGAAACTAGCGATCGTACTCGCCACTTGCAAACGTAGCAAATCTTGAAACTGCACCTGCAAACTTTCAATTTGAACTTGAGCCTGCTTGTACAGAGGGCGGCCCGGAGCAATTTGGCTAGCAGCCCCCCGTCCTTCCAGCAACGTAAAAATGTGTTGCGCCAGCGGAGTTGAGATCGACTGGTTCCACATCACCGCCTGAGCTCTACCCAACTGCATCAAATCTTGAGCTTCTGCAAACAGTGGCGAATCCTGTGGCACTACAGAAGCAGCCTCGATCGCCCCCGGGAGGTCTTTCGCCCCCAACCGCTTAGTAGCCATTGCCAGCAAACTCCGGCTCCAGCCCTCAATTTCTTTCTCAGCTTTAGCCCGGGCAAAAAGCTGTGGGTCTATTTTGCGAGCCAGGACGATCGCCTCAGCGAACTTTTGCGGAGTTCCGTCCTTCGCCAACTCTCTAGCCTCTTCCAAGCGCTGCCAGCCGTTTCTCTCCAAAGAAATCTGCTGGATCAGTTCGTTGTAGCGCTTCTGACTCCAGAAAACATTTTCCAGCTTAAATAGAGCTTGAGCATAATCCCACGCCTTCCTTAAATCCTCACTTTTCAAAGCTGCTAGCGCTGTATCGTAGAGTTTTTGACCTTCCTGCCAATTTTTTTCCCAAGCAGTAACAGCCTCCTGTACCTCTGGATAAGACGGACTGGTTTTCGGAATTTTCGCCACAATCTCCAGAGCGCCCTTCAAATCGCCCGCCTCAATTTTTGCCCGGGCAAATCCCAGAATCACTTTCGACCAGTCCCCGATCAACTGTTGACCCTGGGAATATAACGGGTGTTCTTTCGGCCAAGCCTGCACCATTGCCACTGCCGATTCTATTTGTTCTAGCTTGCCTGACTTAGCTGCTTGTTGAGCGCAGTAAAGTCGCTCTCCGTCTGCCGCCAGCGGTGAAAGTTGCTGGCAATTCGGCGGCGGGGGCATCGTCAGCAGCCACAGAAATGCAGCGGCACCGGTTACTCCAAATCCCACCAGGAGACTCAGCCAGATTAGCTGCCACTGCCAAAAAGTTCTTTTGCCCTCAGTCGGCGACGCCATTACTGAGGAACTCGCATCGCCTGTCACCTCTACACTCAACTGTGCAGTGGGTTTCGGGGATGGGTTGTATTGCGGTGGTGTGCGGAATTGGTCAGATTGTCGTCTCGCCATTACTTCAGTTTGTCCTGTAATGCGCTTTCCCGGCTTGACACTCCCACATCAAATCATAGATTGTGATGTCGGCTTCTGACTCTTGTTAAGGAGATCGAGAACTTCCTTCAAGGTACTGGCAATTTTTCCCTCTACGGCGTTTTATAGTGAGGTTCGTGTCCAGCCCCACTGGTTGCTTCCTTTGCATTTTCGACTCCGGGAGCACGTAAATCATACCAGTTATCAAACAATTATTCACAGCTCTCGGAGGCACTTTAGCAAAAAAAACAGCACAAAGCCCCCATCAGTCGATTTGGGATTTGAAATTTGATCTAGTTTCCGGTTGCATCGGAATTATTAGAAATTAGGACACGGCAGTGCCGTGTCCCTACAATTAATCGCGGTAGGGACACGGCACTGCCGTGTCCTCTATATTATTCCGGTGCAACCGGAATTGATCTGATTTGTTGGGTTGAGTCGTCAATTTTATTCTCGATCGCCACATTTGCGATCGAGTTTCATTTTTCTCCCGTATTATGCTGAATTCCGGCGCGCCACTGCCAAAAGCCCGTTAGCGTTAGCGAAGCGATCCGAAGGAAAGCCCTCGAAGAGGATCGAGCGCAGCTAAATACTTAAATCATTTTATACCACTTAGCCATTGAGCAAAAACATCAGTTTGGCTGACAGCAGCGGATGCTAAATTGTTTGTGAAGCCTTTGAGGTATCGCTGGCACTCAATGCTTCTGTGCCGGACTCGGGCGATCTATATCCGTAGAAATCTATCCGGTAGTCTACAATTCTGACACCGGTTTGCTGTTGAATTTGTTCGATCAACTCGATCGGCAATTCCACATGAACGTCGAGAATCTGAGCCGTATCCAGACAGTTGACGTGAGAGTGAGAGTCGCTGACATTCCCGTACAAGCGTCCCTCCGATCGTTCTATGCACTCAATAATCCCTTCTCTCGAAAGGGCTTCTAGATTTTGATAAACCGAAGTATGCCCGATCGAATACGCTTGTCGGTTCAGGCGATCGTAAATTTCGCGAGCCGAGAGATGTTCTTCTGCCTGCCACAAAAGTTCTAGAATAAATCGACGCTGGCGGCTCAAGCGCATTCCCATCGCCTGACAGCGGTTTAAAGCATCTTCTAATGAACGAATTGGTTTCACAGCTACCGCCTTCTAAAGCCTGCTCGATTTTTAATTCTGGTACAATATTGCACGCCGATATATCCATTAATTCTAACGCAGGGTTGCCGAACAGTAGAAGATAGAGGGCAAAAATCTCCAATCCGTGAATTTTTTCCAGTTGCGACATTAGCTTCGGTGTTCCGCACCAGAGAATTCTCCTTCTCAAAAATATTGCTTTGACTAGATCTTCTACTGCAACAAGTCCTAGTTCGAGGATTTAATGGCGTGAACCAGTAACTTAGCGATTTCCGAGAGTTGCTTTTTGTTAAAGGTTTTGAGCAAAAGCCTTACCACGGCCTTTGGTTCGGCAGGAAGTGCTACTTGCTTCGACACTGCTGCGGTCGCTGCTGGGGCGCTTGCCTCTGCTGGTTTTGGGCTTGCTGCCAAAAGTAGCAAATTTTTACTCGGAGCGATCGTCTTGGCTTTCCCCCCTTGCACCAAATCGCCAGCATCCTTGAGTTCTTTGATAATCAGCGGAGCTAAGACTTTATAAGAGTTTTTGGGATTAACGATCGCCCCTCTAGCAGTTTTAACTAAATTTTGCCAAGTCTCAATTTTACCTCCCAACTTATAGAGGCGAACGCACACAGCAGTCAACTCGGAGCGACTAGCAGCCGATTCTTTCTGCTTGAACACCTGCAACATCTCTTTAAGTAAAGCCATCACCTCAACAGCAAAACTCGTCGGCGCACCGCCCGCAGTTTGAGCTACCCCGGGCGCACGAGATCCAGCAGCAGCAACCGCCAAAACTTTGCCCGATGCCAAGTTTTTCAGGTGAGTTTCCAGTTGAGCAAAAACCGGCATCACCTGCTGAACGAGTTTTTCTCCCTCTTCATTCCTCAAGCCGAAAGGCCCCTCCAGTTGCCTCAGCAAGTCCTTCAGCGTATCAACCCCCTTTAAGAATAGGGATTCTGCCGTTTGGTCAACCTGCTTGACGGGCCCGTCCTTGAGCACCTTAAAACAATCTTCCAAGCGGTGAGCGGTGGTTTTAATACTATCTAAACCGAGCATAGCCGCCCCACCTTTCACCGAATGGGCGGCTCGAAACATCTCCTGGACGCTTTCAGGGTCTTTCATTGTGGACTTCAAATCCACTAAACCATTTTCTAGAGTATCGAGGTGCTCCTTAGCCTCCTCTATAAACAAACGCATAATTCGGTCTTGCTGATCTGACACGACAGTCCTCCTAACAATCTGTGCACCCTCCAGAAAGCACCCTCTGCGCGGGAGGAAACGCGACTCCTTCCTGTTCAAAGTCGGAAGTTCCCATGCAAAACATTCTAGCCTGCCTCAGCTAGCAGACTCACAATACTGCTCTCGGGGCGATCGATCGAGCTAAAACTGTTGGTGGAGATTTAGCCTAGAGTTCTGAGGGAGTATCTGGAGCGATTTCAATGCCCATTCCTTGTTTGATCATCTGCTGATCCGTAATCAAGTCGCTCAATTCCTTGACTTCGACGCCGATGTTTTGGCAAGCCAGTTTCAGTTCCCGCTCGAAGGTGTTGAGGTCGCCTCCGTAGCCGCAAAGCTCTGCGGCTGTGGCGATTCCTTGTTGAGCGTTGGCTTTGGCGCAGTCGATCAATTCAATGCCTTTGAGGGGTTGGGAGGATGCCATAATGTCAAACCGTAATTTATCTTTATCCCACTGTACCTAGAAGGTTGAGGTCGATCGATCTATCGAAAGGCATGAAAAATCCTGCCTGTGCTGCGTATTGCCAATTCATCGCTATTTTCGGGAATTTCCTGCCAACATGGCAGTAGTTAGGATTTTTTAACCCTTACTGCGCCTAACTTACGCTAGATTACTGTGAGAAATGTTTCCCAATCTAAAATGCACTGGGTCTGGAGCGTCCGGCACCGCCTGTTTGTGTCTGTTCTGTTTGCTATGGCAGTTGCTGTTTTTCTGCCACGTGACTATCTCCCTCTGACTCGGACGCTGTGCATTTGGAACGCGGGGGCGGTCAATTTCCTGATTTTGACTTGGATGCTGATGCTGCAAGGCACTCCCCAACTGATGCGCCACAACGCTCAACAGTTGGACGCCGGCCGTTTAACAATCTTAAGCTCGATCGTGGGAGCAGCTTTTGCTAGCTTTTTAGCCATCTTCTTCCTGCTGCGCGATACCAAAGGCTTGTCGCCGAATTTGCTATTTCTACACTTGGGACTTTCTGTCCTGACAATAGTTGGATCTTGGATGCAGGTGCACACTATCTTCACCATGCACTATGCCCGCGGCACTATGCCCGTACCACGGCAGTTACTTGCAGGCGGGGGGTTTGGATTTTCCGGGCGACGAGGAACCAGACTACAAAGATTTTTTATATTTCTCCTTTGGGATTGGCATGACTTGCCAAGTTGCAGACGTGCAGATAACTTCTCGTTCCACCAGGTATCTCGTGCTGTTTCACAGCGTGCTATCGTTCTTTTTTAACACCGCTATTCTGGCGATGAGCGTCAATATTATTGCGGGATTGAATGGATAGAATTAAGTAGCAGATGCTGCCATTGTTTGTTAATGGGCGATCGAGCTTGTTTTAGGGCGCTGGTGATTGCCATAATTTCCGAGCTAGACAAAATAAATTGTGGCTAATCACCCTAATTTGCCAAACTCAATAAAAAATGTTACTCTAATAACGAGTTATACGGAAACCTTCCGCCTCTCCACGTGATTTGTGGTGTTATGATGAAACTTTCATCCTAATAATACTTAGCCTGCTTCGTTCCGATTTGTGCCATAATTCAAGGGTTGTCGGTCAGGGAAATATCACACCGAGTTCTGTTTTGGGATCTCGGAAATATTTTATACCTTCGATAGATGGTTGCTAAAGTAGGGAGTGAGGTTAATATAAGTTTGCAAAAGCTACTGATAGATTATGTTAGACATACACCCTAAAGCGACAGAAAACTTCAACAAAAAAGCAGACCAAATTCTTGCTTTCATTAGAGATATTGAACCCAGTAATGTACATTCCCCATCCTTTGAGCTAGAAACACATTCAGCTATTCAAATTGATGAATCAATCCTCTTAAATACCCCTAAATATACTATAGTTAAAGATATTAAGGATTACACTATACGCCTTTATCTGAACTCGGAATTATCAATTGGACTTCTTGAAGATGGTTGTTTAAAGTTAAGAAAACTCATAGAGGATCTGTTCAAAATTAAAGAGATTAACTGTAAGGTAAGTATCAAGACTCTAGAGACAATATTATGTAGCTGGATTACGGCTAAGTTTCACGACCCTAGTCATTGCGAATTTTGCGAATTCTTAAAAATTTACTTGGGAAAAATAATTGGTGACTACGAAATTGTTATACCTATTGAGTTTTTACACATAGAAAAGAGCTTTGCACTAGGCAATGTTAACTTTAGACCCTTCAGCAAAATATCCATTGACGAGCTTGAATCCCGTGCTGTAACACAAGCTCAAGATTCACCGCAAGAAGATTTGGTTAGGCAGTTATTTGACCAGAAGATCAGACAATTTCAAGGATATGCAGTAGCAACAATCTTACTTCAAGCTGAACCAGCCAGGGCTTATGAGATAGCTATTGAAGAGACTAATACAGCATTGTCAATGCTAAGAATATTCTCAAGTTCTACGCGAGAACCTTTATCGTATTACTCTGCCGCTGTTTGGGGGAGTTCCAATATTAGTAAGGGCTATTTAATGGCTCTTAAAGAAGGCAATTTAAATCAAATGTGCATCCAAACTCTGGATCGTCGTCCAATGTCAGAACACTTAAATAATCAAGCCATTGATAATTTATATTTGGCAGGACTCAGCATTCTTGATAATTTACTTGGGTTAAGCAAGCGAAACAAATTTCAGGAGAAACTTCTAGCTACGCTAATTCTATATTCACGTAGCGCTATATTAAAAGATATTGCTGACAAGCTTGTGTATATACTCGTCGCACTTGAGAGCATATTCTTAAGAAATAATTCTGAGCAAATTCAACAAAATTTAGGAGAACGAATAGCATTTCTAATTGGAGATTCAATTGAAAAACGCAAAAGGATAATTAAAGTAACTCGTGAGACGTACACCTTGCGTTCTCGCTTCGTGCATCATGGTCATTCTATTGATGATGATGATGATCTTGAGACAATGACAGAGTTTATGCAGTATGCTTGGCAGGCAATCGTATCACTCATTCATCAATCTAACTCGGTATCAACAGTTGATGCTTTATGGGATATGCTTGATGACAAAAAACTTTCATAGTACCAAGGAGAGTAAGTTGTCAATACAGCAGGCTAACAACACCATGGAGCGGACAGTTGATAGTCTTCTCGTCTATCATTAGCGTTGGTCTGTTGCGGCTCATCTTTGCCGCTATTCCGTTATCAGCAACATGGCGTATCTGTTTGGGTCTTTGACCAGGCAACCCTGACGGTAAGGCCTAAAGTCTCTGTGAACTCAACGAGTTATGACGAAACGAATTGAATGCTATTTTGCTTCAATTGATCGATCGCCTGCTCAACATTCACCACTAGCTCAACTTGCAGGTGGGCAATATCGCAACTTTTCCAATTATTCCGCTGCCGGTCGATCGCCCTCCATCCCCACACACTACAGCAAACGACCGATCGCACGCCCCGTTCTCCCCATCTCAAAATTTCCCGACATTTTTCTTGCCAAGTCGAAGTCATTACGAGTATGATTTAACAAGAAGCAAAAAAGAGAGCCGCCATGAGGATAGAAGAAATTCCCCTCAACCAGATTCGCCGCCCCCTGCCGCGAGTCAACGATCGAACTAAAGTAGCCGCCCTCATGGAATCCATCCGCGAGGTAGGTTTAAACGAACCCATCGATGTGCTAGAAGTAGATGGCCAGTATTACGGATTTTCCGGCTGCCACCGCTACGAAGCTTGCCAGCGCCTCGGTTTAGAAACTATCCGCTGTAAAGTCCGCCGAGCTCCCCGTGCCGTGTTGCAGATGCACTTAGCCTGAGCCTCTCAACAGAAATTCACGACAGGCTTTCCATTCGATCGCCCAAACCGTTCTCAGATATTCGATCGACAATCACCACTAACAACCTAAAAACCTATGACTACCAACAACCACAAACAACACCTTTACCCGACGCGCATCGATATGTCAGCCGCCACCCGCTCTCAAATAGTCGGGCTGCTCAACGCCACGCTAGCAACTACTCTGGACTTAAAAACTCAAGTCAAGCAAGCTCACTGGAACGTCAAAGGCATGGATTTCTACCAGTTGCACTTGCTGTTTGACGAAATGGCGGGAGAACTCGAAGAATACGTTGACACGGTTGCCGAACGGGTGACAGCTTTGGGGGGTTTAGCTGTCGGAACAGCCCGCACAGCCGCCGCAGATTCGATCCTGCCAGAATTTCCTTTCGACATTCTAGATGGCAAGGAATACGTCACTGCTTTAGCCGATCGCTACGCACCCTACGCCCAACATCTACGAGTGGCGATCGACAAAGCATCCGAACTTGGTGACGCAGATACAGCGGATCTCTACACCGAAATTTCGCGTGCAATTGACAAACGTTTGTGGTTCCTAGAAGCCCATTTGCAAGGATCTTCGACAACTGCAACAGCCGCCGCATCGGAAAAAGTAGCCGTCAGATAGTCATTTCTCTTGTGGGGTGATATCAATTCCGGCGCAGCCGGAATGATATAAACGGAGGGAGGACACGGCAGTGCCGTGTCCCTACAATTGATCGCGGTAGGGACACGGCACTGCCGTGTCCTCTATATGATTCCGGCGCAGCCGGAATTGATATGGGCCGAAAAGCCCGCCCCAAAAATGTATTTCCTTAAGACCCCTGACAGCTTACGATCGAGAATATGTCCATTTATTAATTTGGATGACTTTTTCGTGGCAGCTAATATTCCTGATTATGCTCCTCAACTGCAACGCCTGATGCAACAAGCCGGGCTTTCGAGCGATCGAGAACTCAGCCAAAAAGCAGGAGTTTCCGAACTTCAGCTAAGCCGCCTCCGCAGGGGCTTAGTTTTGCAAACGCGAGCCGATATCCTGCTCAAAATCAGCCAAGCTTTGCAAATTTCCTTAAACGAACTGCTCGCAACCTTGGCGCCAGACTATGTAGAGTTAGAACAGGCACCACCGACAGCAATAGAACAGGAATATCAACGATTGCAAAGTACGATCGAACAACAGCGATCGTCTTTGATGCAGGAATTCCAACTTTCTAGCGTGCAAATATTAGAATCTTGGATGTTGCAGTGGCCGACTGCTGCGAGCAAAGCTCAGGAAAATCACCACTTGCGAGCCCATAAACTGCTACCTTTGCTCCGGCCCGTCGAGCAGTTATTGCAGCATTGGGGGATAGAGTCGATCGCCCCAGTCGGAGCCGAGCTGCCCTACAACCCCCAACAGCACCAGCTTCTCGAAGGAACAGCCCAGCCCGGAGAACCCGTCAAAGTTCGCTACACAGGCTACAGACAAGGCGAAAAACTCCTCTACCGCGCCAAAGTTAGCCCCGTTTGATGATGCTGCAAGGCCAACGCCCGCACAAAGATTCTTTCCCTCTGACGCATTGATGGGCGGTGGCGAAGCGATGTGAGTCTGATGGGCGTTGCGATCGCCGGAGAAAGCCATCTCTTGCACTCAAAACAATTCTCCTGCTTTCTGGCTCTGTTATTTGGCTCGGAGTCCATCTCGCAGCTATACTAGCGTAGTCTGGCTAGTAATTCTGATATTCCCACCGCAAAATATGAGTCCTGTAGTTAAAATTATTCAGCCCACTGGCATTTTAGACGGCACCAAGGCAAGTCAATTCCGCCTAGAGATTAGCGATCTAGTTGAAGCCGGAGCCGATGTGGTATTGATAGACTTCCAAGATGTGACTTTTATGGATAGTTCTGGTTTGGGCGCTTTAGTCTTGGCGCTTAAAACAGTCCGGGCCGCTGGGAGTCAATTAGTCGTCTGTTCTATCAACGAGCAAATCCGCATCTTATTTGAACTCACCAGCATGGATCGAGTTTTCGAGATATTTCCGACCCGTGATGCTTTCAATAGCAAAATTCTCTCAACTAACTAAATCTTTTGGCTGCTGCCTTATTGCTATTTGGTCGCAGATGTGATCCTTTCTGGTCAGCTAGCCAAAGTTTACCTTGAGTAAAGACCAATCATCGTCAAAAACCGCTTTAGCGTTTAATTTTTGAGTGTATTTCAAAACCAAATCTAACTGGTCGGCAGTTCCACCGTTGTAAGCTGCTAGCAGGTCGATGAAAGGGTCAAGCCCCCAGATATTGCCGTCAGGTTGGTGGATCTCGTATACCCCGTCGCTAAAGATGTAGAGAGTGCTCAAATCCTCGACATCGCAGCAATTATCGACATAGGGGGCGTCCGGGAACATCCCGACCGGCATTCCGGGGGTTTTTAATCGCTGGATTTTAGCAGTGCTCGCGGGCGACTGGGAAATCAACACTGCCGGGGGATGGCCGGCGCTGGCGTAAACAAGCTGACGAGAAATGCGGTTGTAAACGCCATACCAGATGGTGAAATACTTGTCATTTTGGTAGCTCATCTGGAAGGTGGTGTTGAGGGCCCGCAAAACGTCGCTGGGTTTGTAGTAGTCAATGTTGGGTAGGGTGCGCGATCGCAGCAAATTCAGCACGGCCACAGAAGGCAGCGCCGCCCGCAAACCGTGACCGGCCACGTCGAGCAAGTAAATCGCCAAATAATCGGCATCTAGCCAGTTGTAGTCGAAGCAATCTCCCCCTAACTGCCGGGAGGGAATGAATTTTGCCTCAATGCTGAAAGGTTCCTTCATCGGATCGGGTAGCAGCGATTGCACGTACTCCGCCGCCTCGGCTAACTCTGCTTCCAGATTTTGCTTGGCAATTTTCAAATCTCGGCTGAGTTGGTGCAGCCGCAATCCCGCGCGTACTCTCGCCTGTAACTCGTTGAGTTCAATGGGTTTGGAGATAAAATCGTCGGCACCAGCGTCGAGCCCTTTGACTCGATCGGCGATCGAACCCAAAGAAGTCAACAAAAAGAATTGTGTAGTTGACAGATCCGGATCTGCCTTAACTCGACGGCAAACATCAATGCCGGTCAAGCGCGGCATGATCCAGTCGCAAATTATCAGGGCCGGACGCAATTTTTGCGCCTGGGCTACACCGTCTTCGCCATTACTTGCTACTGTAACTTCGTAACCCTGTTTTTTCAGGGTTCTTCTCAGCAGTTCTTGAACAGCAGTATCATCGTCAATAACCAGAATTTGAAACATGGGCACTCAGGTACTACAAGTCTTTCAAGGTCTGGGGCTCATTAAAAATATATCCTATCAGCGCGCTTGTCTGAGATTGAGTATAGTTTATTGACATCGCTTTTCAGGTAAATGCTTTTGCCTGCCAGCCATTGAGTTCAATTTACCTCTAAATTTGATCCAAATTTTGGCCTTGTCGAACTTCACCCCCAGTTTATACTCAGAATATAAACTTTGATGGACTTTTTTGGGCAGCAGGGGCGAATTGACATCTGGGCGGGACTTCTGGTATCATAAGTAGCTAATTAGTGGATTTGACATTTACTTTGCTAGCAGCAAAAGCTAGTATTATAAAACTCCCATTCAATTTTGCCCGGTTTTACACTGCCCGCAGCCGATCGAGAACTTGGAAAATGACACTGTCGGTGAATGACTGCGATGGGTGATGTTGGCGCTAGCAGTTGCCCGCTTTTTGGGGAAAAAGTTAAAAACGTAAAGTACAGGCAATACAATATTTGTCTCTATTGTAGAGAACTATAATTTCTGTGGCAGAGCGTGATTGAATTAAAAGGTTCGGAAAAGTTGCAAGTCTTAAAGAAAGCGGATCTTCAAGTCAATACTGGTCTTAGTGCTCTAGACCCAGTTTTGTCGTGGTTTGCACAATTGTACGATCCACAAATTCCCAGGAGTGTGTGGATACGCTGTCAGTTGGCTTTGGCTGAGGGCTTCACAAATGCAGTACGTCACGCCCACGAGGGTAAAAGGCCGGATTGGCCGGTTGACATTCAGGTGGCGGTATGGAATGAATTTGTAGAAATTAAAATTTGGGATTCTGGGAATCCGTTTAATTTAGAGCAAAAAATTCAAGATATGTCGGAAAAAAATGATCCCGAAGCTTCGGGTGGGCGGGGCCTAAAGTTGATGAAAGACATCGCAGACAGTCTTAGTTACAGGAGAACGGAGGATGGCCGGAACTGTTTGTCGATCGTCAAAAATTATACTCCTATCTCAACGACTAACGATGAATCTGATATTCTGGAACTACCGGAGGAACTTACGGGTTAATGGGTGAGAGCAGCTTTTAAACGCGGGACAGAGGGTTCAACCACAGCAGAATAGTCTGTTTTAATTGATTTAATTCTCGATACACTTCTTGTTTCACCCATTGCCCGATCGCATCGAAGGGAGTAAAAATTTGACCCACAGGCCAGCTAACATCTTGACCCAAGGGCGTTTGATGATTGCCGACTAGAGTCTGAACTGTAATCATGTCAGGAAATCTTGGTTTTAGCAAACCACTCAAAAGCAGGGTTTGGTCGATGTTGTCGCCGTTAAATTTGACTAAAAGATTGCGCCGGATTTGATAGCTATCTTGCACGAGGCGACTGGTGTCTTGCGGGGAAGGCGTAAACTCTACTTTAAAGACGGGGGAAATTTGCTCGACGATCGGGATTGCTTCGGATGCCGCATAATTGTTGAAAGAAATCAGAATATTGCCTGCTCTTTCTATGTCAAACACAGAACCGATCAGCAAGTGCAGTTTGCATCCCATGCTATGCCCCATGCCGTAGATGGGGAGATACGAAGCTTTGAGCAATTTAGTGGCGCGCAGGCGATCGAGGGCATTTTCAAATTTGTTGAGGACATCTCGGGCGATCGCAATATGATCCAAAGTATTGACAAACGGCGTTGCTACTACAACATATCCTTGATTCCCCAACGCCTCTAACAGCCAGCGATAGGTGAGTTGCGGTGCTGTCGCCACAAATGCACCGCCGAGAAAATGTACGATCGCGATCGGTTTAGAGGGAATTAATACCCAGTTGCCAGAAATTTCTTGCCAGTCCATAAATTTGAATCAAGTTCCAAGTAAAAAGGCGATCGTTCGTCTTTGGAGTTAGTAAAGTACAAAGCAGAATTTATGCTCAATTTTTGCTTTTACTTTCCGACTAAAAAAGGGTTTTATACCCATTTTTGATTGAAAAAACTTTACTTTTTACTCATACACTACTCAGTGTAACTGTTTTACTCGGAAATAGCACGGCAGAGTTTATGACTGTTGAAGATGGCAGCCGAGTAATATCAATCCCGGTTGCATCGGGATTAATATTACCACAAATCAGGAGACCGCGAGTGCCTTTGTCCCTACCTCAGATTAATGGTAGGGACACGGCACTGCCGTCTCCTCTATATCACTCCGGCGTAGCAGGAATTGATATGCCTTTTACCTTTCACTGACTCAACTGTTCATGAGCCTTCATCCATTTCCACTTGTTCAGAGTAGCTTTAGGGTTGAGCAGTGTGGTCACGATGCCGTAAATAAGAGTCGGCAAAACCTCCCGATTTAACCAACTTTGTCCCACCTTTCTCATGTAGTGTAGTGCCAAAACTTCTCTAAATTTGTTGAGCCTTTTCAAAAGCGGCAAATTCTTAAAGTATACCTGTTCGTACTCATTGAGCGATAACTCTTTTTCTCCCCGCAAGCGCCGCAGTTGGTTTTCCTTGACACACTCAGCAGCTATGCGCTTTTTCAGCCAGTGTTTATCTGTGAGAGAGTTTCCTCTAATTCGATAATTTCCCAAAGGTGCTGTTGTCGCTAGCAAGCCGTACTTTTGAGCAATTTTAGTAAATAACTCTGTATCTTCTCCTACCTGCCAATCTTCTGCAAAGCCGCCTTCAGAGAGTAGAATAGAGCGATCGACTACCACAGAAGACGGGAAAACCCAAGGACTTTCGCCTGTCTCCTTAATCGCCTGCATTTCTGCTTTAGTGGTAGGATAGGTGGGAACATAACTCAACTTGTTGCCACGCTTATCTAAATACCGTAAAGCGTGAGCCACAGCTTTGACTTCGGGATTGTCTTGGAGCATCTTCAAACAAACTTCTAGCTTATTCGGTTCCCAGGTATCGTCGCTGTCGAGAAACGCTACGTACTCCCCCGTTGCCCGATATATGATTAAATTTCTCGACTTAGAAACCCCATAATTTTCGGAATTTCGGAAGTATTGAATTCTCGAATCTTCCTCGGCGAGTTTAGCAGCAACTCTGCTAGTATCGTCAGTAGAGCAGTCATCAACAATTAAGATTTCTAGATGCTTGTGAGTACCATTGACTGCGGAGGAAACTGCCTCTGCCAGAGTGTCGGCTGCATTGAATGCAGGAATGATTACACTGACTTTTGCGCTATTCATAACTTGAATTACGTGTGGTTTGGTAGTTGTTCGCCGAAGTATAGTAGAGAAGCAGACACTCTGAGTCTTTTACGTGCAAGCACTTGTATTCCCTAAACTTGCCTACATACTGCCAATATAACAGGCTTGCCGACCGTAGTGTTATCTACCAATAAGGGCAGACACCAGTTAGGAGCAGGAGTGCAGAGTATTTGGCGGGCAATTTTTCTGACATATAGGTGTCGGGTGCAAGGGATTGAGGGTTTTGTTAGGGGATTGGAGTTTTCCTCTGAGTCGATCGTATATTCTTGCTTTAATAGCACTTATATCGTTTCCGGCTGCACCGGAATGACAAGCGAGGAGACGGCAGTGGCGTTTACCAACCCAGATTAAATTTTTGGTACACGCAAAGGCGGGAACAGAATTAGGTTATAATAATA
>JANMLZ010000232.1:0-18178 GCA_031372825.1 Cyanobacteria bacterium OTE_58_metabat_593 | reverse complement strand
CTGCTCAATCCTTCTTTCAGGTTTGGTAAAAAAGAATGGCTGCATTTATTGCCGGGCATATTGTATTTGCTTTACAGCCTCACCATATTTGTTACAGACAAATTGATTCTGAAGCGGTATTATTTTTTAGCAGACGGCTGGCCCTTTACAATACAATTTTTTGCGTTTGGGAAAGGGCACTGCCGTCTCCTCCGTCTCCTCCGTTTATATCATTCCGATGCAAACGGATTTGATATGAAATCTTAAGGTACATCTCAATTTTGCAGGATATATTTGCAAAAATGAGATGCTTCCTTTTACTCTCAGACAAAACTGCTAGAATCGCTAATTACTGGAGCTGGATTTGCAGCCATAATCCGCTCAGCTAACTTCGAGAGCGGTAGACTTTGCAAATACACTTTTCCCGGCCCAGTTAGCTTGACCAAAAACAAACCTTCGCCGCCAAATAGAGCATTTCTAAACCCGCCCACAAACTGAATATCGTAATCTACACTCGGCGCAAAAGCGACCAAACAACCAGTGTCCGCTCGCAACACTTCGCCAACTCCCAAATTTTTCTCAACTATTGTTCCTCCCGCATGAACAAAAGCGAGCCCGTCACCCTGCAACTTTTGCAGAATAAAGCCTTCTCCGCCAAAGAAACCGGCACCGAGTCGCTTGGTGAAAGCTACATCAATATCAATACCGTTAGCCGCACAGAGAAACGAGTCTTTTTGACACAGAAACTTACCGCCAAGTTGGCCTAAATCGAGAGGAATTATCTTACCCGGATAGGGGGCGGCGAAAGCGACGCGGGCCTTGCGATTTCCGCTGTTGACAAAGGTGCTAATAAAAAAACTCTCCCCTGTCAGCATCCGTTTGAAACCTTGAAATATGCCGCCACCTGTGGCTGTTTGCATCTGGATGTCGCCTTCCATGTATGTCATGGCTCCTACTTCAGCTCTGACGCCTTCTTTCGGGTCAAGTTCAATCTCGATGAGCTGCAAATCGTCGCCGTAAATCTTGTAGTCAATCACATCTGCCATATGTTTCCCTAAAGTTAAATAACTGAGTATTTTACTACAAAATCTTTGCTTAGAAATCCGCAAAAATACCTTACATCATTATTTAGCACTCAATGTTCAAGTTCTTCTTTTTCGTGTTGCACTTCTGGGTCTTGTTCCAGGCTGGGATAAGTAGATACGTACTTCGGTCTTCTAAACAAGGCGCGGAGTTGGTTGAAACTTTGATTTTGCAGCCATCCGACTAAGCCGTCGGGCAAAACTGTGACTACTATTAAGAATAGCGCGCCTTGGAAAAATAACCAAACTTCGGGAAATTGTTCGCTCAAAAAACTCTTGCCAAAGTTGACTAGCAACGCTCCTAATATTGCTCCCGATAATGTGGCGCGACCTCCGACTGCTACCCAAATCACCATTTCGATAGAAAATGCAATATCCATTGCTTTCGGCGAAATAATTCCTGTTTGTACGGTATATAAAGCGCCTGCAATCCCTGCCAAACCGGCGGAAATTGCAAATACTAAAACTTTGTATCCTGTGGGATTGTAGCCGGAGAAACGCAGCCGCACTTCGTCGTCGCGAATGGCGATTAGCAAGCGCCCGAAACGCCCGCTGGTCAGCCAGCGACAAAGGGCGTATGTTGCTGCTAGAAATAGTACGGTGAGAATGTAGAAAATATATTGCGTATCTCGGTTATTTACTGGGGCTCCGAACAGGGTTTTAAAGTCGGTGAGTCCGTTGGTGCCGTTAATCAGTTTTTGCTGGCCGTTGAAGAAGTTGAAAAATACAATTGTTGCTGCTTGGGTGAGAATTGAAAAGTAAACGCCTCGAATTCGATTGCGGAATACTAAGTAACCTAAAATTCCGCCTAAGATGGCGGGGATGAGAATTACTGCTAATACTGAGAAGGGAAATGAATAGAATGGTTGCCAAAACCAGGGGAGTTCGGTGACTCCGTAAAGGTTCATAAATTCGGGTAGTTGACTGCTGGCTGTTGGGGGAATTTGTAGTTTTAGGTGCATGGCGAATGCGTAGCCGCCGATCGCAAAAAACACCCCATGCCCTAAACTAAGTAAACCTGTGTATCCCCAAATTAGGTCAATGCCGAGGGCTGCAATGGCTAGGGCTAAAAATCGTCCCAATTGGTTGAGGCGAACGTCGGGGAGGATTCCTGGGATGAGCAATATCAGTATAAGGGCGATCGTCCCGACAATTGCCGCTTCTTTTAGCAGTACCTTTCGTTGTATATTCTCCATTTTGTTTTGCGCTCAAAGCTGTAGTTGTTAATTCTCAACAGTGCGTCCTTTTTGCGGAAAAATTCCTCCGGGCCTTACTTGTAGAAAAGCCATAATTAAGGCGAATACCATGACTTTTGCCATGCTGGTTGTGGCAAAAAATGTGAAGAAATCAGCTAAAGGCTTGACAGGAGCGAAGATTATTGCTAAGGTTCCCGAACCGATCAGGTAATTTGCAGTGCCGATCGCGATCGCAGCAACAACACTCCCCATAATCTTGCCAACACCACCCACAACCACAACCATAAAAGTATCAACTATATAATTCTGTCCGGTATTTGAGCCTACCGAACCAATCAAACTAATCGCGCACCCAGCAACACCAGCCAGCCCCGAACCCAAAGCAAAAGTCAGCGCATCTACTTGTTCGGTAGGAATTCCCAAACACGCACTCATACTGCGATTTTGCGTCACAGCCCGAATCCGCAGTCCCCACACAGACTTTTGCAAGAAGAAGTAAATTCCCGCCAAACAAATACCTGTCAGCACAATAATAAAAATTCGGGCGTAGGGTAACTGAAAATTGCCCAGCGGGATGCCGCCGCGTAGCCAAGCAGGCGCAGTCACATCCACATTTTGAGCGCCAAACCAAGGTTTAGTTACTGCTAGTTGGTAAGTCTGCCCTAAAAGTGCGCTTACCGCCCAAGTAATAGCCACAGACAGAGGCAAAAGTATCGCGATAATTCCCTTGCGAACCTGCTCAAAATCTGGGCGACGTTTCAAAATTTGTAAACCGCCAAAAAACAGCAAGCAAAACACCGCAATACCAGCTACAAACACCCAACTTACACTACGAACAAACTGCTGCAAAATCAAACTTACGCCCCAAGTTGCCAACAGAGTTTCTAGTGGCCGCCCGTAGAGATAGCGGATCACTCCACGTTCCAAAATTAAGCCTACCAAAGCAGCTACTAAAAACGCTGAAGGTATGGCAAATAAAATATAAGTTTCAAAGGCAAATCCTCCCATACCTTTGAAGACATTCTGCACTACAAAAGTTGTATAAGCCCCCAGCATCATCAACTCGCCGTGAGCCATATTAATCACGCCCATCAGCCCGAAAATAATCGCTAATCCCAGGGCGGCAATTAGCAAAACAGCGCCGATGCTAAGGCCGTTAAATAAACCGTCTAATATCGCCACTTTTTTTCCTCCTATTTTTATCTAATATTTAATGTAGAGGTAGGTTTTACTTAGATTAGGACTTATATCAACTCCGGCTGTGCCGGAATCATATAGAGGACACGGCAGTGCCGTTTCCCTACCTTAGATTAATCGTAGGGACACGGCAGTGCCGTGTCCGACCTTTGACTTCTTCGTTCTGACCTTTGACACTTCTTCATTCTTCCATTTTAGATCAATTCCGGCTGCGCCGGAATGACAAGCGAGGACACGGCAGTGCCGTTTCCCTACCCCAGATTAATCGTAGGGACACGGCACTGCCGTGTCCTGATTTCTTCTTCCTTCTAAGCTTTAAATTTGCCGCCTTTTGCGGGGTCAGACCAATCGCAAGAAAAGCCTTTTGTTTCAGCGACAAACTGATTCCAAGGAATCGGCTTCACTGCTTCAGGCGTAGCAAAAGCGATGTTAAACAAACCATCTTCTCTCACTTCGCCCAACCGCACAAATTTAGAAAGATGATGGTTAACTTCCATCGTAACTTTGCCCCCCGGCGCGTCAAACGTTTGACCCAAAGCTGCTGCCCGCACTTTGTCCAAATCGTCGGCTGTCCCGGCTTTTTCGACAGCTTGCTTCCACAGGTAAACCATGATATAAGCTGCTTCCATCGGGTCGTTTGTTACCCGCTCTTTGCCGTATTTTGCCTTGAAAGCTTCGACAAATTTTGTATTTGCGGGAGATTCCACAGTCATGAAGTAATTCCAGGCGGCATAATGACCTTTGAGATATTCTACACCGATCGCCTTTACTTCTTCTTCAGCAATACTGACAGACATTGACGGATATTTGTCTGGGCCCAAACCTGCACCCTGCAACTGTTTGAAAAATGCTACGTTACTGTCACCATTCAGGGAATTGAAGATGATGCCACCGTCGGGTAAAGCTGCCTTAATTTTTGTAATAATTGGCGTGACTTCTGTATTGCCCAAAGGTATGTAATCTTCCCCAACTAATTCGCCGCCTTTGGCTGCTAGCTGTGCTTTGATAATCGTATTTGCCGTGCGAGGGAAAACGTAGTCAGACCCGACTAAGAAGAATTTTTTGCCCTTATTTTCTAGCAGCCAGTCAACTGCTGGTTCGATTTGCTGGTTCGGCGCGGCCCCGGTATAAAAGATGTTTTTTGAGCACTCTTGACCCTCGTATTGTACGGGATACCAGAGCATATGATTTCTTTCTTCAAATACTGGCAATACTGCTTTGCGGCTTGCGGATGTCCAACAGCCGAAGACGGTGACAACTTTATCTTGATCGATCAATTTTTTGGCTTTTTCGGCAAAAGTTGGCCAGTCTGAGTTGCCGTCTTCTAGTATTGCTTCGATTTGTTTTCCAAGGACGCCGCCTGCTTTATTGATTTCTTCGATCGCTAATTGTTCGGCATCGACAACGCTTTTTTCGCTGATTGACATTGTGCCGCTCAAGGAATGCAAAATTCCTACTTTGATCGTATTTCCGCCACCGACTGCGGCGGCTGGTGGCGATCCTGTTGCTGTTGGAGAAGCGACTGGGGTTGCTGTTGGAGTGGGAGTTCTACAAGCTTTTAGAAATAAACTTGATGTTATGGTAGCAGAACTGTATAAAAGAAATTTGCGTCGATCGAATCGCTTTGTCATTCTCTTTTTTGGCTCTCCTGAATAGATGAGTCGGATGTCTGAGAATAATAACATATGACGACTTGATATTAAGACTCCCTTAAGTAGATAGTTGTACGTTTAGATACAAAAATAAGTTTCGATCGCACTTCGCTTTGATTGCGCTGTCAGTACGATCGAACTTTGGTGAATTATTTTGACCTATGGAGAATAGCGGACTCGAACCGCTGGCCTCTGCGGTGCGATCGCAGCGCTCTACCAACTGAGCTAATTCCCCTGATTGACTTTGAATTTAGCCTTTTTTTAGATGCGAGATTGCCGAATCTAAAGGCTAATCGGTTACGTTCTTTTTTTTTCGCAGACCGTTACCTAGATTAGCACGTAACTCCTAAAAACGTCAAGTGTTTTATGCGGAGGCTAATTTGGGGGCGATCGAGCAAAGTTCCCCTACTCTGTCCAACTCTAAATCAGCAAAATAGTCCACCGTCCAATTAGCTTGGCGCTGGATCATGTGAAACGGGTAAGTATGAGTCACTCCCGCCACCTGAATCCCAGCTTTTTTCGCCGCTTCAATCCCCGCAAAAGTATCTTCCACCGCCAAACACTCGATCGGTTGCAGGTCAAATTCGGGATATTTTTCGTTGAGGCGCGCTACTGCTAATAGATAGCCGTCAGGCTCTGGTTTGCTCGCCGTCAAGTCGTCGCCTGCAACAATTAACTCAAAGTCTGCTGCCAAACCGGCTCGCTCTAACACTAATTCTATATCCGATCGCATCGCCCCGCTAACTACCGCCATTTTCAGTCCCGCAACCCGAATTTTCGCAATAAATTCTGCTAAACCCGAATAAATTGGCAGTTTCTGCAATGTATCTATTTCAGCTTTGTAAGCAGAGGCCTTGCCTAATAGCAAGCGATCGAGATATGTTTCTGTCAGAAATCGTCCCCGGCGCTTCAGCAGTTCGGTAATATAAGTGCGATCGCTCCTTCCCAAACAAATTTCTCGAAACTCCCCCCGTTTGAGCTGGAGATTTTCATCAAGCATCAGTCGATCGATTATTTTTTCGTGAATCGCCTCGTCATTAATAATAACGCCATTAAAATCAAATAAAACTGCTTTTAGAGTCATTAGTTATCAGTTATTAGTTATTAGTTATTTGTTATTAGTTATTTGTTATTAGTCAGTCAACAGTCAACAGTCAACAGTCAACAGTCAACAGTCAACAGTCAACAGTCAACAGTCAACAGTTAATAAATCAACAGTCAACAGTCAACAGTCAACAGTCAACAGTCAACAGTCAACAGTCAACAGTCAACAGTTAATAAATCAAGCCGGAGCTGGAATCCCCGTTAAATCGCCATCAAAATCAGGAGTACGATCGACCCAATTCCACACCTTCGCCTGACGCACAGGTTCCAAATCTTCCCCAGGTAGAGGTTTCACGCCCTGCGTCACCTGATGCACCCACCAGTGTTCCTGAGTTTGCACCGCCGCGAATCCAGCAGCCCCCGCCCAAGCATCGACGCTACCAGCGGCGTAAGACTTAATATAAGGCTCTTCAAAGATATCAGTCAGCCACTCTGTCTGCCGCAAAGTTTTTTGATTTCCGTCCAAAATTGCCACTTGTCCCCCAACCTTCAGCAGTCGGAAGCTTTCTCGCAAAATTGTCTGCGATACAGCAGGCGGCGTTTCGTGAAACAGCAAAGAAGCTGCAACTAAATCGCAGCTAGCATCAGGAAAACCCACGCTTTCAGCATTTCCATGCAACCACTCAATATTTAAGCCGGCTTTTTGCGCTTTCATTTCGGCGACTACCAGCATATAAGGCGACAAGTCCAGCCCGATCACTTCCGCTTCGGGGAAAGCTTGCTTGAGCATCAGCGTTGTCGAACCGGTACCGCATCCCAAATCGATGATTCGGCGCGGTTTCACCCGCACAGCGTCAATTAAGCCTTGCCTGACGATTGTTTCGTTGGGAGGCAAAACGTATTGGGTAATTGGATCGTAGGAAACGGCAGCACTGGGATTTAGGTAGCCGTTTTTGATGCCGTGAAAGTTTTGGCTGCTGTAATATTCGGGATAAACTAGGTTTGGTTGTCGGTAGCGATCGCCCGCTGTTTCCCAGTCGATACCATCGTAGAGTCGTTTCAGTGCTGCTTCGTCGATCGCCAGTCGCATCAGGGGCGACAAAAAGCGCTCAAAAATTGTATCCTTGCCAACAGCCATAAAACTCCTTTCACAAAAACTCTTTTAATTTTAATACCTAACCGTAGGGAAACTCCAAGAGTCCAAGGAGTGTCAACTTAAGGCTGAAACCCTTGAGAAATTTGGGTTTTATCCCAAGTCTAGATCCCCCTAAATCCTCCTGGTTGTAGGGGGACTTTGATCCGATTCTTGTCCCCCCTCTTGCTCCCCTCCGAGGAGGGGGTGGGGGTGGGTTCTGCGGGCTAGGGGGGATCTAGATTTAATAGTCAAACAGCAGTCTATAACTGAGTTTGACGTTAAGTTGACACCTATGGGCTTTTGGAGTGTCCTAATCCCCGCGCCGGACACTCCAAAAGTCGTATCCTACTTTTCAAAATTGGTATAACCAACGGCCGTCAAATTAGTTACAAAATTTGTGGGCTTAATTCCCTCTTCCTGCTTGATTCTTGCCGCTCGTTACTAATCGGAATTTTTACCAAAAACTCCGTACCTCCACCCGGAACTTGAGAAATTTTGATAGTGCCACCATGTCCGTCCACTACAATCTTATAGCTAATTGCTAACCCCAAGCCAGTGCCTTGACCGACTTGTTTGGTAGTAAAAAATGGGTTAAAAAGTTGGTCTTTAATGCTGTCGGGAATTCCAGGGCCGTTATCGGCGATCGCCACTTTCAGAAATTTTCCGCCATTCTCGCGAACTACTCCCGTGGAAATAGTAATAATTTTATCCAGGCGATCGATCTCGTTCAAGGCATCGATCGCATTGCTCAGCAAGTTCATAAACACCTGATTTAGCTGAGACGGATAGCACTCTACTGAAGGCACTTTTCCGTATCTTTTGACTACATAAATTCCATTTTTGATGCGGTTGGAGAGCAGGAGCAAGGTATTTTCCATACCTTCGTGAATGTCCGCCTGCTTTTTGTCAGATTCATCGAGGCGAGAAAAGTTTCGCAAAGAAAGAACTATGCTGCGAATGCGTTCGGTTCCTATTTTCATAGAATTCAATATGTGCGGCAAATCTTCCTCGATAAATTCCAACTCGATTTCTTCGGCAAAATCGGCGATTTCCGGGGGAACCTCTGAGAATGTTTGTTTGTATAAACTCACCAATTCTAATAAATCTTTAGTATATTTGGTGGTGTGAGGCAAATTAGCCGAAATGAAGTTTACTGGATTGTTGATTTCGTGCGCTATCCCGGCCACCATTTGACCGAGGGATGACATTTTCTCGCTCTGGACTAAATGAGTTTGAGTTTGTTTCAGTTCAATTAAGGCACTATTGAGCAGTTTTACTTGGTCTTGGGTTTGACTGTAAAGGTGAGATTGAGTAATGGCGATCGCCAATTGGTCGGCCACAGCTTCGATCAGTTGGATTTCCTCTGGGTTCCAAAACCAATGAGTAGCGTGGCTGCAAATTAAATAACCCTGCGGCTGGTTTTGAGTCTGGACAGGAACGGCCAAATAACTATTAGCTTTAAGTGCGATCGGTTGACTTGCACCCTCAACCCAAGTCTCGTTCGACAGAATAATCGGCTCGGATTGGCCGCTCCGTACTGACAAATTTTCAACAAAGTAAGGCTCAAACTCGATCGCCTCTTTCGGACAATCAGATTGGCAAGATTCCCACAGAATTTGTAACATTTTATTTTGCGGATCGTACCAACCAAAAGCCGCCCGTTCTAGGTGCAGCAAATTTACTATTTCTTCTACTGTACTTTGCACGATCTCGTCTAATTCTAGGGAAGCCCGAATGCGTCCGGCAATGCGGTTGAGCATGGCTTCTCGCTCGGCTTGGGCGCGATTGTTTTCGGAGGAGTAAATCAGCCAAACTGCTGCTAGCATTGCTGGGACGAGCAGTCCGGCGACGACGGATGTCAGCAAATTTAATGCTTGCAGTTGGGATTCAATATTTTCGCGGGGAATTACTAAAGCCATCGACCAGTTAACTTCATCGAGGGGAGCGTAGGCGACATAAACCCATTTGTTATCTATTTTTACCAGTTCGATGTTGGTTTGGCGATCGATCATCTGCCGCGCAATTGTGGAGAGTGCGGGGTCTTGTGACTGTAAAAAGCTTGGGGCCGATCTATCGATATTTTCGATTAAGTTATTGTTGGAAATAACAATCGGCACTCCCTTTGAATTTAGTGCAAAAGCATAACTTTCGGAACCGTGCTGCAAGCTGTTAATTACAGATGCTACTCGGTCTAATTTGATGCTGCCCGAGAGGACTCCAATTACTTTGTTTGGAGCGGGAGGCAAGGCCAAAATAGGAGCTGAAATGAAGAGCGTTGGAACTTTTCTGCTGTCTCCGATCAGCGGGTCAGAAATATTAATCTTCCCAGCTATTGCTTTTTTAAAGTGTTGGCGGTCTTTGGTGTTTGCGAAGTTACCTAGAGTGTTGATTGCTGAGCCATTGGGTTGAATTAATGACAGCATGGAATACTCTTTTAACCTGTATACTTCTCCTTGCAACCGGGGTTCGACTAATTTCCAATTGAGAGTCCGAACCGTAGGATCGTAAGCAATAGTTTCTATTTCTGCTTTGCGAATGCTGAGCCAGCGGTCGATTTGATCAGTGCCTTTTTCTAGTTTTAATAGTGCTACTTCCTTTAAATTGTCCAGGATTAGTCCGCGTACAAAAAAATAGCTGATGCAAGCAGTGCTGCTAATGGCTAAAGCTGTGGTGCCCAGAATTAGCAGGGTGAGCAAATGGCGGCGTTGCCGTCTGTGCTGCCAAAGACTGTGCGCTTGTTGCCACCCTGATTGAGCAGAAGTGCTGATGTTTTGCCAAAAGCCGTGGAGCTTTTTTGTTTGGTGGGGTGGTTGTGCTGACACATCTCTGGCTGGATTTGCTGGGTTTTGCATCATCAAATGTTCTCGTCGAGAGTCAAATTGATCGAACGGCATTTCTTATTCGTCATCCGGGAGAATTAATCAACCAAATAATCAGGGTTTGAGCCCTCATTGGTTGAACCAATCATGACTTACAGTCCTGACTGCAAGCAATTTTTATGCCGATCGCCCGTTAGCGTTAGCGAAGCGATCAAAGATGAAAGCCCGCCCCTACGGGGGCTGCGCCAACGAAGAGGATCGCATTTTATTTTGGCATCAACCTGATTTTTAGTATTGTAGGGTGCCACGGCCCACAGCGTTTACCTTAGCCTTTGGGGTGATCGAGCTGACGCACCCTACAGGCCTTTTATGCCGATCGCCCGTTAGCGTTAGCGAAGCGATCAAAGATGAAAGCCCGCCCCTACGGGGGCTGCGCCAACGAAGAGGATCGCATTTTATTTTGGCATCAACTTGATTTTTATACTTTCAGTTTACTTAATTGAGATTAGTGCTTTACGATATATTTAATACCTATCTTGTTTGTATAACAAAATAAGTATAAATAACACAGAGAAAACACGGAGTTTTTTGAATTAAGAATGTATTATAATCTATGGGAAATTTCGGTTGAAAAATATACTAATTTGCGCTATGGCTTCAAGATATTTTTTCGTCTAAAGCTTTTTTTGCTAAGCGGGTAGCATAGACTGTAAGGGCGATCGTTGCTACCAAACCAATGCCGTAGAGAACCCACTCAGCAGTAGTGCGCGATCGACCTTGTGATCCGAGTGCAGCCAAACTACCGGCCAGGGAACCAATATAAACATACATCACAGTACCAGGAATCATGCCGATCCAAGATGCGAAAAAATAGTCTTTTAGAGATACCTGCGTGACTCCAAAAGCATAGTTAAGCAAATTAAATGGAAAAATTGGAGAAAGCCGCGTCAACAACACAATTTTCCATCCTTCCGAGGCAACTGCTGCATCTATCGCCTTAAATTTTTGATTGTTTTCTATCTGTTTAGAAACCCAGTCGCGAGTTAAATATCGCCCTACCAAAAAAGCGCAAGTTGCGCCTAAAATCGAGCCTATGGAAACGCAAACCGCACCGCCAACGACTCCGAACAAAACGCCAGAACCGAGAGTCAGCAAAGAACCGGGGATAAATAGAACCGTTGCGACAATGTAAATTAGAATAAAAGCTGCTGGGCCCCAAGGGCCGAGATTAGCGATCGACTCCAGGGCATTTTTCAGAATTCCTTGAAAGTTAAAAAACTTAGCCGCCACAATCAAAGCCACAGCTAAAACCAGTATTAAAATCAACTTCCACTTGTTTGATGGCGGCGGATTTTCACCAATTTGCGATCGGGAATCATTCATTGCTTCAACTCTCCACTCTCTCATTGCATACACCGTCGTTTCCCGGCTAGGGACAGGGCAGTGCCGTATCCCTACTGTATTTCATTTTCTAGGGTAGTCCAAGGGCACGGCGCCATGTCCTGTATTTCTTAAATCAAAGTACCACCGCAGCTAGAACCGCTACCCGCCGTACAGCCGTAACAATAAGCAGCAGTTTGCACTTCTTGAATCACATCTAAACTGCCAGATTCCAGCAATGTAGCAACAGTTATCTGTTCCCCGCTGCCAGTTTTTGCCGGCAGATTTTCCATCTGGTTAAAATCGCAGTCGTAGACATTGCCCAAATAGTCGATCGACAATTCGTTGCGGCACATTAAATGTTCCAGAGTACCCGGATTAAAATTATCCTCCAAAAACCCCAGATAAGGCTTGTGCAGCTTTTTGTGTTCCAAATGAAACTTAGTCCGTCCCACAGGCAAATTAGTAATCGCGAACAATTGATTAAAACAAATCCCAAAATGTTCTGCCAAATAAACCTGATAATCTTGCTCTAACTTGCCTTGTTCCGGCGTTAGACTAAATTTCTCTGTAGTTGGAATTTGTGGATTATAAACCAAATCCAGAATTAAACTAGGGTTTTTGCCATATCCTAGCTGATTTAGTTTTTGCAGCGCCCGAATCGAACTGTCAAAAACGCCGTTTCCGCGCATTTTGTCAACATTATCAGCTTGGTAACAAGGCAAAGATGCTACAATCCTGAGTTGATGTTTCGCGCAATATTCGGGGATATCTTGAAAACCTTTTTCAAAATAAATCGTCAAATTAGAACGAACAATTACCTCTTTACCACTCGCCCTGGCAGCTTCCACCAGCGGTTTAAAACCGTAAAGCATTTCGGGAGCACCGCCGGTGAGGTCAACAGTTTGTATTTGAGGAAAACGGCGAATTATTTCTATTAATTGGTCGCAAATTTCCGGCGAAAGTTCTTCTGTTCGTGTCGGGCTAGCTTCTACGTGGCAGTGAGTGCAAGCGAGGTTGCAGCGTTTGCCGAGATTAATTTGTAAAACTGTAATCTGCTTTTTAGTTAAAGCTGAGTGAAGTTTGTTTTTGAAAGGCGTGAGTACAGTTTGAATCATGTGCTAAACTTATTTGTCTGTGTTTGCAACAAATTTAGAGGCGTTCTGGCGGAACGCCTCTGATAATTTAGCACGAATTCTAGTAGTTCTGGACGCCTCAAAACCAAAGAAACCGGGTTTTTGGCCGTTTTTGCGGGCTGTAGTATCGTTTCCGGTTGCATCGGAATGATACCCAGGACACGGCACTGCCGTGTCCCTACCCCCATTAATTGTAGGGACACGGCACTGCCGTGTCCTCCGTTTATATCATTCCGAAGCTAACGGATTTGATATAACGCGTCTTCTCAGGAAAAAATCCGGTTTATGACCACCCGTGCGATCGCGAACTATTAATCTTATTTGAGAGTTTCAACTAACTTCTCAACTCGTGCTTTGATTTCATCTCGCACGCGGTGAAAAGTTTCGATTGGTTGTCCGTCTGGATCGTCGAGTTGCCAATCTTCAAACACTTCTCGCAATACCCAGGCTTCGGGTAAATTCACGCCGCAGCCGCACAAAGAAATTACGGCATCGTAGTCTTCTGCATTGAATTCGCTTAAAGCATTGGATGTTTGATCGGTGATATCAATGCCGATTTCGGACATGACTTGAATTGCTGTCGGATGCACTCTGCTTAATTCTAACCCGGAACTGGTAACTTCAATCTTGCCAGCTCCGATGGTTTTAGCGAATCCTTCTGCCATTTGCGATCGGCAGGAGTTTCTTTTGCAGACAAACATTACTTTCTTCATGGTTTTTGTTAGTTGTTGGTTATTAGTGAGATGTTTCAAGGGCGCGATTTGCGATCGCGATCGCCTCCTTGGCCGCTTGTTCCTTGCGTTCGCTGTAGCGATCGGTCAAATAGTCCGTTTGCTCGCGCAACAGCAGAGTAAACTTGTACAGTTCCTCCATAACGTCGATCGCCCGATCGCGATAAGCCGAATCCTTCATCGTCCCATCATCATTAAACTCCTGATAAGCCTTAGCAACAGAAGACTGATTCGGAATCGTAAACATCCGCATCCAGCGGCCCAAAATTCTCAAAGTATTCACAGCATTAAAAGACTGCGAACCGCCGCTAACTTGCATCACCGCCAAAGTGCGGCCTTGAGTCGGTCGAACCGCCCCAATAGTTAAAGGAATCCAGTCAATTTGATTTTTCAGAATCCCCGTAATATTACCGTGCATTTCTGGACTCGACCAGACTTGACCCTCCGACCACAAACTCAATTCCCGCAACTCTTGAACTTTGGGATGGGTATCGGGAACGCTACCGTAAATCGGCAATTCGAGAGGATGGAAAAACCGAATTTCTGCACCAAAACCCTCAATAATGCGAGCAGATTCTTCTGCCAATAAACGGCTGTAAGAACGCTCTCTTAAAGAGCCATACAAAAACAGGATGCGAGGAGGATGATCTAAACGAGTCATGAGTAGCGTTAATTAGTTATAAGAATGGGGCTATTGAGAATAAGTTTGTTTTCCTGCTAACTCTTGCAGGAAAGCGGTTTGCGCCTCTCTCAATTCAACGTTGGGATTGGCATCCAGAATAGTGAGTATCGCATCGTCATAAGACGAACCTGCCTGAATCAAGTAGGAAGCCAGCATCGTTCCGGTGCGTCGTCTGCCACTTGTGCAGTGAATTGCAACCCCGTGCCCCAAATGATTCTGGCTATCCACAAAGGTTTGCAATTGCTGAATCTGTTCTTGGCTGGGTGCAGTACCGCCTTTCGTTGGCAACCAAAGGTGAGGAATGTTTGCCTGCTCATACAAATCCAGATTGGAAGCATCGTCCATTACAGAGACGATCGCCCCAATACCTACTGATTGAAGCGTAGAGAGTTCCTCGGCTGTTGGCTTCCGCACCCCTGCCAGTTGACCTGGAATCACCCACCACAAATTCTCTGAAATTGGTTGCGCTTGTTGTTCGTCCATTGCAGTCGCCTCATCCGACAGGGGTAGGATTTTTCTGGCAAATAAACATCACACTTTTCATTTATTTTCCTCGCTTACTTGAATATCCCGAAATCCGTTAGACAGTTCCCGATAAACTGCGACTGCCAATTGTGCTCCCCAAATAGGAGCCACCCAGTAAACCCAATGATGTTCCCAAATGCCGCCAATTAAAGCCGGCCCGAGCGATCGCGCCGGATTCATGCTCGCTCCGGTAATCGGCCCCATAAATGCGGCTTCCAGTCCTACAGTTAAGCCAATTGCTATTCCCGCAAAGCCGATGGGAGCACGCCTGTCAAGTCCCGAACCGAGGATAACAAACATTAAGATAAAAGTCAATACTGTTTCTAGGATTAGAGACTGTAACCAGTTACCATTCAGAGGAACAGTTGCACCGAGATTTGCTACTTCTCCTAAAGTAATGAGCAGCAGTTTAGAAGCTGCGATAGCGCCCGCACACTGCGCTAAGATGTAAGGTAAAACACGTTTTTTGGAAAAAAAACCGCTCGTCCAGAAAGCTAATGTTACAGCCGGATTCAGGTGAGCGCTGCTAATATGACCAGTAGCATAAATCATCGCGGCGACAACGGCTCCAAAGACAAAACTAATGCCTAAATGAGTGATTGCACCCTCGCTAATTTTGTTAACCATCACCGCGCCCGTGCCTGCAAATACTAGAATAAACGTACCGAGGAATTCTGCGATTGCTTCTCTTCTGCACTCCGGTGAAAACAAGCTGCTTGCTGTCTTAAAAACTGACTTGAACATTGAGTCTATCCGTGATAAATTTACCTCTATTGTTAGATTTTAGTTACCAATCTAGATTAACAGCTAACAAGCTAAAACATTTGACAGATAACCGCTGACACCTAAAAAGTTGCCTGCTGTCGCAATAACTCTCCAATTGTCGAGTCAAGCTGAGCCTTCCCACCAAAAACCGTGCCCACCTTGCCATTGTAAAAGTGCTGATAAATTAGTTGATAGCCTTCTTTTGGTAAAGGAATATAACCCACAGAACTAACTAAGCTCGGAGCTTTCTTCATGTAGAATTCTACAAAGTTGCGTAGTTCTACTTTACTTTGAGCCGAGTTGTAGTTGACATAGATAAATAGAGGTCGTGCCAGGGGCTGATACTGAGCTTTTTCTACAGTTTCGCGGGAAGGCAAAACTGCTCCTTTGCCTCTGTCAATACCTACAGCTTTCAATTTACTTTGGTTGTCTTCGTAATAAGCAAATCCAAAGTAACCTAAAGCATTTTCGTCTTTAATAACTCCCTGCACTAAAACTGTATCGTCTTCACTAGCTGTATAGTCAGTTCTACTTGCTTTCGCAGTACCTACTGTTGCCTCTGTGAAATAGTCAAATGTACCAGAATCTTTGCCCGCACCGTAGAGGGTTATCGGTCGATTTGGCCAATTAGGTCGAATCTGATTCCAACGAGTAATTTTTCCTTGGGCGGCTGGTTCCCAAATCTTTTTCAATTCCTCTACAGTAATGTCTTTTGCCCAGTCATTTTTGGGATTGACTACTACTGTGAGTGCATCAAATGCAATAGGCAATTCGTAGTAGCGGATGCCAGCTTTTTTGCAGGCTTCCATTTCCTCTTTGCGGATGGGTCGCGAGGCGTTGCTAATGTCTGTTTCGCCAGCACAAAACTTTTTAAATCCACCGCCAGTGCCGGAGAATTCAACAGTAATTGATGCTTTTTTGGGATTCGTGTTTTGATATTCTTTTGCCATCGCATCCGTAATTGGATAGACAGTGCTGGAACCGTCTATTTTAATGCTCTGCGATTCTTGCGACTGGACTTGTCCGCAGGAGTTCAGGAGCGCGATCGCACCGATCGTCAAAGCCATTATACTTAGTCCGAAAACCTTCGACTTTGCTGCTGGGTTCATTGACTTCACCCAATACCATAACTAAGGGGTACATTTGCATCATATCAATAAAATTTGATATGTCAAGTATGGTAGAAGACAAGTAGGCAATAAACACATTAAGAAATATTGATGGGTTAATCTGCGTCGGAACAGGGGCGCGCCGGCAGGATCTGGCTAAAGCGCCGATAGTCCGACAGGTACTGTTCCAGGGCGAGAAACTGAGCAAGATTCAGGCTGTAGTAGATCCAGCGCCCTTCTTGGCGGCTGCGGACTAAAGCTGCTTCCTTCAAAGTTTTGAGGTGGAAAGAGAGTTTAGACTGAGGGACTCCCAGCCGATCGCACAAATCGCAAACACACAACTCCTGTTCCCGCAGCAACTCCAGAATCTGAATCCGCAGGGGGTCAGAAAGAGCGTGAAAGCCAGCGGAGACAAGTTTTTCGGAAATTGGCGGTGGTGTCCGGCGATCGGGCTTGGCTGTCGAATTTTTAAGCATCAATTATTTTGAAAAAATCCATACAAAACATCATACTTTCTCAAGCTTCATCTAGCGAAAATTGGTGCATTTAGCATCGAGAGATACTTCGGAGTAGATATTACTTTGGACTTTGTACCCGAGCCGGCACATCAGTGAGTCCAGCCTTTTGCATCAGCGAAATCACCCCTACAGATAGAATTCCCCCAATAATTGCCCCGACAACTATCAGGATAATGAAGACTTTTTGCAGAGTTTTTTTAGTAGCCGGATGGTACTGCCTCGGCAAGTTTTCACCTTGCTCGTCAAGTTGTTGCTCCAAGGGGTCTAGCGGATTAGAGGGATTTGAGTTAAAAGGATTAGGCGCTTGATTCATGGCTGGCTTTGGTTAAATAAAGGATATCAACAACTATTTTAACTTGCGATTTGCACGCAGCAGCTTAAATAATCCATTCTGGTTTCACTCAAGACTCGATAAAATTTATTAAGATACCAATGATTTTACCAACATTATTGATAAAATATTCGTTAGTGTCAATCTCGATCGCAGTTCCTGCTAACTTGAAAAATTTCCAGATACTCCCAGTTGTGACAACTCCATAAATTGTCTGAATGTCATTTTCTTGACGCTGGTTAAATATCTGTGCTGCGATGGTTTCTGCCATGCACTGTCCTAAGCCGGATTGAATGTTGTCATTTTTGGCTTCAACCAAGGCAATAACTGGGGATTCAATGACTAGCTGTTCGGGCGATCGGCTAATTAGAAAATCGCAACAACCGCTCAAACCCCTAGCAGGATCTACATTGAATTCTCGACCTGAAAATAAACTCATCCGTTCCGGTAGCCTTTTTTTGATTTCAACTAATATTGGTGCGACAATTAGCTCAGAGCGAGCTTTCTCGGAATTAATTTCTAGTGCTAAAGGCAGATTGAATTGCAACGTTTCTTGCAAAAAAGTGCTGGGTTCTATTTCGGGGATATCGGCAAACAAGCCAACCCTCCTAGTAAAAGTTATGCCAAAATTTGTCTTAATTTGTTCGACGCTAAATTGACTGTAGGGCATTTGATTCCCTCTCCGAAAAATTAAGTGTTTTTAAGAAGCTAAAATTATATCACTTGAGGCGCTAAACTTTGAAGCAGGGGTATTTATATATAGCAATCCTAAATGATTATACTCGTTACTCGTTACCAGGAAGAGCCTGGTAACGCAGATCCGGAGGCTCTGCCTCCATTTTCGCAGGCGAGGCAGAGCCTCGCTTACATCGGTTCCCAGGTAGAGCCTGGGAACCA
>JANMLZ010000073.1:0-9683 GCA_031372825.1 Cyanobacteria bacterium OTE_58_metabat_593 | reverse complement strand
GTAGTGAGGATTTTAGTCATAATTCATGATTTTTTGAGGACAAAAGTCCTGACTACAAACCTGTAATATCAATTCCGGTTGTATCGGAATTAATATTACCCGAAATCAGGACACGGCACTGCCGTTTCCCTACCACGATCGTTGGTAGGGAAACGGCACTGCCGTGTCCTCTATATCATTCCGGCGCAGCCGGAATTGATATAAAGAGGAAACGAGCAAATTAGGATGCTTGTTGGTGTCCCATCTTGAGGAAAATGGTTTCTAAGTCTTCTTGAGTGCAGTGGAATTCTGTGAGGGGAATCTTGGCTGCGACAAGTTCGCGTAATAAATTGGCGGCATCTTCCTTGCTTCCCGAAAAATTAACACAAACCTGATTAGTTTCCTGGACTATTTCCCAAGTTTCTACCCAAGGAAAGTTTTTTAATTCGGATACTAACGCTTCTAAATTATTGCCTAAAACCGACATGAAAATTTGCTGGCGACTCAGGCGTTTGTAAAGTTCTGGTAAAGGTGCACTTTCGACCAGATATCCAAGTTCCATGATGCCTACCCAGGTACAAAGTTCGGCTAAGTCGCTCAGAACGTGAGATGATATGACTACGGTCATCCCGGCTTGTTGCAAGAGTTTGATAATTTCGCGAAACTGCATTCGGGCGATCGGATCTAAGCCAGAAACTGGTTCGTCTAACAACAGCAACAGCGGTTCGTGGATGATTGTTCTCGCTAAACTCAGGCGCTGTTTCATCCCCCGCGACAGGGTAGAAATTACGCTGTTACGCTTGTTAGTTAGTTGTACGAGTTCTAAAACAGAGTTGATGCGCGATCGCCGATGGGACTGTTGGAGGTTGTATAGTCGGGCAAAATAATCTAAATAATCCCAAACAGTCAAGTCGTCGTAGAGGGGAAAGTCGTCGGGAAGGAAGCCGATGCGTTGTTTGAGAATTGGATGCGATCGATCGCGCAATAATCTATCCCCATTGATGTAAATCTCCCCTGTAGTCGGTTCCTCAGCCGCCGCCAACATCCGCAGCAAGGTAGTTTTCCCCGCGCCGTTTGGGCCGATGAGTCCGCATACTTCGCCTGCTGCTACTTGCAAATCGATGTCATTTACGGCTATATGGCGATCGAATTGTTTCGTCAGCCCGCGAGTTTCTATTGCTAGTTGTTGTGCCATGTTTTGAGTAAGGTGGCATGGGAATTAATATTACCCGAAATCAGGAGACGGCAGTGCCGTGTCCCTACAATATTACTTGGGTGTAGGGAAAAGGCATTTCCGTCTCCTCGGTTCCTCGATACAGAAGTCTGCAACTAGCCTAGCTTTCCTTCCATGAATTGTCACTTTTGTGAGCTTGAGCAGGAAGTCCATGCAAAAGATGAAAGTTTAATGCTCAATAACTTATTTCAAATCTTCCAACTTAATCCTCGGATCGATCGCCTTCAGCAACAAATCTGCCAACAAATTTCCCACAATCAACATCGTAGCGCCCATCATCAAACTCGCCATGACTAAATACAAATCTTGATTAGTCACAGCCTCCAGAGTCAGCTTTCCCAAACCAGGCCAATTAAAGAAAAATTCCGCAATAAATGCACCGCTCAACAAACTAGCAAATTCAAAACCCAACAGCGTAACTAAAGGATTGATCGCATTCCGCAAAGCGTGAACATAAATGACTCGATCTTCCGGCAAACCTTTTGCCCGTGCTGTGCGGATATAATCTTGACGCAGCACATCTAAAAATTGTCCGCGCATCAATCTTTGCAAACCAGCAAAACCAGTAAGGCTGAGGGCGACTGTTGGCAAGATTAAGTGCCAGCCGTAATCGAGAATTTGACCCCACCAAGGTAAGTCTGCATGATCGATGCTCGTCATTCCTCCTACAGGAAACAGAGGCGAAGTATTCTGTGCAAAAAATAGCAGCAACAATGCTGTGATAAAGCTAGGAAATCCCTGTCCCGTGTAGCTGACTACTTGCAAAATGCGATCGACAGTTTTATTCTGATTGACGGCGGCGACAATTCCCAAAGGAATCGCGATCGCCCAAGTTACAATCAAAGAGGCGATCGCCATTAACAACGTCGCCGGTACCCGTTCCCACAGCAGAGAAGCCACCGATCGCTGATACACAAAACTCGTGCCAAAATTCCCCCGCGTCACGATTTGTTGCAGCCACAGCCCATACTGCTCGATTGCGGGTTTATCCAAGCCGAATTGCTCTTTGTATTGTTGGAGTGTTTCCGGCGAAATCTTCGGATTTTGGCTCAAAGTATCCACGTAATTTCCCGGCGCGAGTTCAATAATTGCAAAACAAAGCATCGATGCTAACAGTAGCGTTACAAGTGCTTGTAACATTCGTTTGACAACATAGGTAAATGTCTCGCCGCCAAATAGAGAATTCAACATTCGCCAATTTCGATTAGATTTAATAGAAGTCATAGTATTTTAGATTTTAGATTTATGAATGATATTAATTCTAGTTGCATCGGAATGATTTAACCACAGAGAGCGCAGAGATCGCAGAGGAAGATCCCAGAGAGATGAATGATTCCGATGCAAACGGAAAAGATATTATTTGTCAACAATCAACAGTCAACAGTCAACAGTTAACAGTTAACAGTCAACAGTCAACAGTCAACAGTTAACTGACTAATATTCAACTAGCGTGACGATCGGCACTTCGGGCAATTTCTGTCTCCCACCCAAAGCCAGCAACTCGATAATAAAAGCAAAACCGACAAGCTCGCAGTCAGCTTGTTCCAACAGCTTAGCCGTTGCTGCCGCCGTTCCGCCAGTGGCTATCAAATCGTCCACAATCAGCACTCGGCTACCCGATGTCATCGCATCTTGGTGCATTTCTAGCCGATCGACCCCATACTCCAACTCGTACTCAGCAAAATAAACTTCTGCTGGCAATTTCCCCGGTTTGCGGACGGGAATAAAGCCCAATCCCATTTTATAAGCCAAAGGCGCGCCAAAGATGAAGCCCCGGGATTCCATGCCCACGATGTAGTCAGCAGACATTGCAGAGCATTTTTCGGCTAAGCTGTCAATGGTATAGCTCAGCCCTTGTGGGTTCCGCAGCAAAGTTGTAATGTCTCGGAACATGATTCCCGGCTTCGGGAAATCAGGAATATCGCGAATCAGAGATTTGAGATCCATAAGCACAGGCCGATCGGCGTTAAGGGTAGCGAGGTATCGAAAATGGTATAATAATAACGCAAAAAATAAAAACTAAAAAATTAAAATTAAAACTAATAGCTTTTTGGGCGTTGCTGAATTTAGGTATGATTCACTCAGCGACGGCAATCCCTGAAACTCGCTAGTAGGGGCAATTCATGAATTGCCCCTACTAGCGAGTTTCGGAGGCAAATCATACTCCTTTCTCAGCAACGCCGCTTTTTCAATTTTTATTGTTTAAATGCTAAATCTTGTACATACTAGCTAAGCAAATGTCATAATTTCATAACAACAGGGTTGAATATCAACATTTGTCACCCTATGATCTAAAGTCAAAAATCTAATATCTAAAATCCAATGATTAAGTTTGCAGCACGAGTGGGTGAGGTTCTTCCTTCCATAACCTTGGCGATCGCAGCTAAGGCAAAAGCCATGAGGGCCGAAGGGATTGATGTTTGTAGTTTGAGTACGGGAGAACCCGACTTTGATACCCCCGAACACATTAAAGCGGCGGCAAAGCAAGCTTTAGACGCCGGGAAGACTAAGTACGGCCCTGTGGCTGGGGAACAGCAGTTAAAAGCTGCGATCGCCCGCAAACTCCAGGACGACAACAATCTCCACTATCAACCGGAAAATATCATTGTCACCAACGGCGGCAAGCATTCCCTCTACAATCTGATGATGGCTCTGATCGAGGCGGGAGACGAGGTAATTATCCCTGCTCCTTACTGGCTAAGCTATCCAGAAATCGTCAAACTCGCCAGTGGTAAGCCAGTAATTGTCCAGACAGATGCTTCTACGGGATATAAAATCACCCCGGAACAACTGAATCGAGCGATTACTCCCAAAACCAAGTTATTTGTGCTCAATTCCCCATCTAACCCGACGGGAATGGTGTACACTCGGGCGGAAATTCAAGCGCTGGCCGACGTGATAGTCGATCGAGATATCTTAGTCGTTTCGGACGAAATTTACGAAAAAATTATATACGACGGCGCTGAACACGTCAGCATCGGTTCCCTCGGCCAAGAAATCTTCGATCGCACGATCGTCAGCAGCGGTTTCGCCAAAGGTTACTCGATGACAGGCTGGCGCATTGGTTATCTGGCTGGGCCGATCGAATTAATCAAAGCCACCAGCACCATTCAAGGTCACAGTACCTCAAACGTGTGTACCTTTGCACAGTATGGGGCGATCGCAGCTCTCGAAAGCAGCCAAGAATCCGTCGAAAAAATGCGTCTCGCTTTTGCCGATCGGCGTGAAGTAATATTTGAATTACTCGATGCTATCCCCGGAATTAGCTGCATCAAACCAGACGGTGCTTTCTATATGTTTGTCAACATCAGCAAGACTGGAATGACTTCTCTGCAATTTTGCGACGCTTTCTTAGAACAGCAACAAGTAGCAGTTATTCCGGGGATTGCTTTTGGCGCAGACGACCACATTCGCTTGTCTTACGCCACCGATTTAGGCACAAGTAAAAAAGCCCTAGAAAGGCTCGATAAATTTGTTCGTCACATCTAAAAATTAGTTAGTCAGTGGTTAGTTGACGGTTGACTGTTGACTGTTGACGGTTAACTGTTAACGGTTAACTGTTAACTGCTGACTGTTAACCAATTCCCAATGCCCAATGACCAATTCCCAATTCCCAATTCCCAATTCCCAATGACTAAAGTTGCTTAGTCATAATTTCCTTGAGCAAATCCAGCCCCTTCTTGACTCGGCGAGAAACAGTCACCGCGCTAATACCCAAGCGTTCGGCTGTTTCCTTCTGCGTCAAATCGTACAGAAAAACAAACTCCAATATCTCGCGAGTCCGTTGTTCCAACATAGCCAAAGCTTGCTGTACGCGAATTCGATCCTCTTGGGCCAACTGAAAACTCCGATACTTGCTATCGGGCACCAATTCTCCCAGACAAGTCGCCCCCTCATTTTCATCCTGTACCGGCGCGTCCAAACTCAGAGGCGATTTGTTGAGATGTGCTAACTTAATTTCTCGCCATTCTTCTACAGAAACCTCAAGCACTGCTGCGACTTCAGCATCTGTAGGTTTGCGGTTGAATTGAACCTGCAAATCCTTGATCGCTCCGACAGATTTCCGCTCCAGGGATAGCCAGTGGCGGGGAACTCGCACCACAGGGCTTTTGTCCCGCAAGTAATGTTGAATTTCGCCCCGAATGTAGGGAATTGCAAAGGAACTAAAAGCGTGTCCCTTCGACATATCAAATCGCTCGATCGCCCTGATCAACCCCAGACACCCCACTTGCAGCAAATCGTCGTAGTTTTCAGCGCACTGGTTGATCCAGTGGTACACTTCTTTTCTCACCAGTCCAATATTCAGTTTCACCAACTGATTGCGGACTTCATTCGATCGAGAAACTTGGTACTCGCGCAACAATTGCAGATTTTCGCTTTTTAGCTCGTTCGGGATTGTGGTTGACATGGTGGCATAAGGGTTGGTAGAGCAGAGGACTGACGTTGCTTTAGATCTAGTTTCCAATCTAGTCTAAAAAAAATTATCTTGAGCTGGTGTAATCCTAGCACTTGGTTGCTGTGACAGTGGACACAGCAGTTTCACTTACAAACTACGGAGCAGTTTGGCTAGGCCATCCAAAAATATTGGGTATTAGCTAAAATTTAAACTGGATTTTTTCACACCACATCATAATCTTAAAGTGGTTTTAACGCAATACTTTGATTGATTAAAAATCCCAATTTAATAACTCGTAACTTAGTAATGCTTGAATCATAAATTTAGTCATTAGTCAACAGTCGTGAACTACCTACACCAACCGCTACGCAGTATGGTGTAGGCTTCCAATTTCAACCGGGACAGCCTTAGATACGGAAGATTTCCTTCCAACCTTCGGACTTACATCCCGTCCATTGGCAGTAGCGCTAGTTCAAGAGCGCTAATACTCGTAAGCCTTCATTTCTGATGTTGATAGCTGCATTCACATCTCTATCGTGTTTTGTGTTGCAATGGTCGCAAGTCCAGCTCCGAACGTCTAAAGGTAAGCTACCGACTTGATTGAGGCAAACGTGACAAGTCTTACTCGATGGGAAAAACCGCCCAATTTCTAGGTAGGTTTTCCCGTCTCTTTCAGCCTTATATTTCAGTTGTCTGGTGAACTCTGACCAGCCGCAATCACTAATTACTTTGGCTAAACAGTGATTCTTCACCATATTCTTGACTGCCAGATTCTCAACAACGATGACTTGGTTTTCGTTCACCAGTTTGCGAGAAAGTTTGTGCTGGAAGTCTTTTCGAGAATTGGCAATGCTTTCATGCACCCGTGCGACGATGCGACGGGCTTTCTTGCGACGATTAGACCCCTTCTGTTTGCCAGAGAGTTTCTGTTGCTTACGCTTGAGATTCTTCGCTCGTTTCTTGAGGTGTCTAGGATTATCAAATTTGGAGCCATCAGAGGTAATCGCGAAGTGAGTGAGACCGACATCAATCCCGACCGCCTTTCCTTCTGAACTGATTTCAACAGCAGGCAAGTCATCATCAAACAGCAGAGAAGCGTAATACTTCCCGGCAGAATTCATGCTGACGGTGACGGTTTTGATCTTCCCTTCAAATGTTCGGTGGATCTTGGCAGAAACAACGCCTAATTTGCCGGGAAACTTCAGGTGTCCATCATCAACAATTTGAACTTTTTGCGGGTACTGAATCGATTGCTTATCATGCTTTGATTTGAAATTAGGGAACGATGCCCGTCCCTCAAAGAAGTTGATAAACGCTCTAGATAGGTTCAGTGAGACACTTTGCAGCACTTGACTGTAAGTTTCGCCTAACCACTCATACTCTTTTTTTAGTGCGGGTAATCGGCTGTTCATCCCAATCTGGGATAAGCCTTTACCCGTTTCTTTATAGAGTTCGTTCGTTGTGTTTAAAGAATTGTTCCAATACCATCTTGCACAGCCAAATGCTTGTGATAGCACTTGTTTCTGTTCAACGTTTGGATAGATTCTGACCTTGACAACGTTTTTCATACTACTATTTTAGCATGAATCCTATTTGTTGTAACTTTGTGTTGATATCTAAGAGATTGGATATTTCTTGCCTATCCCGATTGTTCTTCCGCAGGGCGTGAAGACCACAAACGGGACGGAAAGAAATATCCCTGGCTTTCATCCCGCCGCTAAGATGAGTACATCTATAGCGGGGGACTTCCCGCTAACTCAGTTAAGTTATGTTGCCAAAGACTGTTGACTAATGAATCACAAGCAGTAAATTTACGGAAAACAACTGCTCAAGTTTGTTCGCGTTAGCGTTAGCAAAGCGATCCGAAGGAAAGCGATCCGAAGGAAAGCCCTCGCAGAGGATCGAGCAAAAAAGCCTATTCTACGAGACAGAAGGCTCAATGCGAGCGTAAAATAAACCGCGGATTTTCACGTCCAGAGCGGGTCTAGCTCCCAAATCAGTATCAGAAGGCTGCATACTCTCAAAAATACCGCCAACTTCGCCAGTGGCGCTGTTGACTTTAGCAACTTGGAGAGAAATTTTGCCACCCTTGGTGCGGGTGTCAGCCAGCTTAACATTAGACCGTTTCAGTTTGGAATTGTCAGTAGCCGGAAGGGCTACAGCATTGTCGTAGCCAGTCGATACCCCGCGACCTTTAGGGTCTAAAAAGCCAGCGCTGCGGTAAGAAGGAACGTTAAAATTCCCTCTCAAATCGGTGGAAGTATTGATAGCAATCACTCCCGGATCTGAACTGGCTACCAGCTCTTTAATGGTGAACAAGAAAGGTACTTGCTCTCCACCGGGTAACTGAATCGTAATTGCTTGAAAGTCCAAGCCATCCTCTTCTGTAAAAGTCAGAGTTCCGTCATCACTAACCTTGAGCGTACCTTGAACTTGGTCAATGCTAGACGTGAACCGCGTCAGCAATTTACCAGGCACAAATTCCGCTTCTTGGCGTTTGTTTGCTGGTTCTTCTTTCACAAAATAAGTTGTGGGCTGCAAACACATACCAGTCAGTTTGTAGGTGCCACCCGCTTCGATCGGGATCGATCCCCTAGAAGTTTCTGCCAAGCTAGGGCAGTTATTAGCCAATCCAGTACCTCTAATCTCGTCGTAGGTGAGCAACTCGGTAGTCGCCACCGTCGTGTCAGGAGCAGAAGAACAAGCAACCAGCGCACTCATGCAAAATGCTAAAAGTGCAACAATTAAAGCACGATATTTCATTGCCAACCTCAATCTCCAACATCGGATTATATTAAGAAAAAGCCATAGTTTGAGCAAAATATAATTGCCCGCCGGCAGGCTAGACCAGCGCTTCGGGCAGCATTTAGATCCAGATCGCTCGCTTCACGAACACTGGCCTTGACTCAAAAAATCGAGCTAGTGCGCCGTGAAAATAAGCCAGAACTTTTGATTTCTCAAAAGGGAAGGATCGCAGCCCAATACACATCGTACGACGGGTTGTGCTCTTTTCTTGACTTGGACTGCAAATTAATATTGCGATCGTCAACCTACTTAAGTTACGTTGCTTATGGCCCCAGTCATTGCGATCGCCACTAGCTCGATTAGTCGGCTGACCAAAAGGCTGGGGACAAAAGCCTTGTAGATTTCAAAGGAAGCAGCGGTATGGACAACGGCAAAGATTTAGAGTCAGAAAAGTTGCAGTCTCAACTGCAATCGCTGACAGAGGCGCTTCGGACTTTAGCCGAAAGTTGTCAGGGGGACAGTGTGCTGCTTTTGGCTTTGCTGCGGACGCTGGAAGCTTCCCACCGGGAAATTCGGGACGGTTTGTTTCAAGCGTCTTTTCCCGACAACCGCCAAGCACTTTACAAACTGCTCAGGAATATTGAAGCCAATGGCGGCTGGCCTTACATCCACCGCATGAAACTTCGATCGCTCTTGGGGTACAGCCAACAGTTATCTCCCCTAGAAGATTCTCCGGCCGAGTTGCCAGAAGACTCAGCCGACAATCCACAAGGCGTTAAATAGTTTTGATATCAATTCCGGTTGCATCGGAATTAATATAACCCAAAATCAGGACACGGCAGTGCCGTTTCCCTACGCCCGATTAATTGTAGGGAAACGGCACTGCCGTGTCCTCTATATGATTCCGGCGCAGCCGGAATTGATATGAGTTTTGAGTTTATGAGTTTTATTTACATTAACTCAAAACTCATAACTGAACAGAGCTGCGCGATCGCACCTAGAACCCGAAAGGTGTAGGAGGTAAGGGTATCGGGTTCGACACCCCCGGGAACATCGGCGTCTGGCCGGGTAATGGCAAGAGTCCGGGAGTTGGCTGTGGGGCGATCGACTTAAGTGACAACAGGGGCGAATCAGGCACACTAACAGTCGGCGCAGTCGGAATCCTCGAAGCAGTCGGAGTCGGAGTTGTCGCCGGAGTCGGAGTTGTCGCCGGAGTCGGAGTTGTTGCCGGAGTCGGAGTTGTTGCCGGAGTCGGAGTTGTTGACGTAGTCGGAGTTGTAGCCGGAGTCGGAGTAGTTGCCGGTGTCGGAGTTGTAGACGGGGTGGGTG
>JANMLZ010000220.1:0-12778 GCA_031372825.1 Cyanobacteria bacterium OTE_58_metabat_593 | reverse complement strand
GGGCGGCTACCCCTAATTTATATATCGTAGCGGGATGCCCGGTGTCCCTACCTTATTTATTTGTCGGCACCCGCCACTGCCGTCTCCTGATTTCGGGTAATATTAATTCCGATGCAACCGGAATTGATTCCGATCGCAGATTCATCCAAAATCGCCACTAATCTATTTTAGGGCCATTTCTTGCCGATCGCGATTAGGACGATCGCACCTGCAACCACAACTCCCAAACCAAGACTAGACCAAAAGACTGTATTCGCAGGGATTTGATTTTGTGTACTGTCGATTTTGCTAGCATAAACGCTGGCGGCTACCCCGCTGGTGCCAATTCCCATACCCACAGCGCCGATTGTAACATTCAAAGTGCGATCGCTCTTAGCCCTCTCAATCTCAATAATCCCCTCAATCGTTTGAATCGCATTTTCTAGCAATCTCAAACCCGCACTCAAACTCCGATTATCCGCCGCCACTTGCCAAACATACTTCTCCTTAGCAAAATCGCTAAAACTTGCCATGAACTTAAAAGCTTCGGCATCACTTCCCATTTCCTTACCGATAGTTTCCAAGCGTCTCTTATAATTTTTGAGATTAGTCTTAATTGTATTTTCTTGCTCTTCCAATCTGCTGATATAATTAGCATAGACCGAGAAAATTGTCAAGCAATTAACCAGACTTTGCTGCAATTCTTTCAAGTCAACTTTTGGCGCATTCACCTGATTCGGGAGTTGAGTCACAATTTGTTGAATCGTGCGCGCCGCATCTTTCAAATCAGCCTTAAGTTGGCGGCTTTGAGTATAAGCCCAAATCACTTTATTGCGGAAGGCAAACAATCGCATTAAATGCACATACAGTTTAGCGACAGTCTTGCTAATCTCGCCAATTGATTGACCATTATTGTAAGGAAACAAGCAAATTAAGACATGATGATTTTGACCGATATTTCCCCTGTCTCCCGGTGGTAGCCACAATTCGTAAAAATCAGCATTTAAAAATTGCCCTGTGGATTTTAAGTCTCTATCCCATTTAGCATTGGGAAATAAATTCAGTTTACTATAGCAATTTTTAGCAGTTGCTAAAGCATCTTGGTCATTAACAGTCAATTGTCCCCACACCAGCCAACTTTGACCAATTGTCGCAGGTGGATTGACACGGGAAATTACCTGTTGTTTCAGCCATTCAAAACAGTCGATTTCTTTTGGTTTAAATGTGTTTTCCTTGTCGGATTCGATTTTCCCAGACAAGTCAAATTGTGCCGCATAGGTATCGCCGATTTTCACGGGATAAGCGTAGCCATCGAGGGGCAACTCAAATGCTGCGAATTTTTTGTCGCCCAGTAACTCAATATACTCAGCAGTTTCTGTTTCAGCTTGCTTGAGTTTTTCTAATTGTGGCGCAGAGATTTTGTCGCCATAAATCTTTTGCCAAAACTGTGCGCGATTTTGGCTAATCTTGTCGTCATTTTGCCCGATACCGTCTGCTAAATCGTAGACAAACAAATCGACAGTCGGGTAGATTAGCCAATTATCGTTATTCATAGACACAACCATCTGGGCTTGACACTAAGATTGTATCTCGACTTGCTTGCACAGAGTCCCCAGCTTGCAAAATCTTTCCGAGGAATGCTTTAAAGCCGCGCGGCTGGACTTTTGACTCGATTTGAGTCAGAATTTTTGGCAAATCTGTCAAATCGCTGATATCGCTAGCGCTATTATCAGTTTCGATATTAGTAGTATTGTTATTTTCAAATTCAGCATCCGGTAAAATATCTAATCCTTTGCTACGTTCGTTGCTATGATTCTTTAACCACACACGATTGTTTTGATAAGCCGCTAGCAAAGGAGGATGCAGTTTTGTAAGTCTTAGAATATCGGTGACAGTACAAGTTTCATCAGTTTTGTTGAACTCTGATTGGACTGCTGCGGGCAACGGTTCGGTTTGTTGGACTAGGGCCACAATAAAAGCTTGGAAAATCTCGTCTTGCGTTTCGTTCATAATCCTGTGATAGTAAAGGCAGCCCAGTAATAGGGATGCTGATAGGGTTGATCCAATTCCATTGTAGCCAATGTTAGCTGATCGGTTTCAAAAGAATCGATTAGCATAAATTCATCTTCAGAAAGTTCGGGGCTGTTTGCGGAAATCTTGTCAATTTCCCCTTGATACCAGGCGGCTAAATTCTCACGGGTGGCTTGTCGCAGCCATTTTTGAGCATTTGCTAAAGCCACGGGTAGAGAATCGCCAGCTTCTCGCCACCGTTGGTAAAAATAAATCATTAATAACGTACTCGCACCGGATTCTATGGGCCACAGGGTACTGACGACGCAGCCAACTCCCGCCCGCATAAAACCGCTAGTCAATCCTACATATTCGGCGAGAATTGTTTGTTTGTCAGTCAATGCGGTTTCGCAGGCGGGAAGGCAGATTAATTCGTAGTTGCTGAGGTCAAGTTGGATAATTTCTCTGACTGTTAATCGGTAGGTGTTGCTGAGGTATAAAGTCGATTCTAGGGGATGATCGAAATTATAGCTGCCGTGGCCTGTGAAGTGAAAAATATTGTGTGGTTGTTGCAATAATCTTTCGACTTCATCGAGGGTGGCTGCGTCTTCTTCGAGTCGGGTGGAATTGTCGAACATTCGGCAAATAATTTCCGATTCGATTTCGGCGGCGGGGAGAGGGGCGAGTCTTTTTTGTTGGCCGTTTTTATCGGTAATCATGCTGTGGGGATTTTCGATACTGAGGATGGAGGAAGAAGAGGGCGGGCACGGGGGCACCGCCCCTACGGATCGATTATTTTGTTGTAGGGGCAATCCCCCCGTGGTTGCCCATTCCGGGGTAAACCGATGCTGCAAATTAATCCCAACGGCGGCGCTAGGCAAATAACTAACCACAAAATCCCCACCAAACAAAGCATGAATTGGGAAGCGGTGCAAGTCCCGGTGCGGAATCAAAATTAACTCCGTAATTCCCTCTAATTGCTGTTCGATAATATCTATCTTCAATATTTCCTTGAGTCGGGCAAATTTACTTGCCATTCCCCCACGCCAAGGATGATTTTGTTGACTTGTTTTCTCCTTCGATTGATAATCGGTATATTGTTGATTCCACTCCTTCACCCATTTTTCAAATTCATCGGGAAAATCGCTGAAACAGTTTTCGGGAGACAACAAGCCATCGGATTTAATGATGAATGTTGTCAGGGCTGCGTCGCTGAGATGCCAGTATATCGCGGCTGTTTTGGGATTGATCAGTTGCTGAATTTGGGCGTGGGTGACTGTCTTTTCTGTTTGGTAATCGGGAATTGGCAAGGCATCCAGCAGCCAAGATAGGCAGACATTTTTATCGGTTTCTGCTGTGGCTAAGGCTTCGGGAAATTGCCCGGATTGGATGAATATATTTACGGTTAATTGTTCAAAATTAACTAATTTGTCGGTGAGTTGCTGTTGGGTGAGTTGGGAATTTTGCTGTGTCAGCAAGCGTTGCAATAAATCGGTGGCATCTCGTCGTAATTTATTGGCTTCTTCAGTTTTTTTTAAGCCGACTAAGGTTTTGATTAATTTCTGCAAAACTTCTAGATGCAGTTGCAGGAAAGCATCTGGTGTTAGGGTTTTGAGTGCTTCTTTGTAGCTGGTGGTGGCTTTATTCCAATAGGTGTTGGGAGAATTGAGTTGTCCGCGATCGTAGTGAGCATCTCCTAGTGCTTGATGCAGCATTCCATATCCTTCGGGGTGGGTATTTTGGTGGCAATACTCTAAGCCGGCTTCTAATGTTAATATTTGTCCTTCATAGCCACGCTGTGTCAGGTTGTGAGTTAAGAGAGTTCTGGTTACTGGTGGAGATTTAGGGAATTGTCCCTGTAAGATTTCATAAACTAGCAGCCTATGTTTAGATCTGTTATTCACTGTATGGCCCCGACTAATCCAGACATCGTGTAAATCTGGTTTGATTTCCAAGGCTTTGTCATAGGAGGCGATCGCCTCTTCTAGCCTGCCTAACGTAGCTAGCGTATAGCCCCGGTGGTACCAAGAAAGATGATAATCTAGTTTGATTTCTAAGGCTTTATCGAAGGAGGCGATCGCATCTTGAATCCTTCCTGACTTACGCAGTGCAATGCCCCGACTATACCAGGCTGCGTGATCATCTGGTTTGAACTCTAAGGCTTTGTCGAAGGAGGCGATCGCATCTTGTAATCTACCTAAATTACGCAGTGCAATACCGCGACTGTTCCAGGCTTCGTGTAAATCTGGTTTGCATTCTAAGGCTTTGTCGTAGGAGGCGATCGCTTCTTCTAGCCTGCCTAAATTACGCAGTGCATTGCCCCGATTGTTCCAGAGTGCATCTTTATCTGGTTTGATTTCTAAGGCTTTGTTGTAGGAGTTTAGCGCCCCTTCAAAATCCCCTAAATCATATTGCTCATTTCCTCGCTTTTTCCATTCCTCAGCCTCTCGATCGACATCCTCACCCCCCTCATCCGAAGCTAGCGGAAACTTAACCAAAATCTCCCTACCAACATTCCCCGCCACCTCTGCCAATTCCCCACCCGCAACTCTACCCAACAACTCCAACCTGCGCGCCAATTCCTGAAGCGATACCACCGCATCCGCATCCGCTGTACTCCCCTGCGCGCCCTCCAACAATCGCACCCCAAACCTCCGCAACCAAGCCGCCAAATCACCATTTTTAATCCGTTTTGCGAGTAAGAATCCCGCAACACCGCCTCTTCCCCAGCCCTGATTCACCCCTTCGAGAAGTTCCATCAACTTCGCCTCGTATTCCGCATCTGTCAAAGTTAGCCCAGGTTGAGGTGGTGTGGGTTCAATGTTTGGATTGGTGCCGAATAGCCGCTGAATTAATTGTTTGAGGAAGCGCCAGATTTTATCTAACATTGGTGAGATGGTGAGGCGGTTTATTTTTGTTATTGTAGCAGGAATTGTGGTCAGCAACAGGCAAGATGCCTGTTCCACAATAGAGATTATTTCTTGCTTGTGGGGTGGGCTTCTAGCCCGCCGATAAATCAGCCATCTGCAACAGGCAAGATGCCTGTTCCACAATAGAGATTATTTCTTGCTTGTGGGGTGGGCTTCTAGCCCGCCCATCAATAAAGCCCACCCCACAACAAAATTAACTCTTTGTGGAACGGGCATCTTGCCCGTTGCTAAGAATGATACCAACCCAAAACAAAAAAAATGCTATAATATCAACTTTAACTCCTAAACTTGTCCAGCAAACAAAGCACCAACTAAAATAATATGGTCGTTATTACCTCCCAAGAAATTGCCAGATTTCGATCCGAATTAGCCGCGTATCCCGAAGCCCTAAAAGCCCTCGACGAAATCGAAGATTGCGAGGGAAACATCGAGGATGCAGCGATATCTCTGGCAATTCAAGCCGGACAAGAACCGAATATCTCGGAAAATTGGTTAGACGGATTGGCAAAAAGATGCCGCGTTGCTATCTGCAAGTCTGAGTTGAAAGAAGATTTGATAAATGGGCGATTGAATGCGGCTTTTGGGGATTTACTTGCTGCAAGTATTTGCCCGGAGATTTTGATAACTGCGGTGATTATTTATGTGTTTAAGACTGGGGTGAATGAGTTTTGTGAGCCTCTTGAATATAAACTTTAAAGCTATATTAGTGGGTGGCGAGAAACCGGGTTTTTACCAACCTACTTCGTTACACCACGCAAAAATCCCAAAAAACCCGGTTTCTTAGATTCCCGGTTTCTTAGATTCTGTGGGTGGCCAGAAACCGGGTTTTTACCAACCTACTTTGTCACACCACCCAAAAATCCCAAAAAACCCGGTTTCTTAGATTCTGCGGTTTCTCAGGAGTAATCAAACGAGAATATATAAAATGCAGATAGGCATATTTTTAGGAAACATCGGAAATCCGGTAATCTACTATCCCAAATTAGCCAAGATTACCGGCGGTGTCACAGCCAGTATCTTTCTGTGCCAATTATTTCAATGGCAATCTCAACTTGCCAATTCCGACAATTGGGTGCAAACTAACACCGCTGAAATTGAAAAAGCCACGGGTTTAAATCCCGCAGAACAGGAATTGGCGAGACAGCAACTAAAAGCGCGACTTTTATTGAAAGAAAAACTACCAAATCCGCACACCGAAACCCTAGAACTCTGGGCAGATATTGAAGCATTTGATGAACAAATAAATAATTATCTTACAGCTCGTCCTGAAGATATCATAACACAATCTCTTCCTAAAAGCCTCAATTATCCTGTAGACATAGTTGCCGATAATTCTGCATCTAATCCGAGCATTAAAACCGACAAATTTTTCGGTCAACCCCGCCAACAAATAGCCGTGGCTATCACCCCAAATTACCGATTTAGCGGCCCTTGGAACTCCCAAGAACAACTGCACAACTTTCAACGAGCCTTAGAAGCCTATGCTCAAGAACGCAATTTAGGATTTGGCAATCCTTCAGGATGGGCATTTAAAATTATTGATAGCATCACCAAAGGCTTAGCTTCGACTTTTTGGGATGAATTTATCGCGGGCATTCCATTAGGAGAAAGTCAGAAGGTGAAGCGAGATTGGGAAATTGCACCAGAAGTGCCTTATCCGGCCTTTGAAGAGGAGCGAATTCAGTATTATGTCCACAAAGGTGAACCGCTGGAAGCAGCAGTTTCTAGGGCTCGTGCTGACTTGAGAAATCCGGTTTTGGGTAAGGATTTGTGGGAGGGTTTTTTGCGAAAGTGCGATCGCCTCGCGGATGATGCCCTCAAAGCAAAACAGCAGGGCGTTGACACCCCATATCTGCCCTCTTCCTTCAACGAAAAGCCGCAAATCACCAAGGATAGCGTGATGCGGAAATTAGGGGCGATCGCGCCGCAATTTGCCCTCAATCAATCGACATCTGAACCGATACCAGAACCGCCAAAACTTGCAGAAACAACATCGCCAACATCCGCCCCCAGTATTGAGGCTTTACAAAAAGCTTACAATACTGCGATCGGTCGAAGTATAATTGAAAAACAAATCGCTGGGAATCCAGACTGGGGCTACGAAATAGTAGACGGTGAAATAGTCGAATCAATCCCTTTTTAGGAGGCGAATATGAGACGAATTAGCGAGATTAATCCGCTGGGAGAAGAACGACTAAATCCTTCTGAGGAAACTAGGGAAAATCTGCGCCGGGAAAGGTTGCAGCGAGAAAGAGATGAAGGATATCAAACGTTAGTTGAACTCTGCGATTTGGGCGAATATGATATGGCCCGGCAGTTGGCAAATCGCAACTCTAACTGGGGTTATGAAATAGTTGATGGGATTGTGATGGAAAGGATAGATTAGTCATATCAATTTCGGTTGCATCGGAATTAATATTACCCGAAATGAGGAGACGGCAGTGCCGTGTCCCTACAATTAATCTGGCGTAGGGAAACGGCACTGCCGTCTCCTCTCATGATTACGTTTGGGTAGGGAAACGGCACTGCCGTCTCCTCTCATGATTGCGTTTGGGTAGGGAAACGGCATTGCCGTGTCCTCTCATGATGCCATCTCCTCAATAGCTACAATAAAAAAGAGGCGGGGAATATTCCCCGCCTCCAATTAGCAATGACTGTCAACCTAAAAATTAGATTGGCCAGCCAATACTTTTTAGTAGCCTCTGGCGTTAGGCTTGTGGACGATGAAGCTGAGCACTTGGCATTGCTTCACGTTGTCAAAACCCATGACGCGGATGTAGCAGCTAGGGTTTTCTTGGCGGCAAGCTTGAATTTCAGCCATGATTTCTTGGACGCTACGAGCACCAAATAAAGGCAACTTCCAAAGAGTCCAATAGCGCATTTCAGCGGCAGAGGTTTCGTTGAATTCTACGCCGGGAATGTAGCCTTGATCCAAGATGTATTGCAGTTGCTTGGCGATTTGTGCGTCTGTCAGCGGGGGCAAATAGGACAGAGTTTCGTAACGACGCTCTTTTGGTAAAGTTCTCATTTTTTGTATCTCTAAGGTGTGTGTTCGATTCGCCAAGTGCGATCGATTAACTCGACAAATTATCTAGATTCGGTTCAGAATCTATTGAGGATGTTTCAGGATTACTGCTAGCCACAGACCAATTAAGCTGCGTAATTCGCTCCAAATGCTGGCGTCTGTGTTCCATATTCGACTGTTGAATGCCAGTACAAACCATTTCAGGCAAAAATTCTGTCACATCGTGCGCCAGGTATTCTCGCACCGTCATGATCCGAAATCCTAAATCTTGATTTTCCAATAGCAACTCTCGAATGTATGCTTCTCCATCTTGGATTTTGCCCTTAGTGGAAAATTCATTCAACCAGATTGCCAGAGGAGGATTGGTTTCGCTCAATTGAGCAATTACAATCCGCACGGATTGATAGGTTAGGTAACTTGCCAGCACCTTAGCGGTGTCTTTCGCAACTTGTTTGAGATCCATTTTTGACCCCAGCCCTTAATAGTTTTAGATTGTGATTTTAGATTTTGGATGCAAACTTACTTGTAAATCTTCTTCTAAGATAAAGACATAACAGCAAGTTTGCTACCTAAAACCTAAAATCTCAAACCCAAATCATCAAACGGTATCCATTGCTTCATACTCGAACTTGATTTCTTTCCAAAGTTCGCAAGCAACAGCCAATTCAGGGCTCCATTTGCAAGCTTCGCGAATGATGTCTCCGCCTTCGCGCATCAAGTTGCGGCCTTCGTTACGTGCTTGGACGCAAGCTTCCAAAGCAACGCGGTTAGCTGTTGCACCAGGTGCATTACCCCAAGGGTGGCCCAAGGTGCCGCCGCCGAACTGCAAGCAGGAGTCGTCGCCGAAGATTTCAACCAAGGCTGGCATATGCCAGATGTGGATACCACCGGAAGCTACTGGCATGACACCAGGCATGGAGGCCCAATCTTGGGTGAAGTAGATACCGCGAGCGCGGTCTTGTTCGATGTGGTCTTCGCGCATCAAGTCTACGAAGCCCATCGTGATGCCTTTTTCGCCTTCGAGTTTGCCCACAACTGTACCGGAGTGCAGGTGGTCGCCGCCGGACATCCGCAAGCACTTGGCAAGTACGCGGAAGTGGATACCGTGGTTCTTTTGACGATCGATCACGGCGTGCATGGCGCGGTGAATGTGCAACAAAATACCGTTTTTGCGGCACCATTTGGCCAAGCTGGTGTTTGCAGTGAAACCACCGGTGAGGTAGTCGTGCATGATGATGGGGGTTTTGATTTCTTTGGCGAATTCAGCCCGTTCCATCATTTCTTCAAAGGTAGGGGCGGTTACGTTTAAGTAGTGACCCTTGACTTCGCCGGTTTCTGCTTGAGCTTTTTCAATAGCTTCTTGAACGAACAAGAAACGATCGCGCCAACGCATGAATGGTTGCGAGTTGATGTTTTCGTCGTCTTTGGTGAAGTCCAAACCGCCGCGTAGAACTTCGTAAACGGCACGGCCGTAGTTCTTAGCAGATAGACCCAATTTGGGCTTAATTGTACAACCGAGCAAAGGACGGCCGTACTTGTTCAATTTGTCGCGCTCAACGGTAATACCGTGAGGAGGACCTTGGAAGGTCTTCAGGTAAGCAATGGGAATCCGCAAGTCTTCCAACCGCAGAGCACGCAGAGCTTTGAAACCGAAAACGTTACCAACCAAAGAGGTCAGCAAGTTGGTGACGGAACCTTCTTCAAACAAATCCAAAGGATAAGCGATGAAGCAGATGTATTGGTTGTCTTCGCCGGGAACTGGCTCGATGTCGTAGCAACGGCCTTTGTAGCGATCGAGGTCGGTCAGAAGGTCAGTCCACACTGTTGTCCAGGTACCGGTGGAAGATTCAGCAGCTACAGCAGCGCCTGCTTCTTCTGGTGGTACTCCAGGCTGTGGAGTTACACGGAAAGCCGCCAAAATATCTGTATCTTTCGGGGTGTAGTCCGGTGTGTAATACGTTAGTTTATAGTCTTGAACTCCGGCTTTATACCCAGCCTTTGATTGAGTTTGGGTTTGCGCGTAAGCCATATCTCGCTTCCTAGTATTCGCTTAATTTTTTGGGCCTGATGGCCGGCTCCTAAAAATATACCAATAAACGGACACTCTCAAATTTTAATATTCTTTTAATCATCATAAGTATTATTTATTTTACTTTACATTAAAACAATATTTGTAACATATCTTATAAAACAGAAGTGGCGAAAGATGCGGGGTTCATCAGTTGACAGTTGACAGTTGACAGTTGACAGCTACCTCTTCTATCGACGGAAGAGGATTGGAGCAATGAATCATTTTGTTTGATTTCCCCGCAAACGGGGAGGCTTCAGACCCAATCTTCAGGGGCGAGAATTTCGATCGAGCGAAAGATATTGTGCAGCAAGCCGAACAGCGGATAAATACGCTATATGTAAAGAATTCGATCGTAAAAAATCAGAATTGGTAATGGGTAATTGTTAATTGGAATTAGTTACAAATACCTAAAAATTATAGTTTGTAGTTGAGATCGATTTCAAATACAATCTCAACTAAAATCCCAAATCTAGAATCTCTTGACTCCCAGACCAGCAAGTCAAAAATCCGCACCATAGCACATAATATGGACAGGACTTGTGCAGCAACCTTGTTTCTGAACCCAAATCCGTCGTTACAGCAATTCAAACTCGCTTAAAACCGGGTTTCTGCGTTAGCTGCGCGTAATTCTAGTATGACTGTTTAGCCCCATTTTTACTCTGGTTGTGCCCCACCCCCCTTCAAAAGCCGTTCACTGCATCAATCCAGATTGCCCAAGGCCCTACCCTCAGACTTGGGGCAACAATTTTTGTCAGAGTTGCGGGACTCCCCTGCGACTAAAAAATCGCTACGTGCCTCTAGAAGGTCTAGGTTCCGGCGGTTTTGCATCGATTTTCACAGTTTGGGATACAGAAACTCAAACCGAGCGCGTCCTAAAACTGTTGCTCGAAACTTCCCCGAAAGCGGTGAAACTGTTCGAGCAGGAAGCTTGGGTTTTGGCACTTTTGCGGCATCCTGGTGTCCCGAGAGTTGAGCCGGACGGTTATTTTCACGTCCAAACTCAAAATTTTGCAGGCGATCGGGGAAATGCGATAGCAAGGCGCTTACCTTGTTTGGTAATGGAAAAGATTCACGGCAAAACTTTAGAAGAAGTTCTCAACGAGCACCCTCAAGGTTGTCCGCAGGAATGGGTGTTTAGTTGGCTGAGTCAAGCTGTGGAAATTTTAGAAGAGTTGCACAGATGCCAGATTATTCACCGCGACATTAAACCATCTAACTTGATGCTGCGAGACTCGGACTCACCTCAAGCTTTATTGAATAAGGGTTTGGGCGGTCTGCAATTGGTGACGATCGACTTTGGGGGAGTTAAACAAATGGGCGGTGTCGAATCTGTGGGGAAAGATTCTGCAAGTTCGACGCGGTTGATTTCACCCGGGTACAGCCCGCCGGAACAAATTGTTGGGGGCCAAGTTGTCCCAGCGACGGATTTTTATGCGTTGGGGCGGACTTGCATTCATTTGCTGACTGGGAAGTATCCGGCCGAAATTGAAGATCCGATGACGGGGGAGTTGCGGTGGCGCCACATTGTATCTGTGAGTCCGGCTTTTGCTAATTTGTTGGATGATATGGTGCGATCGAACGTGCAGCAGCGTCCGGCTTTAGCGCGGGATGTTCGATCGCGCTTGCAGGAGATTTATGCTAAGAGTAACGGCAAAATCGCGTTAGCCCCAGTGAGTCAAGCTATTTGGGAATTCTGCCGGCAAGTAGCGGTGGTGGGGACACAAAAAACTGTCAGCTTGACTGGTTTTGTGTTTGGGGCGATCGCCCAAATGGTGGTAGCTTCTCTGGATACGGGTTGGGAAATGGTGCTCGGCGGCGTTGGTGGAAGTGCGGGGGCGATCGGCGGTTTGGTTTTGGGTTATGCTTCGCCCATTGGCCTGGAAGTTGCCAGTTTTCTGAATGAAGGTTTGCACCAATTAATTCCTAACATGACTTTCGCTGTCGGGCCGGAAGTGCTGCTGTTTGGATTTGCTGGGTTGGGAACTGCGATCGGTTTGACGGATGCGGGGAGTTTTCGCCAGCACAAACAGTATTGGCTGTCTGGATTGATGGGAGTTCAGGGCTATTTGTTGGCTGGTTTGTGCTGGATGGAAGCAACGACTTCTAGTGGCGTGCAGGGGGTTATTTTGGGGGCGTTTGCGATCGCCACTTTAACGATCGGCATGGGTTTGCGGAGTCACCAATTAGTTCATGCTTTGGTAGTGGCTGTTTGTTCTACGGGAATGTTTTTGTTTCTGAATGCTTTGAGTATTTTTCCGGGGAGTTTCTTCGGGATTCTGGTACCGTCTGATGCCACCTTCGGCTGGTTACAAGTTTGGGGTTCAGTGGCGTTCTTTGGTTTGTTGGGAAGTGCGATCGGGCTTTGTTTGGGAGTTAGTCACTATTTGGTTGTGCCTTTGTTGCGGTGGTTGGGCTGGAAGTAATTACCCCTCGATCTCAAATCCGGTAGTATCGGAATTATCAAATCGAGTCAACAGTTAAGAGTCAATCACCCCATCAGTTTTTCGATGGAGACTCGTACCGCCAATAATCATCGTAAGTCATGCTTATCTAGGGCTTGCTCAAACGATCGGTATAAAATTGGTTCGTAGTCAGGACTTCATATCAAATCCGTTTGCATCGGAATGATATAAACGGAGGAGACGGAGGAGACGGCAGTGGCGTGTGCCTACCGCGGTCAATTTTAGGGTGACCGGTCATGCGTGTACGCCATATGATTTGGGGGGAGCCGGTATTTTGATAAGTGCTCCTTAAAATAATATG
>JANMLZ010000201.1:0-9079 GCA_031372825.1 Cyanobacteria bacterium OTE_58_metabat_593 | reverse complement strand
TGGTGTTAGCGGTAGTGCTCCTGATATTACTGGCAAAGAGTTGGTGATTTTCACGGGTGGAACTTTTGCCTCTTTAGAAGCGGCTCAAGCTAAGGCTTTGGGTAGTTCTACTAGCCCTGGTTTCTTCGTATATACCAATGCTGCGAATGAGACAGTGTTGGCTTTTGACTCGAACGGGACGCAAACCGGCGGCTTTACGAAAGTTGCAAATCTGGGTACTGCTGCTAGCACTTTAGGAACAGCGGACTTTGTATTCACAGGTTCGATCGCATCTTCTGCGACTGGTACTACTACGAATTCTGGTAGCGTTGTCGATTTAACTGCTGCGAATGCGGGTACTTTCGCGACTGTCGCCTCTAACAACTTCGGTTCTGGTGTTGGCGGTTACAACTTCAGCACACCTGTCTTATTCACCGGAAATGGCGCTGGTAATAGCGTCACTGGTACTCAGTTTGCTGACATTATCAACGGCGGTTCTGGTGCCGACATTTTCAACGGTGGCGATGGTAACGACAGTCTCTTCGGTGGGGCTGGTAGCGATACTCTCAACGGCGGCGCTGGGAATGACACTTTAATCGGCGGTTTGGGAACAAATGTTCTCAACGGCGGTGCTGGTGCAGACGTGTTTGTGTTCAGCGGAACTGCTGCTGGCGGCGGGGATTTAATTACCAGTTACAGCATTGTTGATGATGTAATTAACCTCGACAAAACTGGTTTTGCAGCCTTTACAAGCGGAGCTGGGGCTTTGGGTTCGAGTTTCTACAAGTACAGCAGCACAGTTACTGTAACTGCGCTCGAAGCAACTTTAACCGGGCCATCAATCATGGCTATCTACGACGGTTTATCTACTAAACTGTATTACGATAGCAACGGTTCTACTGTTGGCGGTAGCAGTTTGTTTGCAACTGTCGATGTGAATTTGGGAGTTACGGGTAATTCTGAATTGTTCTTGTTCTAAACGGCAAGAATCCCGATCGGGATATCGGCGGTACGGTTAGGGACACGGCATTGCCGTGTCCCTACAATACACAGGTAGGGACACAGCAATGCTGTGTCCTTTTTTTTGTTTCTAAACCTGTCCTTACTTTGTTTCCAGTCGCTGCCGCCATTTACTACTAATTACATCTATAACGGTTACAACAACTAACAAAACCAAGATCATTGTTGTCGCTTTGTTGTATTCAAAAGCTCGAATATAATTGACTAACTCAAAACCAATTCCGCCGGCGCCAACTACTCCCAACACCGAAGCCGCGCGGATGTTGTATTCAAACATCCACAGCGTGTAACCCAATGCTAGCGGCAATACTTGCGGGAATATTCCATATTGGGCAACTTGCAGCCAAGATGCGCCTCCTACTTGCAAGGATTCGATCGATCGCGCTTCCACTGATTCGATCGCCTCTTGGTAGAATTTGGCCAGATAGCCGATCGTATAAATTCCCAAAGCCAACGTACCCGCCGGCGCCCCCAAGCCAGTCGCCGCCACAAACAGCAACCCCAACACAATTGAAGGAACGGAACGCACTGCATTTTGAATAAAATTTGCTGGCCATTGCAACCACTTTGGTGCTATGTTGTGGGCGCTGCAAATCGCAATTGGCACTGAAATAACTGCTCCGATTGTCGTTCCCCATAAGGACATTTGAACTGTTTCGATTAAAGCTTTAATTGCTACGTCGATAATTTCGAGATTCGGCGGCCACAAACGGGAGATAAAATCGGTCATGTAAGGCCAACTGCTGGCTAAGGTTGCTGCATCAATTTCTAGTCCTCGCAGCGCCCAACCGTAAGTTACAATTAAGGCTACTGCAATACATAGGTTTTTAATCCAGCCATAGTTTTTTGATAAATTAGTTGATTTGCTTTCGGTCATTTGCGTTGGTTTTTGGATTGGTGAAGGGGATTTTTTTAAACGAACCGCGAAGACGCTAAGAAGGAGAAGGAAGAGGGGGGCTCACGCCTGAAAATTGGGTCTGAAGCCTCTCCGTTTAGGGGAAATCAAACAAAATGATTCATTGCTCCAATCCTTTTCTATCGACGGAATAATTAGCTGTCAACTGTCAACTGTCAACTGTCAACTGTCAACTGATAAAGCTGCTATTTGGGGATTGGTTAATTTGCTGAATTTGTCGGATAGGTTGTGGCATTTGCCATCATAGACTATTTGACCGGCATCAAGGACGATCGCCCGATCGGGATATTTGCTTGCCATTCCTAAGTCGTGCAATACTACAACTACTGTCATTCCCTGTTCTCTATGCAGTTGAGCGAGGATTTCCATGACTTGTTGGGCGGCGATGACATCTAATCCAGTAGTTGGTTCATCTGCTAGTAAAATCTGGGGAGATTGGATTAGGGCGCGGGCGATCGCCACTTTTTGCTGTTGTCCGCCGCTGAGTTGTCCAGTTTTTTGATACGCTAGGTCTTGCAGTCCGAAGTTTGCTAATAATTCAAAAGCTCGATCGCGCTGTTTCTTCGGAAAACCCCACAGTGTCTCCCAAGTATTGAAACTTCCCAAGCAACCGCACAACACATTCTCGATCGCGGGTGACTGTTTTACTAACCCGCCGCCTTGAAAAATTAAGCCGATATCCCGCCTAATTCGCCTCAAACTGCGCGTATTCATCACAATATCGTTAATCCGAATCTCTCCGCTTTTGACGGGGACTAAGCCGACAAAGGAGCGCAATAGCGTGGATTTTCCCGCGCCGTTCAAACCCAGCAGCGCTACAAATTCGCCTTGTTTGATTTTGCAATCAATTCCGTTGAGAATTGGGCGATTTAGCGATCGGGAATAAGCGGTTTCTAGGTTGCAACATTCGATAGTCATGGATAATACTTATTAAGAGATTAGGTACAGATACAGTGAAAAATATAGATGCAGTGAAAAACGTATATACCGTAGGGTGCGTCGCTATCAACAATTTACAAATCAACTCGAAAATCTCGCAGCGACGCACCCTACAAGATATAGACTGGGAACGAGGTTAAATAGTCAACAGTTAACAGTTAACAGTTAACTGTTAACTGTTAACTGTTAACAGTTAACAGTTAACAGTTAACAAAATAAAATTAGGGTTCTAATTTGGCGCGCACCAAAGCTTGACGGAAGCTGGCTAAATGGCGCGTATGATCGACTTTCACTAATTTCTGGGAATTGTACAAACTGCGGAACAATTGATTGTTTGCAGGCTCGTTCATTTTCATGAAAGCATTGATAATTCTTTCGCGCATTGGTGCAGGAACGCGATCGTCAATTACAATTCCGTGGGCTGGAACTCCGGGGATTTTTTGCAGCACTCGCAACTGTTTGCCTTCTTCTGCTGTAATCCAAGGCGGCAGCAAAGCGTATTCTGAGACTGCTGCTACTTCTGCTTGACCTTTTAAAACTGCTTGCAAAGCACTGCTGTAACCGTCGCCGTAGGTGACATTTCCGAAGAAAGTTTCCAGTCTATCCGGCCCTGAAACTAATCCGGTACCCACCAATTCTCCGACTGGGAAAACGAATCCCGAACCGGAAGTTCGAGAGGTGAAAGCCATTTTTTTGCCTTTCAATTGTTCGAGAGTTTGTTTTGCCGAACCTTTGGGGCGCAGGGGGCTGTCTTGACGCACTACAAATATAGAATCATAGGTATTTCCGCCGGAATAATCGCTGCGAACTTCTGCTAAGTACATCCGCGCTTTGGCCAATTGCTCGGCTTTTAATGCCGCTCGCCCTCCTAGAAATGCCACATCTGCTCTGTCTGCTCTCAATGCTTCTACGGTGGCGGTTTCGTCGCCGATGGTTGCTTCTACGGGCATTCCGATTTCTTTTGTGAGTATTGCAGCTACTTGATTGGCTTTGTTTTGCAAATCTGTAGCATCTCTGCGGTTGGCCAAGACGATTCTAATGCGAGTTATGGGAGCTTGTGATCTCAAATCTTGTTGGCCCTTTGGGGTCGTTTGGGCGATCGCCTTTTGTCCCAGTCCAGTTGCATTGGCCGTCAAACCCACTGCCAGCAGCAATCCTGCGCTAGCACCAGCCAGCACTTTTAACTTTACATTCATTAGTCGCTCTCCTATGGAAGTACAAACGCAACTGTACTTTTTGATAACAAGTTGCAATAAGTTTGATTTTAGTTTAATGCTTTTTTAACAATTAAGCATAACAATTAATGATAAGTATTTGCAATAACCGAGATAACAAAAACTTATAATGCAAGCAGAGCTGTAAGCTGATAATCTAAAATCTAAAACCAGATGAGTGCAAACATTTCTGCTGAAAATCCCTTGTCAGTCAGTTTCGCTGATGTTGAATCTGCCGCAAAACGCTTGCAGGGCAAAGCTTTCAAGACTCCGGTACTGACTTCGGCAACTTTTGACAAACGGACGAATGCTCAGGTATTTTTCAAGTGCGAGAATTTTCAGCGCACAGGTTCGTTTAAATTTCGCGGCGCTTCCAATGCTTTGATGCAGCTATCAGAAGCGGAAAAACAGCGGGGAGTGCTGACTTTTTCTTCGGGAAATCACGCGCAGGCGATCGCCCTTGCCGCCCAGTTGCTACAGATTCCTGCTACTGTTGTGATGCCTACTGATGCGCCAAAAGTCAAGCAAGAGGCGACTCGCGGCTACGGTGCAGAGATTATTTTGTACGATCGAACTCAAGTTTCCCGCGAAGAGCTCGCCATCCAAATTGCCGGGGAAAGAAACTTGACAATGATTCCTCCTTATGATGACGCGCGGGTGATTGCGGGACAAGGTACGGCGGCGCTGGAATTGATCGCCGAAGTTGGGGAGTTAGATTTGCTTTTGGTTTGTTGTGGCGGCGGAGGTTTGCTTTCGGGATGTGCGATCGCAGCTAAAACTTTATCCCCGCAGTGTAAAGTAATAGGAGTAGAACCGGCGCAAGCAGATGATGCAGCGCGATCGTTCCGCACGAAAACACTACAAACTGTTAGCAACCCAGATACTATTGCTGACGGCGCACGCACGCCTTCTTTGGGGAAATTAACCTTTCCTTTGGTGCTGCATTATGTAGATGATATGGCAACCGTTTCCGAAGAGGCAATTCGCAGTACAATGTTTTTTATGTGGGAACGCATGAAGATAGTTGTGGAACCGACGGGGGTGTTAGCAGCGGCGGCTTTGTTGGATGGAGTTGTGAAAGCTGAAAATGCGAGAGTTGGGGTAATTGTCAGCGGAGGAAATGTCGATTTTAATCATTATTAATATAACCCGAAATCAGGACACGGCAGTGCCGTGTCCCTACAATAAATCATGGTAGGGAAACGGCACTGCCGTCTCCTCCATATCATTCCGGCACAGCCGGAATTGATATTATTACTTATTAGTTAAGGATCGTTATAAATGCTGCCATTAATCTTCGATACCTGCGTGCCCAGAGAAGAGATTTTATCGGGAGATTTGTCTCTAGATTTATTTGCAGCAAAATTGCGGCTGGTAGTCGAAGGAAATGCACCTCAAGTTTATCAAGATGCGAATAAATTCTTTGCCAATACCTTCGCCACAGACGGCATCAAAACGCTGATTGGTGAAGTTTTTGGTCGCTTGATGAAGCAAAGGGCTGGGGCGGGAGTGATTCGTTTGGAAACGAGTTTTGGGGGTGGGAAAACTCATGATGAAATTGCACTCTGGCATATCTGCAAGTTAGGGCGAGAAATTCACGGATTGGAACGGTTTACTGATATTAATACCATTCCCGATCGCCCTTTGCAAGTTGCTGCCATCGATGGTCGAGATTTAGACCCAGAACAAGGAGTTTATCATGCCGACAGCGGTTTGACAACTTACACGCTTTGGGGCGAAATTGCTTACCAAATTGGCGGGATTCAAGGCTATCAGTTATTGCAAGGTAGTGACAAAAGTGGCGTTAGTCCGGGGACTTCGGTGTTAGAACGGTTGACGGGGGGACAGCCGACTGTAATTATTTTAGATGAAATTGCGCGGTATTTGCGATCGGCAAAAGCGAAACAAATTGGCCGCAGCGATTTAGCCAAACAAGTGGTAGCTTTCCTGTTTTCCTTGATGGATTTGGCGGCAGCGTGCGATAATTTAGTATTGGTTTATTCCCTCGCCTCGACAGCAGATACTTTTGCGGAAGAAACGGCGGAATTGCAGGAAACGATGCGCGCTTCTGCAAGACAAGAACGAGTTTTGAGCCCTTCTACAGATATCGAAATTTATAACATCGTCAAACAGCGGGTGTTTGCGACAGTTAGCGAGGAAGCGGCGCAAAAAGCGGCATCGGAATATTTGGCGGCTTATCGCAATTGTCGGGTGAATTTGCCCGATGGGTGCAAAGATGCGTCATACTCAAAGGCGATCGCCCAAAGTTATCCGTTTCACCCGGAATTGTTCAATCTGCTGACTAAAAAAATTGCTTCGATTCCCGAATTCCAGAAGACGCGGGGGGCTTTGCGATTGTTCGCGCAAGTCGTGCGGCATTTGTGGGAAAATCGCGATGGTTGGGTATCGATGATTCACACGCATCATATTCCGGTGGGGATGGATGCCGAAATTACTAACGATTTGACTTCTCGGTTGCAACGATCGCCCTTGCGGAATGCGATCGGCGCTGATATCTACAATCCTGATGGTAGACCGGCTTACGCACAATTGCAAGATGCGGAATGGATCGCAGCCGGAAAACCGCCGTTTTCGACTTGGATAAGTAGAACCATATTTCTGCATTCTCTGACTCAGGGAAATTCTTCGGGGATTCGGCTGGCTGAGTTGAATTTGTCGCTGCTAATTCCGGGCGTGGAAAGCGGTTTTGTCGATCGCGCTTTAGAAACACTGACTAAGGTAGCCTGGTATTTAGACTACGATCCGATCGCATCTTTAGCCAGGTTTAAGGAAGAACCTTCGATTAACAAAATTATTACCGAGGAAAAGGAACAAGTCGGGGTTTTGGCGGCGAAAGAAGATTTGCGAACCCGCCGGGATAGCATTTTTGCTAAGAAATTTTTTACCTTAGTTTCTAATGTCGAAAGTCCCGGAGATGTAGACGATAACCCGGATGATGTGGCGCTGTGTGCGATCGACTTTGACGAAGCCACGGTGGATGCTTCTACCGACGCAGCGCCGGAATTAGTCGATCGCATTTTTAACAGTAGCGGCGAGTCGGGGAAGTTTCGCACCTACCGCAATCGGTTGTTATTTTTGGTGGCGAATCGGCTAGAATTGGAAAGGGCGATCGACAATGCTAGAGAATATAAAGCAATTCAAAATATTCTCAAAAGTCAGAACCGGATGCAAGATTTATCGGGAAGCCAGCAGAAGCAATTGAAGGAAAGAGAAGGCGCGAAAGATATCGCTGTCAGAGTATCTTTGACTAATGCTTACCGCCATTTATTTTATCCGTCAAATGATGCGGTGAAAGCCCCGAAAGGATTGATGCACTACACTTTTACCGCCCAGGATGCGAGTACAGTGAAAGGCAAAAATAACCAGCAAGATGTAATTCTCAAAGCCCTCAAAGATTGCGGTAAGATTCGCACCGAAGAAGCTAAAGCTTTCGCCCCGGCTTTTATCTTGCAAAAAGTTTGGCCTGCGGGATTGGATAATTGGACGACGAAGGCGTTGCGGGATGCTTTTGCTAAGGATTTGAGTTTGAATATTCTGCTGGATGCGGAAGTTTCGATGTTGCGGGAAACGATTCGCCAAGGGTTGAAAATGGGCAATTGGGATATGAAAGTTGGCGATCGACTGTTTATCAAAACTGATGATAGCGTGTTGGTGTTGCCGGAGACGATCGAGTTTAGCGATCGCCCGATCCTGTACAGACGCGGCATTCTCGAACCTCCAGTGCCGAAATTAGTGGAACTCAGCGCTCAATTGATGCCGAGTACAGAGGCCGCAAAACCCGTGCGTGTCAGGTGGAAAGCCAAAGGAGCACTGAGTGTTAGTTTGTATCAAGATAACGTTTTAGTGCCCCGAAATTTCTTCCCTTCCGATGAGTATCAAGCCACCATTGTGAATAACAGTATATTTCGGGTGGTGGCGGATTACGGCAACGGGGAAACAGCACAAAAGGAAACCAATGTCAATCTAAATTCGCAAGTTCCTAGCGTGGGAGAGATCAGAAATCCTCCTTATGTTGTGGAACCGTTACAGCCGAGTTTGTGGGAGGCGAAACCGACGGTTATCGAACTCGACGGCACGATTAATGTGGTTTTTACTGGATTGGGCGATCGGCTGATCGATTACAAAGTTCAGGCGATCGAAATGCTAGAATTGTCTGTGAATCGAGTCATAGATTACCGCAGATTGGGAACAGCAATTGCCCTATTGCAGCGCTGGCAACCGCGAATCGACCAAACAGCAACCATTCAAACCGGCGACCAATTTGTGCGCTTAGAATATCAAGGACAAATGCGGGGATTTCAGAGCTTTTTCTCGACTATCAACAATTTGTTGAACAGTCCCGACGTGGAAGCCGATGTTAGTTTGAAAATCACCTTAGAATTCCAGCCAGCTTTGTCAGCAACGGCCTCGGATATTAGTAGTATAAAACAAACGCTCGATCGCAATCCAGTAGAACGTATAAATTTAACGGCAAGGGTGATATATTGAAATGTAGGTCGGGTTCGCGACAATATTTGCCTAAAATTCACAATCTCATAAACCCGCCCCCGCCCCACGATAAATCGCAATGTACCTGTTTTAACATACCAGCATAATACATAGGTCAGGGCGGGTTTTTGAGATGGTTAGTTGATGGCGATTATGGTTGGTGAACCCGCCCCTACAAGAATCGCGATCGAATATGATAAAATGTGTAGATATATCATTTTATAATTTCCATGTAGGGGCGGGTTCGCGACAATAATTGCCCCAAATTCACAATCTCATAAACCCGCCCCCGCCCCACGATAAATCCCTATGCAAGAATTTCAATTAAAGGTTATTTCCCTCGACAATAACAACTTTGCATGTAAGGATTCAGGTCAAAAAAGTTGCAGCTCCAACGCTTGTCTGGCAAGGGTTTCAGGGTAAAATCAGGGCTTTTGTCCAGATCTGTTCATTGTCAATAAGGGACGAAAAGTCACACTTTCACCCAATTTATTGACAATAT
>JANMLZ010000171.1:0-88306 GCA_031372825.1 Cyanobacteria bacterium OTE_58_metabat_593 | reverse complement strand
CCCATGACTGATATTAGACAAGATTGCAAAAATCCTTTTTATCAATTCATGGAACGGGCTCACCGGCCCATCCCACAAAAAAAAAAAAATGATGTGGGATGGGCCGGAGAGCCCGTCCTAATTATTTTTGCAATCTTGTCTATTAAAACAATCGACTTTTCCATTTACTTGATATAAGTAACCGGATACTCAGGATTTTCAGGATTGGGAATTAATCGCTGATTTTTACAATCCACCAGAAAATCTAACTTTTCCAAAACAACCTGACCGATCAACACTTCATCGCCAGTTACTAAAGCATCCTCAGTAGTCCTACGCCCTTCAATTTCAACTAATATAGCTTCCGTCACTCCTACAGTTTCCCGACGCCCATCAGCATATTTAACAACCTGTTGACCGATAATCCGCAAACCAAGCTGCTGTACAATCTCTGATGAAATTACAAGGTAAACTGAGCCTGTATCTACCAAACCTTCTATTTCACACTCGCGCAACAGCCGAGGTGCCAGCATCCCGCGACTTACTAGCGCTTCATCTATGGCATTTGTCAGTTGTACCTGAGTGCGAACTGCCCCCATATTCTTAATTCCATCTAGTTCTAGTTTATTTAATTCTTGCATATCAAATTACCTTTTAATCTTTTCCTATTAACATTATAGGGATTCTACTAACTAATCCGCGATCGCCCTTAATCTACACTCAAAAATAGAAAAGCGATCGCCCTTGAGTTTTCTTTTCAAAACTCAAGGGCGATCGCTATAATTAAAATGTTTATCTCATACCAGAGATTTTTTTTGTCAAACTGTTATTTTTTCCTGAACAGCTTGATTAACGGAGAGGGAGGGATTCGAACCCTCGTTAAGTTGCCCTAAACACACTTTCCAGGCGTGCGCCTTCAACCGCTCGGCCACCTCTCCAGGGCTAAATTAATTCATTTAGCCACAGCTAAACTAGCTTAGCAGAACAAATCTGATTTGGCAAGGGGTAACGGCATAAATTTGCTGTTTAATATGGGTAGGGTGTCAAAACCAGCAGGCAGGATTCTCCTCCGGGTCTACCAAACCCATTTATCTAAAGGATTTTGCCCCCAAACCCCATCTAAAATCTAAAATCTAAAATCTAAAATTCCATGACTCGTTCTTACACCATTAAAATTCATAACAGACAAACGGGATCGAACCACACAGTGCGAGTACCAGAAGACCGCTACATCCTGCAAAGCGCCGAAAACCAAGGAGTAGAGTTACCCTTTTCCTGCCGCAACGGCGCTTGTACCGCCTGTGCGGTGCGCGTCAAGTCGGGGGAAGTGCACCAGCCTGAAGCAATGGGACTTTCTGTGGAACTACAAAAAGAAGGTTATGCGCTGATGTGCGTCAGCTATCCCCGTTCCAACATGGAAGTAGAGACACAAGACGAAGACGAAGTGTACGAACAGCAATTCGGACGCTATTTCGCCAAGGGTAAAGTTAGATTCAGTTTGCCGTTAGATGAAGAATGACGCAATTTTTTCAATTATCAACTACCAATTATCGATGCTTTATCGGTTATTCGCGATCGCCCTTTGTCTGTTGCTAGCTAGCTGCCAAAAACCCGAAATGCCCCAAGGTACGATCGCCAAAGTAGAAAGGGCCATCAGCGGACAAACAATCGAAGCGATCAGTACAGCCGACAAAATCGCCTTATTAGAACAAATCAGGCTGATTGGTATTGATGCGCCGGATTTAAAACAGCAACCTTGGGGAGAAGCAGCCAAACAAAAACTCGAACAGCTAATTGGAGGAAAACAAGTATTGTTAGAATCAGACATCGAAGAAAAAGACCAGTTCGATCGCAAACTAGCTTACTTGTGGCAAGATAAAATCCTGCTCAACGAACAGCTAGTCAAAGAAGGTTATGTTTTAGCATCAGCGCGATCGTCGCGCAACACCAAATATCAACAGCGGCTGATCGACGCTCAAGAATGGGCGAGACTCATGGGTAAAGGGCTGTGGAATCCAGAACGAGCTTTGCGCCAAACCCCCGCAGAATTTCGCCAGCAAAATCAGAAATAGTCAGTTGACAGTTGACAGTTGACAGTTGACAGTTGACAGTTATTGGAAGCAATTCCCAATTCCCAATTCCCAATTCCCAATTCCCAATGACAGACAATCAACTGCAAAACTACTTAGAAATAGCCACCGAAGCAGCCCTAGCCGCCGGTTCCGTGCTGCAATCTTTTTGCGGAAAACTAGAAAATATTCAAGAAAAAGGTCGATCGGGCGATTTAGTCACAGAAGCCGACAAAGCCTCAGAAGCCGTCATCTTAGAAATTCTCGGCCGCCACGTACCCGATCATGGCATCCTCGCCGAAGAATCTGGCAAATTAGGAAATGCAAATAGCAAATACCTGTGGGCGATCGACCCTTTGGATGGTACAACCAATTACGCTCACCAATATCCTTTCTGGGCCGTGTCGATCGGACTTTTAATCGACGGCATACCACAAATTGGCGTAATTTACGACCCCTTACATAACGAATTGTTTCGGGCAGGCAAAGGATTGGGAGCAACCTGCAACCGTCGGCCGATCGCCGTTTCGCAAAGTTCAGAATTGAGAACCAGTTTGTTAGTGACCGGCTTTGCGTACGATCGGCGCGAAACAGCAGACAATAATTATGCCGAATTTTGTCACCTCACCCACCTGACTCAAGGCGTGCGGCGCAGCGGTTCGGCATCCCTAGACCTCGCACACCTGGCGATGGGGCGATCGGACGGATACTGGGAACGGGGACTAGCCCCTTGGGACGTAGCAGCCGGCGTAGTCATCGTCTCCGAAGCCGGAGGTCAAGTTACAGCTTATGACGGGAGTGCATTTGCGATCGACTCAGGTCGCGTTTTGGCCACAAACGGCAGAATACACAGCGAACTCAGCGGCAAACTGCTGTCGGTTCCTCCCTTATCTTCCTGGATGTAGCGCGCCCTCCCCAAGGGCTAAGGGATAGTACGGGGGTCATAACCCCTAGAGTCAGGCTACATTAAAGAATAGTCAAAAGCCAGGAAAGCGAGAGTAAAAGTTATGTCTTTTGAAATGACAAAAGGGCTGTTCAAGTACGACTTTACAGATCAGCACGCAATTTTGGGAGTTCCCTTAGACGCCGAGTTTAGCGACATTCGCAAGCGCTACATGAAAATCGCTCGCCGCTTGCATTCGGATACTTGCTCTTTTGAAGACCAAGCCGATAAAGATTGGGCCAACCAATTTTTGTCAAAAGTAGTCAATCCCGCCTACAACAAATTCTCTAAGGAAAGCGATCGCAAAGAATACAACCTGCTATTAGCCGCCATCGCCAAGCGCGTCGCTAAAGAACAAGCGAAAATGCACATCGAAAGTGAAGCAGCCAAACAATTAGCTACGGCTAAAGATTTGGAAGAAGCTTACAAAACAGCAGTTAACAAACTCGCTCTCAAACAGTACGAATCAGTTAAGGAAACCCAAGATGCGATCGCTCAAATTAGCGAACTCAACATGGTTTACTTGCTGCGAAAAGAGCGCCTCGGCGGTAGTGTTGGGGTTGGAGTCAGTTCGCCCCCAACAGCCACAACCCCAACCAACACAGGCACAAAAGTAACAGCCAACCCAGACGCCGTAACTTCAGTGCTGCCAAAAGTTCAACCCAAAGACTCGCTGGCCGATCAATCTTGCCGCCGAGCTCAAGGATTCATGGACAGCAAAAATTACGCTAAAGCAACTTTGGAGTTGAAAGAAGCCCTGAAGCGGGAACCGAAACACAGCCAGGCTCACGCTATGTTAGCCATGTGTTACTTCCAACAAAATCAAGCCACAATGGCCAAACTTCAGGTGCAAAAAGCTTTGGCATCAAATCCAGAAGAACCGACGGCTTTGGAGGTTAAGAAAAAGCTGGAACAGTCAGCAGCTTCTGAGGCCAAAAGTAAAAAAAATGAGGGCAAGCTGGGCGCATTTTTTGGGAGTTTGTTTGGCGGGAAGAAGAAATGAGGACGTTGCTGAGAAAGGAGTATGATTTACCTCCGAAACTCGCTGAGTATGGGCAATTCATGAATTGCCCGGGCAATTCATGAATTGCCCATACTAAATTTCAGGGATTGCCGTCGCTGAGTGAATCATACCTAAATTCAGCAATGCCGAAATGAGAAGTTGTGAGTTTTGAGTCTTAAATAGTTAAAAAGTGGTTAACTGCTCAGCAGTGGAGTGAGATTGAGCCAAAAAATCAAGACTTCGTGATATCAATTCCGGCTGCGCCGTCAGGTGACAAGCGAGGACACGGCAGTGCCGTTTCTTGCGCCGCGATCAATTATTGTAGGGACACGGCACTGCCGTGTCCTCCGCTTATATCATTCCGAGGCTAACGGAATTAATATGATACCTTAATTGGTTAAAGTCGAATGTTAAGCTTAATTCGTTCGACTTTAATATCGTCCTCTAAAGCTAAGCTTCTAAGCCCCATCTAAAATCTAAAATCTAAAATCTAAAATTGATATGGTTCATCAACCCCCATCGGGTGCAAGAGATTTATTGCCCCTTGACGTTGCTCAAAAAATTTCGATCGAACGGCGCTTGCAGCAGGTTTTTCACCGCTGGGGCTATCACCGGATTATTACTTCTACCCTAGAAAGGCTGGAGACTTTGATGGCTGGAGGCGCGATCGACCGATCGACCTTAATTCAACTCCAAGACGCCGAAGATGGAGAACTCGGCTTGCGGCCGGAATTGACAGCATCGATCGCCCGCGCGGCTGCAATGCGGATGTCCGGGACTCGCTGGCAGCCCCAGCGCCTCTACTACAACGCTAACGTCTTCCGCAAAGGCCCAGATACTGGCTCAGGCGGGCAACAGGAGTTCTATCAAGCTGGGGTAGAACTCCTCGGCGCGGGCGGGACGGTTGCGGATGCCGAAGTGCTGCTGCTGCTGTCTGAGTGCTTGCAGAGCTTAGAAATTGATGACTGGCATTTGGTTTTGGGAGAAGCGGGCTTGACAGCAACATTGCTAGAACCGTTTCCGCCCAATGTGCGCCAAAAAGTTCGCTCTTCGATCGCCAATCTCGATCGCATCGCCTTAGAAACTTTGCCACTGTCAGCGGAATTACGAGAAAGAGCACTGCTGTTATTTGACTTGCGCGGCCGCCCAGAAGATGTGTTGCCGATCGTAGCCAAACTAGATTTAGATTTGCCGCAGCTAGCCGCGTTAAATAATCTCAAATGTGCGATCGAATTACTGCACAAATGTCAAGCAAAAATCCCCAATCTCAAATCCCACATCCACCTCGATTTGAGTTTGATTCAAACATTTGACTATTACACGGGAATTGTGTTTGAAGTTGTCAGCAGTAGCAAAACGGGACAGCGAGTTTTGGGACAAGGAGGACGCTATGACCAACTCTTAGGACTGTTCGACCCCCAAGGGCAAAATTCCCCCGGCATCGGGTTTTGCTTGAATATTGAAGATTTGCACCAAGTTTTGCTGACAGAGGGTCAATTGCCGACGGAGACACCAGCTAGCGAATGGTTGGTTGTGCCTCAAACTCCTGAAGCTGCGGCGGCGGCCTTTGATTATGCCCGCAAACTCCGAGAGTCTAGTCACCTAGTTCGGGTAGAAGTAGATTTGGAGAGTCGATCGACTGCTGAGGAGGCCCGGGAATACGCGCGCGATCGACGAATTGCTCAAATTGCTTGGGTAAATGCCGAAGGATTACCGACAATTGAAACTGTAAATTAAGAGTTGCTACAGAACACCCAGAGCCCCGACTGCTTAGAGAAGCCGGGGCTCTAACAAATATTGTACAAAAAACTTAATAAAACTGACTTTTTACCCTAAATCCATTGCTATAATGGCGCTTTTCCCGACAAAAACAGGTTCCTGCATCCCTGAGTCGGATACTCGATCGGTTTTCGTTGTTGCTAGCATTGTGAGCGTTAGTTTCCAGTTGGAGAGTAAAATAAAAAAATGCTGTTTAACTCCACACTATTTTTAGGATTCCTGGTAGTTGTGGTGTGTGTCTATTATTTACTCACACCGCACTACCGACGTTGGTTTTTGCTATTGGCTAGCTACTCTTTTTATTGGGCTTGGAGCGTACCATACTCAATTTTAATGGTTTGCTATACCCTGCTGGCTTATAAAACAGCTCGCATAATTGACTCATCGACTAAACAGAGAAACCGAACTACTGCTTTAATTACTTTTTTGGTTGTAGTTATTAGCACTTTGTTTGTCTTTAAATACGCAAACTTTTTTTTAGATTCGAGCTACTCGCTGTTAGGATTTCGCCTTTGGCCTCAACTCAATCTACTATTACCTTTGGGTATTTCTTTTTACACGTTTTCAACAATTAGCTACATAGTCGATGTCTACAAAGGCGTTACCAAGGCTAGAGAGTCAATCCTTGATGTCGGGCTATACGTGATGTTTTTCCCTAGTTTGCTAGCTGGCCCGATCGTCCGCGCCGAAGTTCTCATGCCCCAATTTGCCTGTGATTCATCGGTAGACTGGATTGCGATCCGCAGCGGTATTGCCCAGATTATTTGGGGGATGCTGAAAAAAGTTTATGTAGCTGATTCGATCGCACCAATCGCCAATGAAGTTTTCGCCAGTCCCGAAAATGTTTCCGGGCTGGGGCTGGTGTTGGGTACATTGGCTTATACCGTTCAAGTCTACTGCGACTTTTCGGGCTATTCAGATATTGCGATCGGCTCGGCTCGCCTATTGGGAATTGAACTACCCAAGAATTTTGAGAAACCCTATTTAGCCTACAGCATTACTGATTTCTGGCGACGGTGGCACATTTCCCTATCAAATTGGTTGCGCGACTACCTCTACATTCCTCTAGGCGGCAATCGGGGCGGCAATCTCCGCACTTACGCCAACCTGATGATTACCATGCTGCTGGGAGGCCTGTGGCACGGTGCTGGATGGAACTGGGTGGTTTGGGGAGGTTTCCAAGGAGCAATGCTCTCCATTGAACGAGCAACTAAACTGTCATCTAAACCAACTTCTCAAATCAATTATTTAATTCGCTGGCTGATTACCTTGTGTATAATTTGTACTTCTTGGGTCTTCTTCCGGGCATCGAATTTGAACAGTGCTGTTGTCGTATTCCAGCGGATATTTACCTTGGCTGACGGGCGGATACCGATCGACTATCGGCCGCTGTTCTACATGGCGGCAATTCTGCTAGTTGAATGGTTTGATTTGAAGCAAAAATGGATGAGTTGGACACAACACCACCCAAATTCGCTCAAGTGGATTACTTGTGCAATGGCGATCGCGCTAATGTTTACCTTCGGCGGCGCCTCAAGTTCAAATTTCCTTTACTTCCAGTTCTAAGCGGCTTGAAAAATTATGAGTCAGATATTTAATGACAAAGCGCTTGCCAACTTAAAAACCACAGTTCGCTACATTGCTGTAGATTTGTCGAAAGTATTGTTGGCAATTGTATTATTAGAAGCACTCCTGCAAGTTATTGCTCCTGAGTATACCAATAATATTTGGGATCGGGAATTCACAGGCGGTCATCCCGTCGCCGTTAGCAGTCCCGGCAATCGTGGCCCTATGGTGCCGATTAAAAAAGCTCCAGGCGAATTGCGAATCCTGGCAATGGGAGATTCCACCACCTTCGGTACTGGGATTGCTGCTGAAGATACTTGGCCAGCTCAGCTAGCAACTATTTTTCAGAAAAACGGTGCTAAGGCAACCTACATCAATGGCGGTCACGAGGGTTATACACTCAAGGACATCAACACGGTTTACCGCAACCTGTGGTCTCAGTACCAGCCAGATTTAGTGGTACTGGCGGTAGACAACGACTTGGTCTCGATGACCTGGATCCGCCGCGATGACAAATCAGTCACTGCAAACCCCTATCTGCAGCCAATTGCCAAATCCAAGCTGGCGGATCTGAAAAACCAGCTCAAAATCTTCGCTACCCCGTCTTGGCTGAACATCAACGCCCAAAAATGCTTGTACTTCCTGGGTTTGGCAAACAACAACCTGAAAGCGGATGCTCCTTTGGGCGCAGCCCTAGCCTTTGGTTGGCAGCAGGCTGATTTGCCTCCCGATCTCGCCGATCGTGCTTGGAAGCAATTCGAGAGTTATTTGAGTGTACTCAGGGACTCTGTTGCTGCTGACGGCCGCTCTTTGGCTGTAGTTTACGTGCCTAATCGCTTTATGGCTTTTGACGGTTTTTCTGATAACGAACGTCAAGTACCAAGAGGGCGACTAACTATTGATGCGGGTAAGCGACTTGGGCAAATTAGTAAGTCTCTTGGTTTACCCTATGTCGATTCTACTGAAGGAGTTCGCCGCGGGCGATCGCAAATTGCTCAACAAGAAAGTCGTTTTGCTGCCATGTATATTAAATTTGATAACACTCACCTTGACAAAGACGGTAACAAAGCTGTGGCTGAAGATTTGTTCGGGCTGCTAGGCAAATCGAATCAACCTCGATAACGTCGGTTTTCAATGTTAAATTAGAAGAAAAACTGAGGCTTTAGATTTCACTCCAAGTGAAAAGTTATTTCTAGTTCGTCCACCAAATTTGAAGAATTGAGAACACTGTGCCACATACTATCGTTACGAATATTTGCGAGGGAGTTGCTGATTGCGTCGGCGCTTGTCCGGTTGCTTGCATTCACCCCGGTTCCGGCAAATTTGAACAGTGCGGTTGTAGTATTGTAGCGGATATTGACCTTTGCTGACGGGCGGATACCGATCGACTATCGGCCGCTGTTCTACATGGCCACAATTCTGCTAGTTGAATGGTCAGATTTGAAGCAAAAATGGATGAGTTAGACACAAAACCACCCAAATTCGCTCAAGTGGATTGCTTGTGCAATGGCGATCGCGCTAATGTTTACCTTCGGCGGCGCCTCAAGTTCAAATTTCCTTTACTTCCAGTTCTAAGCGGCTTAAAAAAATATGAGTCAGATATTTAATGACAAAGCGCTGGCCAATTTAAAAACCACAGTTCGCTACCTTGCTGTGGATTTGTCGAAGATAGTGTTGGCAGTTGTATTATTAGAATCACTCCTGCAATTTATTGCTCCTGAGTATACTAATAGTGTTTTCGATCAGGAATTCACAGGCGGTCATCCCATCGCCATCAACAGTCCAGGAAATCGCGGCCCAGTCATCCCGATCGCAAAAGCTCAAGGCGAGTTGCGAATCCTGGGAATGGGAGACTCCACAACCTTCGGTACAGGGATTGCTGCTGAAGATACTTGGCCAGCTCAGCTAGCAACGCTTTTTCAGAAAAACGGCAAAGCGGTAACCTACATCAATAGCGCTTTAGAGGGTTATTCCCTCAAGGAAATCAACTCTGTTTACCGCAACTTATGGTCTCAGTACAAGTCAGATTTAGTAGTGCTGGCGGTAGACAACAACTTAGTCTCGATGACGTGGTTTCGGCGCGATGACATATCAGTGACTGTAAACCCCTATCTGGAACCAATTGCCAAATCCAAGCTAGCAGGTTTGAAAAACCAGTTCAAAATATTAGCTACCCCGTCTTGGCTGAAAATCAACTCCCAAAAAGCCTTGTACTTACTGGGTTTGGCAAACAACAATCTCAAACCGGATGTTCCTTTGGGCGCAACTCTCGCCTTGGGTTGGCAGCAGGCTGATTTGCCTCCCGATGTCGCCGATCGTGCTTGGAAGCAATTCGAGAGCGATTTGAGTATACTCCGGGACTCTGTGGCTGCTGACGGTCGCTCTTTGGCTGTAGTTTACTTGCCTAATCGCTTTATGGCTTTTGACGGTTTTTCTGATAACGAACAGCAAGTACCAAGAGGGCGGCTGACTATTGATGCGGGGAAAAGACTTGGGGAAATTAGTAAGTCCCTTGGTTTGTCCTATGTCGATACTACTGAAGGAGTGCGTCGCGGGCGATCGCAAATTGCTCAAAAAGAAGGTCGTTTTGCGCCAATGTATATTAAATTTGATAACACTCACCTTGACAAAGACGGTCACAAAGCTGTGGCGGAAGATTTGTTTGGACTGCTTGGTAAATCAAAGCAAGTTCCATAAAGTATGTCTTCAGTGTTAAATTAAAAGAAAAACGGATTCGTCTGCCAAACCTGAAGAATTGAGAACACTGTGTCACATACTATCGTTACGAATATTTGCGAAGGGATTGCTGATTGCGTCGGCGCTTGTCCGGTGGCTTGCATCCAACCCGGCCCCGGCAAAAATGTCAAGGGTACGGATTGGTTTTGGATTGATTTTGATACCTGCATTGACTGCGGTATTTGTTTGCAGGTGTGTCCTGTCGAAGGTGCTATCCTTGCCGATGAGCGGCCTGAGTTACAAGAAACTCCGGCTTGATTGAATTAACTCTTTTCTTCCTTTGTGTCTTTCGCGTCTTCGCGGTTTATTGAATTTCTATAGGAACTTTTTTTGTGAACCGCAGAGGGCGCAGAGAACACAGAGAAGAAAGTAAGAAAGATTAAAAAATGTAATATTTAGATATCTTAAGTGCAGGTAACTAATTATGCTACTCTTAGATCCAAAAACTCTCGTTCCAGCCACTGAACAGCGCGTCATCCTATATGATGTGACTTGGGAACAATATGTGCAACTTTCCGATATGTTTGTCGATGATTTTCCTAGAATGACCTACTTGGAAGGAACATTAGAAATTATCATGACGACTTCCCCAGAACATGAAAGGCTCAAAAAAATTATTGCCCGGTTGATCGAAACCTATGCGGTTGAAAGACTAATTAATCTCAATGGTTATGGTAGTGCGACATTTCGCCGCGAAGCTGTCAAACGGGGTGCAGAACCAGACGAGTGTTACTGCTTGGGTACACTGGCAGAAATTCCAGATATTGCGATCGAAATTGCTCTAACTAGCGGCGGTGTTGACAAACTAGAAGTGTATCGCGGTTTGCAGGTTCCTGAAGTCTGGTTTTTGGCGAACAATCAGTTTTCGGTTTACCACTTGCGAGAGTCTGGTTATGAGTTAATTTCGAGCAGTGAATTTTTGCCCGAGTTAGATTTATCTGTATTGAGTCAATATGTCAGATATGTAAATCAAACTGAAGCTATCATTGCTTATAAAACTGTTTTACAAACAACTAGAGAAATGCCCAATCAATTATAAAATCTTCCCTTCCCTTCTCCTCTCTTCCTTTGCGTCCTTCGCGCCTTCGCGGTTCGTTAAAAAAGCCTATAAAAAATGCAAAATATTGCACTCACCCCCGAACAAATTTTATCCATCCGCACCCACGCCGAAAGCACTTATCCTGAAGAATGCTGCGGTTTGTTGCTTGGTCGAGTTACAGGCGGTGTTAAAACTTTAGTAGAAGTTTGGCCGACTGACAATGCTTGGAGTGCGGAAGCTGAGGATAATTGGCCGGAAGAAAAGGGATTGACAGAAAGACGCAGATATGCTATAAAGCCAGCAGATATGTTGCGGGCAATGAAACACGGGCGCGATCGCAATTTAGAAATTATTGGCATTTATCATTCTCACCCGGATTGTCCCGCAGTCCCCTCGGAGTGCGATCGAACAATGGCCTGGCCCCAATACTCTTACATCATAGTATCCGTGCAGCAAGGCAGTTCAGAAGACCTCCGCAGTTGGAGTCTTGACGCAGAGGGCAACTTTCAAGCAGAGGAAATTCTTGCAGGCGAACCGACTCAGATTAAGAAATAATTAGTAAAAATAATAAACGCGTAAAAATGCGAAAGATTCAGATAGGATATAATTCAAAATCTGCGCTACACACAATATCATGCTAAATCCTAATCTGGACGAGATCCAGCTCAACAAACAAGAATACGAACGCTACTCTCGCCACCTGATCCTCCCAGAAGTTGGATTGGATGGACAGAAGCGTCTCAAAGCTGCGAGTGTACTCTGCGTCGGTACGGGAGGACTCGGTTCGCCGCTGTTGCTTTATTTAGCAGCCGCCGGTGTTGGCCGCATTGGGATTGTAGACTTTGATGTTGTAGACCATTCTAACTTGCAGCGCCAGGTGATTCACGGCACTTCTTGGGTGGGGAAACCGAAGATTGAGTCGGCTAAAAATCGGATTTTAGAAATTAATCCTTTTTGTCAAGTTGATTTGTACGAAACTCGCGTTAGTTCCGAAAATGCGATCGCCATTGCCACTCCCTACGATATCATCATCGACGGTACGGATAACTTCCCGACTCGCTATTTGATGAACGACGTTTCCGTGCTTTTAAACAAGCCCAACGTCTACGGTTCCATCTTCCGATTTGAAGGACAAGCCACAGTTTTCAACTACGAAGGCGGCCCGAATTACCGCGATTTGTATCCCGAACCCCCACCTCCTGGGATGGTTCCTTCTTGTGCAGAAGGCGGTGTTTTAGGCGTTTTGTGCGGAGTTATCGGTTCTATCCAAGCAACGGAAGCTATCAAGATTATCTTGGGTCAAGGCACTACTTTGAGTGGCAGATTGTTGCTTTACAATGCCTTAGATATGACGTTCCGGCAGTTGAAACTGCGCCCGAATCCAGTGCGCCCGGTAATTGAAAAGTTAATCGATTACGAACAATTCTGCGGCATTCCCCAAGCGAGAGCACAGGAAGCGCAAGAACAACAGCAAATTCCTGAGATGACTGTCACGGAACTTAAAAAGTTAATCGACAGCGGCGCGAAGGACTTTGTATTGTTAGATGTCCGCAATCCTAACGAGTATGAAATTGCTCAAATTCCGGGGTCGGTTTTGGTGCCTTTGCCGGATATCGAGCACGGCCAAGGTGTTGAGAAAGTCAAGGAATTGTTGAACGGGCATCGCTTGATTGCACACTGCAAAATGGGCGGGCGTTCTGCGAAGGCTTTGGGGATTTTGAAGGAAGCTGGAATTGAGGGGATTAATGTTAAGGGCGGGATTTCTGCTTGGAGTCAAGAAGTAGACTCGTCTGTACCTCAATATTAAGTCACTTTAAAGGCGATTAGAATTCACGGCGATTGGAAATCGCGGCTACACAAACGATGTCCACCTTCGTGGACGAAGAGGTAAAATCTTCAACCCGCGCAGGCGGGTTTCGTCTGTGTAGACGCGGTTTCAACCGCCGGGTTTATTTAAATTTAGCCATAATATTCTTGAAATTTGCCGCCAACAAAACCACTCCCCAAACCACAACCCCCGCGCCGATACTCATCAACAACACCAACGCAAAAGAATTAATTCCCACTTTCAGGAAAGGCAAAGCAATCACCTGATTCGGCGGATCTTGTTTAATCAAATAAGGAGAACTTCCAGCCACTACCCCCGCTACTCCCAAACCGAAGCCCACAGCTTGAATCGTTACCTCTAGTTTCGCATCCCGATAAGCTTCTTCGATCGCCACAACACCTCGAATTGCTTCCATTGCTTTGTCTAGCAAGCCCGAACCGTGTTTGAAATAGCCTAAATCTGCTTGAATCTGCCTTTGAAACTGCGGGCAGTTTTGCGTCCCGAATGCTGCGAGGAAACTTAAATCGGCATCCCTATCATTATACTTTTTACTGGATGTGATGTCAAGACTTATTTGATTTAATTTATTTTGGTAATTTTGGGCGTTAATGGCGATCGTATTTTCGCAAAAATGCAAATCACTCAGCATCCGGGCATACTTCACAGCCCGTGGCGGCAAGTCTATCATCTGACTTTCCAGAAACTCTAATTCCTCCTCCTTTAAACCCGCGCCTTTCGATTGTCTTTTCTCAGCTTTATCCCGCTGCAAATACTGGAAAGTCTTGTCAATATCCAATCCAATTTGTTTGTACTCCTCGCGAATCACCGCGTAAAGCTTGCGGCTGTCATGAAAAGTCCGCAGAATCTTATTGCGGTACAAAAACAACTCCATAAAATCGCTGTAGCGCGTCTCATCCCAGATATCATCTGTCACCGTACTGTTAAAAAACCAGATAATAACGTGACAGTAATTATCTGGTTGATTGAGATCGCCATACTCCAAAATCGGACTGCCGAATAACTCGCCTTGACGACAGAAATCCGGGAGATTATTGCCAGAAATCAATTTTTCCAGACACTCTTTACCTAAAGATTTGAGAAACTGTGGATTTTCCCGCGCCGCCAGATTTTGTTCGACACTCAGCCAAGCCGTAATCAGCAGAGTTTGCCCGAAATAACTCTGGACAAAATCTGGCAGTAAGCAATTATCGGGATTAAATTGCTGGAAGATGCTAACATCGACAGCAGGAGTTTTAACGTCGTTAACTTTTTCGGGAATCCGAATTTGCAAACCCAAAGCATAGCTATCGTCAATTCGCTTCGGTTGGGCAAAACCCTTGAGAGGAATTGGCTGATTGTCAACCGAAATCTCCTTGTCAAAGGGCAGAGAATTTCGGTTGTTAACTTTTGATTTATCAATCAGGTTGACACAACCGCCTACAGGTTCATCTTTTTTGTGCAAATAGCTGTCATTGAATTTTGTACTTACTGCTAATTTAGTTTGCAAAATCTCATCGCACTTCTGCCACAAGCTGGTAAATTCCACAGCGGAATTCGACTCTGACTCTAGGGCGTTGCAGAGGTGAAAGGCAAACAAATAGACGTTGGGGGCATAGATTTTGCTACTTGGAGTCATTGCTGGTATCTGATTGATTATCTTGTGCGCTTTCTTGAAGTTTTTTGTAGCTATCTTCAATGCTGGTACGCAGAATTTGAGTGATATTGGTTAGGGGCGGGATTGTAGTTGGGGTGGGTTCGCCCGCATCCTCGATTTCTTTTTTGCATTTACCCGCAGCATTTTTTAATTCATCTCCCAATTGATGACTGGCACACCATTTGCTGATAGTCATAGCAATGGGAAACAATTCATCATCTGCGGATTCGGCTATTTCTGTTTGTAATTTGGGTAAATCTTGCCATGCTGTGGGCATGAAAATACTCGGATTTCCGTGCAGCCATTGCAGGAAAGCATAGATAATTTTGTCAGGTTCCATAGTAATTTCTCCGGTAATTAAACACAATAGATTTGTAGGGGCGGGTTCACCAACCATAATAGCCTAAAATCGACAATCTCGAAAACCCGCCCAACCCAACCAATAATTACAATTTACATTTTAACATTCAATACAAATTTCATCTTGATGTAGGTTGTCTGTGGGGTGGGGGCGGGTTTTCGAGATTGTTTATAATCGTTAGATATTGTTGGTGAACCCGCCCCTACAAAACTTAATATCCTGTCGCACAGAATGCTGCCCAATATTTCGGATCGCAGAACGGCTGTTCTCCATTCAATTTTGTTAACGACCATTCCGCCTTTTGTCTGTAATTTTCATCTAAATTTAACAATCCTACCCAAACTCGGAAATCCTCCCTACTCACCCCGCGCATCCAGTTTTGCGCCGCATTCAAAGCGAGGGCTACTGAATCTGCAGCCGGCAATTCCTGATAAAATTTAATCATCAAAATTGCTGTGGCAAAATCATCGACAGCCCACAGACTGCTGACCACATTCATGCTACCCGCATACAAAAAACCGCTGGGTAAACCAATGTATTCATCCGTCATTGCGGTTGAGGTGGTTAACCCGGTTTCGCAGGCGGAAAGTGTGACGAGACTGCACTCTGGTAACTGCAAATCGGCAAAGATTTCTCGCAGGGTGAGGCATTTTTCTAGAAAGGCTTTTCTGCCGCTGCGTAGGGTGACATAGCGCTGTTTTTCCTCGGGCTGATTTGACTCTAGGGGCGGGGGTGAGGTTTGCGGTTCCAGGGAATCGGCTAAGACTAGGGATGACAGCAGCGGATTGTCAAAGTTGAATATGCCGTGACAGGAAAAGTGCAGGTAGCTGGTGTTTGAGAGGTTTTCTCTGTTTTCGTTGAGGGCGGTTTTTGTGGCTTGTTTCCTGAGTAAAATTTGATGCGGATTAAATCTGGTTTTGATGGTTTCTACTTCCATGTCCGCGTAGAATAAATCTTCGGTGGGATTCTGGAGGGCAAATAGTTGTAGCTGATTTGGTGGGGGGGAGTTTCTGGTGGTGATGCGATTTTTTACGAGTTCCAGCAGTTGCAAGCTGGGGGCGTATTTCACGCCGGCGGGGAAGCCGTCGAGGAGGTAGCCGCGAAAGTTGGTTTTTTGTTTAAATCGGGTTTCTGAGGTGGATTGTAGGGCGTGGAGGGGGAATAGGTGCAGGTAGCGGTGGGGTACTAGGATTATTTGTTTGCTGTTGGGGGGGATATGGGCGATTATCTCGTTTAGTCGCAGGATTTCTGAGAGTTTTTGGAGTTTTTGGGATAGGGTTTTTTGCCAGGTTCTGTTGGTTTCTTTGTTGCGGTATTCGTCGAGATAGTTGTTTTTCCAGGTTTCTAATTCGGCTATTTCGGTTGTGGTATATGTGACTGGTTTTATGCTGTCGCGGGTGATGATGAAGGCTGATCCCCCCCAGCCCCCCTTAGCAAGGGGGGAGTTGGAGTTGGAGGGGGAGTTAGAATTGCCGATGTACCATTCTATGATTGCTGTTTCGGTGTCTAAGGTTTGTTGGAATTTGGTGATGTCGATGGGTTCGACTTTTTGAGTTAGGGAGAATTCTGGTTCTCGCTGTTTTATCTGTTCTAGCAGTTGTGTTAGTTGCTGTGATGTTGTTTCTAATTTGGCTTTTTGTTGTTGGAAATATTCGGGGCTGAGACTGCGGGTTTGGGTTGTGCGTTGTGAGGGAGAGTCTTCGGGAACCCCCCCCGGCCCCCCCTTGGTAAGGAGGGGAGAAAGAGGGGGAGGAGATGGGGTTTCTGTTTCTAGGAATTGTTGGGAGGCGGCGATTTGGCGGCGCAGGTTTTGGAGTTGCTGTTTCTCGGTTTCGGTGGCTGTTTTGGGGTAGATTTCGCTGTTGGTGAAGAGTTCGACTAGGTAGCGGGATTTGCTGCGTTCAATTGTTTGCAGGGCTTTGTCATATTGTTGATGATTGATGCAGGATTGCATCATTTTTTCGTAGACATCGAGATTTTCTTCGATGATTTCTCGTTTGCGGTTGTCGGATGTTATCCACTCGCGGCTTTGTTCGACTGCTTGGATGGCTTTTTCGTAGCCGAAGATGGCGGTTTCCCACAAACTTTCTGCAAATCCTAAATTGCCTAGATTTCTGCCTGTTTGCAGACAATCAATTGGCAAAGCGGTGGGAGTGCGAACTTGTAAAGCAGCTTCCAAAAGTCGGATCGCCTTTTCGATATTCTCACCCCGTTCTCCTTCGATTCTGTATAAGTAAGCAATTGCCAAATTATTTTGAGTCATCGCCCATTGTTCCCGAAAAGCAGGGCGAGTGTAAATTTCTAAAGCTGCTTGATAAAATGCGATCGCCTTTTCGATATTCTCACCCCGTTCACCTTGGATTCTGTATAAGTAAGCATTTGCCAAATTATTTTGAGTCTGTGCCCAATTTTGGGGAACAGCATCGCGGGTACGAACTTGTAAAGCTGCTTCATAAAATTTGATCGCCTGTTCGATATTCTCACCCTGTTCTCCTTTTATTCTGTATAAGTAAGCATTTGCCAAATTATTTTGAGTACCTGCCCATTTTTGGGGGAAAGCTGCGCGGCTGTAAACTTCTAAAGCTGCTTCATAAAATGGGATCGCCTGTTCGATATTCTCACCCTGTTCTCCTTTTATTCTGTTACGGTAAGCTTCTCCCAAATTATTTTGAGTAGCTGCCAATTTTTCGGTATCATCATATCGGTTAAAAATTTTCCGTGCCACCTCATATCCTGCAATGGCAATTTCCATATTGCTGCTTTTGCTACCCAGTGAAAACTCTTGAATCAAGTTACTGAAGTTTAAAATATTAATAGTAATGTTTGTAGCTTCCTCTGACTCCATTTCTGCCAGAGTTTGAGTAGCCCACTCGCGTAGATATCGGGCAAAGTTATCATCGATTAGTTCGAGATTGTTTTGCAGGATAACAATTTGTTCTTCTCTAGAGGAGTTGAGGAGAGATTGGATGAGGGCGATTTGTTTTTTATTCTTCATTGCACTACCCATGTTTGGGATATTTTACATTGTTTGTGGGGGGAATGCAAGATTGGCAGCGGATTTTGTAGCGGATTTAGCGGATGGGTTTGGGGTTGGTTGCTGAGGCCGTTAGCAGCGAGCAATGTGCGGGATTTAGCGGATGGATTTGGGGGTGGTTGCGGATTGATTGCGGGTTGATTGCGGAAGTCCCGGCGATTTCCAATCGCCGGGTTTCTCAACGGTCGAGTTTCTTCCTAATTAACCCAACCCTTCAACTAACAAATTCCTAGCACTTTCCAACGCTTCCTGCAACTTACTTGCATCGCGTCCCCCAGCCTGCGCTAAATTCGGCCGCCCGCCGCCTTTTCCGCCGCAAATTTCGGCAATCTTGCCGATAAACTTGCCAGCTTGCAATCCTTTCTTATTGACTTCTGGACTAAAAGCTGCCACCAAACTTACCTTGTCTGGTTCAGGAATTGATGCCAAAACAACCGCCGCATTTCCTAATTTTTGCTGCAATCTTTCCGCCGCAGTTTTCAGCGCTTCCGCATCCACATCACCCAATTTAGCTACAATGATTTTGAACTCGCCAATGGACTCAGCTTTTGCTAGCAATTGGTCGGATTTTGCGATGGCCAATTCCGACTTTACAGCAGCCAAATGTTTCTGAGTATCCTTCAACTCATTCTGCAAATTAGTAATCCGGTTCGGCAATTCTTCGGGTTTCGCCTTAAATCGATCGCCCAAATCGCGCACCACCTTATCCCGCACGTTCAAATAGTCCAAGACAGCTTGTCCCGAAACCGCTTCTATCCGGCGAGTTCCGGCTGCTACGCCCGCTTCGGAAACAATCTTAAACAGCCCGATTTCTGCGGTGTTGCTGACGTGAGTTCCACCGCACAATTCCATCGAAACCCCGGGAAAGTCGATTACCCGCACTACGTCGCCGTACTTCTCACCAAACATGGCTGTGGCGCCTTTTTCTCTCGCAAGGGCGATCGGCATTTCGGCAACGACCGCAGCGTGCGCCTCCGCAATCCAACTATTAACTCGATCCTCAATTTTCTGCAATTCTTCTGCTGTGACAGCGCGGGGAGAATTGAAATCAAATCGCAATCTGTCTGACGATACCAGCGAACCAGCTTGGGAAATCGAATCGTCTACAATTTTTCGCAAAGCTGCTTGCAATAAGTGAGTTGCTGTATGGTTAGCCTGAACTCGGCGGCGGCCGCCATTGTCAATTTTCGCAGTCAAACTATCGCCAACTTTCAGGGTTCCCCGTTCCACAAAGCCGAAATGCACGAAGAAATCCGACTCTTTCTTCACATCATCAACTCTCACCAACAAACTATCACCATTTTCTCCGCTTTGCAAATAACCTTTATCCCCAATTTGTCCGCCGGATTCTGCATAAAACGGGGTTTTGTTCAAAACAACTTGTACTTCAGTTCCCGCCTCTGCTGATTCGACAACTTGGCCGTCAACTAAGATAACTTCTATCTTAGCTAAACTAGACAATTCTGCATAACCGACAAACTCAGTTCCCTGGATTGTTTCAGCCAACTTATCCAAAGAACCCTGCACGGTTAAATCAATGGTTTGATGAGCATCTTTGGCGCGAGTTTGCTGTTCCTTCATCGCCGTTTCAAAGCCGTCTAAATCGACAGAGATTCCCTGTTCTTCAGCAATTTCTTGGGTTAGTTCTAAGGGGAAACCGTAGGTATCGTAAAGGGTGAAAGCATCTTGACCGCTGATTTGTTGGTTTGCTTGCTGTTTTGTCCGATCGACAATTTCCTCCAGCAACTTCTCTCCGCGTTCCAAAGTCTTGAGAAACTGCGCTTCTTCCCTTGCCAATTCCGCCTTGATTTGAGCCTCGCGCGATCGCACGTTGGGATAAGCTGCTTCCGAAAGGTCGATCGCACTTTCGGCCACCAGCACCGTAAATTCGCCCTGAATGCCAATCAGTCGCCCGTGACGCACCACCCGGCGAATCAACCGGCGCAAAATGTAACCCCGACCAACATTCGACGCACGAATTTCGTCCGCAATCATGTGCACCACAGCCCGAATATGGTCGCCAATTACTTTTAGCGAAACCTTGACTTTTTCATCGCTATTGTGGTAATCAATTCCGGCCAGTTCTGCGGCCGATTGGACGATCGGAAAAATCAAATCTGTTTCGTAATTGTTGGGTACTTTCTGGAGGATTTGCGCCATCCGTTCCAGTCCCATTCCAGTATCAATATTTTGATTTTGCAGCGGTGTTAAATTGCCCTCTGCATCCTTATTGTACTGCATGAAAACCAGGTTATAAAATTCGATAAACCTGCTATCATCTTCGAGGTCAATATTGTCGCCTCTTTCTGGGTGGAAATCGTAGTAAATCTCGGAACACGGGCCGCAGGGGCCAGTCGGGCCAGATTGCCAGAAATTGTCAGCTTCTCCCATGCGTTGAATGCGATCGCCCGGAATGCCAATTTCATCGCGCCAAATCGCAAAAGCTTCGTCATCTTCCCGGAAAACACTAACCACCAAATTTTCCGCTGACAAACCGAAAACTTCCGTAGAAAGTTCCCAAGCCCAAGCAATGGCTTGTTTCTTGAAATAATCCCCGAAACTGAAGTTACCCAACATTTCAAAAAACGTGTGGTGGCGGGCGGTGCGGCCGACGTTTTCGATATCGTTGGTGCGGATGCACTTTTGAGAAGTCGTGGCGCGGGGAGATTCTGCCGCCCGCTGTCCGAGAAATATCGGCTTGAATTGTAGCATTCCGGCGATCGTCAGCAACACAGTCGGATCTTCCGGCACCAAAGAAGCGCTCGGCAATATTTTGTGTCCCCGCTGGGCATAAAATTGGAGGAACGTTTCGCGGATTTCGCTACCAGTCAGAAACTTAGGAGAAATAGGCATGACAACAAATGTTAAGTATGTAAAGATGTAGCAGGAATAGAACTTACATCTATTTGGATATTTATATCATTATACTTAGTAATGTAAAGACCCATCAAGTTTTGCAAATTGTGCTTTACTTCTGGGAAAGCTCCTGGTAACTTATTAATAGACACCCACAGAAAGAGCAAGGAGGTCGCTATATTTAGAAACAAAGTTCGAGGATATAGGCATGGTGTCTCCGGTCTAGATTCCAGGCGCAGCAGAAATTAACCGACCACAACTTGGAATAGTGGCAAAACTGCCGATCGGGCAGTCAAGCCAAACCGCAGTCGAATCAGACTTATTGTGCTTGCGGATTAAAAGTAAAGCTGCACAAGTTGTAAACCCTAGTAAGAAATTGTTCTCTACCGGAAACACATCTAGTTTGTTAGAAAAAACAAAACTCTCATATTATTGGGCCTGATCATTGTCGATCGGGCCCTACGCTTTTTTATAGGGGAGAGGGGGAGAGGGAAAGTTCAACTGCATAACCCCAAATCCGGCTTTAATAAGCTGTTCTGGATTTAAATTGTATGTCAAAAACAATCAAACCCTTGTGGGGTGGGCGTCCCGCCCGCCCTGAATATACAATTTAAATGCGCGACAGCTTATATCAATTCCGGCTACGCCGAAATGATATAGAGGACACGGCAGTGCCGTTTCCCTACCGTAGTTTATTGTAGGGACAAAGGCCAAGCCGTGTCCTGATTTCTTCAGTCTCGCGTTGTGCGGACTTCGTTTGTGTAGTCGCGGTTTCAACCGCCGAGTTATATCTGATACTTCGTTTGTATAGTAGCGGTTGAAACCGCCGAGTTATATTTTTGAGTTATATATTATACATAACTGAACGGGCCCGCCCGATCTTTACGGTAGCTCAGGTGCTATGGCTTTGAGGCACTGTCAAGATGCGATATGATTAAAAATATCAGTACAAAACATTAAAACCTACCCGCCCCGTAGCAGGAAAGTCTACACTTAAGGAACTTGCTGCAAGGCATCGTAAACCGTCATTCTTGATGACAGCACCCAACTCGAAAATTTGAATCTCAGGATATAAGCGAGTTAAAACTCGAAAAAATCCCCTCCCCGATGCAGGGGTGAGAGTTTCAAACAATCAAGTTCCACCGAGTCAAAAAAGCTAGTGTCGCCCCAACTGTCTTAAGTCACAGTAAAAGCCGCCGGCACCTCTTTTGAGCCTACTTAAAATGCTCGACAAGCGGTTCAACAAAAAATCTAGTACAGTTCTTAAACTCACAATTGTCGGAGATTCGAGGTAGAAACATGGCCGAAATTACTAAAGAAGAAATGCGCGAACGGCTGGGAAATATCGACCAGATCCGGGACATAATTTTCGGAGCGCAGCTTAGAGAATACGACAATCGCTTCGATAAAATAGATTCCGACTTGTCGATGATGCAGCAAGATATGCAAGCTCGCATCGAACAGGTGAAAAATGTTCTCTCAGCAGAAATGAAGGCGGCAGTTGATTCCTTAGAAAAGAAAGTTAAATCGCTCACCTTAAATACGCAAGAAGAATGCGCCGACTTGCGGCAGCAAATCGATCGCGTTAACCGCAAATTCTCCAGCAGCATTGAAGCCCTCGACGAAGCCATAGACAATCAAACCAGTTCGATTCGCGACGAACTATCCCAAAACAGAGAGCGGCTCTCCGAAGAAACCCGCACTTTAAAAACACAAGTTTTTGAAGAACTCGACAGACGCTTTTCCATGCTCAGAGATGTTAAAGTTTCTAGAGACGACATGGCAGAAATCCTGTTTGAACTCGGCATGAGGCTTAAAGGAACAGAATTTGTTCCCGAACTTAAAGGCGTTGCTGATAATAAGTCAAATAACGAATTTCTGTTGCCGGAGCGCCACCATCACGGATAATAACGCATGGCTTTACCGAAAGAAAATCCAGCGGGTGAAAATCAGCTAGAGGGTTTTGTTTCTCAACCCGACGAGTCCGCTGCCAATGCAGCAACCCAGCTAGAACCGCTGCTGAATCTGTTAGCCGAACTCAAAATTTTTGCGGGTTCAAACCAGCAAAATGGAGAGCCAGAAGCTGACAGCAGCAGCGGAGACGATCGAGCTGGGGCCCTCGGCGGGTTGATGGATTTGTTAGGTATTTCTGAGCAAGAGCAACAGGAAATTGCAGCGAGCGTGCCAGTTTCCGGCGATCGCGAACCGGAGGGTGCCGATCGCCCTGCTGTTGCAGACAACGCCAAAAGTTGGCTGTTCCCTACTCACAAACTCAACAATTCAGAACTAGAAAAAAACTATTCCTCTGCTAAAACAATCGATGTTTCAGCAGATGTTTCCGATTTTGAGATAGAATCGCCGTCCGTACAGGAATTGCCCGACTTGACAATTCCCAATTCTCCGCAAACAGTACAAGCTCAAAAATCCGGTGAAACAGACCGGCAATCCTCCGCAACAGAGCACAATGCCGCAGTTCCCGTATTTCCCGAGCCGTCAGAGAAAATATATTTAGATGCGGTGGTCGAGAAGCTTCAATCGATACCAAACTTGCTAGAAGAGTCGGCATCGATATCGCAACCAGCAGAAATATTGGGGGAAATTAAACAGGATCTAAATGAAGCCGACAGCGCGATGGAAAGGCTCCAAACTCTGATTTTCGGCTCGCAAATGTCGGATATCGAGCAAGTGAAAATTCTGCTGGCAGAAAACGATTTGCCGGGGGTGCGCCACCTGATGGCAAGCATCAATGATAAATTAGGAAAACTGGAGCACCAAATCTACGATCCTCAAGAACTGATCGCGCTGATGCTACCTTGGATCGCTGAAATTCTCAGCCGCAAAATATCTGATTCTAGAGAAGAAGTTGTTAAGGCGATCGGGCCGATTATTGACGAAGTGATTCGGGCAAAAACTCTCGAAAACAAGTCGGCAATGAGTTCGGCCATAGCTGAGTTACTGCCCGATGCACTTGCTCAACAAATTGTCAATTCACCAGCGGATATTGCTAAGGCGATCGCCCCAGAAATCGGCTTGGCAATTCAAGAGCAAATTCGCCTCGACAAAGAGTCGATCGCCCAAGCCATCGCCCCGGAAATGGGCAAAGCGATTACAGCCCAAATAGCACTCGAACGCGACTCGATGGTGGATGCCCTCTATCCGGTAATTGGCAGTACGATCGCCAAATACATGGCAGAAGCGATTAAAACTATCAACGAAAAAGTATCAAATAGCTTAAGCATAGAAGGAGTTAGGCGCAAAATTCGCTCCCAAGTCCAAGGAGTCTCCGAAGCTGAATTAATTTTCCGAGAATCAATGCCTTTTACCGTCCAGGCAATATTCTTAATTCACAAAGCCTCGGGGTTAGTGATTGCCGAAGCTCAACACTCAGGCGAGTACCAATTAGAATCGGAAATGGTAGCAGGAATGCTGACAGCGATTAGCAGCTTTGTTAACGAGTGCATCGTGCAGCCGGGACAAATTTCCGAACTCAATCAAATCGAATACGGCGACTCCAAAATTATGCTAGAAATAGCGGGATACTGTTACTTGGCAGTTGTGACTAAAGGAGAAACACCAGCGCCGTTTATCAAAAAGATGCGGGAAACAGTCAGCAGTATTATCATTAATTACGGCCAGTCAATCAATCAATTTAACGGCAACCCCCGTACCATATCAGACGACTTGCAGCCGCTTTTAGAAAGTTTATTCGACACAGTTACCAAAGAAAAAGAAAAAGTTACTAAACCCCCGATCGCCCTAGTCGGTATCGGTTTAGCCGTCCTGAGCTTAATCTTAGTACCTTGGGGAATATATCAGTACCGCAGCAGCATTGACCGCCGCCTCGAAGCAAATGCCATCAACGCTTTAGCCTCAACTCCCGAATTAGCAGTTTACCGCTTAGATGTTGCTGTCGATGGCAAAACTCTCAAGCTAACCGGAAAGTTGCCAAATCAAGAATTGCGGAATAAAGCCGCAAAAATAGTCGCATCAACTGTGCCGAAATTGCAATTAGATAATAAAATTGTAGCTGTAGATGTCCCCCCCGATCCTGTTTTGACGGCGGCCGAGGTGCAGCGGATTACCGCTGTTTTGAACCAGAGTTCCGGCGTTTCTATTTCGAGTCGGTACGCCGATCGCAAAGTTACAGTCGAGGGGACAGTCATCGACGGTGCATACCCCGAGAAAATTGCTCAGTCCCTGAAGCAAATTCCCGGCGTTGAGTCGGTCGTCAGCACTATTAAACTCGATCCGCCCAAGATTGCAACCCGCATCTACTTCGACCGAGGAACGACAACTTTAGACTCAACATACGGAGAAATTATCGCTAGTGTCAAAAATTTCATGGATCAATACCCTCAAAAACAGATTAAGATAATTGGACACAGCGATCGAACTGGGGAACTTGTCACAAATCAACAGTTGTCGCTCAGGCGTGCCGTAGCCGTGCGAGATGCTTTAGTGCGGCAAGGTGCTGATCCGCAGCGCCTCCAAGCCGTTGGTAGCCGAAATCCTCCAGCAGGCGTGGAGTCCAATCAACCGCTACTTTTGAGCAGATGCGTACTATTTGAACCGATAACTAAGACCGTAAACCAATACGGTTCAGATAAGACAGATCCCCCCTAGCCCCCCTTAAAAAGGGGGGGACAAGAGCATTCTCAAAGTCCCCCTACAACCAGGGGGATGCGAGGGGGATCTCCGGGGAATTAGCAGTGTTAACTGAACCAATAACTAAGACCATAAACAGCAAATAATTATGTCAGTTACTATATCTAAAAAAATGTGCATGATCGGCGACTTTGGCGTCGGTAAAACCAGTCTGATCCGCCGTTTTGTCGATCAACAATTCAGCGATCAGTACCTGTCCACTGTCGGAGTGAAAATTTCTCGCAAAAGTATCATATTAGAAAACACAAAACAGCAGGAAGCTGTCACAGCGCAGTTGCTAATTTGGGACTTAGAAGGACACACAAAATTCAAAGGAATCGCACCAACTTACTTACAAGGAGCTAGCGGTGTTTTAATCGTTGCCGATGTCAGCCGTTCTGAAACAGTGGAGCGAATCTCCGAGCACGTTAAGCTTTTTTCTTCAGTTAATCCCAAAGGCTCAATTATCGTCGCTTTGAACAAAGTAGACTTGATTGACGAAGAAAAATTGGCGCTGCTAGTCGAAATCTCCCACTCTATAGGTCAAGGCAAAGTATTGGCAGTCTACACGACATCTGCTAAAACAGGCAAAGACGTTGACGAAATCTTCCACAAACTAGCTTACACAATGGTAGAGCAAGCATGAACCCCCTTTTTAGAAAGCTCTTGGGCCCGCGACAAACAGAATATTTTGTCGTAAATCACAATTTCATCATTCAGGAAACCTCCGCCGAAGTCCAGAATTATGCCGATACTCCGGGCGACGCGATCCCCGGTGCAGATGCTCGCATCAGTTTTCCGGAACTAATTGGCATTGAAAATGTCCTAATGTCGATCGTGATGGGACGGCGGCCGAGTTTTGAACTCAAAGGTATCGCTCGGTTTACCGACGACAATCGCCCTTTATACTTCGATTTGTTGGCTATAGAACATGAAAACGAACAAGATATGGCAAGTAACTTGCTAATTTTGATTGAAGATGCCACCGAAAAAATGGTCATGAAGCAATCCTTGATTCAGAGGGCGAATGAAGCTAATCTTTTGGTCAGCGCCTTAGCCGCTTCCAAAGATTATATAGATAAAGTTATTCGCTCGATGGGCGATGCCTTGTTGGTGACAACAACATCAGGAATTATCAAAACAGTCAATCAATCAGCCCAATGGTTATTTGGTTACAGCGAAGCAGAATTGCTCGACCATCCCCTCTCCATCATAGTAGTCGAAGAAAAATTGCTTTACCAAGCTCGCCACCGCTATATTTTGTCTCAAAAAGAGCTGCTCAGAGAACTGGAAGTAGTCTGCACTACTAAAGCAGGAGAAGAAATTTGGGTAGAATTTTCATGTTCGGCAATTCAGACAGAATTAGAGGGACTATACGATTTCATCTATATCGGTAGGGATATCACAGAACGCAAGCAAGAAGAACTAGAAATTCGTCGCTCTTTGGCAAAAGAGCAAGAACTCAGACAAGTAAAATCTCGTTTTTTCTCAATGCTAGCTCACGAATTCGGTAATCCTTTAAATACCGTATTATTTGCTACTCAAATTCTCAAAGAATACGGCGACGAAATCACCAACGAGGAAAAACAAGAATACCTCGAACACGTTAAATCAGCATCTAAACACATGGCTCAGCTATTAGATGACGTGCGGTTGCTCAGCAGCGCCGAAGCAGGAAAACTCCAATTCAATCCTGCACCAGTTGACTTGCAAAAATTTTGCAGCGAGTTAGTAGAATCAATTAAAATTAGTTACGGAAAAAATCATAGTATTAACTTTCTTTGCCGAAAAGCAACTCCGCTCGCGAAAAAAAACGATCGCGAATCGGAGCAAACACAACAATTGCCAGCACTAGATGCAAAATTGCTGCGGCATATCTTGACAAATTTGCTGTCAAATGCTGTCAAATATTCGCCGATCGACAGCAAGATTTATTTTCAATTAAATTGTCATCATCAAGAAGTTATATTTAAAATTAAAGACGCAGGAATTGGCATTCCTATAGAAGACCAAGAACAACTGTTTGAATCTTATTACCGAGCCCAAAATGTCGGAAAAATACCCGGTACAGGACTGGGTTTATCCATAGTCAAGCAGTGTGTAGACTTGCACGGAGGTCAAATTGAATTTTCCAGCGAGACAGGGTTAGGTACTACCTTTATAGTCACAATCCCATTTTATAAACAGAGGTAATACCATTTGATAATTGGGAATTGGGAATTGGGAATTGGGAATTGGGAATTGGGAATTGGGAATTGGGAATTGGGAATTGGGAATTGGGAATTGGGAATTGGGAATGACTGATTATTATCATGATTTGGAGATTGCAGACAGTTGTATTTTTTGGGAAAGTCGTATAAATAGATAAATTTCAAATGATTTGGTACAGAGGGCGCGTTCACTACTAGAAATCCAACATAAAAACCATGTTAAACAAACTGTTGGTTCCCCACCACTTGGAGTACCTAGCACTGGATGAAGATTTTTTAATCCAAGAAACATCTCTCAAAGTGGATCGGTTTGCGGACTGTCCCGAGGAAGTAGCGGCCGGCAATGATGTCCGCATTCCCTTTCCCGAATTGGTGGGAAGTGAAGAAATTTTAATCGATATTTTTGAAGGACGTTTGCCAAATTTTGAATTAAAAGCGATGACGCGGGTATTAGAAAATGGTTCGCGACTTTATTTTGATATGTATATCGTCGAGTTCAGCAATGACGATAATTATCACAGATTAATTTTATTTTTTGAAGATGTAACAGACAGGATGGGGTTGGAACAAACTCTAGTCCAAGCTACAAATGAAATGAATATTTTGTTGAGTACCTTAGCTGCTACTAATAATTATGTTGAAAAAATTATTACTTCAATGGCAGAAGTTTTGTTGGTAACAACCGCTTCGGGAAAAATTAAAAAAGTCAATCAAGCGGCTCAGGATTTGTTCGGCTACAGCGAATCGGAATTAGTAGGCCAGCAAATAGATGCTCTTGCTGCTATTGGCGAATCTTTGCAGTTGGGCGAAGAGCCTCCTCAACAATCTCAAACGAACGCCGAAATAATTTGTACGGCAAAAACCGGAGAAAAGCTCACAGTTTCCTTTTCCTGTACGGCGATTCCGAGTGAAATTCAAGGGATTTCTATATCTTCGGCCGCCGTTCAAGATTTCGTGTACATCGGCCGCGACGTTACAGACAGACAGCGAGCCCGCAAGCGAAAAATAGCTCAGTACGTCACCACTCGCATCCTGTCGGCATCGGAAACAATTAAAAAAGCTTTAACAGCAATTCTCCCCGTAATTTGCGACAGCTTGGGATGGGATACTGCCGAACTTTGGATGCCTGAAGCTGGGGAAAAACTGCTGTCAGGAAGTAACAGAATAAATGCGGTTTCCGACCCTAATTTAATCAGGTGCGTCGCCAGTTGGAAAAAACGCTCAGTTTCCATCCCCAAATTTGCCGGATTTGCCGAACAAATGACCTGTGCGTTCGGCGAAGGATTGCCCGGTCTTGTTTGGGCTAGTGGTTCCCCTCAGTGGATTGCAGATGTCGCAGAAAGCGACGGTTTTCTGCGCCGAGAAATCGCTGCCCAAGAAGGACTGCACGGAGCTTTTGGCTTTCCGATTTTGGGCGACTACGAGCAGGAAAATTCTGCCCGGTCAGTGTTGGGGGTGATGACTTTTTTCAGCCATGAAGTCCAGTGTTTTGATGAAGAATTGCTCCAGACAATGGCTACAATCGGCAGTCAACTGGGTCAATTTATCAAGCGCAAGCAAGCGGAAATTGCTTTGCGAGAAAGCGAAGAACAATTGCGAGACTTATTTGAAAATGCTACTGACTTAATTCAAAGTATTGGAGCAGACGGTCGTTTTTTGTATGTAAATCGGGCTTGGCGGGCAACTTTGGGCTACAGCGAAGTAGAAATTGCTAACATGACTGTTTTTGACATCATTCATCCCAACAGTTCCCAAGAGTCAATAGACATATTGTATCAAGCTATTATTAAAAAAACTGTAAATGAAAATACAGTTTATCCTGACTCTATTCAAGCAATATTTATTACTAAAAGCAACGAACAGATTTTGCTAGAAGGCAGCATAAGCTGTAAGTTCTCGGAAGGTTCGCTAGTAGCGATTCGGGCTATTTTGCGAGACATTACTGCTCGAAAAGTGGCTGAAGATGCTTTGGCAAAATCTATATCCCTGCTGCAAGCAACATTTGATTCTACTGCTGACGGTATTTTAGCTACTGACAGGAGCGGAAAAATAGTTACTTTTAATCGAGAATTTGTGGAAATGTGGGGCATACCTAACGAAGTGATGGCACTACGAGATGATGCCACCACGATCGCCTTTATCATGAACCAACTCAAAGACCCGCAAGGATTTCAAGAGAGAATAGAATCGCTTTATGAGCAGCCAGAAGCCGAAAGTTACGACTTGTTGGAATTTCAAGACGGTAGATGTTTTGAACGCTATTCAGAACCGCAGCGGTTGGGAGATAAAATTATCGGCAGAGTCTGGAGTTACCACGACATCACGGAACGCAAGCAAGCAGAAGATGCTCTGCGGGAAGAACAGGAAAAATCTGAACAACTGCTGTTAAATATCTTGCCCCAAGCGATAGCAGAACGGCTGAAAAAAAATGAAACGACTATTGCCGAATATTTTCCTGAAGTGACTGTTTTGTTTGCAGATATTGTGGGTTTTACACACCTGGCTACTATCATGCCGCCGATCGACCTCGTGGAGCTCCTGAATAAGATTTTCTCAAAATTCGACCTGTTGTGCGAGCAGCACGGGCTAGAAAAAATCAAGACTATCGGCGACGCATACATGGTGGTAGGAGGGCTGCCGGATCCCCGGGCCGATCACGCAGAGGCGATCGCCCAAATGGCACTGGATATGCAAACAGAAATAGCTCGGTTTAATGCTAACAATAAGAAATATTTTAGCATCCGCGTCGGCATCCACAGCGGCCCTGTCGTTGCCGGAGTAATTGGGATTAAAAAGTTTATTTATGATTTGTGGGGCGACACGGTAAACATCGCTTCCCGGATGGAATCTCACGGTTTGTCTTGGCGGATTCAAGTTAGCGAAACTACTTATAAGTTATTGGAACGCAAATATTTGTTTCAGGAGCGGGGAATCATTGATGTTAAAGGTAAAGGGGGAATGAGAACTTATTTGTTGATTGGTAAAAAATAAGGTAGTTGTTAGTTGTCAGTTGTTGGTGGTCAGTTGTTATATCAATTCCGGTTGCACCGGAATGATGTTGACTATTGACTGTTGACGGTGAACAGTGAACAGTCAACAGTGAACAGTGAACTCGAATTTACTATTCCGATGAAGAGTGGATTTGATATGACTCCCAGACATCAGCCGCTGGAGGAAGAAACAAGAGAATTGATTCTTCGACTTTTATTAGAAAAGATATCTCTGGCTGGGATTGTTAGGGCGAAGGGGGTTTCACAAAGGTGGCTACAATACTATGTTAATAAAAAGTCAAAAGACAAACTGACTATGCAGGACTACCCAAATAAAAAATAACCAATAACTATTTAACAACTTTAACCCGATCGCCATTTTTGAGATAACCAGCCCCAGCAACAACCACCCGATCGCCCCCCTTCAAACCCTTTTTAATCTGAATCTGAGCATCGGTCAAATCACCAACCGCGCCCCCAGTAATCTCCCCAACTTCCACAGGCTGAGCCTGCACCTTGTCATCGCCCACAAGTTTGTAAACAACAGAACTGCCGTCAGACTGCGGTAAAATAGCCTTAGCAGGGACTTTCAAACCTTGAGCCGTCGCAGTCGAAATCGATGCGCGCAAAAACATTCCCGATCGCAAAAACTCGCTTGTCGGCAAATCTATTTTCACCGTAGCTTGCCGATTTTGCGGGTCAACTAGCGGCGAAATATCTCGCACAGTTCCTGACAACTTAATCCGCTTGTCAGAGTCCGAAGTAATCTGCACTGCTGTTCCCGACCGCACTTGCGAAACCTGAGTTTCCGGGACTTTCAATTGCAGTTCCAGCTTGTTTTCCCGAATAATCGAAAATAGTTTTTGATTCCCCGCAGAAACATCCCCAACTCGACCAATTCTTTCAGCCACAGTACCGCTGTCTGGTGCTCGCACAATTGTTTGTTCCAATTGAGTTTGTAACTGTTTGACTTGGGCTTCGCTGCTGCGGACACCTGCTGCATTGTTCCCCACATTTGCGCGCGCGCTGCTGACAGCAGAGCCTGCCGTATTCACTTTAGCTCTAGCGCTGCTGAGGGCCGCTCTCGCCGTACTGATATTAGCTTCACCAGTAGCTACTTTAGCAAGAGCCGATCGCACTTCTTCCGCTGCTTTATTCTGTTCTTCCAAAGCTTTATTCAAATCAGCCTTAGTTTTGTTCAAATCTTGAACAGCAGTCTGCCGTTCCGTCTTGCGCTTTTCCAAATCTTGCTGGCTGATTACTCCCTGAGAAGCCAAATTTTGCGTGCGATTTACTTCTCTTTGAGCTTGATCTAATTTAGCCTGAGCAGAAGCAATACCGGCTTTAGCTTGCTCGACACCAGCTTGGGCTTGGCCGACACCGGCTTGAGCTTGGCCGACACCTGTTTTGGCTTGCGCGGCGTCAGCGATGGCTTTTTCAATGCCAGCAGTAGCTTGAGCCACGCCGGCTTGGGCTTCTTGTTGGGCTGACTGGGCTTGTTGCACCTGGGCTTCGGCTTGTTCTACCGTAGAATCTGCCGATTGTACTTTAGCAACTGCTTCGGCAATTTGCGATCGCAACACCGAATCGTCCAAAACCGCCATCGTTTGACCTTTTTCTACCGCATCCCCTTCCTTCACCAAAACCTGCTTGATTTGCAAACCGTTCGATTGTGGTAGCACCGGCAGCAAATCGTAGGCCGCCACAGTCCCCGTCGCTTCCAGAGTTTGAGCCACCTCGACAGATTCCACAGCCGCCACTGTCACAGTCTGAGCCGTCGCCGACTCAGCCGCCGCTGGGGCTGCAACTGGGGGCGGCGCACTTTTTCCCGAAACCAAGTATACGCCCGCCAGCGTTGCAGCCACCCCAATTCCCACACCCGCTAAATAGGCCGGCCACCTGATTCCTTTGCTAACAGGAACTTCTGGCTCTTCTGGTTCCCAAACTTCAGATTGTTCCTCATCCATTTCTGGAACTTCTAGGGCCACTTCTCGTTCATCTTCCTCTGGGGAGAATTGCCAGCGAGATTGGTCTGAGACTCCACTTTCAGGGGCGTCGGCTGCTGAGTTCCGGTCGCGCCCGCTCTGCACGGGGGGAAGGGGTTGCTTTTCTTCCGCTTCTGAAAAAACTTGATTGGTCACGGTAGTTCCTCCCGCCGGTATTAGCCTGTGGTTTTTTGTATTGTAAAGAAAGATTGCGGTTTTTAGCTCTGATTCATTTTAGCGGATGGGGTGAGCAGTCGCGCGTCCTCCTTTTGGGTGAGTGTCGCGCCATTTCACCTTTTCACCGTATTTAATTTGATCTGCCTCCGGGGCACAGTAATATTGGTGTGATTTGCGATCGTCCGGGCGATCGGGCTGGCATCGTCTGTGGAACAGTTTTGCCATCACCAACTCATCAATGCTGATAAAATTCAGTCTAATCTTGAACAGAATTATTGCTAATCTATAATCTGTTTGTTGTAGAATACGGCACATCGGCCCAAAAAGTTGTGCCAGTTTAATTGACAAAAATCACAATGAATAGTGTCTTTTCTCCCGTCCAACAGTTTCTAATTACTTGGTTGCTAGTGCTAGTGACGGGATGGTTTACCCTCGCTGCTGTCAATTATGTTGGGGAACTGGTCAGCATTTTAGTAACAGCGGGACTGATTGCATTTTTATTGAATTATGCAGTAGTAAGACTGCAAGTATTTTTGCCGCGGGGAGTAGCTGCGGGGCTGGTTTATTTGACTGCGGGTTTGTTAGTAGTAGTAATCGGTTTAACTATTGTGCCGCCGGTGTTCAGTCAAGCGAGGCAGTTGGGGGTGAGGTTCCCCGATTTGCTGGAGTCGGCGCGACAGCAGCTAGGTGAATTTCAAACATGGAGTGCCGATCGCAATTTGCCATTTAACGTGCAAATATTGGAACAGCAGTTATCAGCGAAAGTGCAGGAACAAGTGCAGGCAATTGCGGGTACGAGTTTAGGTTTAGTTGTAGGTACGGTTAACTGGTTTCTCGACTTAATTCTCATCCTGGTAATTTCATTTTATATGCTCCTCGACGGTCAAAGAGTGTGGCAGGGTTTGACAAGTGTTTTTTCCCCAGATATTCGCTATGTTTTAACCGATACTTTGCAGCGAAATCTCCAGCGATTTGTATCAGGACAGTTGCTGCTGGGACTATTTATGGCGCTGTCGCTAACTCTGGCTTTTTGGTGGCTGCAAGTTCCGTTTTTTCTGTTGTTTGCCGTGTTTATCGGATTGACGGAAATAATTCCGTTTATTGGAGCTACTTTGGGCATTGGAGCAGTTAGTATAATTGTAGCGTTTATCGATTGGTGGCTGGCGTTGCAAGTGTTGGTAGTGGCGATCGGTCTCCAGCAAGTCAAGGATAATTTAGTAGCTCCCCGAATCATGGGGAATCTCACCGGATTAAGCCCCGTAGTTATTTTCACAGCTTTGCTGTTAGGAGGTAGAGTGGGAGGATTGTTGGGAGTTATCCTGGCAATTCCGCTCACTGGGGTAGTAAAAAGTATAGTAGAAATTATACTCAATCCCAAATTGCCACCGCAAACAGGCTCGTTTTTCTACAATCCTTTTAGCGGCGAGGAATTGGGTAAAAAAGCCGAAAATGAAAATAGAATAATTTTGGCTGCAGATGAACAAAAATAGTTTAATGTTTGTAGTAGGGTGTAGACGGCGCGCCTTACTACAACAGATAGTGTAAAAAGTTAAAACTTGCCTAAATCCTGTAGTTAGTCAACAGTCAACCGTCAACAGTTAACAGTTAACAGTCAACAGTCAACAGTCAACAGTCAACAGTCAACAGTCAACAATTCCCAATTTCAAAACTTATGAAATGGTGGCAAAATCTTAAAAATAATCCTCTAGCTCGGTTGGGAGCCGTGGTGCTGTTAATTTTTTATACAGTCGCACTTTTCGCCGAATTTGTAGCGCCTTACGACCCCTACGACTCTCAATTAAACGGCTCCTTGCTGCCGCCGACTCAGATTTATTTAAGCACCCGAGACGGCCGATTTATCGGGCCCCACGTTTATCCGACTACTCAGGGGCCGGTGGATGCGAATACGGGCGCTCGCGAGGTAATTGTAGACTGGCGAAAACCCTCTGCTGTCGGTTTGTTTGTCAAAGCTTCTCCTTATAAATTTTTAGGAGTTTTACCTTTCGACAGGCATCTGATTGGCACTACAGGAGAAGGCAAAATTAACATTTTAGGCACGGACGAACAAGCTCGCGATCAATTCAGTCGCTTAGTACAGGGCAGCCGAATTAGCCTCAGCATTGGTTTAGTTGGCATAGCAATTTCTTTTCCCTTGGGATTGTTAATCGGAGGAATATCCGGTTATTTCGGCAGTTGGATTGACAGTATTTTGATGCGCTTCGCCGAAGTATTGATGACGATTCCCGGTCTTTATTTATTAGTAGCGCTAGCAGCAGTGCTGCCGCCTGGATTGACCAGCGCTCAGCGATTTATATTGATTGTGCTGATTACTTCATTTATCAGTTGGGCGAGTTTAGCGCGGGTGATTCGCGGTCAGGTACTGTCAATTAAACAGCGAGAATTCGTGCAAGCAGCGCGGGCTATGGGCGCTAATCCAATTTATATTATTGTCCGCCATGTTTTGCCGCAAACTGCAACTTATGTAATTATTTCTGCTACTTTGGCGGTTCCGGGTTTTATTGTGGCGGAGTCGGTTTTGAGTTTAATTGGGTTGGGAATTCAACAGCCCGATCCTTCTTGGGGAAATTTGCTATCGCTGTCTACTAATGCTTCAATTTTAGTGTTGCAGCCTTGGTTGGTTTGGCCTCCGGCGACACTGATTATTTTGACTGTTTTGGCGTTTAATTTGTTGGGGGATGGGTTGCGGGATGCTCTAGATCCGAGAAGCATTCAAAGGTAATTGGGAGTTGATATCAATTCCGGTTGACGGTTGACTGTTGACTGTTGACTGTTGACTGTTGAGTGTGAATCGAAAAACTGAAAATTGCGCCGATCTGAGGGTGGCAACTTGTCAGAATCATTCATGATATCAATTCCGGCTGCGCCGTCAGGTGATAAGCGAGGAGACGGCAGTGCCCAAGGAGTGTCAACTTAAGCTCAAACGTAGTCAGAGAATGCTGTTTGACGATTAAGGCTCTTGTCCCCCCTAGCCCCCCGATCGAAGGGGGGGACAGGATTCTTCTCAAAGTCCCCCTACAACCAGGGGGATTTAGGGGGATCGAGACTTGGCATAAAAGCGAGATTTCTCAAGGCTTTCAGGCTTAAGTTGACACCTATGGGCTTTTGGAGTGTCCCTACAATTGATTGCGGTAGGGACACGGCACTGCCGTCTCCTCTATATTATTCCGGCGCAGCCGGAATTGATATAACGAGTAAATATCTTTTATTTTACTCGGATTTAATTTATTTTACACCAATGCTCTGAACAGGCTATAAGTAGCTTTTTGAACGGGCTAGAAGCCCGTTCCACAAAAAATTAGGTTTCTTGTGGGCCGTTGCTCCTAGCCCGCCCGAAACAGATTGTTTTACCTACTTTAAAAGCGGATAATACAGTTCTCCAGTTGAGTTGATATAACCGGCTCGATCGCCCGCTAAATTCCCGGTTCCCATAAATACGTCAACTCTCCCCGCACCTTTGATTGCACCGCCGGTATCTTGATCCAAAACATACCGATTTACTCTGTTTTGTTCGAGTTTTCCGGCAGCATTTGGATAAGGGAGTTTGGTGCTAATTAATGCTAGTGCGCCCGGGGGCATTAAGGCTTTGTCGGTGGCGATCGACCTTTCGGCAGTTACGGGCACTCCAATGCTGCCTGTGGCTGGAACTCCGTTAGTATCCCGGAAGAACACAAAGCTTTGATTTTTCGGCAAATACTTGTCCATTTCCGCCGGAAAGTTGGTAAAATATTCGGTTAGTTTCGGCAATGTTAGCTGTTCTAAAGTAAACTTGCCGTCTTTCACTAATTCTCGCCCGACTCCTGTATAACTCTGACTGGTTTTGCCGGCGAAACCGACTGTCATAGTGGCGCCGTCTGTTAGTTGCAATCTCGCAGAACCTTGGACGTGCACTAGAAATGCTTGGAATCGATCGCGCAACCAGACTAATTCTAATCCCCGCAACAATCCTTTACTTGCCTGCAAAGCATCTGCGCCTTCCAAATCCAATCTTGTCGGGTGAGGTTTTGCCCAAGAACCGATGTTTGGTGGCAGGCGGTACAGGGGATAGCGGAATTCCGAATTTGGCGTGCGAGATGCGGCGTAAGTCGGCTCGAAATAACCGGTAAACGCTACTGTTCCTTTGGCATCTTTACCGATCGACTTGTAAAAAACAAATTCTTGCTTGACAGATGCCTGGAGTTGTGATGGAGTTGTGGAACTGACTACTAATTGGCGGAATCGATCGAGGGAACGTCGGACTCGATCGCGCGTAATTCCTGCTACCGGATAGCGACTGTAAGCACTTGCAGCGCCTTGGGAGTTGAGATATCCGAGGCTGTGGTCGATCGACCTTAACAACAATTGGCGATCGCCCGGATTACCATTTTCACCCCAGATTTGAGCGTCCAGCCCGATCGACTCCAATTCACTTCCTTGTAACTGATTTAGACTAACCGCTTGCAGCGACGGAACTGCAACGGCGGGCACCGAAAAAGCGATCGCCAAAACACAACAGGCAATCGCTAATAGCTGATAGCAAAAAATCTTGCTCAATTTCCAATCTTCCCTACTCAATCGATCGCTTTGCTTATTCATCATATCGATCAATACTAGAACTAAATATCGGTTCAACCCGAATTCCGACAACGCTGGTAGGCCGAACTACCATGTATTCGCCTTGAATATTTTTGATCGGGACATTCAGAAATTCTGAGGAATCTTGTTTGGGAACCAGGGTTTTGCTATACCACAGTTGAAAATCTTGCAGCGTTGCGAAACGGATTTCTTCGCGGTGGCCGCCATCAAGCAGCAGGTGGACGGAATATTCGCTGGGAGTTCTAGGCATATCTTTATTTTAGATTTTAGATTTTAAGCTTTTGGAACGATTTCATATTTTACCTGATACTCGGCACATTCTCCGATCTAGTCGTTTACCGTCAGGTGACTGTTGACTGTTGACTGTTGACTGTTGACTGTTGACTGTTGACTGTTGACTGTTGACTGTTGACTGTTGACTGTTGACTGTTGACTGTTGACTGCTGACTGTTGACTGCTGACTGTTGACTGCTGACTGTTGACTGTTGACTGTTGACTGTTGACTGTTGACTGTTGACTGTTGACTGCTGACTGTTGACTGGGGAGATAGGGAAAGTTCCCAATTTTTTAATCCAAAATCTCAAATGGATTGACGGCGACTTCCATTGCGGCTGCGCAGGTTACAACTAAGTGTTTTTCTAAGGATCGCAAATTAAATAATTTACACAAGTTTGTGGGATGGGCGTCCCGCCCGTCCTTTCTGCATGGGCGGGACGCCCATCCCACAAGAATCATCAAATTGTAAGTTATTTAATTCTCATTCCTAAGCTGATTCGATATCTAAATTGTATTTTTTGTGCGGGATTGCATTTTTTGTGCGGGATTGCATTTTTTGTGCGGGCGAGACGCCCAACCCCTACTCCCCACACGAATGTTTCCCATAAAAATATTTATCTGGCCAGAACACCGATCGCGATCGACTCAAAAGCCTTGTACATCAGGTTAATCCAGCAGCGGCTTAAAACTGACAGCATTTTACCAGGCGATTTGTATTATACAACACGATATTACCAACAACAATTAAAATAGTTTGAACTTGATGATATTTTGCACTGTTTTGCGATCGAACTCTTCGGGGCGGGGGTTCCCCTGGCGGCGAAAGTTGCGAGGTTGGGCCTCCGACTTGTAGAAATTGGTGCAAAATGTCGAGTTAATCATTAATCTTGTCCAATTACCAATTACGAACCTATGCCCCGTCGTCAAGACTTAAAAAAGATTCTTCTCATTGGTTCCGGCCCAATTGTGATCGGTCAAGCGTGCGAGTTCGACTATTCGGGGACGCAAGCTTGCAAAGCTTTGCGAGAAGAAGGTTATGAAGTAGTGCTGGTTAATTCCAACCCTGCAACGATTATGACCGATCCGGAAACTGCCGATCGCATTTACATCGAACCTCTAACGCCGGCGATCCTTGAACAAATCATCGCCAAAGAAAGACCGCAAGCAATTTTGCCGACAATGGGCGGTCAAACGGCGCTAAATTTAGCAGTTGCACTCGCTAAAAATGGCGTATTGGAAAAGTACAACGTCGAGTTAATTGGCGCGAAATTGCCAGCAATTGAAATGGCAGAAGACCGACTGTTATTTAAGGAGGCAATGGCGCGAATAGGCGTCGCTGTCTGCCCTTCAGGAATTGCTAACAATCTCGAAGAAGCCAAAGCAATCGGACACCAAATTGGTAGTTATCCGTTAATTATCCGTCCTGCTTTTACAATGGGCGGCACCGGAGGCGGCATTTCTTACAATCAAGAAGAGTTTGAAGAAATGGCCCAAGGCGGTGTTGACGCTAGTCCGGTATCGCAAATTTTGATCGAACAATCTTTGATTGGTTGGAAAGAGTACGAACTGGAAGTGATGCGGGATTTAGCAGATAATGTGGTGATTATTTGTTCGATCGAGAATCTCGACCCGATGGGCGTCCACACCGGAGATTCGATCACCGTCGCGCCGGCTCAAACTCTCACAGACAAAGAATATCAGCGATTGCGGGATGCTTCGATTAAAATTATCCGCGAAATCGGAGTTGAAACAGGCGGTTCTAACATTCAATTTGCGGTGAATCCAGTTAACGGAGATTTCATCGTCATTGAAATGAATCCCCGGGTTTCCCGTTCCTCCGCCTTAGCCTCGAAAGCAACCGGTTTCCCGATCGCCAAAATGGCCGCAAAATTAGCAGTAGGTTACTCTCTCGACGAAATTTCCAACGATATCACCAAGAAAACTCCGGCATCTTTTGAACCGACAATTGACTATGTAGTGACGAAGATTCCCCGATTTGCCTTTGAAAAGTTCCCTGGCTCTGAACCGACTCTGACAACGCAAATGAAGTCAGTAGGAGAGGTAATGGCGATCGGGCGAACCTTCAACGAATCTTTCCAAAAAGCGCTGCGGGGATTGGAAACCGGCCGCGCAGGTTTCGGTTGCGACAAACCGGAAAAGTTGCCGAGTTTGGAACAAATTCGCGCCGGATTGCGGACACCAAATCCCGATCGCATTTTTACAGTCCGCCACGCGATGATGATGGGAATGTCGGTGGAAGAAGTCTTTGAACTCACCGCAATTGACCCCTGGTTTTTGGATAAAATGCAGGAATTGCTCGAAGCTGAGAAGTTCTTGAAACGGACTGCGCTCAACCAGTTGACAAAAGAGACCATGTTTGAAGTCAAGCAGTTGGGATTTAGCGATCGCCAAATTGCTTACGCCACCAAAACATCGGAAGATGAAGTGCGCGCTTACCGCAAACAGTTGGGCGTCATCCCGATTTACAAAACAGTTGATACCTGTGCCGCTGAATTTGAAGCCTTTACACCTTATTACTATTCCACCTACGAAGTGGGAGCGGCAATTTGGGAATTGGGCGATGAAGAAAAGAAGATTTCGCCAGTCAGTCACAGTCTGGCGCCGGAGTCGGAAGTTTTGCCTTCTACTAAGCGAAAAGTGATGATTCTGGGTGGCGGGCCGAACCGGATCGGACAGGGGATCGAGTTTGATTACTGTTGCTGCCACGCTTCGTATTCCCTGGGAGCAGACGGGTTTGAAACAATTATGGTCAACTCGAACCCGGAGACGGTTTCGACAGATTACGATACGAGCGATCGCCTGTATTTTGAACCGCTAACTAAAGAAGATGTTCTCAACATCATCGAGGCGGAAAATCCAGAAGGAGTAATCATTCAATTTGGCGGACAAACGCCGCTAAAATTGGCACTTCCTTTACAAAAGGCGCTCGAAAATCATCCTGATGTCCAAACAAAAATTTGGGGAACTTCGCCGGATTCAATTGATAGTGCTGAAGACAGAGAAAGATTTGAAAAAATTCTGCGGGAGTTGGATATTCAGCAAGCTGCTAACGGTTTGGCTCGGAGTTTTGAGGATTCTTTAATAGTAGCTGGGCGCATCGGTTATCCGGTGGTAGTGCGGCCGAGTTACGTGTTGGGCGGGCGGGGAATGGAAATTGTTTATTCCGATGCTGAATTGGAACGTTACATGACCTACGCCGTACACGTAGAACCGGATCATCCGATTTTAATTGACAAGTTCTTGGAAAATGCGATCGAGGTCGATGTTGATGCGATCGCCGATGCCGAAGGAAATGTCACCATCGGCGGTATTATGGAACATATCGAGGAAGCGGGAATTCACTCCGGCGACTCAGCTTGTTCTATCCCTTACCAAACGCTTTCTGACGCAGCTTTGGTCACAATCCGCCGCTGGACTATTGAATTAGCAAAATCCCTGAAAGTGATCGGGTTGATGAACATTCAATTTGCAGTCCAAGGGAACGAAGTTTTCATTTTGGAAGCTAATCCGCGCGCTTCTCGAACAGTACCTTTTGTGTCCAAAGCAATTGGAGTTCCCCTAGCAAAAATCGCGTCGCGGGTAATGTCCGGCCAAACTCTAGCAGCTTTGGGTTTTACTAAGGAAATTGTCCCAATTCACGTTTCTGTGAAAGAAGCTGTGCTACCTTTTGCTAAGTTTCCGGGAACCGATACTTTGTTAGGGCCGGAAATGCGATCGACTGGCGAAGTCATGGGGATTGACACAGATTTCGGCAAAGCATTTGCTAAAGCTCAACTCGGTGCGGGACAAGTAATGCCGCTGTCGGGAACAGTTTTGGTTTCGATGCGCGATCGGGATAAACTAGCAGTTGTACCAGTTGTCAAGGAATTCTTGGAATTAGGTTTCAAAGTAGTAGCAACTCATGGTACTCGCAAAGTTTTGCTAGAGCAAGGTTTAGACGTAGATTTGGTGTTGAAACTCCATGAAGGGCGGCCAAACTTGTTAGATTCGATCAAGAACGAGAAAATCCAACTAATTATTACCACACCTTCCGGCGAAGAATCCCGCGCCGACGGCATCTTTATCCGCCGCACCGCCTTGACTTACAAAATCCCGATTATTACTACTATTGCTGGTGCGAAGGCGACTGCTGCGGGAATTCGATCGCTCAAATCTCACCCGATGGAAGTAAAAGCACTTCAGGATTATTAAATCCCGAAAGCTCGATAGGAGGACACGGCAATGCCCATTGGAGGACACGGCAGTGCCGTTTCCCTACTCCAAAATAATCGATTTAACTGGTTCCCAGGCAGAGCCTGGGAACCGATATCTAGAGGCTCTGCCTCGCTTGCAGTTGCGAGCAGGAAAATTGGAGGCAGAGCCTCTATATCTGCGTTACCAGGCAGAGCCTGGGAACGAGTAGTTGTAGGGAAACGGCATTGCCGTATCCTAACTATGGGCAACTTAGTCTCAACTTTTAATGTCCGATTCCTGGTATTTTTCAAGAATGCCACTATCCATCATCAATTTCGGCCAAAGTAACAAGAAAAATCCCATCCAAGCCAATAAAGGAATCGCCACTAAAACAGTTATCCAAACAGTTTTTAATAAAAACCAACTACCAGAAATTAGACTCGTACCAGTTAACATAATCGACCAAGGTTGACACCACCAAGGTTTGTAACTCCAAGGACTAACAGGTTTTTGTTCTGAAATAGATTTCATATTTTTAGGAATTTTTCATAGATAATAACAGAGGTAGCTCAATTAACCTAATTCAAACATTCATCACCTGTTCTGCTGTCAGCGTTAATTCTGGAAAAGTCCGCGACACAATTTGTTCACTGCCCTTAAACGCAGTTGTTTGATAATTGCCTTCTGCATCCAAAAGGTGAACAAATACAGTTGGAACTTTGGGATTTCCCAGAAATTCCCTACTACCAATGGCTAAGTAATCAACTATCCAATACTCAGGAATTCCCAAACGTCGATATTCGTCCAATTTGTCTATGTAATCGTCATCCCAATTTGTTGATGTTACCTCGACTGCTAGTTGAATTGGTTGCCGCATAGCAGCATAAGCAGAACGATCGGAATACCACAAATCGCGATCGATTACACTGACATCCGGTCTCCGCCCTTGTTCTACTCCAGCTTTATTTACAGTTCTGATAACGGCTATAATGTTGACTATATAATTCAAATTCAGTCGCCGAATTTCATCATTGAAGCCAAATAACATGAAATTACCAACATCATAATGATTTCTTGTGGCATTCATCTCTACAATTTCTCCATTTACCAGTTCATAGAGTCCATCTTCTGGACATTCTACAAGGAATTGGTCAAAGGTCAACTTTTGTGTGGCTGTTGCAATCATAGGATTTATCCTTATTTTGCAGGAATACTATTAGTCGATATTAGCACGGCTCGTAGCAAATTTATTTTTCTTACCGCAGATGAACGCTGATGAGCGCGATCGAACAAAAGATCGTTGGCGAAGCTATCCCGAGCGTGAATCGCTCTTTTGATATTTGACACTGATATTTTATACTTTATGTTTCACGCAAATGGTAAAATGCGATCGCCCTAGCAACTTGCACTTAAAATATGTTACTGAGTTGATACAGTAAAGTAACAAACCTAAAAATCGAGCCACTCCAAGGTCAACCCCAAACCATGAGACTAGACGAAGCCGTAGAATTTGCCGAAAACCCAGAGCCGCGGTGTCCCTGCGTCCTGTTGCTGGACACCTCCGGCTCCATGCAAGGCGCACCCATAGATGCCTTGAATGAGGGGCTGGAAGTGTTTAGGAATGACCTAATTAAAGATGAACTAGCTAAAAAGCGAGTCGAAGTCGCGATTATTTCATTTGACAATCAGATCAAAGTCGTGCAAGACTTTGTAACTGCCGATCAGTTTGAGACACCGCTGCTGACAGCTCAAGGACAAACTCACATGGGCGCTGGCATTCAGCTCGCATTAGACATCATCGCCGCCCGCAAATCCGAATACCGCAATAACGGCATTACCTATTACCGCCCGTGGGTATTTATGATTACCGACGGCGAACCTCAAGGCGAATCAGACGATGTTGTGGAAATAGCAGCGCAGCGGATTAGAGAGGAAGAAACTAACAAGCGCGTGGCATTTTTTGCAGTCGGAGTCGAAGGTGCTAATATCCCCCGTCTCGCAGAAATAGTGGAGCGCACTCCTGTAAAATTGAGAGGATTAGATTTTCGAGAAATGTTCATCTGGCTGTCGGCTAGTATGCAGAGAGTTTCTCACTCAAAAATTGACGAACAAGTCGCACTACCGCCACCTGGATGGGGAACAGTTTAGTTATTGGTTATTAGTCATTGGTCATCAGTCATTGATCGTTGGTGATTAGGCGTAAGGTGCGCAGTGCGCACCCTACATAATTAGGGATCAACAAATCTGTCCTGAATTTCCATATTTTTGAATTTACGAAGTTTTGAATTAAAGAGTTATTAATGGAGAATTCATCTTTTAATTGGCAAGTTGTAGCAGCATCGGTGACTGGTACGAGCCACGAAAAACGATCGCAGCCCTGTCAAGATGCCCACTGTTGGCGCGTCTTGTCTAACGGTGTTTTGGTAGCAGCAGTTGCTGACGGCGCGGGTTCGGCGGCACTCGCAGAAGTGGGGGCAAAAATTGCTGTGGAAGCGGTTGTGGAAACAATTTGTCAGCAGGATTTGCAGCCTGAAAGTGACGACGAATGGCAGGTATTTTTCACAGCTTCTCTGCAAGTTGCGCGGGCGGCTGTGGAAGCGGAAGCTGCAACTCGCGAAGTGGCGGCGAGGGATTTAGCGTGTACTTTAATTACGGTTGTGGCTACGCCGGAATTAATCGCGGTTGCTCAAATCGGCGATGGTGCTGCGGTGGCGGGTGATAGTGCGGGAAATGCGATCGCCCTTACGATACCTCCCTGCGGCGAATATATCAACGAAACTATCTTTTTGATTTCGCCAAATGCGATCGAAACCGCGCAATTTCAGGTAATGCGGGAACCTCTGCGGCACTTGGCTGTGTTTTCCGACGGCTTGCAAATGCTCGCTCTCAAAATCCCGGAAGGTACGCCCCACGGGCCGTTTTTTGCACCTTTGTTTCGGTTTTCGGGTACAGCGAAGGAAGATGCGGATGCAAAAGAGCAATTAGAGTCGTTTTTGCGATCGCCCCGCGTCTCCGAACGCACCGATGATGACTTAACATTATTGTTGGCAACTTTTGCGAGTAATGTCTGATCTGTTTAAATCCACTTACAAAAGCCGGATAAAAAATTATGACTGCTTCGCGAATTAGTGCTAGAAACTTGTTGCGAGAAGCATTGGCAGCTACGGGAGCTATATACGTTAACCACTTGATTATCGGCTCTCCCCTGTTCATATTTCGCGTGCTGAAAATTTCAGGAAACCTAGGTTCAGCAAGTGTTGCTTTGAATATAATCTACTCATCTGTTTTAATTCCTTTAGTGAGGGGGGCTTTGATTTTCTACCTTTACAGAAGTTTTACAGGGAATCAAGTAACTGTGAACGAGGCTTTCCAACAAGCAAAGAGGAGGTTGTGGCCCCTCATGTTGGTTTTTGGTAAGTCGGCGCTGATGATTTTTGCAGGCTTCATTGCACTAATAATTCCAGGAGTTTATTTAGGCTGTCGCTTACTATTTGCACCTTGCGCTACCGTCATTGACAACTGTTCGGATCTGGACAGTCTTAACAGCAGTTTACAATTAACTCAAGGGCGCGAGTGGTTGATATTGCGATCGAGCTGCTTGGTGTTATTTGTGTATTTTATTCCAGGACTATCGATCGCCCTATTAATTGATCCGACAGGAATATCCCTAGCATCTAATCTCGCGGGTAATGCAGCTATCTTTTTAGGTGCACCGTTGACAAATGTTTTTGGAATGTTATTGTACCTGCGCCTGCGGGAATCAGCAGCAACTATTCAATAGACCTCTCCTCAAATAAAGTCCAGGGCTGTCAGGATACCTACCCCACAACAATTGTTGGAGATGTCTAACGAGATATGAAAATTTGGCGCGGTTCTATAATAAAATCGAGGTGTCACACAATTCTGGTTTAGTCTGTACAGTAGGTCGTCGTTTGCAAGCACAAGAGATTAAGGATAAGCTCAACTCCCTAATTACCCAAGCAGATCCAATAGATCCGAGTTTGGCGAGAAGATTGGATGAAATCAATCGCTGGGTGAAAGATGTTAAACCCGGTTCGCTAACTGCTAAGAAATTTGTGATGGCTTTTTTGCTCCAGCTTATCCGAGATTCTCAGGTTTGGCTGGCGGTTCAATCTCTACCTTCGGAAAGAGAACAACAAGCCGCGTTTGAGTTAATGACTCCGGGGGAAAGGTATTGGTACAGCTATCTATTTCCTAAGTGGCTGAGGGAAAACGATCGCAAATTTTACATCTGGAAACAAAAACTCAAGAATGGCGAATTCGATCCGGCTGATGATATCGTGATTCGTGCGATCGCCGCCCGGATTGTCGAACGCCAAGGCACTGTTTTCTATCGCTACGTTGCGGATCTTTCTATGGCCACCGATTCGATCGTTAGCAACCGCCAACAGCAGCCCCTCTGCATCCAAGTTACTACTCTTTCGGATGAGTTTTCCCAAGAAAAATATCAAAAATGGCAACAAACTCTTCAAGGCTGGGGGATTGACAGAGGACTATTTTTAAGTTATGATACAAACGATGCAAACTTCCTGAATCAGTTAGTTAACATTGCATTATATAATAGTGATAATTTGCCCGCAGGTCGCTACCTCAAATTCCCATAAGTCAACCCGATCTGCTGAGAATAGTCCGACTGTTCAAAAATCAGTGAAGAAGAAATTTTGAATAATTTACATATCCCAGAATTCTTGACAATACCAAAAACCTAATCCTCAGACTGCTTCCCGCAAAAGGGAAGACTACGCCAAGATTTGTCCTCCCATTTTTTGTTTCCGGGATGAGTCTGGTAAACTGTGGCAACAGGCGTAAATTTAATGTCAGACGTAGCATCGATTTTCTGTTTGAGTCTGAGGCCTTCGATCCCCCCTAGCTGAGGGCGGGCACGCACCGTCCACCGCCCCTACTAAGGGGGGACAGGAAGCACTCAAAGTCCCCCTTCTTAAGGGGGATTTAGGGGGATCGAGACTCGGCTATAAACGAGAGATATAAAGAAAGGTTTTTAGTCGATTGTTGACACGATGAAAGACAACAGGTGCTGGGTAATTCCTGGCTAGGCAACGGGAATATTTACCGAAATAATCAATTTTGTGAAACAACTAGGAAGTCGGTCTAAATTGAATTGAGATTTGATGGCATCGCAGTGAAGTTGTTGGAAATAAAATCAAATTACATCAAAATCAATACTATGACAGTACAAGGTACAAACACCGTTGAAAGCAACTTGCAAAAAGTATTTGAAGAACTGGCAGCAGCCAGAAAAATGCAGGATGATTGGATTAATCACGGGGTAGATTTTGTTGATTTGTATGTGGAAGATGCGGGTGGTGATTGGTTGGAAAAGTGGGGAAAAGGTGAAGAAGAATTAGAGCAGATAATTAAAAAGGTAGATGTTGAAGGGGTTAAAAGGGCGATCGGCATTTCCGACTTTGGGCAAACCGAACTGCTGGAAACGGCTTTGAGCGGCGGAGGCGATCGCCCAAATGAGTCTCCTGCTGGGCAAGAGGTCGATCGTCAACGGCTGTCACTCCTAGGCGGAGCGATTTTTGGTGCTGTTGTTACCGATTACCTGTACCGCGAATATCCCGAACTCGACTGCGATGCTATCTCGACTTTGAAAGCTCGTTTAGCCGACAATCAGAAACTCTCCGAATTTGCAAACAATCTAAAACTAAATGAACTCTGTTGGCAATTTACAAAGGTTGAAGAAACAGATGAGAGTGATGAAAATAGATTTTTAGCCCAGATTTTTGAGGCTTTGTTGGGCGCGATTTACTTGGAGTTCGATCGCGATTTTTCCCGTGCGGGTAAGTGGCTGATTCAGCAGTCGATCGAACCAACGATCGGCGAATACCTCTATCTAACTCAGCAGTCGAAAGGTACGCTGGAAAACGAGCTAAAACGGCGGGAAATCCTGGGTGCGGATATTTTAGAGGCGATCGCGATCGACTATCTATACAACCGCTTTCCCGACAACAACAGCAGCCAGCTAACTCGCTGGAAAAATCTGTTAGGGGCTAAAGAGATTTTTCCCAAAGACTTTAAAACAAAATTAGGCAGTCATTACCTAGAATTGGAGAGCAATTTCTCGCGCACTCGCGACTGGCTGGTGGATAATTTCATCAAAACCGCAGTTGACGAACTGGAAGACGAAACAGGCGATCGGCTAAACTAAAATCAACTCCTGAAAAAATTAGGGAAAACAGCAATGGTTACACAACTGCAATCTCCCGAAAAATCAAATGTCATCTACCCCGACGATAACGGTGAACCGATGTCAAACAATACAGATCAGTTTCGATTAATCGTTTGGATTAAAGAAAACTTAGAATTGGTGTTTGCAGACGATCCGAATGTTTTCTTAGCCGGTGACTTGCTTTGGTATCCGGTAGAAGGCAATAACAAACTGTCTCAAGCCCCGGATGTGATGGCTGTTTTTGGTATACCAAAAGAATATCGAGGTTCTTACCAACAGTGGAACGAAGATAATATTGCACCGCAAGTCGCGTTTGAAATTTGGTCTGGAGATCGGATCGATTTGATGATTAAAAAATTTCAATTTTACGAACGTTACGGTGTGGAAGAATACTATTTTTACAATCCGCAAACATTGGAACTGGGAGGATGGTTGCGGCGAGAGTCAGAATTTGAAGCGATCGAACAAATGGACGGTTGGATCAGTCCGAGACTGGGAGTGCGGTTTCAATTATCTGAAACAGGACTCGAAATGTTCGGGCCTAACCAAGAACCGTTTGTGAGTTTTGTGGAACTCGATCGACTGCGACAGCAAGCCGAGGCGCGGGCCCAACAAGCCGAAATGCTGCTGGAACAAGAACGATCGCGATCGCAAGCCTTAGAATCAAGACTCCGAGAAATGGGAATCGATCCGAATCAATTGTAAGCACAACTGCAAAATTGAACTATTGTGGAACAGGCATCTTATCTGTTGCTGAGTTTTCCAGGACGGGCAGGATGCTCATCCCACAATAAAATAGAATTACGAGTTTATGAGTGGGGTCGCTTTCTTTAATCCAAAATTTCAAATCTAAAATTGATTAATCCCCTATCCCCTAACTGAATTCTATGCAGTTGCAGCGCCAATTTAGCGGACAACTGATTGCGATCGACACTAACACGGCGATCGCCAGTGGCGGTGAAGGTCGCATCTACCCGATCGCCCAAGACTCGTCCCTTGTAGCAAAAATCTACCACAAACCGACAGACGAAGACGGCGATAAACTCACAGTCATGTTCAGTATGCCGCCGGATGCGCCGATCGCCGAACCAGGACACGCTTCAATTGCTTGGCCGATCGATTTGCTGCATACTGTCGGCGGGCGAGAAAAAATCGTCGGTTTTGTGATGCCGCGCGTCAAGAAAGCGCTGCCGGTGCACACTTTCTACACGCCCAAAACCAGGCGGGAACAAAAACCGCTATTTAACTATCAGTACCTCCACCGTACCGCCAGAAACCTCGCCTCGGCTGTCAACGCCCTCCACGTCAGGGGTTACGTCATCGGCGATGTGAACGAATCGAACATTCTGGTTACGGATACGGCTTTGGTAACGCTGGTAGACACCGATTCGTTTCAAGTGCGCGATCCATATACGGGTTACGTTTATCGGTGTCCCGTGGGGAAACCGGAGTTTACGCCGCCGGAATTGCAGGGCCAGACTTTCCGCGATATCGATCGAGCTCCAGAGCACGATTTGTTCGGTTTGGCGGTATTAATTTTCCAATTGCTGATGGAAGGTACGCACCCGTTTTCGGGAGTTTATCTCGGTAGCGACGAACCGCCGTCATTGGAGGCCAGAATTCGATCGGGCCATGTCCCCGGATGCAGTAGGGGCGGTGCCCCCGTGCCCGCCCGCTACCGCCCGATGCCCGCAGCGCCACCTTTCGAGATGCTGCATCCCCGGCTGCGGCAGATGTTTATCCGTTGTTTTGAGGAAGGGCACGGCAATCCAGCAGCGCGCCCGGATGCCAAAACTTGGGTGAATGCGATTCGGGAAGCCGAAGATGCTTTGATGACTTGCAGCAAAAACACTCAGCATAAATACGGAAGTCATCTGAGTCGATGCCCTTGGTGCGATCGGGCAAAAATGCTCAAAGGTCGCGATCCGTTTCCTTCGCGACAAGCAGTCAGCAACGGATTGCACTTGCAGCCCGCCAAAACGAAGCGTAAAAAGCCCTTACCCCAGCCTCCTGTGAAGGAGGCCGCAGTGCGCCGCCCACAGCCCGCCACGGGGCTACCGCGCCAACTTGGCCAGTACCAAGTACCGCTGCTACCGATGCCGATGTCTTCTCGGAGTCGGACTCCGGCGCCTCGGGCTCCCGTGGGCAAGTTTGAGCGCATTTTGCAGGATGCTGCTTGGGGAGGAGTTTGGGGGAGTTTGTGTTTGGCGGCGGTGGCGGGGGTTGTTTCGGCGATCGCTGAGGGTGGCGGCGCTGTTTTGGGAGCGATTTTTGTGGGTGCGATTTGGGGCAGTTTTTTTGGGATGATGTGGGGCATTTTTACTTTGTCGCCGAACCAGATTTGGCGGAAGTGGGGGGGAGTTTTGGTGGGATCGGCTTGGGGGGCTTTTGTGTTGGCGGCGATCGCGGGTGCGGTGTCTGGGGCGATTAATGGCAATCCGGCGATCGGGGAAGCGATTTTGTCTGGCGCGGGAGTTGGTGCTGTCTGGGGCTGTGTTTGGGCTGCTTGCAAGCCTCCTCTAGCGATGCCAGTCGGGAGGGTATGGGGCCGGCGCGGTGGGTATTTGGGAGCGGTTTGGGGAGCGTTTTTGGGGACTGTCGCTGGTGTTTGTTTGGGGGTGGGGTTGGTGGTTTGGCAGCAATATAATGGGCAGATGCGGCCGGTGAACGAATTTGCGGGTTTGCTGCTGGGTGTGGCGATCGTGGCGGCGGGTGTGGGTGCGGTTGGGGGTTTGGTTTCTGGGGGTTTCTTGGGTTTTTGCGGGTTTTCGCCGAAACTGCCGATCGCATTTCAGCCTTCGGGGATGAAGGGTGGGGCTTTGGGGGCGATTTGGGGCAGTTTTTTGGGGACTTTGGCGGGTGCTGTGTTGGGGGCGGGGGTGTCTGCGATGTTTCCGGCTGTTAGCGCTGGGGTGCCGATCGAGTTGGGGCCTGTGGCGGGGGCGATCGTGGGGGCTGGTTTGGGCGCGATTTGGGGCGTAGTTTCGGGTACTGTTTGGGGGGCTTTGGGGAAGTGGTAATCGGGTTGAAGTGTGTTTTTGGGTGGAAAATCTGTGAATGGGTAGGTGTAAAAATCGAGGTGTTAAATTTTGGGGCTACAATGTATGTGCTGGAAGAGTTTGAGGCTCTCTGTCTAAAAATACGATTCACGGAAAGTCTGAAAGTATTACAGGATAACGCTTTGGAGTGAATATGAAAAATTGGGTATTGACAAGTCGAAGGCCCAAATGGTATTTTTGTTTTAGATTCACGGAACTGCACCTTGAAAACTAAATACAGCAAGGCTCCTGGAACGGGCGGCCGGAAAAACCCTAAATCCCTATCAGGGATTGAAACGTGTTAAGGATTGAAATAACTTCTTCTGAAACCGCCGGAAAAACCCTAAATCCCTATCAGGGATTGAAACAGGATCGCTTTTTTTTCGTCCTCTTTTTGGCTTTGCCGGAAAAACCCTAAATCCCTATCAGGGATTGAAACCATAACCTGTTTCAACCGTGGCAGAGTAGTTGCGGGCCGGAAAAACCCTAAATCCCTATCAGGGATTGAAACCTTCTGTTAGCAACTGAAATGACGACAACCTAGAAGCCGGAAAAACCCTAAATCCCTATCAGGGATTGAAACTTGATGACACATCACACAGAGACAATTTAGAATCTTAAAGCCGGAAAAACCCTAAATCCCTATCAGGGATTGAAACACTGCGGTGGCGAGGCTAAACACCGAGAGTGAGATTGACGCCGGAAAAACCCTAAATCCCTATCAGGGATTGAAACTTTTCTCCAGTGGGTGAACAGACTTCTTCTAATTCAAGCCGGAAAAACCCTAAATCCCTATCAGGGATTGAAACATTCGGAGTCCCTATGATGGTACAGTCCGCAGGATTAGCCGGAAAAACCCTAAATCCCTATCAGGGATTGAAACAAGTTTGGCATCCGGCCAACCCGTCCACATATTTTTCTGCCGGAAAAACCCTAAATCCCTATCAGGGATTGAAACCCGACTGACGTATTCCGTCAATCAATATTTTCAGTGCCGGAAAAACCCTAAATCCCTATCAGGGATTGAAACGATTAAGTTGTGCGTACCAGGGATGTGTACCGGGATGCCGGAAAAACCCTAAATCCCTATCAGGGATTGAAACTTTGGGCTTCTGCGATTCGCGCTTAACCCAGTCGAGCCGGAAAAACCCTAAATCCCTATCAGGGATTGAAACTGAATTCGTTTGATTGTTCTCTCTCTGTTGTCGCCGGAAAAACCCTAAATCCCTATCAGGGATTGAAACAAATCAAACTCTTAAGGAGTACGGAATTTCTGCAAAGCCGGAAAAACCCTAAATCCCTATCAGGGATTGAAACTAAAGCAGCAGACTAATCCCTGCTGCTTTTTGCATGAGAAAGCCGGAAAAACCCTAAATCCCTATCAGGGATTGAAACTTTGCTAATCATTTCACCGGTGCCAACATTGCTGAGCCGGAAAAACCCTAAATCCCTATCAGGGATTGAAACAACAATTAGAGAATAAGTATGCCAGCTCCTAAAGGGCCGGAAAAACCCTAAATCCCTATCAGGGATTGAAACTCTTCCAAAATTCGATCGCCCTCTTCACTTTCCACGGCCGGAAAAACCCTAAATCCCTATCAGGGATTGAAACAAATCGGTTAGCGATTGTGCTGCGACTAAGAGCATGCCGGAAAAACCCTAAATCCCTATCAGGGATTGAAACCGAGAATTCAATATCTACTAACTCAACGATTCTTTAGCCGGAAAAACCCTAAATCCCTATCAGGGATTGAAACATTCAAAATGGTTTTGCCACATTATCAGTACCGGGCCGGAAAAACCCTAAATCCCTATCAGGGATTGAAACACTCAACAAATTAGGAACACATCATGGCTGCTAAAGCCGGAAAAACCCTAAATCCCTATCAGGGATTGAAACGTTTGGGGTTTCGTTTCTCTGGGGCGCGGTTGGTGGTTTGCCGGAAAAACCCTAAATCCCTATCAGGGATTGAAACAGATTCGATCGCGTGTTGAACTTCCCCAAAATCAGCCGGAAAAACCCAAAATCCCTATCAGGGATTGAAACACTAAACGGCGGATTAATGAAGCAAGATTTAGCGCCGGAAAAACCCTAAATCCCTATCAGGGATTGAAACTGAGCGGCTGCATCAGAAGCAGCTTGAGCGGAACCGCCGGAAAAACCCTAAATCCCTATCAGGGATTGAAACGGAGTCGATCGCCGCTGCAAACCAGGTAGTCGGGAAGCCGGAAAAACCCTAAATCCCTATCAGGGATTGAAACAGGCAAGCTAGGGTTATCGCTAAAAACGTTCACAAGCCGGAAAAACCCTAAATCCCTATCAGGGATTGAAACAAATTTACTGGGCAAACTGATAACAAGCTCGGTGTGCCGGAAAAACCCTAAATCCCTATCAGGGATTGAAACGATGTCAGGGATTTGACTTGCTGCAACCGCTACAGCCGGAAAAACCCTAAATCCCTATCAGGGATTGAAACTTTCCGCTGCCAGATGCACCGCTTAAAGCAAAGCGGAGCCGGAAAAACCCTAAATCCCTATCAGGGATTGAAACATAGATGAGTTTGTCACTCAGAAATATTATAAAAGCCGGAAAAACCCTAAATCCCTATCAGGGATTGAAACAATATTGGTGCAGAAAGATTTGAGCGACAATCTGAGCCGGAAAAACCCTAAATCCCTATCAGGGATTGAAACAGCTTGATTGATGGATTTCAAATATCGCCAGTATTCGGCCGGAAAAACCCTATTTCCCAGCCTAAAACTTGTAACCCTTTATTAGAAGGCTTTCGCCTCCGACAATGTAGCGGGAAAAACCATAAATCCCGATCGAGGATTGAAACAAAGTACAAGCGCGCTGCAAAAAACCTAAATCCGTATCAAAAATTGAAACTAAATCGGCTATGATATCATTTGCGGTTGCACTCAGACATGACTGTTGACTGTGAGTCGAAAAACTGAAAATTGCGCTGATACTTGTTGGCAACTTGACTCGACTTTACCAAGACGGACGATGAAGCGCGGATTTGAGATCATTCCCGCGCACCCGGAATTGATATGAACCAGCAAAATACAAATTAAGCCACCATAAACCTAAATCCATCTTCACGTGAGATGACAGTGACAATTCGGCTTTTCAATCAAAGATTCAACCAAAGCATTCAAAGCCACCGCCGCCAACAATCCACCGCCAAAAGTTCCCACAGTCGTAATATAAGCAACGCCCGATCGCACTAAGCGCCGTTTCGCCACCGGAGAATGACTAAAACCGATCGGCATACCAATCACCAAAGCCGGTTGCAAGTGTCCACTCTCGATCGCCTCACAAACAGCCATCAAAACAGACGGCGCATATCCAATTACCAATATACATCCTGGTTCGAGTTTTAACAACCGTTGAAACCATGCCCTTTCCTGCCAGAATTCCTGTTCCGCTTCCGCAGCAGCATTGATGTGCGGGTCATCAATCAAAGTTGCAATATTTGTCCCCAAATGTGCTAATCTAGTGCGATCCAAAGCTGCAAAAACAGGCGACACATCAGCCACAATTTGACACTGATTTTTCAAAGCTTCCCGCGCTGATTTGATTGCCGTTTTGCTCAACTTCACAAACGGCAATAGCGAACAATCACCGCAAGCTAAAACCAGTTTTGAAAGCAAGTCTACCTCAATTTCGGAGCGATCGCCCAAATCCGGCAACAAATGCTGCAAAGACTCCCCAAACGCCTCCGGGTGAGAATGCGCCACCGCATCCCAACTATCCCAAACTTGTTCCAACTGATCCAATCCCCCCTCAGTTTCCACCTGTAACAGCCTCATTTGCGACAGTGCGCCCGCTTGCACCGCTTGACACGAAAGATCGCGTCCCAGCAATCCTTCGAGTGCTAAAGCCGTTTGTCGGAGGCGTACAATCTGTTGAGTGACAGACAAATATTGCTGTTGTAGCGCCCCCATCAGCGCGTCAGGGGAAGCATCCGCGTCAGTTTCCAAGAGTTTGCGGATGTGGGAAAGCTGAAAGCCTTGCTGTTTGAGTGCGACGATTTTTTGTAGTTTCTGAACGTCGCTGCGGGTGTAGAGTCTGTAGTTGGAGGTCGATCGCACTGCCGTCGAAAGCAGCCCCAATGTGTGATAGTGTCGCACCATCCGAGGGGTGACAGCACCTTGAACTGCTTCTGTAAGTTGTTTGATTGTGAGGTATTTTGGCATTTGATTTTTAACCGCAGATGTAGGCGGATAAACGCGGATGAACGCAGATGAGTACGGATGATTATTGATGAGTTTGGGAATTTATTTTGGTTTTACTCTTGACATTGACATTAATGTCAAGGTTTAGGATACAGGAGTCATTCTACCAAATCAAATTTCCCAATGACTTCTAATTCCCTGTCAATGTCTCGCATCTCTCAGTTAGCAGAAGAACATCCCGATGCTGTAACTGCCGCCCTGTGCGGAATTCTGGTAATTTTGGGTTCCCTAGCGCTGCAATTCGGCTGGCTGGGTTTAGCGGTATTCATTTTACCGGCGGCTTATGTGATCGGCGGTTATTCTAGTGCCCGCGAAGGCTTAACTACGCTGTTTCAAGAACGAGAATTAGATGTCGATTTGCTGATGATTGTGGCGGCTTTGGGGGCTGCGGGTTTGGGGCTGTGGCGGCGCGAATATCATTTAATTGTTGATGGCGCTGTGTTGATTTTAATCTTTGCAGTTAGCGGCGCGCTAGAAGGTTATGCGATGCAGCGCACTGAACGCAGTATTCGGAGTTTGATGAGTTTGACTGCGGATACTGCTAGGGTTGTATTATATGGTGATGAGCGCGAAGTTGCGATCGACAAATTGGAAATAGGCGATCGCATTTTAGTCAAGCCAGGAGAAATCATTCCCACAGATGCGATAATTGTCGAAGGTTTTAGCACCTTGAATCAAGCCTCGATTACTGGCGAATCTATGCCCGTGGAAAAAACAGCGGGCGATGAAGTCTATGCAGGAACAATTAACGGTTTCGGCGCGCTGCAATTGGAAGTTCATAAAAGTCCAGCCAGCAGTTTGATTCAGCGCGTAATTCGGTTGGTACAACAAGCCCAAACCGAAGCGCCTCCTTCGCAAATGTTTGTCGAAAAGTTTGAGCGCGGTTATGCCCGATTAATTGTAGTTTTAGGCTTGCTGCTAGCAATTTTGCCACCGTTTGTTTTAGGCTGGAATTGGGAAGATACGATTTATCGGGCGCTGATTTTCCTAGTAGTCGCTTCTCCCTGCGCGCTGATGGCTTCGATTATGCCAGCGCTGCTTTCGGGAATTGCTAACGGCGCGAAACAAGGGATTTTGTTTAAAAGTGGCGCGCAGTTAGAGATAATAGGTCAAGTTCGGGCGATCGCCTTTGATAAAACCGGCACTCTGACAACCGGAAAACCGCAAGTTGTCCAAATTGTCCCCGCCGCCGGATATACTGAAACAGAAGTGTTGCAATGGGCTGCTGCTTTGGAAGCTTACTCCGAACACGCGATCGCACTTGCCATTGTCCAAGCCGCCCAACAGCAACAATTACAACTCCCAACCGCAACTGATGTCCAAGCAAAAATCGGCCAAGGAATTGTCGGCAAAGTCAACAACCAAATCATCGCCATTGGTAAAGCTGACTTTGTGGAAGCAACTGCGGAATTAACTCAAATCAGTCAACAGTTACAAGCAGCCGGAAAAACCGTTGTTTGGGTGGCAAAGGACAATAATCTTTTAGGAGTTATCGCAGTCGCCGACACCCTCCGTCCCGAAGCCAAAAACACGATAAAACGCTTGAAAAAATTAGGCGTAGAACATATCATTATGCTGACAGGCGACAACCAGCAAACCGCTGAATATATCGCCCGTGAATTAGGCATTGATGAAGTCTATGCCGAACTTTTACCCGAAGACAAAGTAGACGCAATCAAACGACTGCAAAAACAATATCAAACCGTCGCAATGGTAGGAGATGGCATCAACGACGCACCCGCCCTCGCCCAAGCTTCTGTAGGCATCGCAATGGGAATTTCCGGTAGCGATGTCGCCTTAGAAACTGCGGATATCGTATTAATGGCAGACAACCTAGAAAAGCTAGTGCAAGCAATTAGTTTGGGCCGCCGCGCTCAAAATGTCGTCAAACAAAACATTGTTTTTGCACTCAGTTGTATTATACTGTTGTTGGCTGCTAATTTCCTGGGAAACATCACCATGCCGTTAGGCGTAATCGGTCACGAAGGCTCTACAGTAATCGTAACCTTAAGCGGTTTGCGACTGCTGAGAAATTAGATAAATCGAGTTAGGTTAGGGCGGGTTTTCGAGATTGTTTGTTTGGGGCAATTATGGTTGGTTAACCCGCCACTACCGATTATAATTATGATTCAGCTTATTGAGTCAACTCATTTAAAGCCGAGCTAATATTCTGAGCTAGCATTAAAGCAGTTCTAGCTTCTCTTGGTAAATTATAAAAAGTATCTTCATAATCAGCTTTATTCCTCATTTTTCTCAAGCGAGTTAAATCTCTACCTATGTCTGTCATTGTCTGAGATTTCGATCGATTGTGAATAAATTCTTCAGCTACATACTGATGGTCATTGATATCATAAGTTTTATTGCGTGAGAGTCTGGGATCTTGTTGAATGTCGCGCCAGTAATTCCGTGCTAGGCAAAACACAGAATAATAAGCTCTACTGACAGCCGATCGCAATTTTGCTTCTTCACTGGTTCCGGCTAGCTCTTGTGCTAAATTAAAGTATTCTGACCAATCGAATTTCATTCCCACCCCAAGTCAATGTTTAGTATATTGTTAGGAATGACAAGACTCGCATCTAGCCACCAAGTGCGATCGAGAGTTTTCAACTTTTCAAAAGCTTCCTCCACTTCTAGTTTAGTATAAATGGTTATCCAGAGCGATCGCCAATTGGCAATTTCTGGATCGGTTTTCACTTCCAAGCCCAATCTTTCCGTAGGAAATAGCGCTCTAATGTGAGAATAAGCTTCTAAAATCAAAACTGCGATCGCTTCTTGTTCGATAATGATTTTAAAACTTTCTACGGGATTTTCAACCGCGTACAGGCTTTTGATTTGATTAAAAGATGCAATTAAATTGTCAAAGGCTGTAGCTATTTCAGAGGAATTCTCCGCTTCTCCTTGTGGCGGAGGAAAGGAAGAGCTTAAATTTCCAGCGTCAGTGCTGTAAATGCTGTCACTTGTCGGCTGGTAGCGTTTGTCTTTTGATTTTGCTTGGTACTGCTCTTTTAAGTCGAGGCGTTTTCTTGTGTAAATTTCATTGATAGTAGTGTTTTGTCCGGCTAATTTTTCAAAAGCTAATATCGCAGAACTTATGATACTATCTTCCAACTCGCCAAGTTGAACAGATGAATCTAGTTGAGCTAAAGTAGCCCCGATCGCTTGTAGCCGAATAATATCTGTTGCTTTCATAATAGTCGATGGTTGGGAAGTTAGGGATTAACTTTACCAGTAATCGTGAAACCTGCCCAGTAATAAAGATCGGCATAAGGAGGTTCCTGAGACACCATTTTAGCATCATTTCTGCGAATTAGGTTAGCTTCGTCTCTCAAATCTTGACTGCAACTCGAATTGTACGTTACCTTAGCCAATCCGAGATACCAGTCGGATAGTTGGCTGTAAGTAATAGTTCGGAGCCATTTTTGCGCTTCTTTGAGGGCTAGTGCCGGATCTAAGTTATTTTGGCAACGCTGTTCGTTCAGAATTTGATAGAATCTAATCATCATTAAGGCGGTAGATATCTCATCAACTATCCAGAGAGTGCTGAGGGCGTAAACAGCACCCGCCGCTAAAAAGCTGCTGGCTAAACCGACAAATTCATCTATCAGTTCTTCTTTTCCTGTTATCCCAGTTTCGCAAGCGGAAAGGCAGACTAAATAATAGCTTTTTAAATCTAATTGGACGATTTCTTGTGAAGTTAGAGGCTGTTTGTTTTTCAGGATTAGCGCTGACTCGGACGGCTTTTTTGTGTTGTGGTAAGCATGACCTGTAAAATGGAATATGTCAGCAGGTTGTTGCAGAGCTTCTTTAAGATTATCGGTGGTAGCTTGTGAACTGGGGATGGTATTGCAGTTAAGGTAAAAATTTGCGATCGCGGGCGCTTCTATTGCAGCCGCAAAAAATAATGATGGATCGGGGCTTTCTACCAATAGCAGAGACATTGAATCTGAGGGTTTTCTATCTAATCTGTCTATCCCAACTTGGATGCTGGGTAGATAAGTGATAGTGAAAAGATGATCGGAGAATAAAATGTGCAGCGGCAACAGGTGCAAGTCGCGGTGGGGAATTAAGATTAAGTGTTGGATATTGGTGAGGTGCGTACAAATTTCGGGAATTTTGAGGATGTCAGCGAGTTGTGGCAATTGCGCTGTCATTGACTCGCGCCAGGAATGGGATTCTTTGCTTTGCTGTTTGTTGGTAGTTTTGTCGTAATTTTGATAGTTGGTTTTCCAGTTTTCCAGCCATTGTTCTAAACTCTGACTGTTGCGCTTTGCGAATATAGGTGTGGTGATAACTTCAAACTTGTCTGGGGTAATGATAAAAGCAGTCAGGGAAACTGGGCTGAGATGCCAGTAAATTATCGCCGTTTCGGTGTTGTTTGCCAGCAAGTCTCGGATTTCGGGATAAGTCGGGCTGGCGGTGCAGTTTTGTGAAGTGGCGCGCATCCATTGCAGGCAAAAGTTTTTCCGCAATTCTGCTTTTTCTAGGGCATTTACTTTGTCGCCAGAATGGACAAGAGTATCGACTTCTAGTTGGTAAAGTCCGGCAAATTTGCGCTGGAGTCGCAGTTTGATTTCGGGGTGAGTTTCATTGTCTAAAATTAATTGTTCTAGCAGGATAGTAGCTTCGGTAAGGTACTCGCTAGCTTTGGGATCTCCCAAGCTTTGGCAGACGGCAATTAAGCCTTGCATTACTTCTAAATAAGTTTCTGGGATGAGGGGAGATTTCAAAAATTCGCGGGCTTGTTCGTAGCTGGCTTTGGCTTTGTGGAAAGATTCAAAATATGTGAATGTTTGTTTGCCGTGTTGGTAGTGTGCTTGGCCTTTTGCCTTGTGAAATTTGCTACAAGCGAGGCGATAGTCGTGGTTGCTGGGGAGATATTTCTGTAAGCCTTCATCCCAGTTTTGAATGGCTTCAGTGTAGCGCCCGGAGTTGAAAAATGCCCAACCTCGATTGTCCCAAGCCATCCAGAATTGATCGCCTGTAAATTCTAAGGCTTGATCGAAGGCTACGATCGCCTCACTGTAGAGGCCCAAACCATTTAGGTTATTGCCCAGCCCGTTCCAAGCCCAGTGGTATTTGGGGTCAATTTCTAAGGCTTGATCGTAGGCTGCTTTTGCCTCACTGTAGCGGCCCAAACCATTTAGGGCATTGCCCAGCCCGTTCCAGGCATAGTGGAATTTGGGGTCAATTTCTAAGGCTGTCTCCAAGGCTGCTTTTGCCTCACTGTAGCGGCCCAAACCATTTAGGGCATTGCCCAGCCCGGTCCAGGCATAGTGGTATTTGGGGTCAATTTCTAAGGATTTCTCGCAGGCTGCTTTTGCCTCACTGTTGCGGCCCAAATTATTTAGGGCATTGCCCAGCCCGTTCCAGGCATGGTGGAATTTGGGGTCAATTTCTAAGGCTTTCTCGTAGGCTGCTTTTGCCTCACTGTAGTGGCCCAAATTATATAGGGCATTGCCCAGCCCGTTCCAGGCAGAGTGGAATTTGGGGTCAATTTCTAAGGCTTTCTCGTAGGCCGCTTTTGCCTCACTGTAGCGGTTCAAATCATTTAGGGCATTGCCCAGTCCGTTCCAGGCATTGAGGTATTTAGGGTCAATTTCTAAGGCTTTCTCGTAAGCTGCTGCGATCGCCCCTCCTAAATCTCCTGCATAATAACATTCTCGTCCTTGCTTATATAATTCTTCTGCATCTTGATTGACTTCTCTTTCTATATCTTCTGACTGCGAGGTTGATTCACCTTGATTAGAATCCGATGAATTGTCTGTAGAAGAAACACTCAAACTCTCCCCAGCCAACAATTGCCTACCAACATTCCCAGCAACCTCACTAATTCTCCCGCAATTCATCTCACCCAGCCGCACTATCCGCCCACCCAACTCTAAATGAGTTTCCGGCGATACCAGCAACCTTTCTCCAAAATCTTTCAGCCAGTTTACCCACTCAGCATCATTGATTTTGCTACCGATTAAAAAGCCTTTAATTTCGCCCCGACTCCAGCCTTCTGCAACACCGTCTAAAAGTGCCAGGAATTTCTGTTCATATTCCCCAAAAGAGCGAATCGGAGGCTTTGGCGGTGGCGGTGCAGGTTGTTTGCGGAAACGCCGCTGAATTTGCCGCCACAGGTTGAGGATGCGCTGCCAAATTTGTCCGATCATTCGCTGGGTGGGTGATGTGTTGTTGGTGATTGTACCAGATTGCTCTGGTTTGTAGGGAATCGGCGGTTGAAACCGCTTCTACACAAACAAAGTCCGCCTACGCGGACTAAGAGGGACTCGGCGGTGTCAACCGCCGAATCGTCTATTACAATTGATTTGGGTCGATTCCCATTTCTCGGAGTCTTGATTCTAAGGCTTGCGATCGCACTCTTTCTTGTTCGAGCAAAGTTTCAGCCTCAGTCGCCCGTTGCTCTGCTTGCTGTCGCAGTTGCTCGGCTTGTTGTCGCAGTTGCTCTGCTTCAGTCGCTCGTGCTTCCGCTTGGCGCCGCAGTTGAGCGAGTTCCACAAAACTCATAAATGCTTCTCCCGACGGCCCGAACATTTCGAGTCCGGTTTCAGATAATTGGAAGCGCACGCCCAATCTCGGACTGATCCAACCGTCTATTTGGTCGATCGCCTCTAACTCTTCCTCAACCCGCTGCCATCCTGTCAATTCTAATGTTTGTGGGTCGTACAAATAGTATTCTTCCACACCGTAACGTTCGTAAAATTTGAACTTTTGAATCATCGGAGCAGGCCGATTTCCCGGCGACCAAATTTCAAACACGACTTGCGGCGGAATATTATCTTCATTCCACTGTTGATAAGAACCTCGATATCCTTTTGGTCTACCAAAAACTACCATCACATCTGGTGCTTGGCAAAGTTTATTATTTCTTTCAACGGGATACCAAAGCAAGTCGCCGGCCACGAAAACATTCGGGTTATTCGCAAACAATAGTTCGGAATTTTCCTTAATCCAAACGATTAATCGAAACTGCTCAGTATTGTCTGACATTGGTTCTCCGTTATCGTCGAGGTATACGATATTTTGTTGGTCGGGAGATTGCAGTTGTGTAACCATTGCTGTTTTCCCAAATTTGCTAATAATATTGTATTGTAAACGATCTCAATTCCGTCGTTCGTAGGGGCGGGTTTTACCAGCAATCTTTGCCATTATTCAAAAGATAAATAAACCCGCCCCCGCCTCACGGTAAATCTGAATGTACATTTCGATTGTTCCTTGGGTGGGGGCGGGTTTTTGAAATTGTTTGTTTGGTGGCGATTGCGATCGGTGAACTCGCCCCTACGATCGCACAAATTACACAACAACGAATCAACGACACATGATATTAGAGAACTCCATAATTCATCTGTGTATCTGTGTCGTGCTTTCCTTGCCCTAAAAAGCAATAATCAAGTAACCATTCTGGAATTTAGCACCCGTAACAGATTTGCCCGTTAGCTGCGGAGGTAACAAAATATTGCGCCGCTGATCGCCGGCTTCGATCGTCACTTCCGGCCCAGATTGAATCAATTTAATTTCTTTCTTGTCAAATGAGGGCAAAAACAAACTAACTTGACGCTGGGCAATGTTAATGTCGATCGGCTTTGGAGCTTTTGCCGCCTCACCAAAATCTGGCAAAGCATCGATTAGCGGCTGCCAATTATTATCGCTGTGCGCCGGTACCGAAACTGCCGTCAAAGGTTCAAAACTCGCAGCAATCGTTTCCGTAACTGCTGCTTGATTAACAATTACACCCCCAACAGTCAAACCAACTTGTTGAGAACTTCCCCACAAATAGCGGGCTGTGCCGATCGCACTTGCATCCGCAGTCGTCACCAAATAAGCAGCCGTGCGGTTCGGATTTGCCAGCGCTTCCCTACCCTTATCCAAAAAATTATCGACTTGCTTAGTGGATTGAACAGCATTATCTCCCGACAAATCCACCGTCAACACCGTACTGACAACCGGTTGAATAAAAGGTGAAAGTGCTTTGCCCAAATCGGAATCTACCAAAGCTTGGCGGAAGCGCCGGATGTACCAACTCAAAATTTCCGGCATTCCCAACATCCGCAGCGTATCCATCCCGCCGCTGCTGTCGTAAACAATCACATCATATTGTTTGCTGTCGTCGCACTCCCGAAGTTCATTCAAAGCCAAGGCGCTGTCCATTCCCGGCAACACTCCCAATTCTTGGCCGTAAATGTTCTTAAAAAACGGCGTGCGGACATATTGCGCTTCCAGTTGTTTAACTTCGTCCCATCTCCGTTCCAGCAGCGGCGCGCTTTGCACCTGTACTGCTTTGAAATTCGGGGCGATTTGTTGCGGGGTGGATGTTAACGGAGTTCCCAGCAGGATGCCCAATCCCGGCCCCGGATCTTGCCCTAGCAGCAAAACTCGCTTGCCGGCGGCCGCATATTTTTTAGCTGTTGCGATCGCGATCGTACTGCGGCCAGTGCCGCCTTTACCCAAAAATGTCAAAATCAAAGCCATTTTCTGTTCTCAGTGCCAAAGCTTACTCTTTAATATTTAACTCAATTGGCGTAAGTCCCACGCTGTAATTGTACTCAATTGGGCGTTGGGATATCAGCCAAGCCAGGTCTATAACAAAGATATCCAATTCCCTGAATTTCTAACAAAAACGTTTAAGATATAAGTGGTTGCGACCCACTCACTCGGCTGAAATACAGAACGGTCATAGTAGCAATAGTATGCTTACCGGGAAACTGCCAGAGAAAGGAGGAAAAAGCAGACCGCTGGTTGGTAAGGTAAGTCCCGCCGTAAAAAATAAGCCAAGTTTGCTGTACGAAGAAAGGTTTTTTGGTCTTGGGAAACAGGACTTCTGCGTGGGTTCCCTAGGTCGGGATAAAGGCTGCAAAGCCAGAAATGCGGTGTAAGACTCTGATCGGCTTAGATGTCGAATCTCAGCAATGAGATCCCCAATAGAGCAACGGCAGACGAGACACGAAGCCTACACACTCACCGAAGGTCAGTGCTAGGTATTTCACGCGCAACCTTCAGCCAGAGTCGGGGAGGGGGCAGAGTGGAGGAAGAGGAGAGTCGGAGAGTGGGAGAGTGGGAGAGGGGAAGAATTGGGAAAATTTTTCCTCTTCCTTCTTCCTTCTGCCTTCTGCCTTCTTCCTTCAACATCTGCTAAACGGGTTCTAGCTCATCTTCAAAGAACCAAGTCGCAAAACCATCAAACTTGACAACCACGCCTACTCCGCTGCCGTCAACCATTCTGAATCCGTCCACAGTGCCTACGGGATTCTCCTTTATCTTGCCCACCATATTTGCAGGGATCCGATCTCTGAGACGGCGCACCTTAACTCTCTGACCTACTTCTATTGCCACTGAAATTGTTCTCCTGCTCTACATAACTTATATACAAGCGTTCATTTTACAGTTTGGCGGTCTCGATCGAGCAGCAACGCCAGTTGCCGATCGCGGACGATGATTTTTAGCAGAATTATCGATCGACTTTCCCTAAAAGACGGTATTCTAGTCGGAGTTGCTGCTCTTCGGTTTGCGATCGGGCTGGCTATATGAGAGCCTCATAGACTTTCACTCATGGCAGATCCCGTCCCCAGACCTAGCCGACGCACTGAGATAATTATTTTTTATCGCTTTGCAAAGGAAACTTTTTTATTAATTGCCGCAAATACAGAATTTCTCCGCAATTATTCATCCTTCCGGCAGAAGGCAAAAAGCATTCAAAAGCAGTAATTAATCTGATGTTTGCTATATATCAATTCTCGCTCGCAAACCTTGACATGGACGGAATATCATGGTAGGAAAGACTTTGAGCCTGGGAGGCAAAATTTTCCGAAGCTCAGAACTTAGCAAACTGCTGGCGTTGTAAAAATTTACTAAAATATGAAACTAAAAACAAGATTTAATGCTAAGCTTTCATGCTGAGAAAGTTTATTTGTGCTGCTGTTTTACCGCATAAAAAGTGGAACGATTGCCGGATTTAAGGAGTCTAATAGAGAAAGGAAGTCTAGGAACTTCAACGTGACAAAATTGAAATTATGAATAAAATTTTTACGTGCTGGCGATCGACCAAAATTCCGCTCTTAAGTTTGTCCTTAGCTGTGCTGGCCTGTCTGCCGCTCGGTCGCAGGACGATCGCCAGTCCGCTCTCTCCATCCCCCAAACAACCGTCGAACGTGACTAAAATTGTTTCGACCGATCGACCGCCAGCACTGCCAATCGGCTCAAAGTCTCCCAAAAATCCGGTAACAGTGGCCGCTAATCCATCCCCAGGAAAGACGATCCAGGCTCAGGGAACAGCCGCCGGACGATCGCTCGAAATCCGAGAAATTCGCGGTACTGTAACGTTTAAAGGGCGGCAGGCTGTCGTGGGCGATCGGCTCCTCGCCCCCGGAGACGAAATCATCACCGGCCCCAATTCCACAGCCCGTTTAGCGATCGACAACAACACCGGCATCCTCGAAGTTGCCGAAAAAACCGCAGTCAAAATATCCAGTCTCTCAGGCGAAAAAGACACAGCCATTTTTGTCAGCCTTGGGCGAGTCAGATTGTCTATAGGCAAAACTGCTGCGACAACTCCCGCAGCCAACACCTCAACAATCATCCCGCCAAACCAAATAGCCTCCCTCAATACCTTCAGCGGACTCGGCAAATTGAATCAAATTGCCCAACAAAAAAGTTCTGCCAGAACCGCCCCAGTCAGAGTTGAAACCCCCGAAGGCGTAGCCGGAGTCCGCGGCACATCATTTGGTGTCAGCGTCGGGCCAGACGGCAAAACCGCAGTCGAAACCATTGAAGGTGCCGTCGGAGTATCCGGGCGCACAGATTCCGAAGTAGTTGTCAACGGCGGCAATGCGACGACTATTTTCCCTCAAACCCCGCCCGTTGCACCCTCAGCAAGCCCTCGCCTAGCTGAACTCAAAGTCCGCAGTTTGTTCAGACTCAGCGGCGATATCTATCGTCTCAAAGGTCAAGTTAACCTGATCGACATAGTTTATGTGAACAACGAAGCGATTAAGATTGATCGAAATGGCAACTTCAACATCCAAGGGATTTTACCTCCAAGCCGCCGCCTCAAAATCGTAGTGCGAGGCCCGTCAGTCAGAGAAAGGCATTACAGCCTCGCAGTTCCCTAAACGAGCTATCTAGGGCCGTTGCAGCCCTGGCGCACCATGAGGATGTGAGTCAGATCGCAAGTCTGGTTTCGGTTGATTATTTCGCGTAGGGGCGAAGCATTTTGCGGCGGATCAACGCCGTCAAAATAAAGAAATTTTGCGCCAACGCTTCGCCCTTGCGGTATTGTTAAACTTCATGACTGTGACTTTTATCGAATCTCGGACTCAAATGTCAATTATTCTGTACAACTAATTGCATGAAGTTCAAAGAATGGATTGAGCATCTACAAAAACATCAACTGATCGGCCTCCGGCAATATATAATCACAAATCCTCCCTGGATGACAGGCGCCGTAGCAGGCGTAATGTCTGTAGCCATGCTGCAATTTGGGATGTGGAAACCCCTGGAATATTTGGGATACAAAACGCTATTTGAAATTCGAGAATCGGGAATATTACCAAATCCAGGATGGGATTCGAGAATTGCCGTAATTGCGATCGAACGGCATTCCTTGCAGAAATACGGTCAATTTCCGTGGCCCCGCAACCGCTACGCCGAATTGCTGTCAGCACTAAAAAAATCTCCCCCCACAGCAGTTGGTTTTGACATTCTTTTCCTCGATCCGAGTCCGAAAGATGATATTCTAGCCGCTGCGATCGCCACCAACGGCAAAGTCGTACTCCCCAGAACCACCAAAGAAGAACCCCTAGCATCTTTAAAAGCAGCCGCCGCAGGTGTCGGACACATCATCCACGAACCCGACAGCGACGGCGTTAGTCGCAAGTCAAAAATGTTTCTGGCCGGAATTCCTAACTTCGGTTTAGCCATGACTCACAGGTATAATGCTGCTCACCCGCAAAATCCTGTACTGTTGCCGCAGCCAGAAAATACGCAGGAACAAAAAGTCTGGGTTAACTGGCCGGGGAACACAGAAAATCTACCCACCTATGCTTTTGTCGATGTTGTAGAAGGTAGAATTCCCGCAGATGCTCTGACCAATAAGTTAGTTTTAGTGGGAATAGTTGCTACGGGTGTTGACCAGATATCTTCACCTCTAAACAAGACTACGGCTGGGGTTTATTTATATGCAGCGTTGATTGACAATTTGCTGAATCAACGCTTGCTGCGGCGGCTGCCGATACTGGTAGAAATTTGGTTATTGTTGGGGATTGGCCCGCTTATTTCTTGGGTTCTGTACAAGCGAAGTGTTAAAGAGAGAATTGCGATCGCTCTGGGTTTGCCTGTTGTTTGGATTGCGGCTGCTGCTTTGTTATTTGGCTTCTATTTTTGGTGGATTCCGGTTGCTGCACCCATCGGCACTCTGATTTTATCTGGCACTGCTTTGCAACTGCGGGAACAGTACGAAAAACAGCAGTTGATGAGGTTATTTGAAAAGCACGTCGCTCCCGAGACTGCTCAGCTTATTTGGGAACGCAAAGCTGAGATATTTGAACAGGGAGAACTAGAACCTCAAGAACTTACAGCAACTGTGCTGTTTATGGATATTCGCAGTTTTACTTCGATTTCCGAAAAAATGCCGCCGCGTGATTTGCTCAACTGGCTGAACAATTATTTGGAAGCGATGACTGACTGTATTATGGATCACGGCGGCGTTGTAGATAAATACATCGGCGATGCAATTATGGCAGTTTTTGGAGTGCCTTTTTGCCATAGCGAATATGCAGAAATTCAACAAGATGCTCTGAATGCAGTTGCGGCTTGCATTGCCATGCACGACAAGCTGCACGAAATTAATCAGCAGCTTAGAATTGACCGCAAACCTTTAATTAAGTTTGGCATTGGTTTGCATACTGGACTGTTAGTTGCTGGCACTGTTGGCGGTTCCCGGCGTTTGAATTATTCTGTGATCGGCGATGCTGTCAACGTTGCTGCTAGATTGGAAGCGATGAATAAGGAAATTATTTCGGATAGTCCTTTTAATTTGTTGGTGACGGGGAGGACTTTTGCTTATGTGCGCGATCGCTACGAAGGGCAAAAAGTAGGAGCGATTCAATTGCGTGGGAAAAAAGAAGAGACTGTGGTTTATGCTATTTTGGGCGAAAAGTAATATTTATTGGCCCTAAAAGCATCGGGCATTAGTCATTAGTTGTGATATCGTTTCCGGCTGCATCGGAATGACAAGCTTTCGACACGGCAGTGCTGTTTCTGGCGCGCCAGATTAATTGTAGGGAAACGGCACGGCGCCGTGTCCTGATTTTGGGTAAGCCGTTTCTGGCGCGCCAGATTAATTGTAGGGAAACGGCACTGCCGTGTCCTGATTTTGGGTAATATTAATAATTCCGATGCAACTGGAATTGATACAGCGTATCCCAATTCCCAATTCCCAATTCCCAATTCCCAATTCCCAATTCCCAATTCCCAATTCCCAATCTAATCAAATACACTCAATCTCAAACTTTTAGCTATTTGTTCCAAAAGAAACAAACCGCCGATCGAATTCCCCTCTCGATTCAAGGGCGGACTGTAACAGCCGATCGCACCTTGACCCGGAATTACCGACAGCAATGCCCCGCTAACTCCCGACTTCGCCGGCAATCCCACCCTCCGAGCAAACCGGGCGGATGCTTCATACAAACCGCAAGTAGCCATCAGTGCTTTGACAGTGCGACAGTTTTCCCAGATTGCTTCGCCACCCCCAACCAAAACCATTCCCAGCTTAGCTAAATCCTCCACAGTTCCCGACAAACAGCAGACACGATTGTAGGTTTCCAGAGCAATTTCTGAGTTTTCAAGATAACCGGATTGTACCATTTCTAAGGCGATATCCCAATTATTTTGATTCGGCATTGCATTCACTGAATCGAGCATTAACTCATCCACAAATAACTGACTGTTTGCCTGTTGATTCAGCCAAGTTAGCAAGTTTTGACAGCGCGCCACAGCATTTTGACCGGGAATCAAAGACGCTAGGGCGATCGCCCCGCTATTGAGCATCGGATTTCTCGGCTTCCCTTGATCTATTTCCAGTTGAGTTAAGGAATTGAAAGCCCGTTCCGAAGGCTCGCAGCCAACACAGTCAAATACCGCTTTTTCGCCCAATGTACACAGCAGATAAAGTAGCACGAAGGGCTTGACTACGCTCATCAGCGGGAATGTTTGAGCAGTGCTGCCCCAGCTCAAAATTTGACCGTCAATTGCGCGAATTTGCACTGCTAACTGTTGTCTGTCTGCTTGAGCAAGGAGAGGTATGTAAGCGGGGATTTCACCTAATTTACTGCGATTAATTGCCTCTGTTGCCCAAGTGTCCAGTTGTTCAGCTTGCAGGGAAGATAGTTTTGTGGTAGATATTTTCAAAGTATTACTGAAGGAAGAAGCAAGAGGGAAGAAGGAGCAAAGACTACTCCTTACCAGGCTCTGCCTGGTAACGCAGATCCGGAGGCTCTGCCTCCAATTTTTAGGCTTTCCAAGCGAGGCAGAGCCTCTGAATATCGGTTCCCAGGCAGAGCCGGGGAACCAGTTAATAACTTATTTTTTCAATCTAATATAAAGTGCGTTAGCGTTAGCGAAGCGATCCGAAGGAAAGCCCTTGAAGACGATCGCCCGATCGAGATCACAAACTTTTCCATGCCCGATTTTAGAATAAATCTAAGAAAAAAAATTACTTTGCATAAAAACCTGCTCTTTGGCCAGATACATAAGTAGCAGCTAAAGAAGCAAAGTTGTTTATCCGACAACAACCAGCACTAGCTGGAAATGCCGACAGATGGTGATTTTCAAGTCCCGACAACGGGGCGGGGTGCTTCTCTAACTTAAATTCTTTCAGAGTAATTCGCAATCCTTTCCGGAAACCCCCCGAACCTCTGAGAATTTACCATCCAACCGAATCTACCAAAATCAGGATAAAAAAATGTCAGATGCAGCGAAACCAGCAGACGAAGCAAAACCAGATCCGCTAGCTTTTAAGGGTGTATGTAGCGAAGGAATTCTCAAAGGCAAAGAAATTGAAGGCAAACTAGACCTCAAAGTCATCGTCGCCTCTGCCAAAGCTAAAGAAGCGCCGCAGAAAAAATCCGAGTGGGAGCCAGTGATCTTTTGGGTATTGTTTGCATTCATGGCAAACTTGATCGTCGGCGACCCCGCCGGAATGAGAAAATACAACTCCCCACAAAGGTCTCCTTCATCTAGTGAGATGTTAAACCAATCTGGGGAGCAGTCGTTGTTGCCTAAGAACACTTCGACTTCGCTCAGTGCGACGCTTCGCTCAGTGACCGTTAAAGGGTCACTTTAGGCCCTGGGAGCCTGCCAGCCGCGCAAATAGTAATAAAAAGACCCGAAATATTCATCGAATACTCGCGTCGTAGTTACCAAAGCTTCTGCACTAGGCAAAAAATCTCCCGCGTCTAAGCGGAGTCTGGATTTCCCTCCAGCCGTGGGTTGGAAAGTGTAGAAGTCTGTAGCTCTGGGAATCACCTGAATTCCCATATTCGCAAATGCTAGGCTGGCACGGCGCATCTGAATCGCAGATGTTACCAGAATGACTTTGCGCCCGACGCCGCGGCCGTCGAGTATCTTTCTGACTTCTTCAGCACTGGTGCGTATGTTGCTGCCGTTATCGTCGAGAACGATGCTGCTGCGGGGCACGCCCATGTTGTTCGCCAGCAAAGTCTCGATGTCCTTAGCTTCGCCAACATAGCCCTGCAACTCGGGTCTGGGCCCAGCGGTAACGATGACCAAAGGTGCGAGTTCTTTTCTGTACAAGACGGCAGCATAGGGCAGGCGATTTCCCGTATCTGTCAGTTGAATCGCGACTCGGTTGGGGATGTGAGGCTGAGTGGTTCCCTTGCCCAGCAGGACGATCGCCGCAGCAGTTTCGTCGCAGCAAGCTGTCCGAACAGCCGCAGCGGCGTCTCGTTCTGCTTGCTCGGCGAACCAGTAAGCGACAACTGGCATACTCGAAAGGATCAAAACTAGCAGCGCTGCCAGGATCATTCTGGGTGCAGGGTTGCGGATGCCCCCGTTCGTGATCAGCGCCGATGCAATCACCAGTAGCGTGATCGAAAAACCCAGCGGCTTAAAGAAGAAAGCTATTAAGCCGAAAATCGCTGCTCCGACTGGCGTGTCTGGTGCAAAAAAAGCTAGGAACAAAAGGCTGATCAGCAATAAAACGCGCAGCCGATCTAATAACGGATTGTCTTTGCCTCCTGATTGATCCCACCACGATTTGATCAGTGAGAACAGAAGGAATAGAAATAGAATGCGAGCTAATAGTTCTGGCATCTTGCAATATTCTGTGTGTTCATAAATTAGTACAGAAGTTGGGAAACGAGCGCGAATTTAGCGGAGGGAGGAGATACGGGCATCGGGAGTTTTTTAACTTTCGCCGATCGCGCAGTCCGATCGCACTTATCCTGATGCTCGATTCCGGTCAGCTATCAACTATTGGTTGCAGGCGAATGAGCCCGCTACTTCCAGTTACAGATTGCTGACAGTTAATTGGTAATTGATAATTGGTAATGATTGATTGGTAATTGGTAATGGATCGAGTACAGGCAGGTGGAATTGGCAATTCAAACCTGCTTTCTGCTGCCTGCTTTTTTTCCCATTACCTGTTACCCATTCACCAATCCCCATTTATCGGCGTTTCAGTTGATTCCGAATTGCCTGCGTTACCGTTTGAATTACTTTAACACGAGCATAATACTTGTTATCGGCCGCGATTGGTGTCCAGGGAGCAGCCGGGGTACTGGTGCGCTGAATCATTTGATTCACCGCCACTTCATAAAAATTCCACTTTTGGCGATTCCGCCAATCTTCGTCGGTGAGTTTGTATTGTTTAAATGAATTGTTTTGCCGCTCTGTAAACCGCTTTAGTTGCTCGTCAGGACTGATGTGCAGCCAGAATTTAACTAAGACACAACCGAAACTGGTGAGTTGCTCCTCAAATTCGTTGATTTCCTGGTAAGCACGACGCCATTCGGACTCGGTGGCAAATCCTTCGACTCGCTCGACGAGCACTCTACCATACCAACTGCGATCGCAAATGCTGATCTTACCAGCAGTCGGCAGCCTCCGCCAGAACCGCCAGAGGTAGTGATGAGCTTTTTCTTCGTCTGTGGGGGCCGCAAAGGCATTAACGGTGTAACTGCGGGGGTCTAATACGTCCGTCAAGCGTTTGATTGCTCCTCCTTTGCCAGCAGCATCCCAACCTTCAAACAGCACTAACACGGGGATTTCATCTTCGTAGATACTTTGTTGCAATTTGCCAAAACGGGTTTGTTCTTCGCGAAGTTGCCCTTTGTACTCGTCTGGCGACAGCGATTGCGTTAAATCTACTTGGGCGAGCAAATCGGGTTCAGTAGGTTGTAAGTGTTCTTGAGGCGGCAGTTGTATCGGTGCAGATTGCGTTGGGAGTCTGTCTAATGCTTCTGTAATTGTGGCTGCCATTTGCGTTAAAACTTTGACTCTCGCCCAACGTTCGCAATCGCCTTCTACTAATGTCCAAGGTGCGGGCCCAGTGCCGGTTTGGGCTACCATTTCTTCGGCAAAAGTTGTGTATTCTTCGTATTTTTTGGCTTGTTTCCAGTCTTCGGGCCGGACTCGCCAAGCTTGTAGGCTGTCGTCTTCTAGTTTTTTGAGCCGATGCTTGAGTTCTTTTTTGCTGAGGTGAATCCAAAATTTGGCAATTGCTGCGCCGTCATCTACCATCTGCCGCTCGAAGGCGTTGATTTGTCTGATGGCTGTCGGTACTTCTGCGTCGGAGAGTCGATCGAACAATCGGTCTTCTAAAACATGAGTGTACCAACTGTGGTAGAAAAAACCAATCCGCCCTCGCGCCGGAAGTTTCTGCCAAAACCGCCACAGAAAAGGATAGCCCATTTCTTCGGCTGACGGTGGCCAAATCGGGTGTACCGCAAACCCGCGCGGGTCCATGTAGCCCACCATTTTTTTGACCAGCGCGCCTTTACCTGCGGCGGCCCAACCTTCGAGTACGATGATTGTGGGCAGTTTTTTTTCCCAGCAAGCTTGTTGGAGCGATCGCAACTGCTGCATTAAAACTTCTATCTTGGCATCGTAGGTTTCTTTGTCCAGGGAAATGTCTAAATCCAGGTTGTCAAGCATATTTACCTTCTATCAATCAAAGAATCTAGTTTAACGTTAGTTTAACCTTTGGATAAATTTAAGCCTGAATTGGGGCTTGCACAGCGAAGTAAAGTATAGTTATCGCGCTTGATAAGCGTGGGATCTATCCAGCCCTCAAATGCCAGCTTACTCAATACTAGCAAGATTCCCTTCATCTCAAACTTGCCAAAAAAAAACCGCTCAGGTTATAGTTGAAATAGGGAACTTTTAAATAAGTTAAACTTCTCCCCTCACCCGCTCGGGCGAGCTAACAGGAAAAGCAAAAATCCCTGAAAAAGGATTGATTCTAAAACAGAGCAAAAGTAAAAATCAACTACCCACTGGGGGTGACAACTTCTTTACTTAGCTGTAAAAACTTTATTCAAACAATAGTTACTCAAGCACCAAGCTTGGTAACGACAGAGAGCGCGACTCATTGACATCCAGCCTAAACTCACATCCAAAACTAGCCCAAAAGGGCAAACCAATTTTTATGATTGCCTAATTAGATAAAACCTGAAAGCCTGGGTGATATAAACAGGTTTCTGAGTTTTATCGACACCACAATACATCCGCATTACATCTGCGTTTATCCGCGTTTATCTGCGGTTAAAAATCAAAGACTCGGATTTTTGCAAGAAATCTACTGTAGTTGTTTGTCAATATCCACTAATAGGAACAATCCGAATATACGGATTGTAAGTTTTTTATGACAACCTTGAAAATGCGCTCCTACGGGGGCGAAACTGACTGGTGCGCGATCGCAAATTTGATCGATGCTTGCGAAGCAGTCGATCGACTCGGCGAAGAAGTCTCAGCAACTGAACTCAAGCTGGTACTTGATGCACCCAAACTAGACAAAGCCCGCGACGTGCAATTGTGGGAAGACGGTAACTACAAACTGATCGGTTTAGCACTGCTAGATATGCCCGATTCCCAGGATGAAATAGACGCTTGTCTCTGGTTTTACGTGCATCCAAACGTGCGTGGCGCAGGTTTGGAAAAAGATATCATTAAATGGGGCGAACAGCGGCTGGGCGAAGTAGGAAAATCACGGAATTTACCTGCAAAATTGCGTACTTACAGCCGCGAAGATAAAGCCGATGAAATCCTGCTGTTAGAAAAACAGGGCTTTGAGGTCGATCGCTATTTTTGGACAATGGCGCGATCGCTCGCCGAACCGATTCCCACCCCCGAATTCCCCGCCGACTTTGCGCTGACTCACGTATCGGGAGAAAAAGACATCCAACCCTGGGTAGAGATGTTCAACCAGTCATTCATCGATCACTGGAATCACCACGATTTAACTGCGGAAACCGTGCGTTATTGGATGCAAGACCCGAATTATCAGCCAGAATTAGACTTAATTGCTGTTTCGGGCGATCGTAAATTCGCAGCTTTTTGCGACTGTCAAATCAAACCACAAAAAAATACTAATACCACAAAAGACGGCTGGATTGAATTATTGGGTACGCGGCGCGACTATCGGAAAATGGGCTTAGGAAAAGCAATGCTGCTAGCTGGCTTGCATCGGTTAAAAGCGGCGGGTGCAAATACAGCTAAACTCAGCGTCGATGCTGACAGTTTGACAGGTGCGACAAAGCTTTACAAATCGGTCGGTTTCCGTCCGACGGAAACATGGATTGAGTGGGCAAAAGTAGTGTAAATTCCTAATGGTAGCCAGAAACCGGGTTTTTGCGACAGATTTGGTGACAACTCGCAGATTCGGGAAAAAACCCGGTTTCTTGGATTGTGCGCGAGTAGTCAGAATTTATTTATTCCCTAAATCAACCGGAAATTACCCGATGTAATCGAATTAGCACTCACTCCAATCATCACACCTAACTCCTCCCCTGTCAACAGGTTTTTGATAAGAGTTCCCTGAGTATTTTGAGTTATCGCTAACTGATTAAAGCTCAAACCTCCGGTTAGTGCGATCGAATCTTGACCGACCGCAAAATCAGCGATAACATCAAATCCATGACCAGATTTTAGTACAAAGATATCATTACCACTACCGCCAATCAAACTATCATTCCCCAAATCTCCGTAAAGAATATCATCGCCTTTGCAACCCATCAGAGTATCATTATCTTCGCCTCCGTAAATAGTATCATTTCCTTCACAGCCTCCCAAGATATCTGCTTGCTCGTTACCGCTGATAAAATCATTGCCTTCGCCACCACAGATAGTATCCGCACCCTGACTTCCAAACAAGTAATCCTCACCCTCACTACCAAGCATTGTGTCATCACCTTTGCCTCCAAATAAGGTGTCATTACCCTTACCACCATCGATAAAATCATCATTTCGATTCCCATAAACAATGTCATTACCTTCGCGGCAATTTATGAAGTCATTGCCTTTACCTCCAAAGATTAAATCGTTGCCGAAGTTACCTAGAATGATATCGTTTCCTTCATCTCCAAATAGGATGTCATCACCACTACCACCACTGATAAAATCATTGCCTTTGTTGCCGTTTAATATGTCGCTGCTGTCCCCGCCATATAAGTTGTCATCTCCGGAAGAAGCATCGAATATATTGCCCCTGTTGCTACCCAGTAATTCATCGTTTTTAGCAGTGCCTATTTGAAGTGGGGATACACCGAGTATGGTGTTTTCAACTCTGTTTGGTTGGTTTAGATTGGGATAGGGAATGTCATCGCAGATGCAGTCATCATTTGGGATGTTATTAGTTATTGGCGTTACCGATGGTGTTGGCGTTGGTGTCGGCGTTGGTGCGGGTGTCAGTGTTTCCGCAGGCGTTGGTGTTGGTGCGGGTGTTGGCGTTACCGCAGGTGTTGGCGTTACCGCAGGTGTTGGTGTCGGTGTCGGAGTTTCCGATGGCGAGAAAGGCGTCGGAGTTGGAGTTGGCGAGAAAGGCGTCGGAGTCGGCGAGAAAGGCGTTGGCGTTGTTACCGGAGTTGGTGTGGTGACAGGAGTTGGTGTGGTGACAGGAGTTGGTGTGGTGACAGGAGTTGGTGTTGTTACCGGAGTTGGCGTTGTTACCGGAGTTGGTGTGGTGACAGGAGTTGGTGTTGTTACCGGAGTTGGTGTGGTGACAGGAGTTGGTGTTGTTACCGGAGTTGGTGTTGTTACCGGAGTTGGTGTTGTTACCGGAGTTGGTGTTGTTACAGGTGCGGGAATATTCACACTAAAATTACCTAAACCTCTAGCAGCAGACAAATTGCCAACAACATCCTTCACCTGCGATGCTTGCAAATTAACAGTGTAAGTAGCATTATCAGTATTATCCCAACTTCCGCCTGGGGGAGTAAACGAATATGTCGCTGTGCGGGGCGTACCATTGCTATTAGTATCAACAATAACAAAGCTAGCAAGAATAGCACCACCTGACCAATTTACAACAACATCAGAATTATCTAAACTGCTAACATCAACTCTACTGGTATCACTGAAAGTAACTGTCAATGTCTGACTTGTACCACCCGCTGTAGTAATGTTAGAAATTGCCGCCAAGTTAGCAGTAGGTGGGATGACATCAATAATCGGTATCGTGATATTAGCAGTGCGAGTGAGTTGAGTGGCTGCGGTGTTATTGTTACCCGCAGCATCTGTGGCTTTAGCTGTGGAAATATCAACTGTGACATTACCAGTAGCAGTAGGTGTGACATCAAAAGCGTAAGTTTTGGCATCAACTGTGACAAAGTTTCCGACAGCAGCATTGGCTACGGTGATATCAGTAGTATCAAAGCCAGTGACATTTTCACTGAAGGTGGCTGTGACGGTAAATAAACCAGTTACTGTGGTTGGTGATGTTGATGTTAAAGCAACTGTGGGCGCGGTAATATCGGCGGTACGAGTCAATTGAGTGGCTGCGGTATTGTTATTACCTGCTGTATCTGTGGCTGTAGCTGCTGGGATATCTACGGTGACATTACCAGTTGAAGTTGGTGTAACTGTGAAATTATAAGTTGTACCAGTACCTGTAAATCCACTAACAGTGCCGTTAGCAACAATCACGTCAGTGGCGATAAATCCTGTGACGTTTTCGCTGAAGGTTGCTGTGACTAAAAATGGTGCGTTTGTGGTGGTTGGTGATGTTGATGTGAGGGCTACTGTGGGTGCGGCGATATCGGCAGTGCGAGTTAGTTGAGTGGCTGCGGTATTGTTGTTACCTGCTGTATCTGTGGCTGTAGCTGCGGGGATATCTACGGTGACATTGCCAGTTGCAGTGGGTGTAACTGTGAAAGTATAAGTTGTGCCGCTACCTGTAAATCCGCTAATTGTACTGTTAGCAACAGTCACGTCAGTTGCGATAAATCCTGTGACGGTTTCGCTGAAGGTGGCTGTGACTAAAAATGGTGCGTTTGTGGTGGTTGGTGAAGTTGATGTTAAGGCTACTGTTGGTACAACGGTGTCTACAACTATGGCTTTATTGTTAGCTAAAGACTGCCCCGCAGGAATAGTCAATGTTGCATTATTGCTGGCAGCATCTCTTAAGGTTGCACCAGTTGCTAAAGTTATGACCGTTGAGTTGAGATCCGCGCTATTTTGTCCTGCTATTGGAATATAAGTGCCGATCGCAGATGTGCCTGTGAAAGGTGCAATAGTTACAGTGCCGCCTGTGTCTAAGGCAACAGTCATGTTACCGCCTGCTAAAGTAACTGCTTCGCTGAAATTGACGGTGACGTTGATGTTGTTAGTTGTGTTGTAACTGCCGTTGGCGGTGGTAGAGCTGACGCTGGTAACAGTTGGCACAATTCCATCTATTACTATTGCTTTATTCGCACCCAAAGAGTTAGCGGCAGCGGGTGCTGGTAATGTTAAGCTGGCATCAGCAGTAGCAGCATTCTTAATAGTACCGCCGCTTAAAGATAAGGCAGTTGTGGAAAGATAGTCTAAGTCGAGACTGCGATCGCCTGCTGCTACTGCGTACCGGAATGTCAAGGCATTGGTGCCACCACCTGAGATATAAATGGCGACGGGTGTTGCACCTGCTAAACTCAGTTGCGGCGTACCCGTGACGTTGACGATTTCAGAGAAGTTAACAGTGATGTCGATGTTTGTGCCGATACCATAAGTATTGTCTGGTGTGGCTGCACTGACGCTGGTAATGGTGGGGAGGAGATTAACGGTGATGTTGGCGGTTTCGGTGACTGTGCTAAAAACGCTGGATGTTGTGTTATTGGTTTGGTCTGTGGTGTAGTTAGCGGTAGTGCCATTTGTGCCGGTAATTCGATCCCAGGCGGCAAAGGTAATGGCGTTGGTGACAGTGCCGCTGTAACCTGCATTGGGCACAAACCGGATTTTGGTGTTGGCATCACTAGCTAATAGTAAGGCGTTGGTGGCGGAAACGGCTGGGGTGTTTGTCCAGGTTGTGCCGTTGGTGGTGTATTGCCAAGTGCCGTTAGCGGTGTCTAATCCGGTGATGGCGATGCCTTGGGATGCGGCGGCGTTGGGATCGGTGATTTTTGTGCCGCCGAGGTTGGTGATGATGGTGGAGATTAATGTGCCTGTACTGGCGCTGTCGTTTAGGTTTTGGGCGTTGAGGGTGGGTGTGCCACTGTTGTCGAGTGCGGGCGAGTCGTTTACGAGGACGGTGACGGTGGTGGGGGTGGAGATGATGCCGTCGGTGGCAGTGTATTGGAAGGTGTCTGCACCGTTGAAGTTGGGGTTGGGGGTGTAGAGGATGTTGCTTTTGGGGTCAAGGGCGATCGCAAAGACATAATCATTTGCATTGGGGTTGAAGGTAGCATCAGCGACACCTGTGGTGGGATCTAATTTGGCGATATAGTTGCGGGTTTGTCCGCCGATGGTGGTGAAATAACCGCCCACATAGGGGTTGCCACTGCTGTCAAAGGCGATCTCTCTAACACCATTATCTGCATTGGGGTTGAAGGTAGCATCGGCGACACCAGTTGTGGGGTTTAATTTGGCGATCTCGCTGCGGGGTTGTCCGCCGATGGTGGTGAATCCGCCGCCCACATAGGGGTTGCCACTGCTGTCAACGGCGATCGCATCGACATTACCACTCGCATTGGGGTTGAAGGTAGCATCGGTGGCACCAGTTGTGGGGTTTAATTTGGCGATATAGTTGCGGGCACTGCCACTGATGTTGGTGAAAGAGCCGCCCACATAGGGGTTGCTACTGCTGTCTATGGCGATCGTATTGACAGAAAAACCACTCGGATTCGGGTTAAAGGTAGCATCGGCGACACCAGTTATGGCGTTCAATTTGGCGATTCTGTTGCGGACACTGCCGCCGATGTTGGTGAAAATGCCGCCCACATAGGGGTTGCCACTGCTGTCTATGGCGATCGTATAGACAAAACTATTCGCATTCGGGTTAAAGGTAGCATCGGCGGCACCAGTTGTGGGGTTTAATTTGGCGATATTGTTGCGGGATTGTCCGCCGATGTTGGTGAAAGCGCCGACCACATAGGGGTTGCCACTGCTGTCTAAGGCGATCGCATAGACACTACCATTCACATTCGGGTTGAAGGTGGCATCGGCGACACCAGTTGTGGGGTCTAATTTGGCGATACGTCCGCGGGGTTGTCCGCCGATGTTGTTGAAAAAGCCGCCCACTATGAGGTTGCCACTGCTGTCTATGGCGATCGCTAAGACACTATCATCCGCATTTGGGTTGAAGGTGCTATCTACCGTCCCATCGCTATTCAACCGAACGATATAGTTGCGGGATTGTCCGCCGATACTGGTGAAACGGCCGCCGACATAAATCGCGTCATTAACGATCGCTGTACCGTTGGTGGGGGCAGTAGTGATGCTTTGAACTTTCGGTCTTCCGCTTCCTGTGTCGTTGGTAAGTACGTCTATCCTAACTGCCGACGAGTTGACGGGAATGGCTTTGTTGTCGGGGTTCGCGGTGGCTAGTATGTGGCTGTAAGCACTGAAGGTGTTGAAGTTAAATGCTACTGGTGTTTCTATGTTCCCGATTTTTACTTCTAATTCCCAGTCGCCGCCTAATTCAGCACTGCCAGTAGGATTAGCTGAGGCGGCGATGTTGGCCTCAGTGATTTCACTCAATCGCTTGACGAAATTTTTGCCGGCTTCTCCTTTTGCTACTTCGCATCCATAGAGTAGGATATCTCCGTTTTCTGTTAGGGCATTTCCCCACTGTTTTAGCCGATCGCTAAAATTTTCTAGGTTATTCTCATTAAGTACGTCAGTACCGAGTTTTAAACTGCCTTCGCTGCCGTGAGAAAGGATATGTACGGCTGCAATATCTTTTTGAGCTGCCAAGGTGTTTGTAATTTGCTCAATACTGCTGCTTTTGTCATCTAGAATGACTATTTTGGCCTTAGCATCTGCGCCGCATATCAGATTTTGATAATTCTGTACAGAGGAGTCAACGAAAATAACTTGCTTGTTCGCGGTTGATAAATTCATCATTGCTGAAATCCTTTATATCTATCGTTTACATCCAAGTCTCGGTCTCCCCATATCTCGGTTCTCAAGGGGGACTTTAAGAGTGTTCCGGTTCCGTAAATCCACTTAAAAGGAGGAATATTAAGAGTGTTTCGGTTCCGTAAATCCACTCAAAAAGCCAAATCTTAGAGGGTTTAATTGCCCATAAATCTACTTAAAATGGGGGACTTTAAGAGAGATGGCACTGCTATTTGTTGGCTATATCTAAAATAATAAGCCATCAAGTTGCTCAAATAAATCCGGCTGTAAAATTGTTATCTCGTTCCGCTGGAGCATTAAATAAATAACAATGAACACAAAACAGTCATTCTGTTCGCTGATGGCTTCTATATTCGATCGACTTGCGCCCCCCACTGGGCTAGTCATAGCAGCGTTAAAATGGGGATTTTGGCGCAACAAAGCCGCCAGCCAAGTAGAACCTGAGCGTGGTAGTCCCGATCTGAAGTGGGCTTTCACTAGCCTTGGACAGCCATTAAGGATTAAAAGTGAGGGGAAGCGATGCTAAACACGGATTTGAAGAGAGATACAATTTCTAAATCTTATATTTTACAATCAAGTTGCGTAGCAGCCTATCTAGTTACAAACTATGTTCGCTTTGTTTTGTCACCTCGACATAAATATGTTCTAACCGCACCGGATACCGCGCAATTGAGTCAATGGAAATCCCATCAAAACATAAAATAATCTCTTTTAATTCTAAAGCTTCCGGCAACCAAAATGCTAAGTCGCTACCGTAACGACGGGGAATAAAATTATATTTTTCGGCGCGGGCGATGACTTCAGCTTCTTCTTGGGTTTTAACAATAATAATTTCTTGAGCTGGAATCAGTTTTCGCAACTCCTCCAAACTGCCTTGTGCTACAATACTGCCATTTTTCAAAATACCAATTCTCTGACAAAGACGTTCAGCTTCATCTAACAAGTGTGTTGTCAGCAAAATTGTAATTCCCTGGGATTGCAATTGCTGAATTAACTCCCAAATTTCATAGCGGGCTTCTATATCCAAACCTGTTGTCGGTTCGTCCAAAATTACTAATTTAGGTTGGTGCACCAAAGCTACAGCAATATTCAATCGGCGCTGCATTCCCCCACTCAAAGTTTCTACGGGACTTTTCGCTCTATCTGTTAAGTTTACTGCTTTTAAACATTGTTCTACTTGATGAAGACGCTGTTTGCGATTCATCCCATAAATTTGAGCAAAAAAGTTGAGATTCTCTTCACAACTCAGGCTTTTGTAAAGCAAATTTTCTTGGGGTGCTACACCGATTAAGGGTTTTGTTGAGTCGGAAACTGGTTCGCCATTGATGGTCACTTTGCCACTATCTGCATTGAGCAAATTGCATAAAATATTGATGGTGGTAGTTTTACCTGCACCGTTTTGTCCGAGCAAACCGTAAATTTCTCCAGATTTAATGTGCAGTGTTAAATCTTTGAGCACTGAACGCTCGCCATAGGACTTATTGAGCTTTTCTATTTGCAGCACTGCTTGAATTCTCCGTATTTTTTTGTATAATATGAGTTAGATAGTTTAGAATTTTTTGGAATTTTTTTAACCGCAGAGAGCGCAGAGGGCGCAGAGGAGGAGAAGAGATGGTTCTAAAGTCTTCTTTCTACTCTCAACATCCTCCGGTAAGAGAGCCATCCACCTGCTATCATGGCTATAGAGAATATGAATAGGAACCAGAAGTGTTCGGAAATGTCATCGAAGTTTTTGCCGTTAGCCCAAACTTGGATTAGTGCTTCGTTCATGTGGTAAATTGGATTGTATTTGGCAAGTTCGAGCAGGTTTTTGGGAAACAGGGCTGTTGGTAAGAATGCACCTCCTAAAATCAATAACGGTACTCCGAAAGCTGCTACTAGGGAGTTGACATCTTCGGTGCGCCTAGCGAATTGGGTGCCGAGAATGAAGCCGACTCCCACATAAGATATAATACTGAGGAGAATAATCACACTTCCTAGTAGCACAGAACCTTGGAATTGTGCTCCCAAAAAAGAGGCGATCGTGTATACTAAAATTACTTGACCGATGCCGATCGCACTGTGAGCTAGAAAAATTCCTAAAAAGTAGGAAGTGCCGCTCAAGGGAGAAACAAATAGCCGTTTGAGCGTATGTTGTTCTCGCTCTGCGACGACTGTGGCGACACTCCCGCCGAGACAGCTAAAAAATAAGGCTGCTCCTACTAAACTTGCAGGTGCTGCATTTTCAAAGGCTTTTGCTGTTGTTAGGTTAGCGCGTTCTTGTAAAATTGCTCCGTTGATTAGTAAGATAGAAACTGGGAAGATACTCCACAAGATTAAGCTGCGTTTTCGCCGGAACAGTTCAATTAAAATTCGCTGGGCTACAGCTAGGGTTTCGTACCAGTATTTCATATTAAATTTATTAGCATTGTTAGAATTGGGGAATTGATGATTGCTAATTGGTAATGATGCCACCGGATATCATACCATATAAATGCTAATAAGTTTAACTTTCAATAAAAAACCCGACGGCTCGGGTTTTGTGATTTTAGCGAACTCGGTTTTCGATTTTCGCTGTCTGTCGCTGCATTCCTTTTATATTAAAGTTCGTACTTCTGTAGCATCCTTGGAAAGAAGTTAAACTTGTGCGGTTCATTTGTTCGAGTTTAGTCACGAGTGAGGGAGTATTACTTTCTGGAGTCGCACCCCACTTGTAGATAAAGTCGCCGATATAGTTTCCGGTTGCTTCGTAGCTGTGCACTTCAATTGGAATTCCAGAAACTCCAGAAACAGTTTGGTTGTTGTAGCCGTTAACGATGATTTTTTCGATGAGTGCACCTGGTTCTACAGTCAGGTTCCAGTTAACCGGTTCGTAGGCGGAAAGTGCGAGAATTATCGGCTTGTTTCGGCGTTCTACTTTGATTTCGATAGCACTTTTCGCTCTCTTTCCGTTTCCGTGTTCCGCATTAGCTTCGTAAATGCCGATTAAGTGCAGTTCTTTGTTGCCGTTTGATGAACCAACATAGGCTGAAAAATCATCGGAACCGCCAATTCCGCAGTTGGCGACAGAACTAATTGGGGAAGTAAAAGTTGCTTTTTCGGCTAGTTTTTGCTGCACCGCCGGCACTACCCAGACTCCGGTTCCGATTCCCAAAGCACCTATCAAAGCGGCGGCGATACCGAAAGGAATGGCATTTGTGAGGTTGCGAAAAACTGCTGTTGGTGTTAAATCAGATAGGGTTTGCTGCCAAGTTTGTGCAGTTTGCCGATCGACATTCCCGCCATCTAGACACGCTAATAAAGCTAAACTTTCCGGCTGTTCGAGCAGATTTTGAACTGCTTTCCCTTCGCCGACGTAGAGATTTCTAGTTTCGGTGTCCAAAAGCAGCCAGTAGCGATCGTCCTCGCCGAGATTGTACTCTTGTAGTGCAGGCTGAACTAAATCGTGCTCCAAAAACACTAGCCAAGCCATGTTATTGCCAGTCGAGATTGTTTTGTCGTCGCTGGACATAAGTTGGTCGATGTCAGGTTCCCACCGCCAAGCTACCCAGCGACTATATCCTCGATAGCCGAGGGATTTTTCTAATTGTGGATGAGCGGTTATTTCTAAGCGTTGAACTAAGTTTGACACTCTTATGTCCTCCTCAAGTTTAGCGTTAGCGAAGCGATCCGAAGGAAAGCCCGCCCCTACGGGGGCTGCGCCAACGAAGAGGATCGCCACTTCAATGTCTTAGTATAACTCATCAGCCGCCAGTTCAAAAAGTACCCGTGCCGTTGCCAGTTCCATTGTTGGGAGACAAATTGTTGCTGGGATTGGTATTCGGTGAAGTTCCCGGATTCAAAATATTGGGAGTGGTATAAGGCGAACTTCCCGGATTCAGATTATTCTGATTGGTATTCGGCGATGTTCCCGGATTGGCATTGTTGGGAGTGGTATTCGGCGAAGTTCCCGGATTGGCATTGTTGGGATTGTTGGGATTTGGCGAAGTTCCCGGATTGGCATTGTTGGGATTGTTGGGAGTACCTGTCGGCGAAGTTCCCGGATTGGCATTGTTGGGATTGTTGGGAGTACCTGTCGGCGAAGTTCCCGGATTGGCATTGTTGGGATTGTTGGGATTTGGCGTGCCCGCAGGAGTAGTTATCGGGGTGCCGGCAGCATCTCTGGTGACGCTGTTAGGGTTGGGGGTGGCAGCCGGATTTCCTGGATTAGGGTTATTTGCAGGAGCATTGGCGGGGTTGCCGGCAGTGTTTTGGGGAGTGGCATTGGTGCCGCACAAGCTGACTAAATCAAAAGTTGTGCCGCTGGCGGTTTCGATGAAGCAAACTGGCACGTTTACTCGGGGGTTTGAGGCTCTGGGAAACTCGGCTGTTCCTGGCATGGGACGGCTGAAGGCAGCTTCAGCCATCAGTGGGGTCAAGGCAGCCGATAGAGCGGCGATTGTCCGCAATAATCTCATCAGCGTTTCCTCAAATATTGAACTGTGTTTGCTCCAGTATTGCCCAGAAACTGCAAAGTGTCCTCATACTAAAAGCCGATCGATCTTTTTGACCACTGCTTCTACACAGTAGCCACTGGCTGCAACATTTCGCAAACGCAGAAAGTACACCTAGAAAAAGCCGAGAGCGCCACAGTCGCATCCTCTAACAAAATCATTTGACTGCGGTACCCGTCGTCTGACGGTTCTCGAAATACGTGAAGTTGGCGTTCGTTGATATCTAGCACCCAAAAATCGTCAATGTGCGATCGAGCATAGATTGTTCCTTGCATCTCGCAGTCATTTTTGAGCGTACCATCGGCTATTTCAATCAGCAGATATATCTCCGAGGCGATCGGGTGGCGATCGGCATAGCGTAGCACGTCTGGCATCACAATGGCGATCGACGGTTTTGGTGCAGCATCGCCTAACTGAATTGGTAGCTCTGTCCGCACTAAAACCTCATCTCCTAACAGTTTTTGGAGCAACTTCTGAATAAGTACGATCGCTGTGGCATACCCGGTTCCCTGTGTTTTCATTTTTTTGACAATTAATTTTACTTGTTAACAGTTAACAGTTAACAGTTAACAGTTAACAGTTAACAGTTAACAGTTAACAGTTAACAGTTAACAGTTAACAGTTGACTATTTAATATCGAATTCTCGGGTCAATGTAAGCGTTCAAAATATCAATTACAATGCTGGCAATTACGACAATTCCCGCAAAAAATACCACAATTCCTTGTACTGTTGGATAATCCCGCAAGCTAATCGCTTCGTAAAGGCGATTTGCCAGCCCCGGCCAAGAAAAAGTAACCTCGGTTAAAATAGCACCGCCCAACAGTGCAGCAAAAGTCAATCCCAAGACAGTAATCACCGGAATTAGCGCATTTTTGAGAGCGTGAGCCCATAAAATCTGCAATTCTGGAATGCCACGAGCTCGGGCTGCTTCGACATAATCTGCTTGCAAAGTTTGCTTGAGATTCACCCTGACAATTCGCTCGAAAATGCCGCTCAAAAGAATGCCCAGCGTCAAACTCGGCAGTGCCAAATAATGCAAACTCGTGAGAAACTGACCAGGGTTAGCACTTAGGAGACTGTCTATAGTGTACAGTCCCGTGTAGCCTTGGGGGGCTGCGAATGTCACCGGAAAGCGTGTTCCCAAGGGAAACCAGCCCAACTGCACCGCGAAAATCAATTGCAAAACCATCCCAGCCCAAAAAGCCGGTAGTGAGTAAGTAATAATCCCAAATAAACGACCGGCAGCATCGAAAATAGTGTTGGGGCGGGATGCTGCGAGGGAACCGATACTGATGCCGACAATTAAGGCTATGGCCATGCTACAAACTGCTAATTCGACTGTGGCGGGGAAATAGTCTCCGATAATTTGCCACACGGTTTGTCCGCGAGTGGTGATGGAGGTTCCCAAGTTCAGACTGAATAAGTCTTTCATGTATTTGAGATATTGCTCCCACAGGGGTGCATCGAGACCGAGTTGGGTTCGCATTGCTGCTTTTGCTGCTGCGGGTGCTCGCGAGCCGAGAATCGCATCTATGGGGTCGCCCGGAGTCGCCCGCAGCAGCAAAAACACCGCTGTGGTGATTGTCCACAGCATCAGCGGTGCCAGGAGCAAGCGGACAAAAATATAAGATTGGAGGGCTTTGGAGCGAGACATAGGATTTGGGAATTGGGAAAAGAGTAAATTGGAAATGGCAAATAGACTGGTGAGTTGATTTTAGCGATTGTCGATCGACTTTTTACCACCAATTCCCGATTTCCCTATTTGCCCAGCAGCGATTCAAATGCAGCTTGCAAAGACTTGATATCGCCTACTCTAGCTACTAACAAGTTTTCGTTGCCGGCATCTTGCAACCTGTGCTTCCAATATTGGATGCTCTCGGAGTTGTTCATCCAGAAACTAATCACGGTGTCTACGACTCGATCGACATCCCAGCCACGGTGAGGAGAAATTATCTCCACGGATGCCACAAACCCATCGAGAGTACACTTTCGGTTTCCCAAGTATTCTACACCGGATGGCTCCTGTTGTTGTAGCAATTGCTGCTGTTGGTTGAAAAACGATATGGTTGGAGATACGCCCAGGATTTCAAATGTGTAGCTCATGTCATCCTCCCGAAGTATTATTTTTGCCAAAAGGTCGATCGTCCAAAAAAGCCAAAAACAGTTTACTTTGATGCTCTCGATCGACCGCAGATGCTTGAATTACCCTTTTGGCGATCGATCGAGATTTTGCCGGCTTAATTCTATTAATAGCAAATTTTTTAACAGCGGATTGTCACATAATTTACATTTGTCATGGCACTGTAGAAAAAATTAAAATCTGATTTCGATCGAGCAGCGGTAAAGTGCGCCATCAGCACCAGGATCGAGTGAGTCTTTAGGTTGAGCGTCAGATGCGCCATCAGCACCCGCAGGAATTGATACCATTTTAAATTTTAGATTAAACAATTGAAGATATCAATTCTGGTTGCACTCAGACATGATAGAGGACACGGCAGTGCCGTTTCACGGCAGCAATGTTATTTTGGGTAGGGATACGGCACTGCCTTATCCTAATTTCGGTAATATTAATAATTCCGATACTACCGGATTTGATATGACGCATCGACTAAGAGTTTGGATCGCGGGGCTACAGTTGCATTCTTTTTTTTAACTGGTGTGAGTTTTTGGTCGCGAGTTTCCAGAGTCATCACCAGAGTTACGCAAATAGTGGCATCATTAATATTACAAGTTTTTAGAGTAGCGGTTGAAACCTCAGCCAAGTTTTGAGCCGCCGATGACCGCACTTCACTATTTCTGTATATAGCAATCCTAAATCATTCATGCAGATATGTAGGGGCGGTGCCCCCGTGCCCGCCC
>JANMLZ010000155.1:0-47985 GCA_031372825.1 Cyanobacteria bacterium OTE_58_metabat_593 | reverse complement strand
ACTAACCAATACGCTTGGTTTAAGGAAATTTGTAGTGCGTTGTTTGGGTTTCGTTCCTCAACCAAACCTACGCACTACGCAGGATCGGTTTTTTTAGCACTAACCCAAGCGTATTGCACTACGAACCATTTTTGTTATGGTAATAAACCGGACATGATATGACTCCTTGCCAAGCATATCGCTTGGGAAGGAGTTAATTAAATTTAAACTATCTGACTTTTCAACCTATCACTTTGGCGCGCCGTTGACGGTAGAAAATCGTCAAAAGCCCGATCGCGCCAAACCCCAAAAGCAGCCATTCTTCCGGTTCAGGAACCCCGGAAACATTCAAAGGATTAATCGGTTTAGTCAACTCCTCCTTACCGGATTCTACCTCTCTGTCAAATCGATCCTTTTTAGCTTCCGCCGCCTTTAGCTGCTCTCTTTGCGCGTCATTCACCAACACAATCATCGAAGAATATGGGGTGACAACTTTAAAGGTTTTAGCCAGCGAGTGCATCGCATCCAATTGAGTCAATTGATTAGCAGTTTTCTGCTTGCTAAGTGCGGTGATTAACTGCCGCGCAGCTATCGGTTTAAAACCTTCATTGTCACCATCTGTGATTCTCGAAACTGCCGCCGCTTTCGGAGTTTTGGCATAACTCCAAACATAGCCATCAACAACATTAACTGTAGATTTCCCCGATGCTGCTGTCGTCGCTACTCGCTGCATCGCCTCTTTGATATCTGTAGCAACTCCGCCACCACTATCTTGAATTACCTTTAAAGTTGCGTCGTCATAACCGGGTGGTAAACCTCCCAAATTCACTATCCACAGCGGTGCAGAGATGGAAAACTTAGTTTTGCGATCGTCCGATAATTCGTAACTATGCCGATCGCTCACCACAAATACAGTATCATAAGTGCGATCGCCCCGCAACTGTCCAAACTGTTGCAGCATATCCTTAAGTTGGAGCGTACCATAAAACGTTAACTTTCCAGCATCGAAACTGCGTAAATCTTGCACCAACTTAGGCGGCATTCCCGCAGCACTACCCACATACAAATCAACCGCATTTTTTCCGACTACATTAGCTTTCAACCATTCAAAAGTCTCCTTTACCGCCTTAGTTTCATCTGCCATACTGCGGGAAGTATCGAGAACCAATGCAAACTTTTTGCCCTGCGGTAGTGAATAATTTGCATCAACCAGTGGCTTAGTCGAAATCGTATTTTCTCCCGGTAAATTCGCAATCTGCGGTATTGGCTGCTGTTGCGAAACTGCCTTGACAAATGGTGGTAGCCAAGTTTCTTTTGCCTCTTTACCGCTGTATTTTACCTCTTTTCCGGCGATCGTGCGATGAGTATTTTGGTTCCAAAAAATGTTACGTTTTTCAGCCAAAACAGGCATAGCCCAACCCTGCGGCTGGCGCATGACTTTGTAAGTAAGCCACAGATTCATCTCCGTTGGGGCGTTAGTTGGTGTTCTAGAAAATTCTCGTTTAGCCGGAATTGGAAAAGCCCGCAAGCGGTATTGTTTGGGGCCAATTTGTTCTAGCAAAGCCGGATCTACATTTTCTCTCACCTGCTGGTTGTAAACTTGCTGTGCGGCACCGCGAGGTGAGACAGTAAATGCAAAACGCTTCTTCAAATCGCCAGTATCACCCAACCAAACTCCTGTAACTGCGGCGCTTTCCGGCAGGGAAAAGTAGTAGAATACTTCTTGCAAGTTGGTTGTTTGATTTTTGTAAACTTCGTAAAGTTGAACATCAGCCCAATCACCATTTTCTGTGATTGTAACTTCTTGCGATTCCAGCCATACTTTTTCTTGATTGACATTCAGCAAACCAGCTTTAGCTTCTTCGCGGTTAGATGTTGATTGTACCGCGTGCTTGACTGCTGCTGCGTCGCCTTTTTGAATTTCGGTATCGAAGAATTCGCCGTAAAGTTTTTCCGCTTTTTTAACATCCGATCGAGAGCCTTGATATAAAAACGGCGACATTAAAAAATTATAGCTGTTCTGCACAGCCTTAGCCGCTGATTGTGGCAAATTAAAGCTTTTGTACATCTCATAAATGTGGTTGTTTTCTCCCACAGTGCTGAGGTAGCGGTAATCGGATAAATAAGCATTGACTAAGCCGGAGCGAATCGCATTAGACTTCGCTAATAAAGTTTGGCGTACAGTATCATTTGCAGGCGGTGTCGCCAGCATTTTCAGCGCTGCAATTTGCGGCTGTTGCTGCAAAGCCGCGAAAATAGCCAACCAAGCTGCGATTACTCCCAAACTTCCCGCAAGCGCCTGATTTTTCCCGTATTGCGCGGCAAAACTGCGCCATATTTTGCGTCCAGATTGGATGTAGAGAAAGCCGTAGAGCGAAGGCATTACCACGAATAAGCTACAGCTTAATCCAAACAATATAAAGGATAGCGGTATCCAAATTAAAGCTGAAGCCCACGCCCCGTATTTAAACATCTCCAAAAAAGATGATACCCATGTAAACTTGAAGAATTCAACGACTGCACTGAAGAATCCAGCAACTGTAACCGTTCCTACTGGTACAGCGTAATACATCAGCAATATTGCCGCCCAAATACCAACTACTAGCATTAAACTGTGGCAGGCTAATTGCAGCCACGCACTGCGCTTCGATCCGATTAAGCTTAAAAAACGAGGCTGTTTTTTATGAGAAGTTTGAGAATCGGAAATATTTTCAACGTTTTCTATTTTGCCTAGATATCCGTACAGAATTTCCACTAAAAATGCTGCGATGCACAGCACAATAGTAGCGATGATTTGAGAACTAGCGGGGGTTAGTTCTCGCAGCAAGAATAAGCGGATTAAACACAGCAAAAATAGCGGTGCTTCCACGCCGTAAAACAAACGCATGAGCTGCAAGGGTTGCTTCCTCAAACGCGCTCCTATTACGGTACACACAGTGGGTACTGCGATCGTCGCTGCCATAGTCAAAGAAAACTCTAGAGGGATGATGCCATCAATTGTCGCCGCAATTAATGACCCTGCCACTAAAGGCAAAATCCCTAAATAAACTATCGATAAAAAAGTCAAATTCCACAACCAAAAAATGGTTTGAAAAATTCCATCAAATACTTGTTTGACTTTCATTTACTTCTCCTTTTAAGCTTTGTTTGACGGCATCATGTACATTTGCAGCAAAGTCTTGTACCTCATGATTTTCAGGATTTATGGAACTGTCAAATAGAATCGAAACTAGCACCCAAGTATGATTTTTGTTGGTGATGTCGCTGCTGATGCGCGATAAAAAGTTATCGGTAGTTTGCTGCGGAGATTGCAGCCAGTATGCAGCGGATAGTGTATTGTCTTTGAGAGACAGCCAGCGCGCCGTTACAGCAGGAGTTAGCTGTTTTCTTTCTATGCGATTGACGGGGATGCCGCTGGCTACGAAACATAACTCCGGTGCGTGATAAGTCTGCCAAGATGTGCTGGCTACTGCGAGCATGGAACCGCGCAAGTTACCTGACACAAATCTCTTTTTTTCGGTTTTCGTGGCTGGGTAATTGCCAAAGAATCTTTGTTCGCTGGGATTTAGGGGAATTGATTCGGATACAATTTGTTGGGGGAATTTTAGCGGGGCGATCGCTAATTTTTCAGTTTCTACATGATATAATTGAGAAATTACTGCCAAAATAGCTACCGTCGCAATTACTGCTGGTTTGGCTAGAGGCTGATTTTTCAATATCTCTGAATCCCGCTGCGAGTCACAATTATTATTTTTGGGTTCGGCAAATTTGGGAACTTTTTGCAGCATCAACCAACTTAAAAAACAAGCGCAAACTAAACCGACAATTCCCAGGGGTACGTGCAGGATTTCTGCATAAGTTGGTTGTTTTAAAACTTGGGCAACCAGCACTAATACGGTAACTCGCAAAGCGTTTGCAGATACTAACATTAAGAAGTTAGCAGCGCATACTCCCAGCCATTTTAAACTCAATTTGCGGCCTTCTAACCAGGTAGCAGCCAGTAAAAATAGTGTCCCTACTAAGAGGGTTTTAATGCCGCTGCAAGGCACGTCAACGTGAGCGATGCCGTTTTCCAAGACGATGATGTCGTAGGAAGAAATAGCCCCAATGTGCAGCATTGAGAGCAATTGTTCTACTACCTGAGCCGTAATCACTCGCGCTGGTAAACCCAATCCGCTATTAAACTGACTGTTAAAGGGTAGAATACAAGCCAGCAAGCCAGCAACGGGCAAGTTTTTTAGCCAAAAAATCGGCTCTGCAAACAAGCCGCACAGCCCGTAAGTTCCGAGGATAAATAGCAGTACGATAACTTGTTTGATATCAATTATGCACTGAAAGGCGATCGAGCAAATGCCCGCGCCCAACATCAACAGCAGCGGATAGCGCCTCAAAACGAAATTTGGCGAAAACGCGATCGGGCTAACGGAGTTCAGAGTCGATCGCACTACTAATGCTACAATCAGAAAACCAATTACTATCTTGTACAGTGTCGGTATCTCAACAAACGAGGATAACAGCAACTTAACTGCTGAGATATTGGCCAAAAACCAAGTGAGCCACAGTAAAAAAGGAGCTAGCCAAACCAAATTAATCGCCCTATGGGGAGTAAAAGAAGCTGAAATTCCAGAATCAGGAACATTGGTGCGCTGCATGATACCGCTTGACATTCAGGTTGGTGACATCTTAGCTCAGCAAAATTGGTAATGCCTAGATCGGTAATTTAAGTTTTGTCAAGCTTCTATTTTTTCTACAGAGAAGCTAGCGTTATAATAAAAATTTTATCGGAGGTAAAAATGAGCGAAAAAAGTCCAGGATACAAAATTGTTAGCGATAACCGACAAGCGCGCCATCTCTATGAAATTATAGAGACCTTTCAAGTAGGCATCGAGCTGAAGGGAACCGAAGTAAAATCAATTCGTGAAGGAAAAGCCAATTTACGGGATGGATATGGCCTAGTTCGGAACGGCGAACTGTGGCTGATCAACGTTCATATTTCTCCCTGGAGAAGTGCTAGCAACTATTTTAATCACGAACCCCGCCGCACCCGCAAATTGCTGATGCACAAGCAAGAAATTCGCAAACTAATCGGCAAAGTGGAAGAAAAAGGCTTGACTTTAGTGCCGTTAAAAATGTATTTGAAAGGCGGCTGGGTAAAACTGGATATTGGTTTGGGGAAAGGTAAAAAACTGTACGACAAGCGCGAAGATTTGAAAAAACGGGAAGATAAGCGGGATATGGAACGCGCGATGAAGCAATTTTAGTCATCAGTCATCAGTCATATCCTAAAAAAGCAACTGAAACTCTTGCTAATTCGAGGTTTTAATGGAACAGTCCCGGATGCCGAACCTGTATATTTAGGGTGCGGCGTGCATGGAGGCTTACCACTATAATTCGCGCGTCAACCCATTTTTTGAGCTTAGTCGTGTTGAATTTCTGGGGATGTCGGTTGTTCATCAGTTGACAGTTGACAGTTGACAGTTGACAGTTGACAGCTACCCATAGCCGTCGATAGAAGAGGATTGGAGTAATGAATCATTTTGTTTGATTTCCCCCTAAACGGGGAGGCTTCAAACCCAATCTTCTTGGTGACTGATTATTTTAGCTCGAGTCCGGTTAATTACTCATCATCAAATTGTTAGATATCCCCGTTGAGGATTTAGAGGACGAATGCCGTCACTGCAAACTTAATTATAGTTATTTCACCAGACTCGATTTTCTGTCCTAATACAGTCATATCAAATCTTCTCTTCATCGGAATGATATAAACGGCGGAGACCGCGAGTGCCTTAGTCCCTAAAATTAATGGGGTAGGTACTAAGGCACTCGCGGTCTCCTCCGTATCTTATTCGCTTTTTTCCCATTGCAGCTTCCTTTTTCGTCAAAACATCCGGATCGCTGGTGGAGTGTTGTGAAGAATCAACCTATGCTCGAATACATCTAGGTAATCGCAGCATTACCCAAGCATTAGGCTGTGGAGCTGCAAACAAGAAATGAGGAATGGGTTCAAGCCTTCCTTCATTTCGTAAGATTATGATGTCATTAGGGTGGCAATTAAATGTGGCAAACAAAATATCACTTAACTCTCAAGTTAAAAGATGCCAAAAACGACACCATTAGCTAACATTTTTAATGTCATGAAAGAGCCAGGGAAAAAGTATCACCAGTCGAAGTTGGCGGCATTCCTACTGATGCTAACTGTAGGCTTTGGCGGCTGGCAATTTGGGTTGCCGGAACTCGCATCGTTTTTTAACAATAAAGGAATTGAAAACTACAAAGCCAATCGATTAGCTGATACTAAACAAGCATATGAGTTAGCGCTCTCCCTAGATCCCAAAAGCCGACCAGCTCTTTATAATTTGGGATGGCTTTGCGAAGAGGTACAAGATTTAGAATGCGCCCGAGGAAAATATCTGCAAGCTGCTAAACTCGGTATGCCCGCTGCTTACAGCAATCTGGCTCGATTATATATAGTTGAGAAAAAAAACTATCCTGCTGCCGTTCACTTGCTGTGGCAAGGTTTGAAATTAGCTGAGGATGAGCCAGTTAAATATTCTTTACTCAAAAACTTGGGATGGGCTCGGCTGAAACAGGGTCGATATTCCGAAGCATTGCAACATCTCGATGCAGCGATTAAGCTTGATAGTGAAAGACCAGCAACTTATTGCTTAAAAGCCCAAGTCCTAGAAGGGATGAAAAAGACGAAGGAAGCGCTACCGCAGTGGAAAATTTGCCTAAAGTATGCGGATTCCCAAGAATTCGATGAGGATATATGGATAGGAATGGCACGTCAACGATTAAAAGAGGAAAAAACAAATAAATGAAACGCACAGTTTTGCTTTCATCAACCATACTGGCAATTATAACGGTAATGGAGCTAAGTCAAGCCTCAAAAGCACTGCCAACTCTTGCGACTGTTCAACCTACAGTTAATCAATCAGTCGAAACGCTGTTAAACTCGAATCAGTCAACGTCGTGGCGGAGGTGCAGAGATAGAGATGGTGGAAATTATCCGTGCCCGAGGTTCGTCATGCCTTCGGAGAGCGAAGAATAAGAGTTATTTTCAATAAATTTTGTAGAGTGCGCTATCAGCACTTTACAGCAGCAGGTATGTAATATGTAGTAGTATATATGTAGGGTGCGCGTCCGCACCTTACTATCGATGGTTGCTGTGTCCATAGAGCCACCATGTAGCGATCGCTAAAAACCCGTCGTAGTTTTAGTAGAACTTATTTCGGTTAATTCGGCCAACGAGTTCGATCGGAGTGCGCGGAACATCCCAAAGCGGCAAAGCCCTGCACCAAATGCTAACCGCATGAGTAAAAGGGTAGGTACTTCTCGCAGAGACTTGATGAAACCCGATAGACCAAAGCGTACTAATCCTGTAGGTCTAGCAATGCCTTGCCAGATAGAATCTATCCAAGAAGGAAGGGTTTGTTCCGTCCAGTCTGCGGTTGTCACGCGCCCCTGAACAAACCCCGTTGCTTCTAAAAGCTCAGAAAAGCCCTCGATGCTTGAAAAAGCCGGATGCGACCACTGATCGAGGAGTTGCTGCATTACGGGTTTCTCCCAAAAATTGAGAGGGATTTGGCGCGAGTCTCTCTGGTTCCAGTCAGCCACAACCAGCACGCCACCAGGCTTTAGCACCCTCATCAACTCACGAGCGAAAACAGCTTTATCTGGCATATGAGGCCCAGCTTCGATCGACCAAACCACATCAAAGCTGGCATCGGGAAACGAAAGTGCCATAGCATCATCTACCCGAAATTGCAAATCAAGTTCTGGGGGAGTTAATTCCTGAGCCCGTTGAACTTGCTGCGGGCTGATGGTAATTCCAGTGACGGCGAATCGGTAATCCTGTGCCAGAATGCGGCTGCTACCCCCAATTCCACAGCCAACATCTAGAACAGTAGTGCCAGGAGGTAATTGATCTAAGCCCCCCCAGCGCACCATTTCATGCACAAAATCGGATTTAGCTGCCAGGAAATCTTTCCGTTGTGGCGGTGAACCATAATGACCTAAGTGGATATGTTCGCCCCAGTAAAATTCCAGAATGCCGTCTTCCGTCCATTCGTCGTAGGAATTGGCTACAGAGTTGGATGATTGATAAGGGCGAGCCGTGATTAAATAGACCGCGATGGCGATCGTCAGCAGTGCAAACAGAAGTCCAAGTACAACAAGAAATAAATTCATTTTTTAGCGTCTCTCCAGAGCAGAATGTAGGCTGAAATTGCCAAAAGCAGGACGATTGAATTATTGTCATAAAATCAGCAGGATTAGGAAAAAAAAAGTTTGATATCAAATCCGGCTGCGCTGGAATGATATAGAGGACACGGCAGTGCCGTTTCCCTACGCCAGATTTATTGTAGGGACACGGCACTGCCGTGTCCTGATTTCGGGTGATATTAATTCCGATGCAACCGGAATTGATATGAGCCGCTATTTGTAGGGCGCACCTTACCACTACCAAGAGCAGACCAGACCATTTTTTGCCCTAGTCCTAATGGCTCAACTCTTAACATTGTTTTCCTGTCGGTAACTATGCCAGTTTCAGTTGAAATATGTCCGACTATCAGCAGAAACTATCGTAGCATTTTCTTAGTAAAAAAGCACCCTAATCAATTCCTAACCCATTTTAATTTGCTAGCTTAGTGAATTGAATTTCTTGTTCTTGAAAATCTTTAATCGATTGCAGACTATCTGAAGCAGCATCCCAAAGAATGAATTTGAAACAGTCAGGAATATCACGAATGGTCAGTATTTTTGAATCGGCAAACAGGTGAATATTGGCACTATGACAAGCTTGAAGATTGTAGTTAGGTATTCGCTCAGAAAGATGATGAATATTGTGGCAACCAATATCTGCGGAAAACCAATTGAGGATAGTTGGTAATTTTAGGTAACTACTGCCTTCTATTGCGCCAAGAAGATAGTCCCACCCCTCAGTTTTATGAGCGTAAGAACCCTCAAAGTTATGCTGGATGAAGAAGATACAGATAAATATCGCGGCCGAACAGGTCATGACAATTGAGTAAACACTCCAAAAAAAGCCAAACCCAAGTAAGTTTCCCAGATAAACCCAGCTACCAACAACACAGATATTGTTGAAGAGTAAATCCCAAAACTCAGCCGTCGTATACCAATGTTTGGATTTATAAGAACCAATGATTTCAGATAAACCCATGCTCAAATCTTGGTTGAGACAAGCAAAAATATGTCTGATAAAACCAGCAATCCCCAATACCAGCGCGAGTCTTGGCTTGATAATTAGGTAGAAAAAACCACCTGGAAATAGCATCAAGGGATGTCTGAGGAATTGATACATCTTTTTACGAAATGTACTAAGTCTCGCAAATTGTTCGGTGGATATCAACGCCGAAGGGCCTCGGTACATATCCCAATTACCATTATTTTTGTGATGATAAGCGTGTCCCCTCGACCAGGGATACTGAGGGATCGCATTGATGATACCTAGCAGAAAACCCACGATGCGATTGATTTTTTTGGAACTAAAAAGAGAATAGTGCCCGCAATCGTGCATCAAAGAGAAACAACGTCCTGAAAAAAGTGTCATTAACACAATTATCGGTGCAAGAAGCCATACAGAAATGGCAGTGGCTTTAAATGCTAAAAACCATAAAAATGTATAAGGAATGACTGTATTGAGTATTTGGCAAGTAGCTGTGAAATTATTGCTCTTCATATAGGGAGCTAGTTCAAAGTCCGATTTTTTGATTGTGTTTTTCATTCCGTATGTGTGTGTTGTGTGACTCAGTGCTTAGGAGCGGGATTTGGTGGCTATTCTTGGCATTGTTTTGTTGCAGGTGATTGGGTGAATTGCAGTTGAAATTCTGCCCATTCTTTACAAAACTGCTGATAAAATTGAGTTCATTTGCTCCTTTTTTTGGTTGTCTGGCAAAGCTGAAATTCATCCCAGCGTTGACGTACTTGCTCATAACAAGCGACGGTCGGTATTGCTAAATGTTGCAGCAAATCGATTTCTATTTTACCGTCACTTGTTAGCAAAATGATAATTTCTTGGGTGGGATTGTAGGTCGCAATGATTTGAAGTAAATTTGATATAGTCGATGGCTCTAATTCCAGTCGTTGCAGATAATTTATTACCGATAATTCAGTGATGAATTGCAAGTGATGAGGAACCGTATCAACCTGCCAATTCACAGGTGTGTTGGTGGGTAGATAGACATCGCAAACCACCATACCTAGACCAACCGTTAAAAATCCATTCCAAGCGGTGTATCCAATTGTCAGCATATTTTGGTGAATGAACAGATTCTGCCAATAGCCAAAGCTACCTTCCTGCTTGCGATCTTTAAGTCGCATTGGCTTTCTCTGGCACCAATGCGGCATATTTCACTATATTTTTCAGCGCCAGAACAGTCAGCAATAAAGCATCTGTGTTTGATTTCCGACTCGAAAGTGCTTCCAGGCCTTTGTTGACTTCCGGGTTTTTACCAATCCGGGGATAGCTTAATGTCTCAGTTAGAATCGTCATAACTCAAGTTACTTTAATGATTAAATTCGTTAAAATTTACAGCAAATACATAATGAGGCTGAGTTCAAACCAACATAAAGTATCACAATTTGCTCGTGCACAGAAGCGACAGACTACAGCTAAAGATGCGAGCGATTGATGGACGATCGCCTAGTATTCACTCGCCATGATACATCAATTTTGAGAATGCTGAATTAACCATCATCCATGCCTCGTAGATGAAAAAGAACAGGTTTGCGATCGGCGGGCATTCTGGCTTATAGACTCTATAATCTCATCACAGTTGCGGGACAGCGCCGGATTTATGCCGGACTTTCCCCGTTTCCTCCAACGGTTGGGTTGCTTTCTGTTGGAACCGATTTTTACACATCTATGAGGTTATCACAACTCTGGCTTGTTTGCAGAAAAAACTGTGAAGGCTGTCAGCAGCTTAACGAATCGCTGCACCCGAAGGCATTAATTTGATTGGTTGGTGGCAAAGGTGATACAGGGGTCTGACTATTGGTATGGAGTTTAGCAATCCCTCGATCGCCCTTGTCGCCTCAAAGCTCGATACCTCTGTTTAGCAGGACGATCGGGTTTGCGTTGATCTGCGGGTGCTTTTGCTGTGCTTTACTAACACCATTTCTAAAAAAGTTGTGGCTTGAACGCGGCAGAATCGCTGGAAGGCTTCGGGCTGTCACTGTTGGCACTTATGCGTAGCTCATCAGTTTCACCTCTCAATACTATTCCCCCTATTTGCGATTTTTGCAAGAGGTTTAATGAAATCAACAATTCTGGGAGATTGTAAGTCGCCCAGTTTACGGGCACAAAAACAAATCCCGCATCAACAGGCTAGAAGAATCAAGAATTGGGTATAGTAACAACTCCCACTTTTGGAGGATAGCTGAATCTAGCGGTTGGTAGATGCGCCATTCATTTTTACCTGTCAAAATCGCACTTGTTAAACTCGATTAAAAGTGCGATCGCTATGGTGGATAGTTACATTCTCAACTTGCTAGTTATTGGCATCCTCCTGCTGACCGTTACCTTGGGTTCTGGATGGATTTCCCGATTACCTGTATCTTATGCCTTAATTTATCTAGTTGTTGGTATCGGATTGGGGCCCTACGGCGTCAAGCTGATTGACTTGCGTCCCGAAGCTCAATTTTTAGAAAGACTCACAGAATTTGTAGTTATTGTTTCTCTGTTCAGTTGCGGCTTAAAAATGAATCGCCCGCTGCAACTTTGGGCCTGGAATTCCACAGCGCGGCTGATCGGTTTTTTAATGCCGATTTCGATTTTTGCGGTTGCTGCGATCGGTCATTGGTTTGTCAAATTAGATTGGGGCCCGGCGATTTTATTGGGAGCAATTCTCGCCCCCACAGATCCAGTTTTAGCCTCAGAAGTTCAGTTAGCACATATAGACGATCTCGATGAATTGCGTTTTGGTTTAACATCGGAAGGTGGCTTGAACGATGCTTTAGCTTTTCCCTTTGTTTATTTCGGCATTTATGCACTAAAAGATAACAACTGGCCGAACTGGTTTTCGCAGTGGGTGGTAGTTGATATAATTTGGGCGATCGCCTCCGGTATAGTTATGGGCATTTTAGTAGCTAAAGCCGTCACCTGGATCGATCTCAGACTCCAACGATATCGACCCGCCGACGAATTAATGGAAGATTTCATTGCTCTGAGCACAATTCTGCTCACATATTCGCTCACAGAAGTAGTCAACGGCTACGGATTTCTGGCAGTTTTTGTAGCAGGAATTGTGGTGCAGCGGAGTTACCGAGACCCCGAAAAACCGCTTTCCCAACTGCACTTTACCGAGCGCATTGAAAAGTTAATGGAAGTAGGAACTATCTTATTATTAGGTTCACTCCTGCGACTAGAACCGATGGTCGCATTTGGAGGTTATTCTCTTTTAGTAGCTGGATTATTGATTTTTTTGATCCGGCCTGTGGGAGCTTGGATCAGTACGATCGGCAGTCCCTTGCATCCTGCCAGCCGCTGGCTATGCGGTTGGTTCGGCATTCGTGGCGTCGGTTCTATCTATTATCTTACCTATGCCTTCGGTAAAGGTTTAAAAGGTGAAACCGCCGAGAAAATTGCCTGGATTACTTTTACAACGATCGTGATTTCTGTGATCGTGCACGGCATTACCGCCACCCCGTTAATGAACTGGTACGATCGCCGAATTAAACCTAAAGTACCAGATTTAATTTAATTCAGTAAGGTGCGTGACTTTAATAGTCCTGGACGCAACTGTCACACACCAATCGACTTGTAGGGTGCGTCAGGCGAAGTTCTCTAACGGCGATCGGGAATTTTGAGAGCTGACGCACCTTACTATATAATCTAAAATCGACTTGTAGGGTGCGTCAGGCGAAGTTCTCTAACGACACCGAAAGAAAAAAAGATTATAATTTTTTCGATAACTCTAATATAAACGTTCGCGGAATCAAACATGGATCGATTTGAATTTCAGCTAGCAATGCTGCAAAAAGGAGCAGAGGAACTAGAGAAAAAAATAGCTAACTTCACAACAATTCTGATGTCATTAAAAACTACGGCAATTACCATTTGGGTAGCGTTGATTGGTTGGGTTTTTACAAGCAAAATAGATGCGTTGGTTCCCCTAGGATACGTTATAATTTTTGGTTTCTGGTTTTTAGAAGCTACCTACTGGAAGGTGCAATTGTATTACATACAAAGATCCAGTGCAGTTACCCAATTCTTGAATAATGAAAGCGCCTTAGATGAAAGTTTTAATACCCGTTCTATACCGGAAGGTCTTGTTCACCCACTCGGTTCGTTAAAAACACTTAAAATGCCTTCTTTAGGTCGAGCTATCCGCGCTCCATCAATCTATATTTTTTATACCTTTTTGTTTGTTGTTAATTCGATCGTTTGGTTAATAACTCTTAAAACAGCCCTCTAACTGGGTAAGATCCCAATGTGCGAGCGACCGGACAATATCTTCCATCCCAACTAACTAAAAGTGTAAATTGGAGGTTCAATTTGCTTGCTACTCCAAAAAACGGTTGCTTTCTGTATCGTTTGGGTTAAGAGTTCGCCTGTTCTCTCCTCAATACTCTGTTGGTTATTTTCAAATAACAAGAACTGTTCGCGATCAACTTCTACTAGGACAGCAACCTCTTATATTCAGGACTTAGGCAACTGGCATACTCAAATCAAGCTGTAGGGTGCGTCAGGTGAATTTCTAGAACGATTATTGAGGGTTTAAAAATCTGACGCACCTTACTAATTGTGACTATTTCCAATTTTAAAAGGACACAACAATGCAGTCCTTACCCGCAGCTAAACAGGTTTGACACCAACTAACAAAGCTAGTTCTAGCCACTTCCAATAACAGTCTACATCGTCAAAACCAATTTCTCTAAACCAGCGCAATTGCGTTTCCACATCCAGCAATTTATTAGACGGATCGTCGGGCGAATCGCTAATACCCAGCGCCTCTCTGAATTTATCATGCAAAGCCGGAGTTGCTGACGAGACGTGTTCCAAATTGCAAAAAATGCCTCCGGGATCCAAAAGCTCGAAAATTTCGGTGTAGAGGGAACGTTTGCGATCGTCCTCAACGTGATGTATGGCAAAACTAGAAACAACCGCATCAAACTTGCCCAAATCCGGCAGAGAATCATCAAGATTATGTTCGATTACCGTGACATTTTTGTCATCAGCAAAGCGAATTCTGACTTTTTCCAGCATTGTCGGCGAAAAGTCGATCGCCACACTTGCAACATTTGGTCGATCGCACTTAAGCAAACCCAACAAACGCCCGTCTCCCGTACCCACATCCAGAATCCGCTTCACATTTTGCGGAACTTCCCCCAACAGTACCGCTTCACCTTCAGTGCGATGAGGAATGCGATCGGCTTTAGCCAGATAGCCCAAAGCGTGTTCCGCCGAAGTCCAAAGATTGACTGAATTCATATTTTTTTAACTCTCATAAATCTCGCCATTTTTGTGCGTAAAAGTCCAGCCCTTATCGCCCGATTTGGCAATTAAATCATGATCGGGATAATTGACAGAATCATCAGAAGTGCGATCGCCAATTTCCAGATAAACAACATCAGCATTCGATCGGTTGACTAAATGATGCCCGTCAGCATCTCCAGCCGAAAAACCCGCCGCCATACCCGGTTTTAGCACTTGCTCTCCCGAATTGGCAACTAAACAAACTTCCCCTTCCAGAACATAGATTAACTCATCTTGACGGGTATGCCAGTGTCGGAGAGCAGAACAACTTCCCGGCGCCAGCCTCACCAAATTCACCCCAAAATTCTGCAATCCGGCAGCATTTCCCAAGCGTTTTTTAACTCTTCCCGCAACAGCAGATTTGAATTGTTGAGGATAATTGGAGCCTGTACTTTCTGGGACATTTTCAGGATGAATAATCATATATTTTAATCCTCAAACCTATTCTGACCAACTGCTTAAGTCAGATATTACTTTCTCGGAGATTCCAATAGCTATTAATGCAATACCGGATAATCCCGGTACTGCATCATCATAATCTACTTTTCGGCGATAGCTTCGTAAATACCTCAAATTCTCTGCTATTTTCTTGCGAGTGCGATCGGGACTGACAGCAAATTGTTGCTGAACATATCGGTGAGCTTCTCCTGTCTTGGGAATAGGAAGCCCTTCGTTATCCCGTAAATAGTTTCGCGCTTTAATGAAAGCTGCATACTAGGCTCTACTGATAGCAGCACGCAATTTTGCTTCTTGATTTGCGGGGGTAGTTGCTTTACCTGCAAGTTCTCTAGCTAGATTAAGATATTCCGACCATTCAAAGGTCATCGGTATATTCCAATATAGGGCAAAGTGGCTGTCGTATTTTATCTGACAAATTCAACCACCAATCATCTTGAAATTGATTAAGTTTATCAACTGCTTCATCTGGATCTAACTTCATGCAAATGGCTAATTCTAACATATCATCATCGATACCTTCTGGATCGGTCACACATTCAAGAAATAACTGAGATTCTGGGAAGTAATGGCAAATTTTGTCTGGCGCTTCCAACAATATGGGAATTAAAAATTGATAGGTTTCCAGAAACTGCAATATTTCTGTTTTTCCCCTCCAACTGTACAATTTTTCCAGGGATTCAATATCGGCAACAGAAACAGGATGCTGCACAGTCAAGCTGTCATGTAGCAGCATTAAGGCTAGGCTATTGATATCAACTCCACGGTGTTCCGCTTCTGCCAAAAGCTTTTCGCCGTCTTCAGGAGACTGTTGGATGGTCAGGGTTTGAGAATTAGTTGTAGCTTGCATATAAATTGTATAACCTAACGATTTTGTCCTGTTTACTTTCTATCTTATTCTAACGGTTTTAAAGTAGTAGGATTTTCCCGAATCGGTTTAATAAAACGGCTGTTTGCCCGCACAAAACAATTTCCATTTTCCGTGGAAACAGGCAGCCAACCCTTGCCTTGATTGTCAGAAATCATAATTTGATTAGCATTATTTCCCGTCACCGCTTGCAAGCGCTGTCCGCGCCGAAAAACAGTCACCACTGGCCACTGCGAAACATTGTGTTTATTTCTGGCAAATAACTCATCGGGCGCATCAATACCGTCTACAGAAATCGATTGAAATTTCTTAGCCATGCGACAATTCAACCCTTGAGCATCCGAGTCAACAACCAACCAATTTACCTGTCTATTACCTCGCGCCCTCGCAGGTGGCACCGGATAATCTCCTTGCTGGTTAGCAACAGGTATAGCCAAAGCTAAATTGGCCCATCCTGCTAAAATCCCAGCAACTGCCAGAGAAACAATTCTAATTTCTGTTTTCATTACTACAAAACACGCTTTAATTTAAGATAATTACAATTATATAGCCGTTGGCAGTTCCCCGTCAATTTCGCATCCCACCTCCGACTGTCACCCAACCCATTAAGAATGTGTTATAAATATTGAGATTCATTAAGAAATATTGCTCAAATGCTCCTTTCCCCCTCTGGCGCCAGCAAACTCAAAGAATCTTTAAAAGAAAAAGTATTCTTCGGGAATGAGCCAACCCCGGAACTCATAGCCATCTTACTGATTTACTTCGTCCAAGGCATTCTTGGACTAGCTCGCTTAGCCGTCAGCTTCTTTCTCAAAGACGAACTGGGAATGACTCCCGTCGAAGTCTCAGCAATGCTAGGTGTCGTCGCCATACCTTGGATTATCAAACCCGTGTTCGGCTTCATATCCGACGGGTTGCCAATATTTGGCTACCGCAGACGGCCTTATATCGTCCTCTCGGGGCTGTTGGGAACGGCAGCCTGGGTGGGGATGGCTACAGTCGTACACACGCCATTAGCTGCCACAGGGGCGATCGCCCTGAGTTCCGTTTCCCTCGCCGTCAGCGACGTAATCGCCGACTCCCTGGTAGTAGAAAGGGCCCGCAAAGAATCCGTTACCGACGCCGGTTCCCTGCAATCCTTATCTTGGGGCGCTTCAGCCCTGGGCGGACTAATTACCGCCTACCTCAGCGGTTCCCTGCTGCAACACTTCAGTACCGAGACTATCTTTTTAATCACCGCATCTTTTCCGCTAATTGTATCAGCAACAGCTTGGTTAATTGCTGAAGAAAAAACCGATAAAAGAACCGACTTTGAAACCGTCAAAGACCAACTAAAACAACTGCGACAAGCCGTTAGCCAAAAAACAATTTGGCTACCCACCGCCTTTCTCTTCCTGTGGCAAGCCACCCCAAGTTCAGACTCTGCTTTCTTCTTTTTTACCACCAACGAACTAGGCTTTCAACCAGAATTTCTCGGTCGAGTGCGGCTCGTTACCAGCATTGCCGCCCTTGCGGGAATCTGGCTGTTTCAGCGCTTCCTCAAAACAGTTCCATTTCGAGTGATTTTTGGCTGGTCAACTGTCCTGGCGACTGCGTTGGGCATGACTACTTTATTATTAGTAACTCATGCCAACCGTAGTTTAGGAATTGACGATCAGTGGTTCAGTATTGGAGATAGCCTGATCCTGACAGTAATCGGACAAATTGCTTATATGCCGGTGCTGGTACTCTCAGCTCGATTGTGTCCCCGAGGCGTCGAAGCAACTTTATTCGCGGTGTTGATGTCAGTCACCAACTTAGCAGGAATTATTTCCTATGAAGGTGGTGCAATTCTGACTCACTGGCTGGGAATTACCGATCGCAATTTCGACAATCTCTGGCTGCTAGTCGTCATCACAAACCTGTCCACACTTCTACCTCTGCCGTTCTTGAATTGGCTACCCGCCGATAGTACAGAAAGTGGCGAACCAGACTACCAACATTCTCTACCAGTATTAGAACCAGAAATGGGCTGTTCCAAACCAGGCGGACAGCATTTCATGCCAGAATACTTTCCCGACTTAGTACCGACAGTCATGTCAGACACCCGCACCTCCGATAGCAAATGAAGGAAGAAGGAAGAAGGAAGAAGGAAGAAGGAAGAAGGAAGAAGGAAGGAATATTTTTCTAATTCTCCCACTCGAATACTCTCCCTCTCTGCGCCCTCTGCGCCCTCTGTGGTTAAACAAATAAAAGCTTATTCTACCCATGCAAAACTTAGAAACTTCCCAATCTCAAACAGTAGCCAAAACCTTATCATACGATCGCACAGACTGGCAGCGCGGCTACGAATCCCAACCCAACGAATCCGACTATTGGATTGACGACATAGAAGGCGAAATTCCCGCAGGCTTGCAAGGCACATTCTTTCGCAACGGGCCCGGATTGTTGGATGTCAACGGCGAGCGCATCCACCATCCATTTGACGGCGATGGAATGGTTTGTGCGATCGTACTTTCCGACAGCCGCGCCCATTTTCGCAACCGATTCGTCCGCACCGAAGGCTATTTAGCAGAACAAAAAGCCGGAAAAATTCTGCACCGAGGCGTTTTCGGCACACAGAAAGCGGGCGGCTGGTTAGCCAACATCTTTGATGTCAAAATCAAAAACATTGCCAACACCAACATCATTTATTGGGGCGACAAACTGCTAGCACTTTGGGAAGCAGCACAGCCCTACAGACTCGACCCGCGCACCCTAGAAACCCTCGGTTTAGATACCCTAGATGGCATCTTGGAACCAGGTGAAGCTTTCGCCGCCCACCCCAGAATTGAAAAAGGGAAAAATGGAACCGGAGACAGATTAATTAACTTTTCCGTCAAGCCAGGTTTGTCGAGTACAATCACGATTTACGAATTCGACGAAAGCCGCAAACTATTGCAGAAACACGCCCATGCAATCCCGGGTTTTGCCTTCTTGCACGACATGGTAATTACCCCGAATTACTGCATATTTTTCCAAAATCCCGTCAGCTTCAATCCGCTGCTTTTCTTGTTAGGATTTCGGAGTGCCGCCCAGTGCATTCAATTTTCGCCAAAGAAGCCCACGCAAGCAATTTTAATTCCCCGCAACGGCACTGATGAAGTGAAGATACTAGAAACAGAACCTTGTTTTGTCTTCCACCACTGCAACGCCTGGGAAGAAGCAGGAACAGTTTTTGTTGACTCAGTTTGCTACGAATCATTTCCAACTGTAGAGCACGACGGGGATTTTTTGGAGATTGATTTTAACACCATTCCCGCCGGAGAATTGTGGCGGTTTCAGCTTAACTTAGAAGATAAAACTGTGCAGCATCAAGTTGTTGAAACTCGATGCTGCGAGTTTCCGACTTTGCATCCCGATAATGTGGGACAGCCTTACCGATATCTTTACATCGGTGCCGCCGATTCTGCGACTGGGAATGCGCCTTTGCAAGCTATTCTCAAAATAGATTTCGTGACTGGTGAAAGGCAAGTTTGGAGTGTGGCGCCGCGCGGTTTTGCCGGGGAACCGGTGTTTGTACCCCGCCCCGGCGCTGTGGCTGAGGATGACGGCTGGCTGCTGGTTTTGATGTATGATGCAGCTAAACATCGATCGACCTTAGTGATTCTAGATGCTCGCGACATCACCAAAGAACCCGTAGCCCGCTTGCATTTAAAACAGCATATTCCCTACGGTTTGCACGGCAGTTTTACACCAAATGTATTGCTTCCTTAATTCTTTATCTGTTCAGAAACAGGCCGGAGAGCCTGTTTCTGATAGCAGATTATCTAAAGTTCTACAGAATATGTCATACTCATAATAAATGGAAACTGTCAACAAATTTAGTCTCAAAAAAATACTTATTGTAATTTGTAGCATCGCCATAAGTTTGGCAATTATCTTATCTATTTACTCTCACAATGCTAATGCCCAAGAGCCTTACAAACCATCTCCAGATCCCGCTGCACCCCCCAAAGGCTTAGTTGAGGTCAAAATGACGGTAATTGGAATCGATCCGATTAAAAACGAATTAGAAACTCGCTTGCAGTTTGAGCTAAAAGGTATTTATAAAAAAGGGCCAACCTACCCAGCTCAAGATTTGTTAATGACAGTTAACGGCGCAAATGTAGAGGATTCTGAAATCAATTTTAAAGAAGGCAAACCGATGATAGTGCCTGCCTTAAAATTTAACTTAGTCAAGGGCAAAATCAACAACTATCCGTTTGACAAACACATTGCTAAAGTAGCTATTTCGATCGATCCGCTGGCTTCAATTGGCAAAAAATTTGCTCCATTTGAACTCAATCCCGTACCGCTAGAATTTAAGTTTCATGCCGATGTTCCCGGTTTTGATATCAGTTATCAGCCGATGGAAGAGAATTCATCTATTTTTATTTATATCGATGTTGCTGCAACTCGCTCAATTCCAGTGAGATTCTTTGCCTTGGTAATTATTGTAATCATGTGGGTGTTATCAACTATGGCGCTTTTGCTAGCATTGAAAGTGATGAAATCGGGCAAGTTGCCGGAAGTGGGAATGCTGAGTTGGACTGGTGTGATGCTGTTTGCTTTTCCCGCAATTCGCAACGCCCAGCCGGGAGTGCCTCCAGTGGGAACTGCTAGCGATTTCCTTTCGTTTTTTTGGACGGAAATTATCGTTGTGGTAGCATTGGTAATTATTGGTAGCTGTTGGTTGAAGCGCTATCATCCGCCAGTTGAATGATTTTAACAGTTAACTGTTGACTGTTAACTGTTGACTGTTAACTGTCAAAGATTCAATTTTTGACTTCCAAATTCTCAATGTCTTTCGTCGGTACGCCCAAACCTCGCAAAATAGTAAAAGCCATAATTCGATATCCCGACGGATTGGGGTGAACTCCATCTGCGGCCAACAAATTTAAAGTTTTACCTGCGTGTCTTTGATAAGTGCCGATAACTTCGCGGAAAGGTGCATTCAAATCAATAAACAAGCACTTATTTTGCAAGGCAATTTCTCGCATTGCGGCAACGTATTCTTGCAATCTGCGATTTTCTGGGCCGTCGAGAATCTCGCGGATGGGAGTAGGAGAAAGCAGCACAACTCTAATTCCTGCGGCTTTTGCAGACAGCACCATTTGAGTTAATTTATCTCGGTATTCTGCCAGTGGTACTCCTGTCGGCAAGTTGCCTTGCGGATGAAATTGACTGTTTTGGAAATCGAAGAAAGCGTGCCAAACGTCGTTTACTCCGACGTTAATCATGACTAAATCTGGCTTTTGGTCGATCGCATCTTTCTGAAACCGCGCTTGCATATCACTCGCCTTATTACCGGAAATGCCAGCGTTGACGATTTCGATTTTGCGATCGGGATAAAGCGCATTCAGATAGCGTTGTAGCAGCCAAACGTAACCTCCGGGGTATTTCCCGGCCTCGGTGATGCTGTCACCCACTGTCACAATCTTGCGCTTACCAGCGAGCACGTTTTGGATTTCGGGCGGTGGGCTAGCTTGGGATACGGGTTCTGTAAACACGGGAAATAAGGAGTGAGGAATGTTGAAAGCAATAATAGCAGCAATTACGGCTAGGGCAATTCTGATTGACAGTTGCCGATTCGGGGTTTTCGGACGGGGCGATCGCACATTTCGAGACATTACACAGTTTTGATTAAGTTGATGCTTGAGGAAATTGTATGATGAAACTACAACAGTTATTACAATCCAAGCGCGAGAATATTCTGGCGGTGGCGCTGGGACATGGGACATTTAATGTGCGGGTATTTGCTTCGGTGGCGCGGGGTGTTGTCGATGAAAGTAGCGATATTGATCTGTTGGTAGATTATGATTACAGAAAATTTTGCCTTGGTTCCCAGCGATGCTCTTGATGGATTAGCAAGATATGCTAAGTTGTAAGGTAGATATTATGACGGAACAAAGATTAAGCCATTTGATTAAAGATCGGGTTTTGGCGGAGTCCAAGTCTTTAGTTGATTTTACTTTAAAGGAGGCTGTATGATGACTTTACAAGAAATTATTGATCATGTCGAAAGTTTATCCATAGAAGATCAGGATCAGTTGTTTGAGTTGATCCGCAAGCGACGGATTGAAAATCGGCGGGCTGAAATTTTGGCGAGTGCTCATGAAGTGATGGAAGCTTTTAAGAATGGGACAGCAAAAAGGGGAAGCGTTGATGATTTGATCGCAGATTTACTAGGAGATGATGATGGAAGTTGTCTGGAGTAGTGGATTCAATCGGTCTTTTAGGAAGATTACAAAGAAAAATCCACAATTAAAGGATCAAATTGCTAATGTATTAAGGCTATTGGGAGATGATCCATTTACGCCATCTTTGAAGTCTCACAAGTTAGGAGGAGATTTAGCAGGATTATGGTCTTGTTCTGTTGCATATGATTGCAGAATAATTTTTAATTTTTCTGAAGATGAGGAATTGTTAGAAATGGTAATTCTATTGATTGATATTGAAAGCGATGATGACGTTTATTAATGCTGCTAATTAAAGAGCGTGTTTTGGCGGAGTCCAAGTCTTTAGTTGATTTTACTTTAAAGGAGGCTGTATGATGACTTTACAAGAAATTATTGATCAGGTTCAAAGTTTATCAGTAGAAGATCAGGATCAGTTATTTGAGTTAATCCGCAAGCGACGGATTGAAAATCGGCGGGCTGAAATTTTGGCGAATGCTCAGGAAGTTTTTAGGGCTGTAGAGACGGGAACAGCCATTAGAGGATCTTTTGAGGAGTTGAAGTCATATTTATTGGAGGATGAAGAGACGAACTCTGATGGGTTCTGGGATATGGCATTGAAGTTTAGACAAGTAATGAAACAGGAAGGGATTACTTTTGAGGATGCCGATTTTGCGGATTTGCGCGATCGTTCAGTGGGCAGGGAAGTTGCTCTATGAGTTTAAAGTATTTATGGGATATAAGTTATGATAGAAGCAGGACTTACGCATTTTAAAGTAATTCTTTTTGGCCCATGAGTTCCGATTTAGTTCCTCTCCTTCCCAAAGTATCGATCGCCCGCCGCGCCGCTGCTTTCTGCATCGATGGCTTCGCAGTTTGGCTGCCCAGTTTGCTTCTCGGCACTAATCCGATCGCCCAAACCATCTTTTTCTTCCTACTTTGGCTGATTATGCGAGTAGCCGTCGTCAGGAAAAACAAAGGTCAAAGCCTTGGGCGCTGGGCCGTAGATATCAAAATTGTCGATCCCAGATTCGATCGCACTCCCGGCCTGCAAGAACTGTCCAAACGCGAGGCATTGCTGGGCATTTGCGCTGCCTTAGCCTTCCTAGCCCTGGGGGGACTCACATCCACCAATGCGGGTGTTGTGCTGCTCGTGTTACCGTTGGCGATCGACTGTAGCGTTGCCTTTACGGACACCTCCCGTTTTCCGCAAGCTTTCCACGATCGACTCGGCGGGACGATCGTCATTGGCACTCGCCGCGGCTACTCCCTGGATATCAAAGTTAAAAGATTGCTTGACCAAGTGCAGACTAATGTGAGAAGATAACAAATTGTGTTTAAATTAGTCGAAATTTATTTAGAATTATGGCTAAAGGCGTCCGCATCGTAATTACTCTAGAGTGTACTGAGTGCCGAACAAACGCGAGCAAACGCTCGAAAGGCGTGTCTCGGTACACCACCTCCAAGAACCGTCGCAACACGACGGCGCGGCTGGAACTCAAAAAGTTCTGCCCCCATTGCAACAAGCACACGAATCACAAAGAGATCAAATAGTCAGTTGTCAGTTGTGATTGATCAACAGTCAACGGTCAACAGTCAACAGACAACAGTCAACAGTCAACAGTCAACAAACAAAAAACCATGACTTACTTTCGTCGGCGTGTATCGCCAATTAAACCAGGAGACCCGATCGACTACAAAGATGTCGATTTGCTCAAAAAATACGTCACAGAACGCGGTAAAATCCTACCCCGCCGGATTACAGGCTTGACCGCAAAACAGCAACGAGACCTGACCAGAAGCATCAAAAGAGCCAGAATTGTAGCTCTGATGCCCTTCGTAAACCAAGAAGGCTAATCGGATTTTGGATTTTAGATTTTAGATTTTGGACTGGAATAGAAGCTAGGCGAAAGTAACGTTTTTACGTAATTTAACCAGAAAAAATACAAGTCTCCAAAATCTAAAATCCCCAATTCAAAACCCGATCGCTCGCAAATGTAAAAATCTAAAATATAAAATATAAAAGCGGCAAGTGGACAAGGGAACCTTAGTAGAATTTAGACTGCACGGCGACCGCCGTCTAGCTGTTGCCGATCGCCCCGACGGCAAAAAAAATTGGGTGTTGGTAGACGAAAACAGTCAATCGCACAGCATACCGCCTAAACAAATCACCTATGAAATTGCCGGAGAAACCTACAAACCCTCCGACATTCCAAAATTTCTCAAAGAAGTAGAAGTTTACTCAGATCCATCCAGTCTAGAAGTAGCTTGGGAATTGTTAGTGGATGGTGGAGAAACCGCCGATCCAGAATCCTTAGCAGTGCTACTATTTTCTGATCGCACTGCGGCACAATGTTATGCAGCCTATTGTTTGCTGTCAACAGACAAATTGTATTTCAAACAAAAGGGCGATCGTTACGAACCGCGATCGGCCGCCCAAGTAGCCGAAATCAAACACCAGCAAGAAGTAGAACAGCAGCGACACCAAGAATCCCAAGGATTTTGGGATCGAGTCAAGCAACGACTGGCTGGGGAAAATGTAGACTGGGCAAGTAGCGATCGAACTCGCCTCGATGCCCTCGAACGATTTGCTACTCTGGGAGAAGAAGCTACACACCGCACCCCAGCCCTAGAAACCTTAGCCAGCTTAGAACGTTCCGAAAATCCTGAAGCAGCCTTTCAACTATTAGTCGATTTAGGGCTGTGGAGTCACCACGAAAACCTGTTTTTGCGACGTAGCCAAATTCCCTTACAATTACCAGCCAAGGTATTAGAAGGAGTTCAACGCTGCTTAGAAAATCTGCCAAGCGATTCTGATACAAATCGTCTGGATTTAACTCATCTCAAGGTTTACACGATCGACGATGAAAGCACTACCGAAATAGACGACGGGCTCAGCTTAGAATTCCTGGAAAACGGCCAGCAGCGCCTGTGGATACACATAGCAGATCCTACCCGTTTACTCTCCCCCGGAGACGAACTCGACATGGAAGCCCGGAAGCGCACCACCACAGTTTACCTACCCACGGGGATGATACCCATGTTTCCCCCAGAGTTGGCAACTGGGCCGATGAGCTTGATTCAAGGTAAAGAGTGCAGTGCTCTCAGCTTTAGTGTGATCTTAGATGAAACTGGTGCAGCCCAAGATTACAGCATTCACATCAGCACAGTGAAACCTACCTACCGCTTAACCTACGATGACGTAGACGAGATGTTGGAGTTGGGAATTGAAGCAGAACCGGAAATAAGTGCGATCGCGGGTTTGGCAAAACTACGACAAAAATGGCGGGAAACCCAAGGTGCAATCAGCATTTTCATGCCCGAATCTGTGATCAAAGTCAACGGCGATGAAATCAAAATCCACGTCATTGATGACTCCACAGCCCGATTATTAGTAGCTGAAATGATGATCTTAGCCGGGGAAGTCGCAGCCCGCTATGGTCAAACTCACAGCTTAGCCATACCTTACCGTCATCAGCCCCAGCCGGAACTCCCACCAGAGGAAGAACTATTAGCTGTACCCGCAGGCCCGGCCCGCGCTTGCGCTGTGCGTCGCTGTATGCCCCGCAGCGAGATGAATTTGACTCCGGGAAGGCACTCTAGTTTGGGTTTGGAAGCCTACACTCAAGTTACTTCTCCGATTCGTCGTTATACCGATTTGTTGACTCATTTCCAAATCAAAGCTCATTTGCGCGATGAACCGCAGCCTTTTTCTCCTGAAGAAATGCAGGATATTGTGATGTGTCTGGGTACAGCAGTCAGGGAAGCTTCTAGTGTCGAACGTCAAACTAATCGCTATTGGGGATTGGAATATTTGCGGCGCAACCCGGATGAAGTCTGGGAAGCTTTGATGTTGCGCTGGCTACGGGAAGATAGCAATCTGGGATTGATTTTGTTGGAAGAGTTGGGTTTGGAGTTGGCGATGCGGTTTGGTCGATCGATCGAAATAGGCGATCGGCTAGAAGTCAAAGTCACCCACTGCGATCCGCGATCGGACGCGATCAACTTCCAAGAAGTGATTCTTGAAGCAGCACAATAGGATTTGAGATTTGAGATTTGAGATTTGAGTTATTGTAGGGTGCGTCAGGTGAGAATCTAAGGATGGCAGACTCAAAATTTTCTGCCTGACGCACCCTACGGTTAGTTAACTAAGTCCTGATACAGTAAGAAATCAGTAAAAATTTCCCATTTTTACCCCAGCCGAGTAATTTCAAAACTCAAATCTCAAATTTAAAATCGCAAAATGCCCAATTCAATCAACCAAGTTCAGCCACCGCTGGAATTTATCCCCCCAGCTTACAATCCCCTAATTGTGCAGGGTTGTCAGCAAATACTCCCCTGGTGGCTGCGATTTAAAACCAATATCAGCGACATTCAAGCCGAAAACGTCGAAACCCTCGCCGAACTATTCCACCAATTTCAAAATCAGAAAGTTCGCTTTTTACTGGCCTTCCGTCACCCCAACTCAGACGATCCTTACTGTTTGGGACAACTGGTTTGGAAACTGGTTCCCCAAGTGGCGCGCCAAAAAGGCATTTCCCTGAAATTCCCGGTACATTCCCACTTTATTTACGATCGCGGAATTCCCCTATGGGCTGGCGCGGGTGTCGGTTGGCTATACTCCCGACTCGGTGGAACTCCCATTGTTCGCGGGAAGATCGATCGGGCTGGATTGCGATCGGCACGCGATTTATTTGCCAACAGCCAATTCCCGATCGCCGCTGCACCCGAAGGCGCTACCAACGGTCATAATGAAATAGTCAGTCCCCTCGAACCGGGAATTGCTCAAATGGGATTCTGGTGCGTTGAAGACTTGCTAAAAGCCGATCGCACTGAAAAAGTAGTCATTGTGCCGATCGGCATTCAATACCGCTATGTCAATCCACCTTGGGAATCCCTAGAAAAACTGTTAACTCAATTAGAAATAGATTGCGGACTGGCAGCCTTAGAGCGCACCGATATCGCCAATTTAGAGGCGGAAAATCTCGTTTCCGAAAACCAAAATCAAAAATTCCAATATCTACGCCTGATTAGACTTGGCAACCATTTACTAACAGTGATGGAAAACTTTTATACCCGTTTTTATCATCAAAATTTACTGCCAAAAACATCTCCTTTAACATTATCATCACTGCCAGAAACAATGGCAAATGATTCGGGCAATGAAGTGATGATGGCGAGAATGAAAGCACTGTTAGATGTGGCTTTGCAAGTAGCAGAAGAATATTTTAACTTGAAGCCCAAAGGCAGTTTTATAGATCGCTGTCGCCGTCTAGAACAAGCAGGTTGGGACTATATTTATCGAGAAGATATTAAAGACATTGCAGCACTTTGTCCCCTAGAAAGAGGATTAGCCGATCGCCTCGCCGAAGAAGCCAGTCTCCGAATGTGGCACATGAGACTTGTCGAAAGTTTCGTGTCCGTCACCGGCAGGTACGTCCAAGAACAACTCACAGCAGAACGTTTGGCAGATACAACTTTACTGCTGTGGGACGTACTGACTCGCATCAAAGGCGGAAATCCTTTCGGGCGACCGAATTTGGGCAAACAGCGCGTACAAATGACCGTGGGCGAACCGATATCAGTGGGCGATCGCTGGGAAGGATATCAAAGCAGTCGCAGGTTAGCAGTTGCCGAACTCACTCAAGACTTACAATCAGCTTTAGAAGGAATGATTAAATAGTTAACAGTCAACAGTTAACAGTCAACAGTCAACAGTCAACAGTTAACAGTCAACAGTCAACAGTCAACAGTCAACAGTCAACAATAAAAATAACCGATGAATAACAAACCGATCGATTTATCTACTCACTCAATTAAAGTAAAACTGCTAAATCATTTAGCACAGGAATTGCTCACCCCGCTCACTTCTGTCCTGGGCATGGCAAGCGTGTTGAACCAAGAAATTTACGGCCCATTAACAAGTAAGCAAAAAGAATATATTGAGGTAATCCAAGACAGCAGCCGATCTTTACGATCGCTAGTTGAAGAAATTATGGAACTAGCAGAACTAGATGATTCGGCTTTCACATTGAAGCGAACCGCAATCGATATAGAAACTTTATGTCAGCAGGTGGTGACAATCCTGTCACCGGCGGCAAGTAAACGAGAGCAAGAAATTAACTTATCGATGGGGCCCGGGCCGCGCATCTGGTTGGCCGATAAGGATAAAGTTCCGCAAATGCTCCACCACTTAATTTTTAGCATTATTCAATCTGCTGGAGCAGGCAGTGTGATTAGAGTCCACGTTTCTAGGAAAGAAGACGGTATCAACATCGGAGTTTGGGTTTTTCATCCTTGGTTGGGAGAAAGTTTGCCCCATGCTAAACTCTACTCCGATTACTTATCGAAAGTTGGAGCGGATGTCGGTTCGCGATCGAACTCCCAAACCTCCGAACTCGGACTCGAACCGCAACTCCCGACACAGACACAGGGTTCCCAGCGATTAACGCTAGTATTTTCTGAGTTGGCGGCTTTGGTGGCCCAAAATGCTGCGGATACCGCACCAGTGTTAGCTGGTTACGGGGCCCGGGAACGCTTGGGGCTGCTGCTTTGCTGCCAGTTGGTGGAAATTCAAGGCGGCCAACTCTCGATTCAAGGCACCCCGGAATCTGGATATCGCTACGTGCTCTGGCTTCCTTGTACCAATGCTACGGAGTTGTTGGAAGGTTGAAATCAGTTGACAGTTGACAGTTGACAGTTGACAGTTGACAGTTAACTGTTGACAGTTGACAGTTGACAGTTAACTGTTGTTATTAGTTATTAGTTATTTGTTGTTACAGCGAATAACGAATAACGAATAACGAATAACGAACAACGAACAACGAACAACGAATAACGAAATAACGAATTTAAAGAAATGAATTCAGTTTGGCAACAGTTAACTCTGGCAAATTTTCCGCTCTCTCAGTGGCAAAATGGAAGTTATTTATTGAATTTGGCGATCGGCTCATTGCGAAGTTGGCGCCAGAGTAGCTGGCTGATGCAGTGGGCCGAACCCCTGGGTTTTGTTTTGCTGGCCTTGACGTTCAGTTTAGGGCCGTTTGTGAACAATGCCTTGGTGGGAGTGTTGATGGCGGCTGGTGCTGCTTTTTGGGTGCTGCTGACTGTTTCGGACGATCGCGCGATCGTCCTTACACCCATTCACTTGCTAGTATTCCTGTACTGGGGCATTGCCACCGTCGCCACCGCAATGTCGCCGGTAAAAGCCGCCGCTTTTACCGGTTGGAGCAAGCTAACCCTGTATTTGCTGTTTTTTGCGTTGATGGCGCGCATCTTGCGAGATTCCCGTTGGCGATCGTGGTTAATTGCCGTATATCTTAATGTTGCTTTAATTGTCAGTTTTTATGGCGTGCGGCAGTGGATTGATAAAGTGCCGCCATTAGCTACTTGGAACGATCCAACTTCTACTCAAGCCAATGTCACGCGAGTTTACAGCTTTTTGGGCAATCCAAACTTGCTCGGTTCCTATTTACTGCCGGCAATTGCATTGAGCGCCGCCGCACTTTTTGTGTGGAAAGGATGGGGGACAAAACTTTTGGCGCTGACGATGTTGGTGGTGAATTTAGCGTGTTTGCGTTACACCGACAGCCGGGGTGCTTGGATCGGTTTTGTGGCTCTGCTTGTGGTATTTTTAGTGCTGCTTTGGTACTGGTACAGCCCTTTAATGCCTCGGTTCTGGCGGACTTGGGCGCTACCGTTAGGGTTGGGAGGTTTGGCTGGGGCGTTAATTTTGGGAGTGGCTTTGGTGGAGCCGCTGCGCGATCGAGTTTCAAGTATGTTTATCGGCCGCGGTGACAGCAGCAACAATTTTCGGATTAATGTTTGGACGGCGGTGATTGAGATGATTCGCGATCGGCCAATGCTCGGAATTGGGCCGGGAAACACTGCGTTTAATAAAGTTTATCCGCTTTATATGAAGCCGAGATTTACTGCTTTGAGTGCTTATTCAGTGCTGCTAGAAATTGCGGTGGAAACCGGTTTTATAGGTTTAATGTGTTTCCTGTGGTTGATGACTGTCACCGTCAATCAAGGTTTGTTGCAGATAAAAAGATTGCGCGACGCGCAATTTAACACCTCTAACTCGCAGCAAGAATCCCCAAATCTGAAATCGAATCAGGCGTTTTGGTTGATGGGGGCGATCGCAACTTTAGCCGGAATGATGGCCCACGGTTTCGTCGATACTGTTTGGTACCGGCCCGAAGTTAATATGCTTTGGTGGTTGATGGTGGCGATTATTGCTAGTTTTTATAGCAACTCGCAGCACCAGCAAGATTCAGCTTTGACAGACGACGAGTAGATAGAAGTGCTGGCGGGGTTTTTTCCCCGCCCGGTGCAGATGCGAGCAAGAGGGATATAGTTCGCTGGCGGGGCAGAATTATTTTAAACTCGTCTGCTGTTAAATCCATTATTTCTTGGTAGTTTACTTTCCGATCATAATCCTGAAACTTTCTAGTGATTCTAGCATAATTTTAGGGAACTGGTATTACTAAGGACTAATGACTAATGACTGAGGACTAATGACTAATGACTAATTAGGAATCCCACTTTTTTCGGTAGCGATGATGTGCAAATCTACGTGTTTGAGCGATCGCACTAACTGTTGAGTCAAAGAACCCCGCAGCAGCAATTTCCAGCGGGATTGCTGGCTTTCGCCGATCACAATTTGAGTAATGCGATACTGTTTCGCTACGTCGGAAATTGCTTTAGCGATATTCGGACTCTGCACCCGCAGAAATTGCCCGTTAAATTCTTGGCAAAGCTTCTCACAAGTTTCCACGTGCAAGCTTTCAGATTTTGTTAAAAATCGGTCTGGATTATCGATAAACAAAGCATAAAAGGGAGCATTCATGTAGTTAGAAATTCTCCCGCCCCGCCGCAGCAGTTGCAAAGAATTGGGATAAGTTGAAACGCATACTAAAACTCGTTCGTGAATATTGCAATGTTGACCTTTTAAAGTTGCTGCGTCGTCTTCAACACTATCTGCTACCTCCCGCAGCGCCAGTTCTCGCAAAGCAATTAAATGACGGCGCTGGAAAAAGTTTTCTAATGATTGTTGGATTTTTTCGGGAGCGTAGATTTTGCCTTCTAGCAACCGTTCTTCTAAGGTTTCCGGTGTGACATCAACAACGATTACTTCGTCAGCTTCTTCGAGCACGCGATCGGGCACTCGCTCTCGCACTACAACTCCGGTAATTCGAGCTACTAAATCGTTGAGACTTTCTATGTGTTGAATGTTGAGGGTGGAGAAAACATCAATGCCAGCATTCAGAATTTCTTCGACATCTTGATAACGCTTTTCTCGGAGAGAATCTGGAACGTTTGTATGAGCCAGTTCGTCTACTAAAGCTAGTTGAGGGTGGCGTGCTATGACAGCTTCTGTATCCATTTCTGTTAGAGTTTTTACGCCGCGCTGCATTTGTTTTCGCGGCACTATTTCCAGTCCCTCGCCTTTGGCTGCTGTCTCTTTTCGCCCGTGAGTTTCTAACAGTCCGACGGCGACATCAATGCCTTCAGATTTGAGCCTGTGTCCTTCTTCGAGCATTCTGAAAGTTTTGCCGACACCCGGGGCCATGCCGATAAATATTTTGTGCTTTCCCCGGCGGGGGGTGCGATCGTAAGTGCGGTTTGGTTGGGCGTAAACCGCGTCTGGATGGTTTGGGAGTTCGCTAGTATGAATCATAGCTGGGTAGTGAGTTGTCAGTTGTCAGTTGTCAATTGTCTGTTGTCTGTTGTCTGTTGTCTGTTGACAGTTGTCAGTTGACAGTTGCTACGAATAACAAATAACCAATAACAAATAACAACTGACTACTGAGTATTATAAACCGTCGAGTGCTAAATTCAGTTTGAGGACGTTAACTCCGGGTTCGCCGAAAATGCCGAGAAATCTGCCATCTGTATTTTTGGCTACCAACATTTCTACTTGATTGAGATTGAGCGATCGCACGGTTGCTATCCGCTGAGTTTGCGATTGAGCGGCCTCTACGCTAATGTGCGGATCGAGGCTAGAACCAGAGGTATATACTAAATCAGCAGTTGGTTTGATGCCCGCTTTGTTGAGACGGTCTATTTCAACTTGAACGCCCTGAAAACCATCTTTCTCATTACCCCGCTTCAGCAGATCCGAGTTGCTGGGAGCAAGGTTGCTAGCTCCAGAAACGCCTGTTCTCTGACTTAAGTTGTCTGCCTTTGTCGGGTCATAATCTGTGGTCGCAAAGCTGCTATAATTTGTGGTGCTGGGGCGGCTCCAAAAATATTTTTCAGAGGTGAAAGACTGACCGATTAAAGCAGAACCAACTACAACTCCTTGCTTAGTAATTAAGCTGCCATTTGCCTGCGAATTGAAAGCAACTTGACCGATTACGAGCAGAATCAAGGGATAAATAATGGCTGTGATTCCCCACAGCACTAAAGTCACGCGAATTGCTTTGATTATTTCTCTCATAAATGACCTCAAGTAATGAAGGAAGAAGGAAGTTCGGCAACGGATTATGTAACGGATGTAACGGATGTCAGGAAGAAGGAAGAAGGAACAGGGCAGAAACAGCTTTTCGTGTATTCGTGACTTCGGTGTCGCGAAGAAAGCTAATTGTTTGTTTCCGATATTTGCCTAGAATCTTTCCGGCTGAAAAATCACGACAAACAAATAAACTGCGAGTCCGACAATCACTAAACCCAAAAGACTTAAACCCCACGCCGCTTTTTTTGTCAAACCTTCATCCGCAGCCGCATAAACAGCGGGTGCAATTATTAAGTTAAAGCACATTACCAGAAATAGCTGCACCGGGATTGGGTGGCGCTGCCAAAGCATTTGTGCTAACTCAATTATTTCTTGGAAATCTCTGGGCAAAACATCATTTAGCAAATCATTTCGTTTCATGAATCCTCCTTGTTTTAGGAATAAGTATCTCTTGTATTTGGTAATTCTTTTCTGGGAATCGACGAGGCAGAGCAAGAGTGATCTGCGTTCCCAGGCAGAGCCGGGGAACAAGAGTCATCCGTTACATCCCGTACATTGCTCGTTACCGAACTTCTTTATGCTAACCCAACGGCGGAAATGAAAACATCAATAATTTTGATGGCAATAAACGGCGCAACTGCCCCGCCCAGTCCGTAGATTAAAATGTTCCGCTGCAACAGTTGATTTGCGCTCAAAGGTCTAAATTTTACCCCGGTTAATGCTAGGGGAATCAAAGCGGGAATAATCAAAGCATTGTAAATTAATGCTGACAGAACTGCCGACTGTCCGCTGGCTAAACCCATGACGTTCAAAGCACCAACGGGAGCAAACATTGCGGGAATAATTGCAAAGTATTTAGCAATGTCGTTCGCTAGGGAAAACGTAGTCAGCGCACCGCGAGTAATCAGCAACTGTTTGCCAATTGTCACTAAATCAATCAGTTTTGTAGGGTCAGAATCTAAGTCCACCATGTTCGCAGCTTCTTTCGCTGCTTGGGTTCCAGAATTCATCGCGAGTCCTACGTTTGCTTGGGCTAATGCGGGTGCGTCGTTGGTTCCGTCTCCCGTCATTGCTACTAATTTTCCCTCGGCTTGTTGCTTGCGAATTACTTCAATTTTGTCCTCTGGAGTTGCTTCGGCAATGAAGTCGTCAACGCCGGCTTCGTCGGCAATTACTGATGCTGTAATTCGGTTATCTCCGGTGAGCATGATGGTGCGAATTCCCATTTTTCGCAGTTGGTCAAATCGATCGCGAATCCCGGGTTTGATCACATCTTTCAGATAGATAATGCCGTAGGTGTCGTTGCCTTGACAAACTCCTAACGGTGTGCCTCCAAGCCGAGAAACTCGCTCGTAAGCTTCGTCAAGATCGGGGCCGAAGTTGCCGCCGCGCGATCGCACAAACCCCTTAACTGCATCCACCGCACCCTTGCGAACCTCCGTACCATCAGGCAAATCCGTGCCAGACATCCGCGTTTTTGCTGAAAAATCCAGCCCGGTTGCGTTAGCGCGATCGAACTCCACGGCTGCGCCCAAATTTTGGGCTAAACGGACGATCGACTTTCCCTCGGGAGTATCGTCAAACACGCTCGCATCCAGGGCTACCTGCGCCACTTCTTGCAGCGAGTGACCGTTTACCGGAATGAATTCCTCGGCTAAACGGTTGCCCAGCGTGATCGTCCCCGTTTTGTCCAAAATCAGCGTATTCACGTCGCCGCAAGCCTCCACCGCTCGTCCAGAGGTCGCTATCACGTTAAACTGAGCCACGCGATCCATCCCGGCAATCCCGATCGCACTTAGCAAACCGCCGATCGTCGTCGGAATCAGCGCCACCAGCAGCGAAATCAGCGTCACCACGCCCACAGGGGTTTTCACGTAAGTTCCCACCGGGGGAATCGTCGAAACCACAATCAAAAACACCAGAGTCAGCACCGCCAGCAGCACCGTCAGCGCGATCTCGTTCGGCGTTTTCGACCTTTCAGCGCCCTCCACCAGCGCGATCATCCTGTCCAAAAACCCCTTGCCGGGGTCGGACATCACCCGCAGCGTCAGTTCGTCAGAGAGGATGCGTGTCCCGCCGGTCACGGAACTGGCGATGTCCGAACCCGGTTCCTTGAGCACTGGCGCAGATTCCCCGGTGATTGCAGATTCGTCTACAGACGCGACACCTGCGATCACTTCGCCGTCAGAGGGAATGACATCGCCTGCGATCACTTTTATTTGGTCGCCCCGTCTCAGGGATGTTGAACTAACTTCTTGAATTGAACCGTCTGGTAGGAGTTTGCGGGCTGTGGTGTCGGCTTTGGTCGATCGCAGTGCATCTGCTTGCGCTTTGCCGCGCCCTTCTGCTACCGCTTCGGCAAAATTAGCAAATACCAAAGTGAAGAACAAAATAAACGTGACTAAACCGTTGAAAACTACCTGATTTTTGCCTGGAACCGGCCCAAACAGCGTCGGGTCGATCGTCAACAGTGCAGTAACAATTGTGCCTACCCACACCACAAACATCACCGGATTTTTCAGCATCACCCGAGGATCGAGTTTGACAAAAGCTTGTTTGAAAGCTCTTTGATAAAGGCCTTTTGTATTTGCTTTCGGCGTGTGTCGGCGGGACTCGCGAGAGCCCCCACGGCGGTTTTTTGGGGAATCGGGGGTATTGGAAGAAGCCATATCGATTGGGGATTTTTAATGAACCACAGAGAACACAGAGAAAGAGAAAAGTGAAGTTGACAATTTTTCGCTACAGAGGTGGAGCAGTTGGTGTTGCTTCAGGCGTTGGTGTTGCTTCAGGCGTTGGTGTTGCTAAAGGCGTTGGTGTTGCTTCAGGCGTTGGTGTTGCTAAAGGCGAAGCTGTTGCTTCAGGCGTTGGTGTTGCTAAAGGCGAAGCTGTTGCTTCAGGCGTTGGTGTTGCTAAAGGCGAAGCTGTTCCCAAAGGCGAAGCTGTTGCTTCAGGCGTTGGTGTTGCTAAAGGCGAAGCTGTTGCTTCAGGCGTTGGTGTTCCCAAAGGCGTTGGTGTTCCTAAAGGCGAAGGCGCAGTTACTGGTGCCGGTTCCAACTTAGCGCTGCTAATTTCAAAACCTTCTGCAATTGGCCCTAAAGCTAGAACTGGGAAAAATGTCAGCGCGCCCAGAATTATAATTACTCCTGCTGTGACGCTGGTGAACAAAACTGAATCTGTTCTGAGAGTACCTGTTGTTTCGGGAACCGGTTGTTTGTTCGTCATGCTGTCGGCTAAAAGCAGCAGGGCCATAATCGGAACGTAGCGCCCCAACAGCAGGCTAAAACAGGTGCTTAAATTCCACCAAAGTCCAGTTGATGCCGGTTGAGAGTCGCCCAATCCTTCAAAGCCAGAACCATTGTTAGCAGCGGCAGAAGCGTATTCGTACATCACTTGGGAAATGCCGTGAAATCCGGGATTGCTGATGCCGCTTAAGCTATCGGTAAATGCGAGGGTAATTGCACCAGGGATTAAAACTGCGATCGGGTGAATTAGCAGGACAACGCTAGCTAAAACAATTTCCCGCTTTTCAATTTTTCTTCCCAAAAATTCCGGCGTTCTTCCTACCATCAATCCGGTGAGAAACACGCTCAAAATCGAGTAGATAAATAAGTAAGCGGTTCCCGTTCCTTGTCCGCCCCAAACGATTTGCAAAAACAAGTTAAACAGAGTAGCAAAACCACCGGGAGGCATTAAAGAATCGTGCATTCCGTTGACAGCCCCGCACATTGTGCCAGTCGTAGTCACTGCCCAGAGTACAGTTTCTGCCCACCCGAATCGAACTTCTTTTCCTTCTAAATTTGGCGCTGCGTAAGCCAGTAAATTATTGATTTGCGGATTACCTTGAAACTCGCCCGCTGCTGCAATCCCAATCAAGACAACGTAGATGCCAAAAACCATCCAAAAAATCAGCCACCCTTGTTTTTTGTTATTGGCGAATCTGCCGTATGTGTGAATGAGCGCTGCCGGAATTGAAACCATTGCTAAGGTTTCCAGCAGATTAGTAAAAGGGTTGGGATTTTCAAAGGGGTGAGCCGAGTTAATGGCAAAAAATCCGCCGCCGTTTTCTCCTAGTTGTTTGATACTTTCAAAGTGAGCTACTGGGCCGCGAGCAATTACTTGCGTGCCACCTTCTAAAGTAGTGGCAACTGCCGGCCCTGCTAGGGTTTCCGGCACTCCTGAAATCAGCAAAAATAAGCCAATTATTAAAGAAAGGGGCAGCAGGATGCGGGTAATTGATTGAATTAAATCGATGTAAAAATTGCCTAGCGGGCGGCCAGTCAATCCCCGAATAAAGGCAATGCCTACTGCTAAACCGGTCGCGGCTGAGGTAAACATTAAAAAACCCAGAGTTAACTGGGAGAGATAACTGAATGTTGTCTCGCCGGAGTAATGCTGTTGATCGGTATTTGTGAGGAATGAAATAGTTGTGTGCAGCGCAGTATCCCAGGTTGGTGCGCTTAAGCTGGTGGGATTTAAAGGCAGTAATCCCTGAAGCATGAGAATCAAAAAAACAAATATGCCCATTGCCACATTGCTGTAGAATAGCGATCGGGCATATTGCCAACCTGTCATCGAATCCGAAGAGCGGATATTGCCTGCGGTATAGATGAGTTGTTCTACAGGTTTGATGGCGGGGTCGAGGATGGTTTTTTGTCCCATGTACACCCGCGCCATGTAATTACCAAAGAAAGGCGATATCGCTACTAAAATTATTAGCGTTAATGCGATTTGAATTAATCCTTGCAGCATAACTGAGCCAAAAAGTCCTCGTTGGATAAATACGCTTCACCACTTGGGAAAGGGCTTCTAAAAGAAGTCCACCGGCACGGGGTGAGTTTTCTTCAAGGTTGCTTGTAGTTCGGGGGCGATGGCCGAATTCAATGCTGCTGCTAAGATGCAATCTCCGCAGGATATGCCAGTTTTTCGCTGGCTAGAATTACTCGCCCTTCTCTTGCTAACCCCAAGCACTGGAAGCTACTGGGCAATTGTATAGCATTTAATGCCATGCCGCAATAACTGCTGTTGAATTGGATGGCAACTTGGATAAGTTTTGGTTCTGCAAAGCTCATATATGACTTTTATTAGCCACCAAGTGCGGTTTACTGTTACCGATAACTATACCTGTAGGGTATGATTTTTGATAATCTGCCTAGAGGTATAAATTGGTGTTTACAATTTATGCTCTAATTTCCTATATTTTAAATAATAGACAAATGTTTAGATATTATTTAGAATCTATATTTGCAGATATAGATGCTATCTAAACGCTATTTTTTTTCGCCACAGCCACAAGAGACGAGATATTTTGAATAAAGGTAGAAGGCCCAGAGTTAAGTGTAAATATAAAATCTAAAATGGATTAATTGAGGATGTTGAAAAGCTTATTGACAATTAAGAAAAATCTGGGAATTCAAGAGAAGTATTTGCGGGGGCGGTGGTCGTTAGCGCAGCCCGCCCCTACGGGGGCTGCGCCAACGAAGAGGATCGCCATTTTATTCGCGATCGTTGTAGCACTCGAATTTACCACGCCCTCGGAGTATCTGTTTGCATACTTATACACGGGGCCAATTTTACTGGCAAATTCTCGCCTGAGTCGTTTGGGTAAGTTACAAATTACGCTGGTAGCAGCAGCATTGACGCTATTAAATTTGTTTGTTCCTCCCGGAGAAAAGATCGCCCTAGCCACTGTAGCAAATAGATTGATCGCAGTGATGGCTTTGGGGGTGACGGGATATTTGAGCGATCGCAACCAGCAGTACGAAGAGGCGATCGCCCAAACAAAAGCTCAATTGCAGTCGCAGCAGCAGCTAGCCAGCATCCGAGAAGATTTTGTGTCTACTTTGAGTCACGACTTGAAAACGCCAATGCTGGGCGCGATCGAAACAATTAAAGCCTTTGGGCAGTCAAAATTTGGGGAGGTAACTTCCGCCCAGCAAAAAGTGCTGGAAACAATGGCGCGATCGCACAAAATGTCACTACAATTAGTAGAAACGTTGCTAGATGTTTACCGCAACGATGCCGAAGGCTTAAAACTGCAACTTGCGCCCGTAAATTTAGTAGCTTTGGCCGAAGAAGTAATCGCAACACTCATCCATTTATCAGCGGCGCGCCGAGTTTACATTAGTATGAGTTACGGAGGGTCAGATTTCCGTCGCTCTTTGTGGGTAAATGGCGATTCTGTCCAACTCCAGCGCGTTTTTACTAATTTACTCACAAACGGGATCAACCATTCTCATCGAGGCGGCAAAGTAGAAATAATGATGGAATCTTATTCGAGTTATCAAGTGGTGAAGGTGCTCGATAGCGGGCTAGGAATTACAGCAGAGGAACTGCCCCACTTGTTCGAGCGTTTTTATCAAGGAAATGGCGATCGACAAGCCAAAGGATCGGGATTGGGGTTATACTTGTCTCGCCAAATTATTGACGCACACGGCGGTATAATTTGGGCAGAAAACAAAATGCCACACGGCGCTTTGTTTGGATTCCGACTTTCTGCGATTCCAGAGAAATGAAACCAGCCCATCCATTGCGAATTCTCCTAGTTGAAGACGACGAATTATTTCGGTTGGGGCTGCAAACGCGGTTGCAGCAAGAAAGTTGTTTGCAAGTAATTGCTGAAGCAGAAGATGGCGAAACAGCAGTAGAATTGACTCAGGAACATTTACCGGATGTGGTGGTTCTCGATGTCGGTTTGCCAGGAATTGGCGGGATTGAAGCTTGCCGTCAAATTAAACAGCGACATCCAGCAATTCCGGTTTTAATTTTAACATCTCATGCTCAAAAATCGTTAATTGAAAGGTTGATTTCAGCGGGTGCTCAGGGGTATTGCCTTAAGGGAATTGCGGCGGAAACTTTGGTTTTGGCAATTCGATCGGTAGCGGCGGGCGCTTCGTGGTGGGACAAGGCGGCAACTGCGGAAATTCGGGCGGTTTTTTGTCATCCCGAACCTGCTAAAAATGGGTTAAAATCGGAAGTTTTAGACAATCCGCTGACGAAGCGGGAACAGGAAATATTGGCTTTAGTTGCGGGCGGGAAAAGCAATCAGGAGATTGCTCAAATATTGTACATTGCTCCGGGGACTGTGCGGGTTCATGTTCATGCAATTTTGCAAAAGTTGGAAGTGCGCGATCGGACTCAAGCTGCTGTACTCGCAATTCAGAAAGGATTGGTAGCCGAAGAACTATTAGGTAGTCAATCTTAATTGTAGTAGTTTATAATGATACACAAACCTTTTGTGATTCAGAACCATGAGATTTATTAATCCCAAAATAGATTTTGCATTCAAGAAGATATTCGGTTCTAACGAAAGCCGAGAAATTTTGGTTAGTTTTTTGAACGCGATGCTTTACGCAGGCGAATCTGTTATAGAAGATTTAGAAATCATCGATCCTTATTTATCTGCTCAAATTTTTGGCAGTAAAGACACCTACTTAGATGTTAAAGCTACCATCAATGATGGTAGAACTGTTATTATTGAAATGCAAGTTTTGAACGTGCCGGCATTTGGCAAACGAGTTTTGTATAATGCGGCCAAAACCTATGCACTGCAATTAAATCGAGGCGATCGTTATTATCGGCTGAGACAAGTAATCGCTTTGAATATCACAGATTTTGAAATGTTTCCCGGCGAGTCTGAAGTAATTTCGCGGTTTGCTTTCAAAGAGACACAACGACTGTTTGATTATCCCGATAGCGAAATTGAATTAGTTTTTATCGAGTTGCCAAAATTCAATAAAGAATTGTCGGATTTGGCAACGCTGACGGATAAGTGGATTTATTTCCTCAAAAATACTAGCAATTTAGAAATGGTTCCCGAAACGATGGGCACAGTGCCTGAAATTGAGAGGGCATTTCAAATTGCGAATGACACGAATATGAGTCAGAAAGAATTGGATGAATTGCAAAGTCAAGAGTTTTGGATTCAAGATCAACAAGGTGCGATCGATCTAGGTATTCAGCAAGGGATAGAACAAGGCATAGAACAAGGCATTCGGCAAGGCATTCGGCAAGGAAAAGTGGGATTGATAGTGCGCCAACTAACGCGATTAATTGGTGAGATTTCACCGGAGATCCAAACGCGCATCCGTGAATTGAATCTTGATGAATTAGAGAATTTAGGAGAGGCGATGTTTGATTTTACGAGTGTTTCAGACTTGTTGACTTGGTTGCAAGAACATTGCGGATGATATTGAGGCGATCGAGCTTGCTGTACTTGTTATAGTACGGTGGCCCGATCGAACGTGCGATCGGATCTCACTCGGTTATTTAAGATTGTGCTTGACACTAGACACCCATACAACTAATGTTTGATAACATATTTGACCTCAACTGGTTGATTATTTCAGTATAATCACGTAAATTTGTGCGTAAATGAATTTACGTCGCTTGTCATAGGGCAACATTGCTTGGCAGATCAAACGTCATGTTTATTGGAAAGGTGGATCTATATGGGACAGATAATCATCAACGAATTCCAGCGAAATGGAATGTTTCAGGGTAATGAATATGTGGAATTACTGCTGACAGAAGACCTGACATTAGCTCAACTTCAGTCTTATTTTGTTGGTGATTCAGATGGTTCCACTGCTATCAAAAGGTCTGCTTATAAGTTTATAAATATGGTGAATATTGCTCCTGTATTTAAGGCAGGGACAATAATTGCGATCGGCGGTTCAAGTGCATTTTTAACTAATGATATTGCCTACAACCCAGTTCCCGGAGGAACTAATGCTGATTGGAACATTCAATTGTTGATTGATAATGGTGCTGGCGGCACGTACCTGGATAATGTTTTATCCAATACTAATGCTTTGGGAGGGGATTTTGCAGCTTCCGATATTGCGTGGGTAGATACGAGCAGTACCGGAACTACTTCAATTGATTCGATCGCGTGGCCAACAACAGGTTTAGGAGCATTTGGCAGTGCAACTAAAGTGCAAATTCCAGCACCAAACAATGCTAACACTGGCACTGTCGAGTTTTCCAGTGCTCTTGGTGGGGTCAACAGAACTGCTAATTATGCGGTAAATAGTCCGGGTTCCCTCGGTTTGCCCAATGGCGGAATTAATACTATTTATATTAACAGCCTTCGGAACCCCCAGGCTAATATCGCTCCTACTCTTGCTAATCCTAATGTTAATCCACCATTCCAAATTAACGAAGATATAGCCAACGCAGCTAACACAGGATTTAGTTTGGCTTCCTATCTTACCCAGTTTGCTGGCGATGCGAATGGCGATCTTTTGGGTGTGGCCGTCACGGGAGTTGATAATACTAACGGTAATTGGCAATTTTCAACTAACGGTGGTAATAGTTGGACAAATTTCGGTAATGTTTCCAACAATTCAGCAACTTTACTTGGGCTGAATATGCTGTATAATGGCTTTGTTGGTAATACTCCAAGTTCTCAAAATTGGCTGTCTTTGACAAACTCAAATCCTGCTGCTCCTGCGAATATTGCTTCAGAAATATTTAGCGGAACTGGAGCTAATTTAAACAGTACGGGTGCGAATATTATTTATGCGGGCTATACCAACAATCCTTTAAGTCCGTCATTTCCGGCGCTCGATCGCACTGCTGGTTTTAGCCTATCTTTTGACCTAGAAATCATCTCGGAATCTCGAACTAATCAGAATCGAGCAGGTTTTAGTATTGTAGCAGTTACTAGCGATCGCAAAGCAATTGAAATCGGCTTCCAACAGCTATCTCCAACTACCGGCAATATCTTTGCACAAAGCGACGGTATTACTCCCAACCCAGGCGGGCAAACTAATAGCTTATTTCTGGCTGCGGAGAATGTGGCTTATAATACCAATATTGCTACTAATTATACTCTGAGAGTGGAAGGTAATAATTACTTTCTTTCTAACAATAGCAATGTAATATTAACTGGTCCGCTGCGAGATTATGCGGCATTTAGCGGTCCGATCGATCCTTATGAAACTCCTAATTTCTTATTCCTTGGTGACGACACTACCTCAGCCCGAGCTAACATCAACCTGACGCGGGTTTCCCTGCAAACTCCTGCAAAAGTCCGCTTCCTGCCCAACCCAGACTATTACAGCACCCCCGGAAACGAACCGAAAATTACGTTTCGGGCATGGGATGGAAGTAACGGAGTCGCTAGCGGTACAAGGGGTGTCAACGCTTCTGTCACCGGGGGAACAACTCCGTTTAGCACTAATTCAATAACATCGTCGATCGCAGTTATCCCCGTCAACGACAGACCCTCCTTTGTCAAAGGGTCCGATCGCACTCTAAATCGTAACGCAGGCCCACAAACCGTTCCTGGATGGGCTACAGGCATTTTTCCAGGCCCCGCCAATGAGTCGGCACAAACCGTAAATTTTCAAGTGGTGGGGAATGACAATACTGCTTTGTTTAGTGTATTACCTGCGATCGACTCTTTGGGACAATTGACTTTCACGCCTGCAATAGGTGCGATCGGCAGTGCTACTATTAGTTTAAACCTGAAAGATAACGGCGGCATAGCTAACGGAGGTGTCGATACTTCGGCAAATCAGACATTTGTAATTAATGTAAATAATTCCAGTACATTTAACTTTAGTACCGCCAATTACAGCGTTAATGAAAACGGTACTTCTGCCATAATTACTGTGACTCGCACAGATGCTACGAATGTTGCTGCGGATGTCAGCTACAGCACAAGTAATGGAAGTGCTAATGCTGGTAGCGATTATACTGCGACATCGGGGATGTTGAATTTTGCGATCGGCGAAATTACTAAAACTTTCAGTATTCCCATTATTGATGACACCTTAGTAGAAGGCAATGAAACTGTCAATCTCCGATTGATTTCTCCTACTAATGGTGCTGAGTTGGGAACGATTTCGACGGCTGTTTTGACTATTGTAGATACGACACCAATTTCCATTCCGACTCCGACACCAATTCCAATTCCAACTCCAACACCAATTCCAATTCCAACTCCAATTCCAATTCCGACTCCGATTCCAACTCCGACACCGACACCAATTCCAATTCCGACGCCGATTCCGACTCCGACACCAATTCCAATTCCGACACCAATTCCAACGCCGACACCAATTCCGATTCCAATTCCAACTCCAATTCCGATTCCAACTCCAATTCCGATTCCGACACCAATTCCGACGCCGACACCAATACCAACTCCGATTCCAATTCCTGCGGAAACTCCGACACCAATACCAACTCCGATTCCAATTCCTGCGGAAACTCTGACACCAATTCCAACTCCGATTCCAATACCAACTCCGATTCCAATTCCTGCGGAAACTCCGATTCCAATTCCAACTCCGATTCCAATTCCTGCGGAAACTCCGGTGGAAACTCCGACACCAATTCCGACTCCGACACCAATTCCAACTCCGATTCCAATTCCTGCGGAAACTCCGACACCAATTCCAATTCCGATTCCAATTCCTGCGGAAACTCGGACACCAATTCCGACACCTGTGGAAACTCCAACTCCAATTCCCACGCCAACTTCTGTGGAAACTCCCACACAACTTAGGGATGGGGGCTCAGAAACCGGGTTTTTTGACGACAATACTTCGTTGAAACCCGTAGATTCGGTAAAAAACCCGGTTTCTTGGCTGGTGGGTGACTCTTTTCCAACTCCGACACCAATTCCCACGCCAATTTCTGCGGAAACTCCGACAGTGGCGAGGGCGGGCACGGGGGCACCGCCCCTACAGATTGCTGTGGCGAGGGCGGGCACGGGGGTACCGCCCCTACAGATTGCTGTGGAAATGCCGACTGATTTTGATGCGGGGAATACGGATACTTTTTTGGAAGATTGCATTTGCGATCGCACAATCATACCCGATCGCACTTTCACTCCAATACCCAATATTACTCAATATACTCTCAACGGTACTAACGGCAAAGATACCTTAACCGGCAGCAATCTTAACGACAGCATCAATGGTTTCAACGGCAGCGACTTGCTAATTGGACTCGAAGGCAGTGATAATATTTATGGTGGCTTAGCCAGTAGCATTTCTGTCGGTGCGGATATAGACAGTGACACCATATTTGGCAACAAAAACAACGACTACATCGTCGGACACGCTGGGAACGATCTCATTTATGCTGGTAAAGATCGTGATTTTGCGATCGCAGGCAAAGACAATGACCTAATCTGGGGCGATAAAGGCAACGATACCGTACTTGGTGATGACGGTAACGATACCGTATTTGGTGGCACTTCCGACTCGTCTGATGGTGATTTAACTGGACGAGATTTGCTATTTGGCGATCGGGGAAACGACATTTTGCACGGACAAGAAGGCGAAGACACTCTCTCTGGTGGCGAAGATAATGATACGCTACATGGCGGCAAAGATAGCGATCTAATTTTCGGCGATTCTGGCGATGATTTGCTGTTTGGAGATTTGGGAAATGACACCATCTGCGCTGGCGATGGCGATGATACAATTTTTGGAGATATCGATAAGATTATAGCAGATATTAGCAGTCAACAAGATTATCTTTGTGGTGATTCTGGTAATGACTTAATTTTTGGTAATGACGATACAGATAAACTTTGCGGTGGCGAAGGCAATGATACTATTTACGGCGGCAAAGGTGACGATACTTTAATTGGGGGAATTGGCGATGATTGGTTGATGGGAGATTTAGGAAACGATACGCTGCAAGGTGGAATCGGGCGCGATTACTTTATGTTAACCTTGGGAGAAGGCAGTGATGTAATTACTGATTTTACCAAAGGCGAAGACTTGCTGGTTTTAACAAATGGCTTAAAGTTCGATGCACTCAGCATCATTCCAGAAAATAATTCTACCTTAATTAAGATTGCCAATACAGGTCAAATTCTCGCGATTTTGAGTGGAGTGTCAGTTAGTGCGATCGGACCACAAAACTTTAGCATAATTCATGGAATAGAATAGGGACACGGCTTGGCCTTTGTCCCTACAATTAATCTGGGGTAGGGACAAAGGCCAAGCCGTGTCCTCTATATCTGCTTTGTTGGGTTTCACTTCGTTCTACCCAACCTACTACAATTAGTCTGGGGTAGGGACACGGCACTGCCGTGTCCTCTATATCTGCCGTGTCCTCTACATCATTCCGATGCTTAAAGCAGAGTAATTGCAGTCGATGCCGGAGCACCGATCGGACCTGCACCAAAGCCTAAATTCACCACCCCACGAGTCAAAAGAGGAGAATTGTTCATCGTCAGAGTAACGCTAGTTTGACCGGGATTAAAGTTGACCGTTCCTCCAGAAGGAGTCACACCACCAGATGGATTGATGATATTGTAGTCCACGTTGTTCACAGGTTGACTGCCACCAGGGGCAGCAATCAAAAAGTCGATCGAAGCCGAACCCGAAGTATCACCAGTCCGATTAATCGTGAAACTTCCAGCACCACCATCAGCAATAGCACCAGGAGACGAACCGTAAGAGAAGAAAGTCGGAGGCGCAACAGTAGAATCAAGAATACTCAAAACCGCCGTTGATGGACTCGTCAAACTACCACCACTTATGAACAAATTCACAGTTTCAGTAGGCTCTATGCGGCTGTCAAATAAAGTTTGAACCGGAACTTGTGCGCTAGCTTGTCCAGGTGCAAAAGTGACCGCTTGATTCACACGGGTGTAATCTGGTGCAGTGCCCCCACCCAAAGCAGTACCATTACCAGTGGTGAACGAAATTGTAGCCGGTATCGAAAGATCCCCACCACGATTAATCGTAATCGGCGCAGTGCTACCCTCGTTGACGCTGTAAGCAGCCGCACTGAAGGAAAACGTGTTTTGACCAGGTGTCGGAGTCGGAGTCGGCGTCGGAGTTGGCACCACATTATTAATCGTCAAAATAGACGGATTACTGCCGATATTGCCACCGCTAAGCACCAAATTCACAGTTTCCGGCGATTCAAAAAGCAAATCGTTCAAAGAAGTCACTGTGAAACTAGCGCTAGTTTGGCCCGCAGCAAAATTCAACGCCCCCGCCGCCACAGTGTAATCGGGTGCTGTCCCACCAGCCCTGGCGGAACCGTTAACAGTAGCGTAGTTAATCGATGCAGCCGCTGTACCACCGGTGCGAGTAACGTTAATCGTCGCCACGCCTCCTTCATTCACTGTGTAACTTCCTTGCTCGAATTGGAAGACACTTGCAGGTGTTGGAGTTGGTGTTGGTGTTGGAGTTGGCGTCGGCGTCGGAGTTGGCGTCACATCCATACCTTGATATTGAATGCTGCGTACTAGGTAGTCGGAACTATCGTCTTTGAAAGGGGTGGCGAGGTAAGCAGCAGTTGGGCTATCATAGGCTTTGGCAGAGAACCGTAGTTCGTCAAAAGCAGCACCGGTCAGAGGCTTTGCTTCTACCTTGAATTGGAAAGTACCATCGTTACGATCGCCTGTAAAAGTCACTCCATCCGCAGATACAGACAGAGGTTTTGGTATGACCGCAGCATTGAGACGAGTGAATGTAAAATTGCTAGTCGGTACTAAAACCCCATTATTGAAGACTTGCATGAGACCAACTTCATTCCCTTGATCCCCCACTCCTAGAGTTTTTTTGGAACTCAATGAACTTAGGTCGATCGTGGCGCTAGTCACGTCTTGGTTATCTGCCCATTTCACCTTCAGCGCCTGAGATTGATTGGTGTTGGGATTATGGTTGATTTCCGCCCGAATTTTATTCACGTCTGTGAACCAACCATCATAAGAAGATGGGACACCAATACCAGCGGCATTACCGTAACTCTGCCAGCTTTTAGGGTTTTCGTTCGTTGCCAAAGTGAGGTTGCCGATCGCAGTAGGATTAAGATAGTCAGTTTCCGCGCCATCAAAAGCTACCCCAGACAGTTTGATGCCTTTATTTTGGGAAGCAGTAGCCCATTTTGCGATCAAGTCATTAATGCTGCTGAAATTAGTGGTTTGACCCAAAGAACCATTGAAGGGAGTAGCCATAGTTTTTCTCGTGATGATGAGTAATTAAGGATTAGAAGTAACCGAAAACTCAAGGTTGGGCTTTCTTTCAGGGCGATCGGTCACTGCTAGAAAAATGTCGTCATAAATAGCTGCAAATAAATCAAGTAAAAATGCTAATACTGCCAAACTGCTCGCCCAACAAGCATATGAAGGCTTTATTGGCCCTGATTAAATCTTGTAATTGCTTGCACCTACTTAATCGATATACTTAACTTTCATCCTCAATAACTTCGATCCGGAAAAATGATCGATCGTTTTCCAAATCATATAGTTTCCGGTTAAATCAGTATTGTTCAAGCAGTAAACAATCACTGACAGTGCAACCGAAATTGATCTTAATCAGTGTTCATACATTTGTCACAACTTAAGACATAATTGTATTTATCAATCAGTATAATTACTGAACCAACTGCTTTTCGAGGAGTGGAAAATCCGCAATTTCCGGGAGAGTGGCATAAATATTGAGATCGGCATGATATCAAATCGGGCTGCATCGGAATTATTAGCCAAAATGAGGAGACGGGGTGGGCTTTTTACCGACAAGGTTTTTTTTGGTTGGGGCAAATGGCAAACCGGCTACACAATATTTTT
>JANMLZ010000145.1:0-32892 GCA_031372825.1 Cyanobacteria bacterium OTE_58_metabat_593 | reverse complement strand
CTGTGGTGTAATTGTGAAGAAATCTCTATCTACTCGCACTCATGTTTGTCAGTGTGGGTGCAAGCTAGATCGGGATCACAACGCTGGAATTAATATCCTTAACTCAGGACTGGGTACGGTAGGGCATACCGGAACCTTTGCGCTCGACGCAAGCAACGCTTCTGGAGAATCGACCTCTATTCTAGTTGGTGCAAACCTACTCGGGTAAGTTGGCTCGCGGAGAGAAGAATCCCCCGCATTCATGCGCGGGGAGTGTCAATCAACTCCCCAAGGTTGAGTCTTGTCTCCAAATGCTGATATTTTGGGCAATCAATCTCGATCGTCTTCTGCAAACTTCGCCCGTCGGGCGATCTGGCTAAATTCTTACCATTTTCTTAGCTTTCCGCTGCCTCTTTTACCCAAAAATTTAATTAACGTAATCTTTCTTAACAATTTGTGCGGATTGGGGAAAGGCAACATGGGCGATCGGGCCACAAGAAAATTTGGGGCGGGGCTACAGTAACAGCACAGGCGATCGAATCAAACTCTTGCTTTATCCCCGCAACCCACATCTACCGCAGGGACGAGACTTGCCAGCCTCGAAGGCCCCGATTTAGCTTCTGTGAGGGATAAGCTCCTGTAATAATTTGTAATAAACAAACGCGGGCGAGCATTGTATAAAGGTTATCAGAGGGTTGAAAAGACAGGCCAAAGTTAACAAAAACACTGATTAACAAGATTTGTCGCATCTCATAAAAGGTGTAAAATTTTCTAAGGTTTCTTAAACCTCCGTTGCAATGTCACAATAGTACAGGTAGCGGAAAGGGAAAGAACGAGCCGACTCCTAGCAGTAGCTGGCGTCAACCTTCAACCCTTCCAGGCTTAACCGCCTGAAAAAATTTAACTTAACGGTTTTATACCGCCACCAAACTCAATTAACTCAAAATAGGAGAGTTCTTTCATGTTTGACGCATTTACAAAAGTAGTTTCCCAAGCTGACGCCCGCGGCGAATTTTTGGCCACAGGTCAACTTGATGCCTTGAGCCAAATGGTTGCAGAAAGCAACAAGCGCATGGATACAGTCAACCGCATCACCAGCAACGCTTCCAGCATTGTTGCTAATGCAGCTCGTTCTTTGTTCGCTGAACAGCCTCAGTTGATCGCCCCAGGCGGCAACGCATACACCAGCCGCCGTATGGCAGCTTGCTTGCGCGACATGGAAATCATCTTGCGCTATGTCACCTACGCGATTTTCGCAGGCGACGCCAGCGTACTTGATGACCGTTGCTTGAACGGCCTTCGCGAAACCTACTTGGCATTGGGAACACCCGGCGCTTCTGTAGCAACCGGCGTTCAAAAAATGAAAGAAGCCGCTTTGGCGATCGCTAACGATCCTAACGGTGTAACTCGTGGAGATTGCAACTCCTTAATGTCTGAAGTTGGCAGCTACTTCGATCGCGCCGCTTCCGCAGTAGGCTAAACCCAGCCTTTGCCATCAAATTTGTCAAGTAGCGCTAGCGCTTGCGACAAACCGCATTCGTCGTACAAAAAAAACCGCAAACATTAGGGAGACAGCAAACTATGAAGACCCCATTGACTGAAGCAGTCACAGCAGCCGATTCTCAAGGCCGCTTCTTGAGCAGCACCGAAATCCAAACAGCTTTCGGTCGTTTCCGCCAAGCAACAGCCAGCTTAGAAGCAGCCAAAGCTTTGACCGCCAATTCTCAACGCTTGATCGACGGTGCAGCCCAATCTGTGTACAACAAATTCCCGTACACCCAACAAATGCAAGGCCCTAACTACGCTTCTACCCCAACCGGTAAAGCAAAGTGCGCCCGCGACATCGGCTACTACTTGCGTATGGTTACCTACTGCTTAGTTGCAGGCGGCACCGGCCCAATGGATGAGTACCTGATTGCAGGCATCGACGAAATCAACCGGACATTTGAATTGTCTCCTAGCTGGTACGTTGAAGCTCTCAAGTACATCAAAGGCAACCACGGCCTGAGCGGCGACCCCGCAGTGGAAGCTAATTCCTACCTCGACTACGCAATCAACGCCCTTAGCTAGATTTGCGTGATGCCCGGAATTGTAAGCTGCTGTTAGCTTGAGTGTTAACTGTTGTTTAGAATTCCGGGCATCTGCGATCTTAGCCTAGTTTTCCAGATACTTTTTTTAGAACGCGTTCAGTTTTTAAAGCAAAAAGGGAGAAGCGAAGATGGCGGGATTAGGTGCAGCAGAAAGATTGGGAATAAAAGCATTTGAAGAAGCGGGACAGGTTGAACTGCGCCCCTACTGGACACAAGACGATGCGAAAGCAGTAATTCGTGCCGCTTACAGCCAAGTTTTCGGCAACGAGTATTTAATGTCGAGCGAACGAGTTACCAGCGCTGAATCTCTGTTGCTGCAAGGGCAGATTTCAGTAAGAGATTTTGTGCGATCGATGGCTCAGTCCGAAACTTATCGGAAAAAGTTTTTTTACCCGAACTCGCAAACGCGGTTAATCGAGCTTAATTACAAGCATTTGTTAGGCCGCGCTCCTTACGACGAGTCGGAAATTGCTTTCCACGTTGATTTGTACAATGCCGAAGGCTACGAAGCTGAAATCAATTCTTATATTGACTCAGTAGAGTATCAAGAAAATTTTGGCGAAAGTGTAGTTCCTTACTATCGCGGTTTTGCGACTCAAAGAGGTCAAAAAACCGTTGGTTTTAACCGGATGTTTCAACTGTACCGGGGTTTTGCTTCGAGCGATCGATCGCAAAACCAAACCCAAGCGCGGTTAACTTGGGAAGTCGCCAGAAATATGGCTTCGCCCATATACGCAGCCTCTAGCGGACAATCTCTCGCTGGTGCTTCCGCAGGTGCTCGCGGGCAACTCTACCGAGTCACCGCAATGCAAGGTTCGGCTAAGTTTGCACCTCAAGTGCGGCGGACTACTAACGAATATCTCGTGCCCTACGAGCAACTTTCGAGCCGCTTGCAGCAAATCAACAAACGGGGCGGCAAAGTGGTAAGTATTACCGCAGCCTAAAACATATCTGCTTGCAAGAATCGGATTTAATAGGTAAGGTGCTCTTCGGCGCACCCTACACTTACTTTTTTTGCGGAAGTGACCAAGTTTTCAAGTACCACAAAACTTTCAATTAACACTCATAAATTTAGGAGAAAATCTGGTGGCTATTACGACAGCAGCATCCAGGCTGGGAACATCGGCATTGAGCGATGCACCGAAGGTAGAATTGCGCCCAAACTACACCAAAGATGATGTAGAAACAGTAATTCGCGCTACTTACCGTCAGTTGTTGGGCAACGACTATTTGATGAAATCCGAGCGCCTGACAAGTGCCGAATCTTTGCTGCGAGACGGCAGCTTAACGGTGCGAGAATTTGTGCGTGCAGTAGCAAAATCGGAACTGTACAAAACCAAGTTTTTATACAGCAGCTTTCAAACTCGGACGATCGAACTAAACTACAAACACCTGCTCGGTCGCGCTCCCTACGACGAATCAGAAGTAGTCTATCACTTAGATTTGTATCAAACCAAAGGCTACGAAACTGATGTTGATTCTTATGTCGATTCAGTAGAGTATCAAGAAAACTTTGGCGAGAATATCGTCCCTTACTATCGCGGCTTTAACACCCAGCGCGGTCAAAAAACCGTCGGTTTTACCCGGATGTTCCGCTTGTATCGGGGCTATGCAAACAGCGATACATCTCAACTAGAAGGCAATAACTCCCGCTTAGCTGTCGAACTAGGCACTAACAGCGCTACGGCTGTAGTCGGGCCATCCGGCGGTAACGAAGGTTGGGCATATCGGCCTTCAGCACAAAACGTCACTCCTAGCACCGGTTTCGGCGGCGCGGCAGCTTACGGTAAGCAAGGAAGGCTGTTACGCGTGGAAGTTTCGGGAATTCGCACAGGTGGCTATCCCAGCGTGCGTCGCAGCAGCAAAGCGTTTATCGTCCCTGTTGATGATTTGTCCTCGCAAATGCAGAAATTTCAGCGTATGGGCGCGAAAATCGCCAGCATTACTCCAATTTAGTCAGTTGGCAGTTGACAGTTGGCAGTTGGCATTAGTCAGACTTTAGTCAACAGTCAACAGTCAACAGTTAACAGTCAACAGTTAACAGTTAACAGTCAGAATTACCAATAAGCTTATGTTCGGTCAAATTGTAGCTGGAAAAAGTGGCAATACAGCTTCCGCCGGTCGCTGTTTTCGGTACGAAGTTGTTGGCTTGCGCCAAAGCGATGATACAAATAATGTAGATTATTCGATTCGATCGAGCGCGAGTACATTTGTCACCGTGCCGTACAATCGGATGAATCAAGAAATGCAGCGGATTACTCGCATGGGCGGGAAAATTGTCAGCATTCAGCCTTTAAGTGCGATCGCAGAATCATCGCCTGAATCATCCGAGGAAGATAATTAATAGTCTTCTTCAAACGGCGATTGAAATCGCCCGGTTCCCCAACCCGCGCAGGCGGGTTTTGTTTGTGTAGCCGCGATTTCAAGAGACTGTTGGCGAATTCACAGAAGGTGTCACGCCTCACCTCTGAAGAAGGGCAATTCATGAATTGCCCCTACATTGAATCCTACCGATGGGTTTAAATCGGTAAGGTTGGAAACCATTCGGTAGGGGCAATTCATGAATTGCCCGTACTTTTTTAATTCGCCAACAGTCTCTTTCAATCGCCGAGTTTCCTAATAACTAATAACTAATAACTAATAACCAATAACTAATAACTAATAATAACTATGAATTATTACGAATCCGATTCGCCACCGGCGGGTGTAGCTGAGGGCGAGTCTTTAACATTGGAACAGGCGATCGCAAATTTGCACTCCCAAGATTACAGTCTCCGCTATTACGCGGCTTGGTGGGTTGGCAGATTTCGAGTTAAGGAACCGGCAGTTATTGCAGCTTTGATTGATGCTTTGCAAGCAGAATCAGAACAAACAAAAATCGGCGATTATTCCCTATTGCGAAATGCGGCGCGAGCTCTGGGAAAATTGGGCGATAAACAAGCCTTGCCGGCGCTAACTCGCTGTTTGGAATGTGCGGATTATTACGTGCGGGAAGCGGCAGCTCAAGCTTTAGAAATGCTGGGCGATCGCGATTCAATTCCACCGTTAATGCAAGTATTAGATGGGGGAATTTCTGCGGCGGTGCGAGTGCCGGGAAAATCGCATTTAGTGCAGCCTTATGACTCGGTAATTGAAGCTTTGGGTACGCTGCAAGCTGTGGAGGCCCTACCGTTAATTAAACCTTTTTTAGAACATTCTGTGGAACGGGTGCAGTATGCTGCGGCGCGGGCGATGTATCAGTTGACTGGGGAAGCGGTTTACGGAGAAAGGTTGGTAACGGCTTTAAATGGGGATAATTTGCAGTTGAGGCGATCGGCTTTAATGGACTTGGGGGCGATCGGCTATTTACCCGGAGCTCAAGCTATTTCTGAGACTTTAGCAGAAAATAGCATGAAATTGATTGCGCTGAAAGGAGTTTTGGAGCATCACCTCGATCGCCAAGCATCTCTATCTTTGTCAGATGAAGCTATCCACGTGATGAACTTAATGGATAGTTTACTGTGAAAAAAATTCGTTCACAACTGAAATAGGATTGCTGTAGCGATGCTCAATTGTCTCGCGTAAATTCAGGAAACAGCACATTTCAGGAAACAGCACTGCTGTTTCCCTACCGCATATCTGTATTTCATGGAGTTGAAAACTGCTATTTTATCGCTTTTATTCGGGTGAACCGATGGCTGATGATTTGATGGAATAAGAAACGAAGCTTTAGGTACGAATTTTTATAAATTTCAGTGAAAATACTGAGGTTTATAGCTGTAGTTGGTGAAATAGCTCGTGTTAAAATAATATTACCATCTGCATAAGTTTTCAGTTGAAAAATTTTTCGTTTTGACTTCGGGCGATCGCGGAATGCTGGGAGATGGTTGTGTAGCGGCTAGAAGTATAAATTGGGGGATTCATTATGAGCAACGATCCTTTTGAAGTCCATGTGCAACATTTTGCAGCGCTTAAGTCTAAGTATCAAGCAACAAAATATGAAGATTTATCTTCTTCTAGTCTACTATATCTCATCCTGCGAAAAGCTAATTTAGAATTTGAGATTAGTAAATTTGAGCGGAATTGGTTACAAGAGCATGAGCTTTTGGAAACAATAAAAGCTATCGAGCAAGAGCCACTACATAAGGCTGAAGAACGAAGCAAACTAGATGCTAAATTTTCTAAACTCAAGTCTAAGTTCAAAGTAACCAGACCTCGCGATCGCGATTTATCGCTATCCAATCCTTTGTATCCTATCCTTTGGAAACTTGACTCAGAAAATAAGCTAACTGGGTTAGAAGTTAAATATCTTAAAGAACAGGGGCTTACTGAAACAGTTGCTATAGTTGAAGAGATGGCGGGATTTGCTGTACTAAAGGCTAAGTACCAAGCAACTGAATACCCAGATTGTTCGCTTGATAGCCCCTTGTATCAAATTCTCAATAAACTCGATGCACAACAAATATTAAGTGATGTAGAGGCTAACTGGCTGTTCAACAACCAACTGATTGATACTCTAGAAATTTTTTGGCAACAAAAAGCTTTACGGGAAGCTGACTTTGCCCTACTCAAGGATAAGTACAAAGCTAGTGAATACCCAGAAACATCTGTATCAAGTCCGCTCTATCAAATCCTGAAAAAGCTGAAGTGGGATCTACAGTTGAGCGAGTCAGAACTTAACTGGCTGGAAGAGCATCAACTTAGCGAAACGCTTAGCATTGTTTTGGAGATTGAACAGACACGCCACTTTGCCGTACTGAAGGTTAAGTATAAAGCTACTACTTATGAGGATTTATCACGCTCTAGCCATCTTTATAAAGTTCTCAAGAAAATTGATTTAGACAATCAGCTAGGTGAGCAGGATATTAACTTTCTTAAAAAGCGTAAACTGATTGAGACAATTACTCTTGCGCTTGACAAATATGCTGCTAGTCTCAAGTCAAAGATTCAATCGGGAGAGCCGTTGAGTGAGGCTGATATTGATTGGCTGAAACAGAATGGACGTGAAGACGTAATTACTTTCGCACAAAAAAAGGAATTTGCCGCTCTGAAGGTCAAGTATCGGATTATAGATCGTGATTTCCCCTTCGATCCGTTTTACGCAATCATGGTAAAATTGGAGAAAAAAGAGCGTCTAGATCCTGTGTTAGTTGTTCAGTTAATACAACAAAAACTTTTAGCTAGTCATGGAAGGATTGCTATAGCATACCACAGGCTGGAAGCGTGTTTCTATGAACAGGAATATGAGCGCACTGGAAACAAATGGAACTTGCCCAACGCCAGCAGTCATTGGCGCAAGGCCGATGAACCGAAAAGTGCATTGCAGGTGACAGAAAATCTGGACTTCGACCAAATCAAAGAAAATAAGCTCAAGTCAGCTTTGCTAACAACTAGGGGCGGTGCTTTTCGAGATATTGATAAATTAGATGATGCTGAAAAGTGCGCGCTAAAAGCTATTGAGTATCAGCCTCAGAGTCATCATCCTTACACTTTGATGGGAGCTATTTGTTATGAGCGGGGTCAATATTCACAGGGCGATGATTGGTTTAACGAGGCAATTAAACGCGGTGCTGAATCAGAAGATATAGATTCCGAACTCAAGCAGGTTGTCAAAAATGCTAAAGATGAGAAGCGTCGGGAAGTTGTGGAATATCTGCTGACAAAAAATCCGCAGCGCTATGCTTGGGCTAAGGCTTATAGGAAGCGCGAAGGCGGTGAGGATGCACAGCGCAAGATATCCTAGCACAGGTATGGAGTCGAGTTTTTTGCCGATTCGACTCTTTAACCAAGACTGTCCTACTTTGAGCAGGGTAAGCTTTTCAAGTTAATCGCCGCGCCTCACCCACGCTGCAAAAAGTTCGATCGCGCGATCGAGCCAACCTACAATTACAATGGTCACGGTACATTTTATAAGTAAATGGCATTAGAACTAATTCGCGCTGTCGAACAAGCAGATTCTTCCGAAGGCTTGTTAAACGCAGTCAAAGCACTGGCGGCGGCTGACTCAAAAGAAGCAATTCCCACCTTAATTACAGTCCTTGGTTACAACAACCCAGGCGCTGCTGTCTCCGCCGTTGACGGACTGATTCAACTCGGAGAAGCTGCCGTGGTGCCACTGCTAGAACAGCTTGATGGCTACAATTACGGTGCGAGAGCTTGGGCGGTTCGGGCTTTGGCTGGAATTGGCGATCCCAGGGGTTTAGATATTTTGCTGGATGCGGCGGCGAATGACTTTGCTTTGAGCGTGCGACGGGCGGCGGCTAGAGGTTTGGGGACGATTTGCTGGGAACTTATGCCCGCAGAGCAAGTTTTAGACGCTCAAAATCGGGCTGTGAAAACGCTGCTGCAAGCGTCCCGAGACCCAGAATGGGTGGTTCGCTACGCAGCAGCGGGGGGTTTGCAAGCTTTGGCGGGTGCTGCGGCTGTTAAACCGGATTGGTTAGCGGAAGTTTCGGCCAGGCTTGACGAAATTGTCGATCGCGATGAAACTACTTCAGTTAGAGCCCGGGCAATGCTAGCGAAACAAAGATTGTTACTTGGCTAGGGTTAGGGCGATCGTCTCTTCCAAGTCCCCTTGAGTGAGAGTGGTTAATATAAAAACTTCTTGTACGGTTGTGCCCTGTCTGGCAATGATTTTAAATCCCCCACGAATGGGTACTGACACTCTTAATGTCATGTGGGGGATGTGTCCTTTAACTTTGTTGATGACGCCCGGAGTAACGGTTTGAATGCCCATTTTTAGGGTGAGCCGCTGTAAAATTGGTATTAAACCGGGAAGGTGGGTAGAGTGATTCCAAACTAGGCGGCCTTTGGGTTGTGCGTTCATAATTTTTTAACCAAATTCAACATACCCAGTCTAAGCCACCTCTGGCTGGAACCAATTTGAAATTCCCTCAAATTGTGTATAAATAACGTTACTGTGCGTGTTATTGCGAGCAAAGCGAGGCAATCTCAAACTTATATTTTTGATTCCTGGGGCGCAAGCTGAGATTTGATGGCGCAGAATTGTCCTGTACTTTTTTATGTTTTGGGTTGGTAACTTTCGGTTTTTGTAGTTGAGTTGCGATCGCCCCCAGCATCTCTGCGACGCTGCAAGGTTTCTTGAGATAGCCGTCTGCTTTTAGTTCCAGGGCTTTTTCCATTTCCGAGGCTGTCATAAAAATAAACGGAATGCTGGCGGTTGCAGGGTGCGATCGCAAAGTCGCAAAAACTTCAAAACCATTCTGTTCCGGCATCATCACATCGGACAAAATCAAATCGGGAATTTGGGCCGTGGCTAACTGGATACCGACTTGTCCATTTTCGGCGCCCACAGCTTCAAAACCGCGCGATTCCAGAAGTTCTAATACGATTTCTCGGATTAAGTTATCGTCTTCAATGACTAATATTTTGGTCATTTTTGTTACTTTTTTTGCTAGCTGTATTGATATTTCTATGTTAAATTCATATCACCCGTATTTTCATAAATTCAAGTGGGCTATTGCAGCTACCCAGTTTTTCCCGGCTTGGGCGATCGCACTTCATAACGACCTTTCATAAATCAATCAAACAGACTAGGAAAAATAGCATGAGATTTATCAGCCCGAAAACAGATTTTGCCTTCAAAAAAATATTTGGTTCCACCGACAGTCAAGATATCCTGATCAGCTTCTTAAATGCTCTAATTTACGATGGTGAACCAATCATCCAAGACTTAAAAATTATTGACCCTTACTTGGCTGCTACCGTTATCGGGCTCAAAGATAGTTATTTGGATGTCAGAGCTCAAATTACTGGCAACAAAACGGTAATTATTGAAATGCAAGTTTTGAATGTAGCTGCTTTTGAAAAAAGAGTCATCTACAACCTAGCCAAAACCTACGCCAACCAACTCCAAATTAGAGATAGTTATCCAAGATTAAAACCAGTAATTGCTTTGACGATTACTGATTTTGAAATGTTCCAAGAACAACCTGATGTTATTTCTCATTTTATTTTCAAGGAAAAAGAGAAACTATTTGATTATCCCGATCTCGAAGTTGAAATGTTTTTTGTCGAGTTGCCGAAGTTCAAAAAAGAGTTAGATGAACTCACAACGTTGACTGATAAATGGATTTATTTTATGAAGCACACTCCAGATTTAGAAACAATTCCAACCACAATGGAAACAGTTCCAGAACTAGAAAAAGCTTTTCAAATTGCCAATGAGGCTAACTTAAGCTTGAAAGAGTTGCAGGATATGGAAGCCGAAGAGAGAGCAATCCAAGAACAGCAGGGAATAGTTTCTAGAGGTATAGAAGAAGGTTTAGAGCGAGCTAGGGCTCAATTGATGCGAGAAGGGATGCAAGCAGGCCGTCAAGAAGGGATGCAAGCAGGTCGTCAAGCAGGTCGTCAAGCAGGTCGTCAAGAAGGGATGCAAGAAGGGATTAAAGCAGGTCAAAGAGCTTTAATTCTGCGGATGCTGGAGCGACGTGTAGGAGTCGTAAATCCTGATGTAGTTTCGCGGATTGGGGAATTATTGGTTGAGCAATTAGAGAGTTTGGTAGAGGAGGTAGTCGGATTTTCTAGTTTATCCGATTTAGTGGCTTGGTTAGATAGAGCAGAATAATTGATCGATCGCTGTTTGGTTTTTTTAGGTCGATCGACTTATAAACAGCCATATTCACAAAATCTGCCGATCGACTAAAATGTAATTCAGTGTACCGCGATTTGTTGAGGAAAAAGCTATGTCAGAATTTCTAGACTTTCTCAGACATCAGTTTGCTTACATTGCCATTGGCGAATTTAAACCAGGAAAATTCAAAGAAGCAGAAGAACTTTTTGTCAAAGCGGTCGCAACTTATGCTACTGGTTTTAAGGGAGCATATTTGCTGCAATTGCCCAATACAGACAAGGGGATTGCCATCATTTTTTGGGAAAGCGTAGAAGAAATGGCGGCCAATCAAAGCGAAGCTTATCAGGAAATTTTGAAGCAGATGACGCCTTTGTTTGCAAAAATTCCCGATACTAATGTTTATGAAATGGTTAGTGAAATTAAGCCAAAAAGTGAATAATTAAAAATTCTGCAATCGGCGCGTCATTCCCATTCCCATCGGCGTCTTTCGCCCAACTCCGCTGTAAAGGGCAAAATCTGCTAAAGCGTTAATTTGCTTAATCGCCACCGGATTGACATCTCCCATGATTCGATAACTAACTTCGCCGACGCAGCCAATAAATTTACTGCGAGAATCTGTACTAACTTCTGTTTTGATATCGAAGAAACTGGGAAAAATAGCTTCGGTGAAAGTAGGTTCGATCGCAATTGGGCTGTACTTGTTCCAGCGGTTGGCCAAACTGCCAAAAACACTCTCTCTAGTTGGCATAGCAGAATCGTATACACCTTGGCGAAAATTAGTAGGAGTGCAAAATGTAAAAGCAATGACGCGCTCAGTTTCCGAAGCTCGATCGAACAATTCAGCATAAGTGCAAGAATTTACCCAAGGCTGGTTCGATTGCGGTTGGCTGACAATATCAGTTACGTACAAATCTGTCGGGCCCAGATGCCAAGGGATCTCGAAATTGAGTTGCTGCCACAGTTGAGTTAGCCGATCGAACAAACCGTCATCTAGCAGAGAAATTCGCCACCAAATCGGCGTATTTTCGCGAATTGCTTGCTTTTGTTCCCATTGTACAGCCTGGGAAATCGTGCGCACAGCGATCGGCAAAACTCTCTTTTGTGTCTGCGGTGCGCTGATTTGATTAGCCTCTTTTTTGCTGATTTGAAAAGGGCTTAAAGTGAAAGCTTTTTCATTAGATTGATCGTGCAGGTAGGCACTCAAATCGCTGTCTACAGCACTCACAAGGTTCAAAAATAAAGCGTGGAGATGCCGTCCGGTTAAAAATTGGGATGGAATTGGTGCAACTGGTAGCAGGTTTAAAACGAGGCTGTGAGGCATTTTAAAATTAGGAGTTTGTACGATCAGAAATAAGGGGAATGGGGAATGGGGAATTGGGAATGGGGAATTGGGCATTGGACATTGGTAGCTGTTTCTCGATTCTCCCCCTCTTCCTTCTTCCTTCTTCCCTCTTCCTTCTTCCTTCTTCCTTCTTCAGGCGATCGTAATTTCGGACGACAAATAAACGTCTTGAATGGCGTTAAACAATTTTACACCTTCTTCAAAGGGACGCTGAAAAGTTTTGCGGCCGGAAATTAAGCCGCAGCCGCCAGCGCGTTTGTTGATGACTGCGGTGCGAATGGCTTCTGCAAAATCGGTTTTTCCCGAAGCGCCGCCGGAGTTAATTAAACCAATCCTGCCCGCATAACAGTTTAGCACTTGATAGCGAGTTAGATCGATCGGGTGATCGGTCGTCAAATCGGAATAAACGCGCTTGTCGGTTTTGCCGTAACTGTCACCGCTAGCTTTAGCAACTGCTCCATAACCGTTGTTGCACTCCGGCAATTTTTGCTTAATAATATCAGCTTGAATTGTCACTCCCAAGTGGTTTGCTTGCCCGGTCAAATCTGCAGCAACATGATAATCTTTGTCTTGTTTGAAGATATCATTGCGGAGATAACACCACAAAATTGTTGCCATTCCGTATTCGTGAGCGTGGGCAAAAGCTTGACTGACTTCTTGGATTTGTCGCGTCGATTCTGGGGAACCAAAATAAATTGTTGCTCCCACTGCAACTGCTCCCAAATTCCAAGCTTGTTCCACAGACGCAAACATGATTTGGTCGTATTGATTTGGATAAGTCAGCAATTCATTGTGATTTAGTTTCATGATAAAAGGAATTTTGTGCGCGTATTTGCGAGATACACTTCCCAAAACTCCCAAGGTCGTCGCGACAGCATTGCAGCCAGCCGAGATTGCTAGTCTGATGATGTTTTCGCTGTCAAAATAGATGGGATTCGGTGCGAAAGAAGCGCCCGCCGAGTGTTCGATTCCTTGGTCTACGGGCAGGATGGATAAATAGCCTGTATTTGCTAAGCGTCCGCTAGAATAGAGTTGCTGAAGCGATCGCAAAACTTGAGGAGATCGATCGGTTTGGGCGAAAATGCGATCGACCCAATCCGGGCCCGGCAGGTGCAACAAATCTTTAGAAACTTTCGCTTTATGGGTAAGCAAGTCTTCCGCTTCGTCGCCTAGCCAAGATTCGAGCGAACTGGGAACTGATAGTGTAGCTGTCATGCAGATTTCCCTCTCAATTTCAATTGCAGGCCGATGATTGCAGACATTAGCCTTGCTGGTATTATAGCGAAAAAATCATATTTTCTCTCCGCGCAAGGATCGACCGAGTTTTTAATAAGATTAGCGACAACAACAACTAGGACGCGCTACCCTAGAATAAGCTGGCGGCTCAGCAGCAGCTAAAGTACCAGCGATCGCCGATCGATTCGATTCACAACTTTGCCATCAAAATGTCACATACTTACTTTGATTCTGAAAACGGTCACAAATCCTTCGAGATGCCCGGTGCTCGGCCGCATTATAACCCCGATCGCCCCGGTCAAGTAGAGCATATTTTCCTCGATTTAGTGCTGGATATTCCCAAACAAAGTTTTCGCGGTACTTGCAGCATCCGCATTAATCCAGTCCGCAGCGGTATTGACAAATTAACCTTAGATGCTGTAAACCTAAAAATTAAATCCGTAAAAGTCGGCGACACCGAGCAAACTTTCGAGTGCGACGGCGAATTCCTCCAAATTCAACTGCACGAACCCACAGAAGCGTACGAACCGATTACAATTGCGATCGGCTATTCAGTCGAAAAACCCCAGCGGGGTCTCTATTTCGTCGGCCCAGACAAACACTATCCCGACAAACCAACACAAGTTTGGACGCAAGGCGAAGACGAAGATTCCCGCTTCTGGTTTCCCTGTTTCGATTATCCCGGACAACTCGCAACTTCCGAAATTCGAGTGCAAGTTCCCCGACAATTTTTGGCGATTTCCAACGGTGAATTAGTTAGCACAAAAAATGAGGGCAATGATAAAATTTATCATTGGTCTCAAACCCAGGTTCACCCAACATATTTGATGACTTTGGCTGTGGGAGATTTTGCCGAAATCAAAGATGAATGGAACGGCAAACCTGTTAATTATTACGTCGAAAGAAGCCGCGAAGCCGATGGTAAGCGTAGCATGGGCAAAACGCCTCAAATGATTGAATTCTTCTCTAAAGCATTTGGCTATCCTTACCCTTTTCCTAAATACGCTCAAGTCTGCGTCGATGATTTCATCTTCGGTGGGATGGAGAATACTTCGACAACTTTGCTGACAGATAGGTGCTTGCTAGACGAACGCGCCGCCCTCGACAATCGAGGTACTGAAAGCTTAGTTGCCCACGAATTAGCCCACCAGTGGTTCGGCGATTTAGTAGTAATTAAACATTGGTCTCACGCTTGGATCAAAGAAGGCATGGCTTCCTATTGTGAGGTGCTGTGGACTGACAATGAATACGGCAAAGAAGACGCGGCTTATTATATGTTAGGTGAAGCCCGCAACTATTTAGCGGAAGACAGTTCTCGCTACCGCCGCCCGATGGTGACTCACGTTTACCGGGAAGCGATCGAATTGTACGATCGGCATTTGTACGAAAAAGGCGCTTGCGTCTACCACATGATTCGCGCCGAGTTGGGCGATGAGTTATTTTACAAAGCAATTCACACTTTTGTGCGCGATAACGCTCACCAAACTGTAGAAACGATCGATTTGCTCAGGGCGATCGAAAAGGCTACTGGTCGCAATCTGATGTTTCTGTTCGATCAGTACGTTTATCGCGGCGGTCATCCAGATTACAAAGTTGCTTATGCTTGGGATGGAGATAACAAATTAGCGAAAGTTACCGTCACCCAAACTCAGGTCAAAGATAGCAAAAATGACAATGGTAACAGCAAAGATGTCTTTGACCTAAAAATTCCGATCGGCTTCGGTTACAAGCCGGAAAAAGATGCCGATGATGATAGTTTAGCCAAGCTAAAAACTTTCACTGTGCGAGTATATGAACGCGAGCAAAGTTTCTATTTCCCATTGGAAGAGAAACCCGCATTTATCAGTTTTGATGTTGGCAATAAATACTTAAAAACTGTTGTTTTAGAGTATGCAGTTGCCGAACTAAAAGCTCAGTTGCAGTTCGATCCAGACCCGGTTTCCCGGATTTACGCCGCCCAAGCTTTGGCGAAAAAGGGAGGATTGGAAGCGGTAAATACGCTGTCAGAAGTTCTCAAGAAAGAGCCGTTTTGGGCTGTGCGCGCTGAAGTCGCTGGCCAGTTGGTAGATATTAAACTCGACCAAGCTTTTGATGGTTTAGTAGCTGGTTTGAAGGATAAGGATGCTAGGGTGCGCCGCGCGGTGGTGAATGCGTTGGCTAAAATTAAGACTCACGAGACTTATAAGGCGCTGAGGTCGATCGTCGAAAAAGGCGACGCTAGCTATTACGTAGAAGCGGCCGCAGCCACTGCTATGGGTTCTATTGCAGGCGCTAACCCCGACGAGAAGCCGACTGACGAACAGGTACTGAAAGAGTTGAAATTGGTGCTGAAGGAGCGTCAAGGGTGGAATGAGGTTGTGCGATCGGGTGCAATTTCCGGTTTAGCGCAAATGAAAACTTCTGAAGATGCGCTGGATCTAATTTTGAAATACACAGCCATTGGTACTCCTCAAGCTTTGCGTTTGGGTGCAATTCGTGCTTTGGGTACAATTTCCACAGGTCAAACTAAGATTAATTTAGAACGGATTTTGCAGCGATTAGCAGAATTGTCTAAAGAGACGTTTTTCTTGACTCAAGTATCTGTAGTTTCAGCATTAGGACAGATGGAAACTCGCAAAGCGATGCGAATTTTGCGTTCTTTAGCTGACCAAACTCCTGATGGGCGCGTTCGTCGGATGGCCGATGAAGCCGTGCAAAGAGTGCAGAAAAATGCTGGTTCTGATGCAGCAGTGAAACAGTTGCGGGAGGAATTAGATCAGGTGAAAAAGGATAATCAAGATTTGAAGAGTCGTTTGGAAAGTTTGGAGGCGAAGTCGAAGAAAGATTAGTTCAACAGTTGACAGTTGACAGTTGACAGTTGACAGTTGACAGTTAACCTCTACCTAGAAGGAAGAGGATTGGAGTAATGAATAGTCTAATTTTAATTTCTCCCTCAAAGGGAGAGGCTTTCAACCAATTCTTTCTGGTAAATCGACCTAAGATATCATTCCGGTGCTACCGGAATGATAGAGGAGACGGCAGTGCCGTGTCCCTACAATGTTATTTTGGGTAGGGACACGGCACTGCCGTGTCCTCCGTTTATATCATTCCGATACTAACTAACGGAATTGATATTATGTAAAATCAGGGTGCAATTTTTCTTTTTAGTCTTCAACTATCCATCCATCTGAAGCAACTTTTGCACCGCAATATATTTCATAAATTATGAGCACCAGAACAATTGTATTGGTGGAACAATCGGGGGTAATTCCCTACCGCATTATGGACGGAAAAATTGAAGTAATGTTGATTACTTCGTCGGGAGGTAAGCGCTGGGTGATACCGAAAGGTTTAATTGAACCTAATATGACTTCTCAAGATTCCGCAGCTAAGGAAGCTTGGGAAGAAGCAGGGGTGTTGGGTAAAGTGTTTCCCGATTTGATGGGAACTTATGAATATTACAAATCTGGCTGTACCTGGCAAGTAGATGTGTTTTTATTGCAAGTAGAAACTGTTGTGGAAAATTGGCCTGAAGCTTATAAGAGAAAGCGGCAGTGGGTGAGTATTCCCAAGGCAATTAAGCGGGTTGATGAACCGGAATTGAAACAGATTCTTGGGGATTTGCCCCAGAGATTTTGGTGAATAAGATCCAGAAGCCCGACTTCTTGAAGAAGTCGGGCTTCTAATTCGTCGATCCAAAATCGAAATGATATCTTTAATCCCCAACCACCAAAAAACTTGTCATAATAGACATCAAGCTGTTCTAGATAAATCCTTATGCCCTGTGCTGTTATTCTGACTGCTCTCTCCGTTGAGTGCTTAGCCGTTTGTGCCCATCTGTCCAATCTTAAGCAAGAGGTTCATCCGCAGGGAACGATTTATGAGCGAGGGCAGTTCGACTCGTCCAAAGATGTGTGGGATGTCGCCGTTCTTGAAATTGGAGCAGGAAACTCCACCGCAGCAATAGAGGCAGAAAGAGCGATCGCCCTTTTCCATCCTGATGTTATTCTCTTTGTCGGAGTGGCTGGGGGAATTAAAGAGAAAGATGTAGCCCTCGGCGATGTTGTCGCGTCTACTAAAGTCTATTGCTACGAGTCAGGTAAAGCAGACCAAACTTTCAAGCCTAGACCTGCAATTGGCTTGTCAGCTCATAGTCTAGAGCAACGAGCCAGAGCCGAAGCCAGAAGTGGTGACTGGCTGAAAAGACTATCCGTTTCTGAACCAATCCCTCGCGTTGTTGTTGCGCCGATCGCAGCGGGTGAGAAAGTGATTGCTTCCACGAAATCGGAGGTTTTTCAATTTTTGCGATCGAACTATGGGGATGCAGTTGCTGTTGAAATGGAAGGATTTGGTTTCCTGGAAGCAGCGCGTGCCAATCAGCAGGTGTCTGCGATGGTCATCCGAGGTATTTCTGATTTGATTGATAACAAGGCTAAGGTGGATAAGGCGGGTTATCAAGAAATTGCAGCCCGTCACGCTAGTGCGTTTGCATTTGAGCTATTAGCTAAGCTACAACCCAACGCTATACAAATTGCTAAAGTTGAAAAACCCATAAATAATGCGTCTTCTGGAATAAATATTCCTCGTATTCGCTGTCTGAAGGTTTTTGGGAGAGAAGAACTGGTAGAAAAAGTATTAAATTGCTTGAAAAATCCTCAAGAGGCTCCCATTCTCTGTCTGGGTGGTGTGGCGGGATATGGCAAAACAGAAGCTGCTACCTGCGTTGCTCAAGCTGCGATCGCTCAGTCAGTTGTTGAGGATGTTCTGTGGGTTTCTGTTCGAGAAACTGAATTGTCCGATACTTCTATTACTGCCAATAATTCCAACAAACTATTTCAGTGGGCAGAATTGTTGTACGCACTTTCACTACAACTGGATTGTACCGCCGATCGAGAATCAGTTCAGAAACGTCTTCGCCAACGTAAATGGTTAGTGGTGTTAGATAATGCGGAAACTTCCGATTTGAATGACATCCTGTCGAGACTGGTGAAGATGCTAGATCCGAGTCGGCTATTGCTAACCAGTCGCTTCGATACTAATCTACAATATGTAAAACTTATTCCTTGTCCGGGATTGTCTGAACCTTGGTCACGACAGTTACTTTTATACGAAGGGAACAGTCGGCAAGTTTCAGCGCTTCTTCATGCAAGTGAACCTCAGATGTCTCGCCTGTATGAGTTGTCTTGCGGTGCGCCCTTAGCTTTGCACTTTATTGTTGGGCAAGTTAAGGATGATGAAGCCCTCGATCCAGTGCTAGATGCACTAGAGCAAGCAGATGGACAGGTTGAGGTGTTTTATCGATTTACTTTGGAAACTGCTTGGCAAAGAATGTCTGAAACTTCTCAACGATTTTTGTGTTACATGGGGCGAGCAAATGCTGGAGTCACGCTTGATGAATTACAAAGCGTACTCCAAGTGACTTTGCCTGAAGGAAAAGAAGCCCGAAATCAGTTACGTCGTTGGTCGATGATTCTCCCTGGTACTGGTGATCAAAGATATGACCTTCATCCTTGGGTGCGGCGAAGCGTAAGAAGTAACTTACAAGCTAATTGGGAACAGCCACCGGATGACTTCGACCAAATCGCTCGGTGGTATGGTGCTTGACACTCTGGAGCAGAAGAGAATGAACATAGACTGGAAAATTGAAGACGAGCGTGAAAATTTGCATCAAAAATTAAGTGGCTTTAAAAATGAATCCCTATCAAATTCAGCTACAAGTGATCGTCGATTTGACCAACTTATAAAAATCTGGGATCTCACCAGCGAAATTTTTTGGGCGCAGGGGTACTGGATAGATTACTTGAAGTGTGGGACGATCGCACTTGATTGTGCAACAGAACTCAAAAAACGGGATATTGAGGGGCGTATTCTCAACGAGTTGGGCTGGGCACAGATGGAGCAAGAAGAATTTGAGATAGCTCAACGTTACTTCTCGCAGTCATTACAACTGTTTGAGAAGATCGGCGATCGTATCAGTCAAGGACAATCTCTTCGCTACCTGGGCGTTTTGCATTTTCGCCGTCGTTATTTTGGATTAGCACTGAAGTGTTATCAGGATGCGCTAACAATAGTTCAGGAGGAACTAGAAATGCTTCAGGAAGAACTGAATCTAAAACCATTGGATCGACGAATAAATGAGCTGAATCAGCGAGTGTTACATCAACAATCTGAACTCCACAATGTATTAGGAAATTTCTACCTCAAGCTATGGAATGTTAACAACAGTCGTCAGGAATTTATAGCTGGATTACAAGGATTTAGAAATCTGCAAAAACTTTATATTTCGCCCACTCCAAGCTCTTATCTTTATTTTCAGCCAGCGCCACTATTGAATCTGGGACGTGTTGCCATGCTGAGTGGACGATATCGTAAAGCACAACACTATTTCGATCGCTGTTATCGTCTCTGTGAACGTATTGATCGCCCAGATACGAAGGCAGGAGTGTTATTCCGAATGGCTGAATTAGCTAAGTTGCAGGGGAAAAAGAAAGAAGCTGAGGAATTGGCACAGGAAGCTGAGAAGATTGTGGTGCTAGAAGTGCCACCATTGCGAAATCGGGCTAAGAATTTTCGGGATCAAATGCAGGGAGTTCGGAGGGAACAGTTAAAAGCGTTACGCCATAAAATTAGGATGGTTGTGACATTGACTATCGATTTACTTGTCCATACACCTCTCGTTCTGCTTCAATCAATTGGCTACTATACTTTGTTTCTAGGGTCTAAACTCGTAGCTAAGATAAAGCGCTAGTACCAGCCTATTTCATTCGCCAACAATCGAGATTCCCTGCTGGAAAACTAACCAAATTTCTCCTCATTCAGGTATCATGTCTGACAACCCGCATTTCCAATAGCGAATGCCCACCATCCTCAGAAAAAATGGCTTCAGAGTCGTGATTTACTTTGACGACCATCTCCCAGCTCATGTTCATGTCATGAATGCCGACAGTGAAGTTAAAATTGATCTAGGCAGTTCAGCAAATCCCCCGCAAATTATTCAATTAAACGGTAAGCGAGGCGATGCTGTCAAAGCACTAGAACTGGTGACTGCTTATCAAAACGAGCTATTAGAAGCATGGAGACAAATTCATGGAGAAACTTGAATTCACAGAAGCAGCACTTAAAGAACAACTCGATCGCGCCGAAGTTGCCGCCATCCTTGCCAATGCCACTGAACCCCGCGCCCGTTGGGCCTGCTACGATCGCACCTCCGGTAATATTGTCATTCACCTCAAAGATGGTTCCACCTTCATGTTCCCCCATCAGTTGGGACAAGGGCTAGCTAACGCCTCAGCAGATGACCTCGCCGCCGTAGAAGTCACCCCGTCCGGTATAGGCTTACATTGGGAAACCCTCGATGTCGATTTAACTGTCCCATCCCTCCTCCGAGGCATCTACGGCACTAAAACCTGGATGGAAAAACTCCACCAGCAACAAATTGTTGCCTAGCCCGGTTTCCGTCAGAGCACGAATCATTGAGCTTAACCGAGGACAAAATGACAGAAGACCCAATCCTGAAAATCTGGCTACTAGAATACGACAAACTCAAAGCCGAGCAAACCCAGCGGATTGGCTTCCGAGACAACCTCCTCTACGTCACCTTGGGTTTGTTCGGTACAATCGTGTCCTTTGCCGCTTCCAACTCCGCCAACTACTACGCCTTTCTACTCCTCCCCTGGGCTTCCTTGATTCTCGGCTGGACGTACCTAATAAACGATGAAAAGATAAGTGCGATCGGGCGCTACATTCGGCTTACCTTGGTCGAAAAGGTTAAAGAAAAGACCGGACACGCAGATGTAGAATCTCTATTTGGCTGGGAAATTGCCCACCGGAGCGATTCCCGCCGATCGCGCCGCAAGATCGAACAACTTATTGTTGATGAAATTACCTTCGTTATATCAGGAATCATTGCCCTGATTTCCTTCTGGGTATTAGTACCGGGTGCGCCTTTAGCTATCCATATTTTGGGCGGGGTTGAGCTACTCCTGATCCTAATCTTGGGTTGGGAAATCATCGTCTACGCTGACTTAGCCAAGGGAAGATAAATTCATCGACTTGCGATCGCTGCAAATCCAAGGGAATTTGCAGCAAAAAGTCCAGATTCTTTAATACAGATTAAGCATTAGCTGACAGGAAAGGAATGCTTTCTGCTAAGTTATCCTTAACTTCAATTCCCTGTTTCATCGCCCAAAATTGGCTCAAAAAGTGGATTTGCCGCAAACCAACTATTAGATTTAGACCTGGCACAAAAATCCACCAAACTGTTAGCGGTTCTTTCATTCCCTCTTCTCTATACAATTGGTTGACTGTGTTGTAAAGTTTGAACTGTACGATGTAAATCCAAGCAATACCGAGGAAGGAAAACCAACCAAACCATCCGGGTACGTCGGGGTCGAAGATTCGTAAAGCTTGGGGAATTGCTACTCCTAACACAAAGGGAAATAAGCAAAGAGTTCCCGACCAACCAGTGCCGTTATAGCGCCGCAGTTCTTCTTGAAGAATCCATTTGTACCATCCGTAATAGAGCATCAAGCTGACTACGGATAATAATATTACTCGCCATAAAGCGCGGGGTTTACCTAAAGGTTTTTCGGACATTTGGAAATTTAAGAGATAGATTGCTTTTTTAATTATATTAACATTTGTTAATTATTGCACAATCATTTCTCGAATTGTGCGTGCTGTGGCGGGGGCTAGCAATACGCCGTTGCGGTAGTGGCCGCTGGCGATGAGGATGTTGCTGTTACCGAGTCGATCGATCACTGGAGCCGATCGCCTTTCGGGACGCGGGCGCAATCCTGACCATTGTTTGATGATTGTGGCTGTTGCTAAGGCTGGATAAAGTGCGATCGCCTTTTTGAACACCCGATCCAACATATCAGCATTCGCCTGAATTTCCCCGCCATTCTCTGAAAACTCTACCGTCGCCCCCACCCAGTATTCCCCATCGCCCAAAGGCACAATATGGACATCATCGCAAGTAATTACTGGCGTAAAATCAGAATTTTCTAAAGGATTTTGTAACCGAAAACGTAGTGCTTGTCCCAATACCGGACGAATATCTATCAATTGATTTAATGATGCTGTTAAAGCCGAAGAGCCCAAGCCAGCGGCGATAATTACCCAGTCGAATTGTAGCTTGCTGGAAGTTGTTTGAATCTGACACGCCTGAGAATCTAAATCAGTAATTGCTTGAATTTCTACTCCAAACTCAAAATCAACTCCTTTGAGTTTAGCTGCATCAACCAAAGCTAAAGTTAGCGCAGTTGGATCGACTTGTCGATCGCGAGGCGAATAAATAGCACCAATAATATTATCGTTGAGGTTAAGATGAGGATTGCGATCGCGCACTTGCTCCAAATCCCAAATTTCCAACTCCCAACCTTGAGACTCGCGAGTTGCTTGCAATTTTTCCCACTTGCTTAAATCCTCTCCCTGGGAAAGGAGCATCAAAATTCCCTGTTTGTTAAAAGGAATTTTCCGCCCCGTAACTGCTTCCAATTCAGGAATCAGAGTTTCGTAGCGCTGAAGGCTGGTTTCCCTCAACTGCCAATTTCTGCCCTTAGTTTTGTGGCTGATTGCTCCCATCAAAACGCCGAGGGCGGCACCCGTGGATGCTTGTGCCGGTGGCTGTTTGTCGAATACAGTGATTTTTAGTTCGGGATAATTGCTGAGTTCAAAGGCGATCGACGCTCCAACAATACCACATCCAATAATTGCAACGCGAATCATTCAATTTTAGATTTAGGAGAAGGAAGAAGGAAGAAGGGAAACTACTCGTTACCAGGCAGAGCCTGGTAACGCAGATCCGGAGGCTCTGCCTCCAATTTTCCTGTTAGAAGAGCGAGGCAGAGCCTCTGGATCTCGGTTCCCAGGCAGAGCCTGGGAACCAGTAGAACAGTATATCGAAAGTGATTAAGCTTTAGGAATTAGCTGCAAGAAAGCATCGAAATCATTGACTGCTTTCTCATAACTGCTGGTGACTTTTGGAAAGTCAAGGTCTTTAATAGCAAGATCGACGTTAACCAAATCGGCAAACAAACTCTTGGTTAAATCAACAGCTTGTGTTTGAGATTTAGGCAACAAAGCGGCAGAAACACTTTTCATTGCACCGCGCAAATCACCGAGAGGCCCGTGAATGTAAGTTTTGGCATCAACCCAATTGCGTTTTTGAATTAGGGTTCCTAGGTTGTCCATGCGCGATCGCAATTCTGTCAGAGTAGGAACATAGCGCTGAATTTGCTGAATCTGTGCTGCTGTGTAAGTGGTGGGAACTTTTGCTTCCACACTGCTGCAACTCACGAGAAATGCCATCAGAAATGACATCATTAAGGCAAGAATTGAACGGGGACGAATCATGTCGATTTTAGATTTTAGATTTTAGATTTTAGATTGCTCGTTGCGATCGCGTGGACAACGCCCCTACAAAAAGCTTGTTCCCAGTCTCTACCTGGAAACGCAGATGCTTTGGCTCTGCCTCGCTAACGCAGCACCGAGAGTTAGGTACAAATAGTTATTTTACCTCCTTTTGGCGCAGAAAAGTTATCAGAGCATCACCAACTTTTTCGGACCAATGTTCTTGAGGATAATGTCCTGCTTGTTCTAGTGTGACTAACTCTGCATTTTGCATCGAAGCGACTAACTTTTGAGCGGGTTCCACACTCAACCAAGGGTCTGTTAATCCATACACAAATAAGGTTGGTTGAGTCCATCCTTGAAAGCCGGATTCAATTTCTGCCATTGACTGCGGCAATTGAATATTGCGGACAGTATTCATCAGCGATCGCCCTGCATCCGAACTCTTCAGAAACGGGCGACGATAAACATCTAAATCATCATCTGATATGATCTGGCGACAACCGCCTTCGAGGGTTCTGTCAACCAAAAGTGGGTCTTGGGTAATCATGTCGCCAATGAAAGGCAGTCCAAATTGCTGCATTTTCCAAGGCAATTTTATATTTCCTGAAACGGGTGTATTTATGACGGCTAAACGTTCAATTTTATCGGGATTTCGCAAGGCGTATTGAATACCTGTTGAAGCTAAAAATCCTTGGACAACCAGGTAAAATAGGTCTAATTCTAGAGCTTTAATAAAGCCAGTGAGTGCTTCAACAAAAGCATCGGGAGTGTAGGGAAAGTCGCGCTTGTCTGGTTTGGTCGATCGCCCGTAGCCCACCCAATCAGGGGCGATCGATCTAAATCCCTGTGTCGCCAAGTCTGGCATCATTGCAGTCCAGGTAAAACTCTGGGACGGCAAACCGTGCAGCAGCAGCACCGGCGGTTTATCAGTTTCGTTAATCGGTTTTGTTTCGCGATAAAACCATTGCAGCGGGCCTACTTCAACTATTTTCTCATCAATTGACATTATTTTACTGGTTATTTATCAAACAATAAGGCGGGTATTCCCCGCCTTACCTAATAGTTGGGTTTGCATAAAGCAGCTTACCCAAGTAATTACAGCCGCGCTTAGAAATTCATTTCAGCAGCTTGAACTTTTTCGACCTGCTTCTTCTTGAGAACCAGCATAATTTGAGCCAACATGGTCAAAGCCACGAAAGCCATCAATCCTTTAACTCGATCGGCACTTTGCAGCACAATTTCCACGTCTTTTTGACCGAAGCCACCCACATTAGGATTGTTCGTCAAAAGTTCGCCGGCTGCAACTGTTTGTCCTTCCGAAACAATCAATTCTGGGCCTGCTGGAATTGTATCAACAACCGCTGCACCTTCTGCCGGTTGAATTGTTACTTCATAACCGCCATCTTCAGGTGTGGCAATCTTAGAAACGCTGCCAGCTACCGAAGCATTATAAACAGCATTATTGCTCTTGGCGCCGGTCGGATAAACCTGACCGCGACCACGGTTGCCGCCGACATAAATTTGGTATTTGCCGTAGTGAACGGACTTGTCAGTTGCCGGATTTGGCGACAAAACTGGGAATACCAATTCTTTGTATTGTTCCCCTGGCAGTGGGCCCACTAAAATAATATTTTCTTGGGTTTCGCTGTAAGGTTGGAAGTAAAGATCGCCGACTTTCTCCTTCATTTCTTCGGGAATTCTGTCAGCGGGAGCAATCTTGAAACCTTCGGGCAACATCACAACTGCGCCCACATTCAAGCCACCTTTGCTGCCGTCGCCGACAACTTGTTGCACGGTAGTATCGTAGGGAAGTTTGACAATAGCTTCAAACACTGTGTCAGGTAAAACAGATTGGGGGACTTCAACTTCAGTCGGTTTTGCACCGAGGTGACAGTTGGCGCAAACAATTTTGCCAGTTGCTTCGCGGGGAGTAGCTGGTGCTGTTTGTTGAGCCCAGAAAGGATAAGCAAATGCTGCTTGGGGAAGTGCGATGTCGCTGGTGAGGAAAAATCCTGCGGCGGCGATCGCAATTAAGGCAGTTTTGGCGATCGTCCTGGCACTGTGTCGAAATATCGCAGATAAATTAATTTGTGGCATCAGAGTATTCAATCTCAAAGGTCAGACAATTTAGTGATTGGTCATTGGTCATTGGTTATTTGTTATTAGTTATTTGTTATTAGTTATTAGTTATTGGTCATTGGTCATTGGTTATTTGTTATTTGTTATTTGTTATTAGAACTAACTACTAACCACTAACCACTAACTACTAACTACTAACTACTAACCACTAACTACTAACTACTAACTAATGACTAATAACTATGACCACGAAGGTGCTTCACCGGTGCGGAAATCTGTTTCTTTCCAAGGGGTAAAAGCAACCTTGTCATCTGCGACAGTGACGTGGGCCAGGGGCAGAGACAAAGGCGCGGGGCCGCGCACCACTTTGCCCTCATTGTTGTATTGAGAACCGTGGCAAGGACAGATAAACCTGTTTTCGCTAGCATTCCAAGGCACGACGCAGCCCAAGTGAGTGCAGACTGCATTGATGCCATATTCGGCGAGAGACAAGTCTTCTTTCACCACAAGATAAGTGGGGTCGCCTTTGAGGCCTTGGGCTAGAGTACGATCGCCCGCAGGGTGCGAAGTCAAATATTCGCTAACGATAATGTCGTTTCCCAAGGCATCTTTAGCTGTCACCCCGCCACCAACTGCCCCACTCGACGGGGGAACAAAATATTGGACAACGGGATAGAGTGCGCCCAGCGCCACACCTGTGACTGTACCGAACGTCAGCAAATTCATAAATTGACGACGCCCCATATCGGGAACATCGGGATTTCCAGCAGAAGATTGAGCCATGACCTGCCTTTACGGTTTTAAGTTACGTTTGTTTGCTAGCAAGAGCGCGAACCTTTACGTGCAGAGGAAGGAGGATAATTGCCGCCAATCTGCTCGCATAAATTTAAGGTCGCGAAAATTCCTTTAAGAATGCACCTTCCAGCCTTTATTAGAGTATTATTACATTTTTTGAACTTTGTCTTTTATTGTTTAAGATATTCACTTAGGAGAAATCATGACGGGCCAGGATTTACACCAGCTATTGCTAGAGAAATGGGGAAAATCTTACGATATCAGATTGCGGCGGACGCGGGGCAAGATTTTCGTGCAGGTAATGTGGAGATATTTGGAACAGGCGTCGTTTCCGATGACGGAGGCTGATTATTTTGAGCATTTGGATGCGGTGGCGAATTACCTCAACGGCTGGGGTAGCACGGCAAAGGTGAGAGAATTCATTGTCACTACCCGGGATCGCCCCCGCTTGGGAAAAGCTGTCAGTCTTCCTCTAGATTTGGGTGAAAGAGCCTCGGAGTGGTTGCTCGACGAGTTGTGAACCAGGGATCAGTCACGAGTCAGGAGTCCGACTCTTGCCGATCGCCAATCTTCCGATTTATCAAGATTTGTGTCGGGCAGGGGCTGGATTTTTTGAATCCAAAATCCCGAAAATCGAGCTGTGAGCTTGTGGGCCGACTTGCTGGCGGTGAGAAATTCAACTGTGGCGCATCTAATTTTCAAGGTTATTTTTTTGATTAAAACTCTTATCTGGCGGGCTTTCTTGCGCGCCCCAACTGTGGGATTTAAGTGTTCAACAGCACGCGTCGCTCTGTTAATTTTGGGCGATCGGGCTTCTAGCTTCCCAAAATCATCGCCACCAATTTCTGTCAACAATTTCACCTACAATGAATTGCAGATATCTTGTCAAATTTAGGAGAATGTTGTAATGGGTGTTGCAGTTGGAATGGTTGAAGTCTTAGGATTTCCCGCTGCCGTAGAAGTTGCGGACTCAATGGTGAAAGCAGCCCGAGTTACTTTAGTTCGCTATGAAAAAATAACCCGTGCTTACTGGACAATTATAGTTCGAGGAGATATCTCTGAAGTGCAAGCAGCCGTTGCTGCTGGGATTGAATCTGTTAAAAAGGTCGATGGCGGAAAGTTGCTATCGTATCACATAATTGCTCGTCCCCACGAGAATCTCGATTACATTTTGCCGATCGGCTACACTCCCGAAGTGGAACAGTTCCGAATGTAGTCAAAGTTTTGACAAAACTTTGGTGTTGAATTTTAAGTTTTAGTAATTATAGAGGCGCGGGCGATCGTGTCTCTATATTTTTAGGGCCTAATTCATATCAAATCCGGTAGCATCGGATCGGCCCAGATCCCTCCTAGCCCCCCTTAAAAAAGGGGGGACAACAATCTTCTCAAAGTCCCCCTTCTTAAGGGGAATTTAGGGGGATCTGGACTCGAATAACAGCGATATTCCTCATTGGTTTTAGGCTTAAGTTGTCACCTATCGATCGACGCAGATCATCCAATCACCCAGTAATCAAATCACTGGCGGTGATTGTGATTTGAACTCCCTTCAGAATTCCGATGATTTGGCCATTCTGACGAATCTCGGTATCTGAACCATTAATCACAGACTGAGAAATTATGTCTGTAAACGGAGCGCGAGAACGTACCAAAAGTTTATCTTCACCTTGTTTGAAGTCAGCAATAGTATCTATTCCCGAACCTCTCCAAAGCCTAAACTTGTCAGCCCCCCTGCCACCAACGAGGTAGTCATCGCCGCTCATGCCAAACAACAAGTCGTCGCCCGCCCCGCCAATCAGCGTTTCGCTACCGTCTCCGCCAAGCAGAGTATCGTTAAACCTAGAACCTATGGCGACTTCGATGCCAGAGAGTGAATCTATGCCGCCCAACCCATCGGAAGCCCGACCCAACCCAGAGCCGTCGCCGACTGCCCCCAACTGGAGATAGACGCCCGTTCCCGCATCGCTGTACGATACTGTGTCGATGCCATCCCCGCCATTGAGCAAGTCATTGCCCGCACGACCCCACAAAGAGTCATTACCGCCCCCGCCCAACAGCGTTTCATTGCCGCTTCCGCCAACTAGAGTGTCGTTGAAATTAGAACCTATAACGACTTCAATGCCGGAGAGCGAGTCTACACCGCCCAATCCATCGGTAGTAAGACCGAACCCCAAATCGAGATTGATACCAGTTGTCGCACTCGTGTAAGATACTGTGTCAATGCCATCTTCTCCATTGAGAATGTCGTTATCAGCCCCACCATCGAGATAGTCATTGCCCCTGCCGCCGTATAGAGAGTCGGGCTCGGTGCCTGTGTAATAATTACGAGACCTTTGAAAACCAAGATCACCATAGAGAGTGTCATCGCCATCTTCGCCATTAAGCCAATCCTGGGCGGACTCGCCGACGAGTGCATCATTCCCAACTCCACCATAGAGAGTATCAGGGGCCTGGCCACCAAAAAGAGTGTCATTACCAGCTTGACCATACAGAATGTCGTAGTCGTTCACAGTCATGTCATCTATCCGGCTACCCCTACCCTCAAGCAGATCGTCTCCATCTCCACCATCAAGCGAGTCAGCGCCAATGTCACCATTAAGAGTGTCATTACCATCCAGACCAGAGATGGTGTCATTGATATCAGGGAAAGGGCCAGGGCCGTATAAGTAGTCAGGGCCCGAAGTGCCAGTTATTGTTGCCATATATTTAATTTCCGATTGAGATTAAGAAACTGAAACGGTCAAAAAGGTAAAAATCTACAGTGTGGATTTTTCAAGTGAACTTACTAAAAAATCCACCCAAAAAACCAACAAGTCTCCTATCTTAGGCAGCCAGGAAACTCAAAAGATATAGCTAGACTCCAGTGAGCCAGGTTGACTCTCTTGCTGTGAACTATGAAGTTTTACGTTCTTGTTCAGTAATTTCACTGTGTCGGTATGTTATCTCTAAATCGAATACTAAGGATCGGCTCGTGTCAAATCTTCATGTAAATCTTAAAAACTAAATCATTAAAATAACTTATGATTGCCAGCCAGATCGCCTAAAAAATAGTGTGAATTAAGGCTCAAAACCTTGACCCCAGACACCTAACACTAAACTTTGCTAATGTGAATTTTATATTTTATTTTAAATACTTATCAAACAGACACTAAATCAGCAAAGATTATCAGATAAAACAATCAACTTACTCAACTAGCTGAGAAGCTTAGCTTTACACAATGTTTATAAGCTTACTTAAGTAAATAGGGAATTAGCCCTCAAAATAGCTGAAGCAATGTTTTTAAGATAAGTTGACAACAATCCTCATGTCGGCTAAAAATAGCAGACAATTTTAAAATTCAGATGTTCGGTAACTTTTACATTGTCTGCTATTCTTAATTCTCATCGCCCTAAAAGCTTTACCAAACCAACCCCGCCAAAATACAAGGCGAGCACCGCACCTCCCAAAAGACTTTGAGTCAAAGGGTCAGTAGAAGGCGTTAAAACCGCTCCCAAAACCGCCGCTCCCAAGACTACATAACGCCAACCGGAGAGCATTGTCTTAGAAGAAACTATGCCCAAAACACCAAGCAACACTTGCACGATGGGAATTTGAAACGCTAAGCCAGTGCTGAACATTAATAATAAAACAAATTCAAAGTATTTGTCGATCGACCATAATTGCTCGACAACATCAGCCCCGTAGGTGATAAAGAAGTTAAGCGCCGCCGGAATCAAAGCGATGTAAGCAAATACTAGCCCGCCTAAAAACAAGAAACTAGAACCGAAGAAAACAGGGCCGAGCAACCCTCGTTCCTTGCGAGTTAAGCCTGGGAGAACAAATAAAGCTATTTGGTAAAAAATAAACGGAGTGGCGATTAGCAAACCGCTATATCCGGCAACTTTAATCGAGACAAAGAAATACTCTCCGGGAGCTAGTTGCAAAAACTTGACTGCTCCTGCGGGTACTTCTAGCAATTTAACGATCGGTCTTACATATAAAAAGCAGCCTACTACACCGATTACTACTACAATTAGGGAATAGAAAATTCGCAGCCGCAATTCTTCTAAATGGTCGAACAAAGACATCTCAACTTCGTCGGGGAGTTCGTCGAGAAATTCGTTTTCCAAGTTGCGGGAACCCAGGAAACCATCTGCGATTGGTAAAATGCTCGGTTCGAGGTTATTGTCGAAATTTTGTTCGGATGTCTCCAAGTCTGAGGGGGATGTCATAGGGAATCGGGAATTGATAATGGGGAATCGGGAATCGGGAATCGGGAATCGGGCCGAAAAGCATTTGTCTTGATTATTATAACCAACAAATAACAACCAAGAACTAACTAATGACCCTTCGACGGAGTTTATCCTGAGCGTAGCCGAAGGGCTCAGGGCACCGCTAATGACTAATGACTTCTTCTTTATTCAACGACGATCGCAATTTTGCCGACAGCCCGCCCCGTTTCACTGTAAGTGTGGGCTGCTGCTACTTCTGCTAAGCTGTAAGTGCGATCGACAATCGGCTCAACTTTACCAGATTCGATTAACTCCCGCAAAACCCCTAAATCGCTGGGGTTAGGATTAGCTAAAATTAATTTAGCTTTTTTACCCGACATAAACGAGCTGAAAAACATCGGCGCGAGGTTGTCAAAACTCGGCAAAGTCGAGATATAAACTCCCTCCGGTTGCAGCACATTTTCGCAATCAGCAAAGGTTTTTGTGCCGACAGCATCCAAGATTATATCATATTTTTCGGGCTGTTTAGTAAAGTCAATTTCTGCATAATCCAGCACGAAATCCGCCCCCAAACTCTTGACAAAATCTCGATTTTTGGCGCTGCAAACTCCCGTCACTTCCGCATTCATTGCTTTGGCAACTTGCACCGCAAAAAATCCGACTCCGCCAGAAGCGCCGTTAATCAATACTTTGCTTCCTACTTGAATTTCACCCAAATCCCGGAGTGCTTGCAAAGCGGTTAAACCTGCAATTGGCACTGCTGCTGCTTCGGCGTGAGTAATATTTTGAGGTTTAATCGCTACCACCGATTCAGTTACGGTACAGTATTCGGCACAAGCACCGCCAGTTAGGGGATTTAAAGAGGTATAAACTTCATCTCCCGGTTGAAATTTGGTGACATCTCGGCCGACTTCCACGACAACTCCCGAGATGTCAGAACCGACGATTTTAGGAAAGTTAAATCCTGTCAGTAGTTGCAGGTGTCCTTGCCGGATTTTCCAGTCTACTGGATTGATGCTGCTAGCCCGAACTCTGATTAATATTTCGTTGGATTTGGCGATCGGCTTTTCTACTTCTCGGTACTGCAATTCCTCGGCGGAACCGTAGCGATCGAAGGTAACTGCTTTCATGGCAATTTTTTCGGTTTATTTTTAAGAGAACATTTAATCATGTACAATTATCATATAGCAAATTCTATTTGGTTGGTGAATAGGATTTTTTTTCACCGCAGAGGGCGCAGAGGGCGCAGAGAAAGAGAAAAGATAGAGATGGAAAAATGATTGATTTAACTGGAAAGGTGATTTTAGTAACTGGTGGCTCGCAAGGGATTGGTGCAGTGACGGTGCGGACTCTTGTGAATGCTGGGGCTGACGTGATTTTGCATTACTGTCGCAGTCAGAAAGCAGCGGAATCGGTAGCAGCAAGTCTGGCGGGCGATCGCTGTTATATATTGGCGGCAGATTTGATGCAGAAAAATGCAGCTTCGAGTTTGTGGCGGGATGCGATAAAATGGCGCGGTCATATTGATATTTTAGTTAACAATGCTGGGATTATGCAGTCAGCGGGTATTGATGATGAATTTGATGTTTGGTCGGCCGCTTGGCAGCAAACTCTACAAGTTAATTTAGTTGCGGTTGCCGATTTGTGCCGGGAAGCAATTCTGCATTTTAAGACTCGCAAGGCTGGTACTATTATTAATATAGCAAGTCGCGCTGCTTTTCGCGGCGATGACCCGAATTACCTGCACTACGCTGCGTCAAAAGGTGCTGTGGTTTCTCTGACTCGCAGCATTGCTAGAGGGTTTGCGGCGGATAATATTTTGGCTTTTACTGTTGCGCCGGGATTTGTCAGTACAGAAATGTCCGATCGCTTTATTCAAAAGTGCGGCGAAGCTGAGATTGTGCGCGATATCCCGATCGGCAAAATCGCTCCTCCTCAAGATGTTGCCAACGTTATCGCGTTTTTAGGGTCGGGTTTGGCCCCGCACGCTACCGGGACAACGATCGACATTAATGGAGCCTCTTACGTGCATTGACAGTTGACCGTTGACCGTTGACAGTTAATAATGTTGACAGTTAATAATGTTGCTCTACTATAGCAATCCTAAATGATTATACTCGTTACCAGGAAGAGCCTGGTAACGCAGATCCGGAGGCTCTGCCTCCATTTTCGCAGGCGAGGCAGAGCCTCGCTTACATCGGTTCCCAGGTAGAGCCTGGGAACCAGTTATTGAAAATGATTTAGGATTGCTATAT
>JANMLZ010000122.1:0-23260 GCA_031372825.1 Cyanobacteria bacterium OTE_58_metabat_593 | reverse complement strand
CCCCGTCTCCTCTTCAAGATTCTTTAAAGAAGCGGATGATTTCGCGGACGTGGTTGAGAAATTGCCCGTCCGAGGTGAGTTGGGCGATCGCACTTTCGGCATCTCTTGCCAGTTTAGTGTGTGCTGCCTGATTTGTAGCACTCAAGTTTTCTAGAGATGCTGCTAGTCGAGTTAAGTCTCTTCTAGTAGCTTCCTGCTGTCGCTCTTGCACAGCTACCCAAGAATTCGGATCGTGAGAGTTCAATGTAGCTTCTAAATTTTTAATGGTAGATTCTAAGTTGGCGAATCGGTTGCGGAGTTCGATAATATCTTCGCGGGGATAGAAAAATTGGCTGCGAATCATTGTCAGCCGCGCCGCTAAATACTGATAAGCTTTAATCGCTGGACGCAGTATAGTTAACAGCAGTGCTGCACCGGAACTGAGATAGCCGATCGCACTAATTCCAGTGGCTGCTAGGACGTAAAGTACGATCGCACTAAAGAGGTGCAGTCCCACAGCAACCCACAAGGAACGACTAGCTAATGCAGTAACGTATTTAACTTGTTTCTCGTCTACTGCAATACCTTTTTCGGTTGATTCTGCGGCTTGCGCTAAAACTTCTTTCGCTTCAAAATGGATATTCCAGGGAACTGTAACTATCAGCAACAGCCATTCAAAAATAGCAATGGCAATTACCCAATCAATAAAATTGCCAGCGGGAACGTGCAACCATTGCAGAATGGTATAAATTAACAGTAAAAATATGCCTGTGACGGCACCGAAACCGGAGAAACCGTAATACATGGCGATCGTATGAGCGAAATATTATTTTGATTCTGAATATATTTAGCCAGTGGAGTTCGAGATGGTGTGACACTTAGTAAAGCTTCCTATTGCACAAAATTTGCAGTTATGGCATCGCTATGTTGGATAACTTAAAAATTAAATTTTAACTTTACTGAGAGGAGAAAAAAGGGTAAACTTATAATTGTCAGGAGTTAAAAAAAGAGGAATTTTGGTTGAAGTAGGGGCGAACGGTGAGCTGCTCGATCGCCTATAGCTGAGATAAACTGATTTAGAGGTCGATCGCACGTTCTGCAACTTGCGTCTCTGTAACCGAGACACCGCTGCTGTAACCAGTCATCAGCCCCAGCAAAATAAGTGCCAAAATTAACTCTACCTTATTCAATTTCCATTAACTGGGCGTCTACAATCTAAAATCAAAAGTCAGCAGCAAGGACAAACCGATGGCAAATTCAACTCTTGGCTTAGAAAATCAACTTTACGATTATCTATTATCTATTTCCCTGCGGGAACCCGATATTCTCGCTGCACTGCGGGAAGAAACGGCTAAGCATCCTATGGGTATGATGCAAATTGCTCCAGAACAAGGTCAGTTTATGGAGATGCTGGTGCAGCTTATGGGAGCAACAAAAACCTTAGAAATCGGCGTTTTCACTGGTTATAGCTCGCTGTGCGTCGCCTTAGCCCTGCCTTCCAACGGTCAGATTATTGCTTGCGATGTCAGTGAGGAATATACTGCGATCGCGCGCAAGTATTGGGAAGCTGCGGGTGTGGCCAACAAGATTTCTTTACACTTGGGCCCTGCAATTAATACTCTCGACAAACTAATAGCCGACGGACAAGCAGGAACCTTTGATTTTGCCTTCATCGACGCCGATAAAGAAAATTATGAGGCTTATTTTGAGCGATCGCTGCAACTTGTACGCAATGGCGGTTTAATTGTAATTGACAATGTTCTGTGGTCTGGACGAGTTGCCGATCCTCAAGTACAAGACCAAAGTACCCTCGCCATCCGTAATTTCAACGACAAATTGCGTAACGATCCCAGAGTAACTCTCAGTGTTGTCCCCATTGCTGACGGACTGACTTTAGCTCTGAAACGCCGCTGGGCGACGATGATGCAACCCGAACCGAATTAAAGAGTTGTTTGCGGTTTACGGTTGATTTTAAAATTTCTCGTTACTAGGCAGAGCCCAGTAACGCAGATCCGGAGGCTCTGCCTCAAATATTTGGAGGCAGAGCCTCTAGATATAGATTCCCAGGCAGAGCCTGGGAACAAGTTAAATAATATAGTTAATTGGTTTTAAGCGGAGATTATGGTGTCTAATTTACAACTAAAATTGCCAATTCACGAAACTTTTCAGTCTACTGTTCAAGGCGAAGGATTTTGGACTGGGACTTTAGTGGATTTTATTAGATTGGCTGGTTGTCCTGTGCGTTGCCCTTGGTGTGATACTGGTTATGCGAACGGGGGCGAAGGTTTGCCAGCGGTGCCGAGGTCGATCGCCCAATTGCTAGCTCAGTTGCAGTCTCCGAGAGTTGTCATCACTGGCGGCGAACCTTTCATTCACCGGGATTTACCGGAGTTAGTTGCAGCTTTGTTAGAAGCTGGCAAGCAGGTTAGCATTGAAACTTCCGGTGCTTACTGGCAGGATATTTCGCCGCAGGCTTGGATTACTCTTTCTCCTAAAGAACACATCAATCCTAAATATCCAGTACAAGAAATTTTTTGGACTAGAGCTAATGAAATTAAGTTGGTGGTTAGCACTGGTGAAGAAGTTAATTTTTATCACAAGTATTTAGTAAACAATGTTGATATTCCGGTTTTTGTGCAGCCGGAATGGAACTCGAAAGAGTCAGGAATTCCGATTATATTGGAACTGCTTAAAAAGCATCCTAATTACAAGTTATCTTTGCAAACTCACAAGTTTATTGGCGTGCAATAATTTGCTGTTTTGACACAGTAGGGACGGGGCAATGCCGTGTCCTTCATAAACCTAGGACACGGCATTGTCTTGTCCCTACTGAAATACGTTGTATATGCTAAAATTAGAGCAGCAATTTATGATATTGTGAACATAATGAACACAACTACGGAAAGCCCAATGGGAAAAGTTATCACAGCTCTAGTAATTACAAATCGGCTGGATGAAGGAAAAGCAGAAGATGGTCTGATTCCAATCGAGCAAGTTAGGTCTGTTACTCTAGAAAATGTTTTAGTGGATACAGGTGCGACTACTTTGTGTTTGCCTAAAGATGTCATTGCTAGATTGGGTTTGAGAATTCTCAAGCAAGTAGTGGTAGAAACAGCCACGGGCATTAGTGAGGCGAGGATTTTTCAAGATGCCAAGATTTTTCTGTGCGGGCGCCAAGGGACTTTTGAGTGTCTGGAATTGCCAGAGGGTAAAACGCCACTTTTGGGCGTGATTCCGATGGAAGCGCTGGGAATAGAAATAGATTTGAAAAATCAAAGATTGAAGGTTTTGCCGGAAGGGCCAACGGAAACTTATTGGACGGTTCTTTAAGGTTAATCTCAAGGTCGGGGAAGTAAACATTATGCAGTCTACTGTGCAAACAGTAGCGGACATTAAAACTGATCCCTCAACAGTCAATAGTCAACAGTCAACAGTCAACTGTTTAAGATTCTCTGATATTCTTGAGTTTGGATGCCAGCTATTCGATCGGCAACGCTAAGATGGTTAAGCACTGTTTTGCACTACTCTCATGTCCCAACGCGCCAAGACCTCACACAGCCAGCCAAGTGCATCCCACAACGGGCATCATGTGACGACTTCTAACTCCAACAGCCAAAATACGATTCGGGTTCGCGGTGCGAGACAGCACAACCTGAAAAATATCGATCTGGAACTGCCGCGCGATCGACTTATAGTTTTTACGGGTGTCTCTGGTTCGGGCAAGTCTTCCCTAGCTTTCGATACAATTTTTGCCGAGGGACAGCGCCGCTACGTGGAGTCTCTCAGCGCCTACGCGCGCCAGTTTTTGGGACAATTGGATAAACCGGATGTAGACGCGATCGAAGGCTTGAGTCCGGCTATCTCGATCGACCAAAAGTCAACTTCTCACAACCCGCGATCGAGTGTCGGTACTGTTACAGAAATTTACGATTATCTCAGATTGCTCTACGGCAGAGCTGGCGAACCGCATTGTCCGATTTGCGATCGCTGCATTGCGCCGCAGACAATTGATGAAATGTGCGATCGAGTTATGGCCCTTCCAGACGGCACTCGTTTTCACCTTCTGGCACCTGTTGTACGCGGAAAAAAAGGCACTCACCGCAAATTATTGTCGAGTTTAGCTGCGGAAGGATTTAGTCGCGTCAAAGTTAACGGCGAAATTTTAGAACTTTCGGAAAATATCGAATTAGATAAAAATCTAACGCACAACATCGAAATAGTTGTTGACAGGTTAATCAAAAAACCGGGTTTAGAAGAACGTTTGGTTGATTCTTTAGGGACTTGTCTGCGCCATTCCGAAGGAATAGCCATAATTGAGGAGTTACCGACTGATGAAAATTCAGAACCAAATGGGCCGATGGTATTTTCCGAAAACTTTGCTTGTCCCGAACACGGCGCGGTAATGGAAGAACTTTCGCCTCGGTTATTTTCGTTTAATTCGCCCTACGGCGCGTGCCCGAACTGCCACGGTTTGGGGAGTTTACGGACGTTTGCGCCGGAGTTGGTGATTCCCGATAACAAAGCGCCTCTTTATTGTGCGATCGCCCCTTGGTCAGACAAAGACAATTCTTATTATCTCTCTTTGCTGTGCAGTGTTGCTGATGCTTGCGGATTTGATATCGACACTCCTTGGTTCCGGTTGAGCCCCGAACACCAGCGGGTGATTTTGTACGGGAATGAGTCCAAGAACACCGCAGAAAGTAAGAAGCGAGACTCCGGTACCACCGATTTGAGGAGAGATTTTAAGGGCGTAATTTCCATGTTGCAGCGCCAGTACGACGATACGGGTTCCGATTTGATCAAGCAGAAGTTGGAACAGTATCGAGTCGATCAACCTTGCCAGGTTTGTCACGGCAAACGGTTGAAACCAGAGGCGCTAGCGGTGCGGTTAGGAAACTACGGAATTGTGGATTTAACCAGTATTTCAATTCGCGAATGTCGCGAACGAGTAGATAATTTGGGATTGAGCGATCGGCAATTTCAAATATCCGATTTAGCCCTCCGAGAAATCAAAGCCAGACTGCAATTTCTCCTCGATGTCGGGTTGGATTATCTGACCTTAGACCGCGCGGCAATGACGCTTTCTGGCGGGGAAGCGCAGCGAATTCGGCTGGCGACTCAAATCGGTTCCGGTTTGACGGGAGTCCTCTACGTTTTGGACGAACCGAGCATCGGACTGCACCAAAGAGACAATTTCCGCCTGCTGCAAACTTTGACAAAGTTACGAGATTTAGGCAATACGCTGATTGTAGTGGAGCATGACGAAGAAACAATGCGATCGGCAGATCACATAGTCGATATCGGCCCCGGCGCAGGCGTACATGGCGGCAGAATCATCTCCCAAGGAAGTTTAGAAGACTTGCTGGCGGCTGAGGAATCTTTGACTGGCGCATATTTGTCAGGAAAGCGAGTCATTAAAACCCCCAATGAAAGGAGAAAAGGCAATGGCAAAGCTCTCTCAATCACCAATGCTCGTCGTAACAATTTAAGAAATATCGATGTCGAAATTCCCCTAGGAAAACTTGTCTGTGTTACCGGAGTTTCCGGTTCAGGCAAATCTACGTTAATCAATGAATTACTGTATCCATCGCTGCAACATTATCTCACCAAAAAAGTTCCTTTACCACCAGACATGGATGCGCTTAAAACGAAAGGCGAACGCTCTATCGAGGATGTAGTTGATAAGGTAATAGTCATCGATCAATCTCCCATCGGCAGAACTCCGCGTTCTAATCCCGCTACTTACACGGGACTCTTTGATGTGATTCGAGATTTGTTTTCCGAAAGCATTGAAGCCAAAGCCAGAGGTTATAAAGCTGGACAGTTTTCTTTCAACGTAAAAGGTGGAAGGTGCGAAGCTTGCAGCGGTCAAGGTGTGAACGTAATTTCGATGAATTTTCTGCCGGATGTTTACGTGCAGTGCGAGGTTTGTAAAGGTGCGCGCTACAACCGGGAAACGTTGCAAGTGAAGTACAAAGGCAAGTCAATTTCTGATGTTTTGAACATGACGGTAGAGGAAGCTTTGGAGATGTTTAAAAATATCCCCAGGGCGGCGATGAGACTGCAAACTTTGCTTGATGTTGGTTTGGGTTATATTCAGTTGGGACAGCCAGCGCCGACGCTTTCGGGAGGCGAAGCGCAGCGGGTTAAATTGGCAACGGAACTATCGCGTCGTGCTACTGGAAAGACGCTTTATTTAATCGATGAACCGACGACTGGTTTATCTTTTTATGACGTTCACCATTTGTTAAATGTGTTGCAAAGATTGGTAGACAAGGGGAATTCAATTTTGGTCATTGAGCACAATTTGGATGTGATTCGATGCTGCGATTGGGCGATCGATTTGGGCCCGGAAGGGGGAGATAAGGGAGGCGAGATTATTGTGGCGGGGACGCCGGAGGATGTGGCGGCTAATACTAGATCTTATACTGGGAAGTATTTGCAAGCTGTTTTAGAGCAGCATCCTTTGGGGGAGGCTGTAGCCGCTAGTTAATTCTCACTACAGCACCTAACCTTCGATGAAGGGAAATGCTGATGGGGAGTAAGAAAGATGTAGGCGATCGTCGAGCTGCGGTATTGTTTGATTATATCCCTTACTGTACCGCAACTGCGATACGATTATAAGTTAGCCCCCTTCGGCTGAGGGTTGGGGCGTACTTTGAAACTGCTGGTATGGCGGTACGATCTTCTTACCTGTATCCTTTATCCACAGAGAGTCGGGCTAGGATGATAGTGCTCGATTCAAGTGGGGTTGCCTAAAAGTATTTCGCCTTTGCTTTGATTTATGCGGCGAACTTGACTATACTGGTCAAGCTACGCTATAATGAGAAACTTATGCCTTGGTTGGGTAAATGGAGCGGTGTAACCGAAAGTGGACTTTTATGGAGCGTTTTTCAAGGAAATGCTCACTCAGTTCTTTTGGAGCTGCCAAGTAATCATTTCAATTGCGTAATTACATCCCCTCCATATTACTGGCTACGGGACTATGGAGTTGAAGAACAAATCGGTCAAGAGAAAACAGTTGAGGGTTATGTCCATGCAATCGCTTCTGTTATGGGCGAAGTGAAAAGGGTATTGAAAGATGATGGTGTACTCTTTCTAAATTTAGGAGACACTTACTACTCGGGAAAAGGGAAATCTCATGGTAAAGATCTCAAGAGTAGTAAACGCCGATTTGGTTTAAGAGAAGTAGATAAAAGTGGTGGCTTAGGAATTGGATTAAAGCCTAAGAGCATTATTGGTATTCCTTGGCGAGTTGCTATTGAAATGACATTGCGAGGTTGGGTTTTACGTAGTCCAATAATTTGGCATCGAGAACACAGCCTTCCTGAATCTGTTAAAGATAGACCTCGACGTAGCTATGAGTACGTTTTTATGTTTACTAAAAACCGACGCTACTACTTTGATAGGTCAACCCTTGAAACAGAGGATGTTGAAGATATGTGGACTATTGCTGCACGGCCCAAACCAACTAATGGTATTGATACTGCACCATTCCCTGATGAGCTAGTCCAGAGATGCCTAGATATTGGATGTCCAAAGGATGGAATTGTTCTCGATCCATTTGCTGGAGGTGGAACTACTCTTAGAGTGGCATTACAGTCAGGAATATCTGCAACTGGAATAGACTTAAATCCTGATTTTTGCAACTACATAGTTAGTAATTTAAATATTATTTGAGGACTTTATGTTTCTTAAAACTGAGCAAATAAGAGAATCTATGGAGCGTCTAAAGTCTCTTCACCCCTTCTATGGGATCACATTTTTAGTTTTTAAAAAAGCACCTTTGCCTATTGGTGATACAATTCAGTATCCTATCAATGCAAAAGAGACAGAATTTCTTGAAACGCATTTTAAGCCAGAGCAAGGTTCTCAATATTTCTATCAGGTTTTCAAAACATCTAAAAGTAAACGATGGCTCTCACCAAAATATGCTAGTTCAGGTTCGCAAAGTACAAGAACAAGAGGCGACTTAGCTAAGGCTTTTATCCATCCCAAAAATACTGATATATGGGGATGGCAAGAAAACTATATTGATATACTACATGACCATTTAAACGGAACAAGAGTAACTTCAATTCCAACCTTTCATGTAGCGGTTTGGTTGTATAGAGAACGAAACTGGGAAGCTGATACAACTGCTCAGGACATAGTTGCAACTTTCTTGAAGGAGTTTTCTATCTCGCATGAGGAGGAACGCCTTTTCGATTCTTCGACTCCACAAAGTAATGTGCTAGATGAGCTATTTCAGGATGAGAAAATATCTTTAAGAGATTTACAGTCAGTTATCGGTAAAGCCCCAGACTCAACTCCAGAAGAAGGGGGAACCCTGCGTCTTTTAGAAATTCAAGGAGTAGGACCAGCAAAGAATATAGTTTTTCAGCCAGGAGAAAGGCTTACTTTAATTACTGGAGATAACGGGCTAGGAAAAACTTTCCTACTTGATTGTGCTTGGTGGGCTTTAACTGGAAAGTGGGCTGCTTTGCAAGCATATCCAATGACAAATACCCGGAAAAATGAACCTACCATAGGATTTCAAATCTCAGGAGATTCTGATTCCGAAAAAATAAAAGTATCTTATGATTGGCAAACTCAAAGTTGGAAACCACCTAAAAAACGACCTACCATTCCTGGTTTATTGGTTTACGCAAAAGTGGATGGATCCTTTGCAGTTTGGGATCCTGCTAAAGAATATCTTGCTACTCAAGAACTAGGAGAAAGCGATCTAACTCCACGCCCGTTTGTTTTTACAAGAGATGAAGTCTGGAATGGACGCGACATAGAAGTTGGGGGTCGAAGAACTACCTTTATTAATGGGTTACTTCAAGATTGGATTCAATGGCAAAGTAGACCAGACAGTTCTCCTTTCGGCACGTTAGAGAAAGTAATTGAACGCTTGTCCCCCCCTTCCCAAAGCGATTTAGGAATTTTAAGACCAGGTGAGCCTGTTAGGATTCCGTATGATGTTAGACCTATGCCAACAATTGAGCATTCCTATGGGAGAGTTCCAATAGTATATACTTCCGCAGGAGTCCGTCGTGTTATAACCCTTGCTTACCTTATTGTTTGGGCATGGGAAGAACATAAAATTCAGTCAAAGCTGATTCGCAAAAAACCTCAAAAAAGGATGGTTATCTTAATTGATGAGTTAGAAGCTCATCTGCATCCACAATGGCAAAGAGTAATTCTATCTGCACTGTTAGATGTTAGGGAAGATTTAGCAAGTGACCTGCAAGTACAACTAATGGTTGCTACCCACTCTCCTATGATCATGGCATCTGTGGAGTCGAAATTTGATGAGAAGTTTGATAAATTATTTCTCTTATATCTTGCAAAAAATGACTTACTTAGCAATGAAATTGAGTTGAGCCAATTACCATTCATTCGACGAGGACGTATTGATTCATGGCTTACATCAGATGTGTTTGGTTTAGGGCAACCCCGTTCCATTGAAGGAGAGCAGGCTATTCAGGCAGCAAAACAACTGCAAGAAGAAGATAACCCTAGCTCAGAAGAAGTGCAAAAGGTTTCAGATGCACTGAGAAAATACTTAGCCGAAGACGATGAGTTCTGGTCTCGGTGGCTATTCTTTGCGAGACAACATGGAGCGTTTTTGTGATTCCCATTAAACAGCAACCCGAACCAACAGATTTTGAGAGGAAAGTCAGATCGAAGGGAATAGCCTTTTTACAAACTGTTCCTCGACCGAAGATTTGGGATAACCGTGAATATTGGCGAGAATCCTTGAGAGACCTGTATGGAGCCTATAACCAAGTCTGCGCTTACTCTGCCCAATGGATTCCCTGGATTGAAGGCAGCCCAACTGTCGATCATTTTATTCCCAAATCTGTAAAACCAGAACTGGCATATGAGTGGAGCAATTTCCGCTTATCTTGTTTGAAGATGAATGCTCGAAAAAGAGATTTTCAGGATGTTTTAGATCCATTTCAAATAGCTCCTGGGTGGTTTATATTAGATTTTCCTTCTTTGCTTATTAAAGCCAATCCAGATTTGGACGAACGAGTCAAAAATCAAGTAACAAGTACCATTAAACGATTAAAACTAAATGATGACGATGATTGTGTGAAACATCGGCAAGATTGGCTCATGCGGTATTGTGAAGGGAAGATTAACTTTGACTTTTTGAAGGAAACAGCTCCGTTTATTGCATACGAGTTGGAGCGCCAAAATCTTGTTGAATCGATTGCTTTTATCATGTCAGTAACTTACAACAGCACAGTAAACTGAGAACAACCCCTTTCGCCCCAATTTACCTATGCCACGCTGGTTCAATACCGCAGGCCCCTGCCGCGAAGACATCCACTATCTGCTTCCTGCTACTCGTCGCCTCCCCAACCTAGAACGACTAATTGCTCAGCAGAACTATTTCGTCATTCATGCACCCCGACAAGTGGGTAAAACCACGGCGATGCTAGCTTTAGCAAAAGAACTCACCGACAGCGGAAAATATACCGCCGTCATGGTTTCGGCGGAAGTCGGTGCACCTTTCAGTCAAGATATCGGCGGTGCAGAAGATGCCATTCTGGGCGCTTGGCGAGATAACATTGCTTTTCGTCTCCCACCCGAATTGCAACCGCCAGACTGGACAAGTATACAGTCGGGACAGAAAATTCGGGCAGCTTTACAAACTTGGGCGGAGTCTTCCCCTCGCCCTTTGGTAATCTTTATTGATGAAATTGACGCATTGCAAGACCAAGCTTTGATTTCTATTTTGCGTCAACTGCGTGATGCTTATCCCAATCGTCCTAAAGCTTTTCCTCAATCAGTTGGTTTAATCGGTTTGCGGGATGTTCGGGATTATAAAGTCGCTGCGGGCGGTAGTGACAGACTCAATACTTCTAGTCCGTTTAATATTAAAGTGCGATCGCTAACTTTACGCAATTTTAATGCCGAAGAAGTTGCTGAACTCTACGCGCAACATACCGAAGATACTGGACAAGTTTTTACACCGGAAGCAACAGCTTTAGCCTTTGAACTGACTCAGGGACAGCCTTGGTTGGTGAATGCCCTAGCTAAGGAAATAGTAGAAGAATTAGTTACTGATGAATCGATCGCCATTACCACCGAACATATTTTAGAATCTAAAGAAATTATAATCAAACGCCAAGATACGCACCTGGATAGTTTGGCAGAACGACTTAGAGAAAATCGAGTTAAAGCGATTATTGAGCCGATTTTAGCAGGACAAGAGCTGCCAGAGTCTTCTAATGACGATCGCCAATACCTGGTAGATTTGGGCTTGCTCAAACGCGATCCGGCTGGGGGTTTGGTCATCGCCAATCCGATTTACCGAGAAGTTTTGCCACGAGTTTTGGTGCAAGGCCCACAGGATAGTTTACCGATGATCAGTCCGACTTGGTTGAACTCTCGCGGCGAACTGATGACTGATGCGTTACTCCAAGCTTTTTTGAAATTTTGGTTACAACATGGCGAACCCTTACTCAAAAGTGCCTCCTATCCTGAAATTGCTCCTCATTTGGTGTTGATGGCGTTTCTGCATCGGGTGATTAATGGTGGGGGAACTTTGGAACGGGAATATGCGATCGGGCGCGATCGCATGGATCTATGTTTGTGCTACGGTGAGGTAACATTGGGAATTGAACTGAAAGTTTGGCGGACTAAAAAAGCCGACCCTCTGAGTAAAGGTTTGGAACAGTTAGATGGATATCTGGCTAGATTGAAACAAGATTCGGGTTGGTTGGTCATTTTCGATCGCCGCGAGAATGCGCTGGAATTGGAAGAAAGGTTGAAAACTGAGATTCATCTTACTCCAATTGGGCGATCGGTTACAGTTATTCGAGCTTAAAGTTCTGTTGAAGCCATTCAATATTAACTATCTTGAATTGTGGGAGACACTGCCATATTTTGGGCTTGTTGCTGCATAAATTCAATGTCCGATCGCAACCAAGTACGTGGCCCGCTACACTGATGAGCAATTAACAGCCCCCAAAGTCCCTTCTCCGTTAAAATTGGGACTACTAAATTAGCGCGTATCTTCATGCTACGCAGAAACTGTCGGTGACATTGGTGAAGTGGTTCTAGTTCAATATCTGCAATTGCTCTGACTCTACCGCCTTCGTACAAAGCAGCGTATTCGTCGTTAAAACACTCGTCAGCGCCGGTGGAGCCCAAAATTGATAGCTCGATCGCACTTAACGTCTCGCAGGTCACTTGACCCTGCCACTTTCTGTAAAAATGATATAGTACGGCCCGATCGCTCTGCAAGACTTCTCGAATTTCGGATAAGGATTTTTCAATTAACACGTCACGCTTGAGACGATTTGTCAAGCTGTTAGCAATTTTTTGTAGGCGATCGCCAGACATGGCATTAGTCGTTTAGATAGGTACAATTACAGGATAGCGTACCTGAGTTTTGTGCGATCGCGATTTCAGTATGGCGATCGTGATTTTGTCATAAATTTTAGTGTAAATTTCGTAAATAACCTTTCCTCAAGGTTATTGCGATCGAATAAACTTAGGAAATACATAGTCTATCCAGATTCAACTCACCCAGTAGAGCGCAGTCATGCCCAAACAAAAACTCTTGGAAAAACCAGAAGAAGTAAGCTTTGATGAAGAAGATGAAGATCTAGATGATGAACTTGAATCTAATGGAAAGCCCCAATCGCTATTAAAAGAAATTTCAAAAATTATTGTAGTTGGAACTGATTGGACGACAGCCACCATTCTCGATCAAATTTTGCGTGAAAATATTCAACTAAATCCCAGATTTCAAAGACGAGATGCCTGGGATATAACTCGCAAAAGTAGGCTGATAGAATCAATTTTTCTCGGATTTCCTATCCCACAGATCGTATTAGCTTCTCCTGAAAACAATCGCGGAAACTTTGTTGTTCTTGATGGTAAGCAACGCTTGCTCGCCATCCTGCAATTTTATGGAATGAGCGAAACTCCTAACGATAGTTTTGCTTTAACAAATTTAGAATTTAGACCCGATCTCAATGGTTATACGCATCAGGATATAAAAAACGATGTTTTTCTTAATTCTGTCCTAGATGCCCTCGACAATCAGACTATTCGTACTGTATTGATTAGAAACTGGCGTACAGAAAGTTTGTTATACAAAGTTTTTTTACGCCTGAATTTAGAAAATACTCCGCTATCTTCTCAAGAACTAAGACAAGCATTGCATCCCGGTAATTTCATCAATTTTTTAGATGATGAAGCAATTAAAAATCAAGCTTTAAGAATAATACTCAAATCCAAAAATCCCGATCCTCGGATGCGAGATGTCGAATTATTACTGCGGTATGTAGCATTCTATCATTTTTTATCCGATTATCGCGGTAATCTTAAAAAATTTCTAGATATGACCTGCGAAAGACTCAATAGTGATTGGGACGATCGAGAAATTGAGATTAGAGATACTATTAGTCAATTTGAAAAAGCCGTGCACACAACCACTACAATATTTGGAAAAGAAAATATATTTCGGGTGTGGTCGAGCAGTTCTAACAGTTACAGGCTAAAATTGAATAAAGCTATTTTAGATGTAATGGTTTTTTATTTTTCCGATCCAGAGATAGGGGAAGCTGCTGAGAATAATAAGGAGCGAGTGGAAAAGGCTTTTAAAGATTTATGCTCGCCATCTAATAGCGAGTTCAGAGATGCTGTTGAGAAAAGAACAACTAGCATTCGCGCAACTCATACTCGTCTTTCACTGTGGGGAAAATCTTTGCGAAAGGTTGTGGATGTAGAGTTTGATATACCTGAACTCGCAGATAACCGTATTATCTTTAATGGTTTGAGATAATTTTTTAATAATTATGCCAAAATCCGTTAGATTTCGGATACTAACCAAGGAGTTAAGCAGGTTAAAAAAACAATTTATTCCTAAGATTAACCCGGCAGGTTTATATTCCGATAGACAGTTAGCCTTAACTCTCGCCTACAGAGTTTTAGCTCATGCCGAAATAGAGGGTTATCTTGAGGATAGAGTGTGGGAAGTAGCCCTTAATGCTAAAAAAAAATGGGATACTAAGGGTAAGACTTGCCGTAGTTTGATTTGCTTGCTTGCTTTCTCCGGTCAAATGATGGAATCACCACCAGATACACTGAGCCCCAAAAAGATAACTAAAAAAGTTCCTGATGAAAAAATTAAGATAAGCAAAAAGATTGACTTAGCTATTAATAGTTTTCAGCGGGTTATTGACCAGAATCATGGAATCAAAGAAGCTAATCTTCTAGCCTTGCTTTTGCCAATAGGAATAGATACCGACGATCTAGATCCTGCTTGGCTTGCTACCATGAATACGTTTGGGGAAGAACGAGGTATTGTGGCTCATACTTCAGCTACATCCACAACTATTCAAGCGCCAGATCCTGCAACAGAACTGGGTAGGGTAGAGCAAATTATTAGCCAAGAACTTTGGAAGGTTGATGAGCTGATAAATAATCTGATGAGATAAATGCAGTCCTGGACGCACTCGGACTCCTCGAAACCGGGTTTTTCAACCAAAATACTACGATTAAGTTGCTCTGGGATTCCGTTAGTCGGAAAACTGTACAGTGGCTGCGCTCTTTGAATTTTGGTTTTCACGAATTGGACTGTTTGTTGATTCACGGGAGTACGGTTGGCGCGTCTGATGAGCTTACCCCGGAGACTCCGCCGCCTGTAATGCTCGATCGCGTAATCCGCGCTGATGCTAATACTTTGTTTTGCGGGCGATCGGGCTTAGCGTTTGAGTATCAATTACAGCCAAGTATTATCAATAACTGGGTGCAGACTTTGGACTCTCAGGAGCCACCTGGAACCGTTTCTGCAACTGCACGAAGGGCGATTGGAGTCGGAAATGTGGGTCGGCTCAGCGGACAAGCAACTTATACTCTCTAAGACCCAGATACAGATACTGTGAAGTTCCGAAACCTGTCTTACAGCACGCGCAAAGGGTTTCAACCTTCTTGATTCCCGAATGAGAATTCACAAGCTAGTTGACATAGATTATCAATTAACTTAAACTGTACATCATCATCCAAAGTAGCGATCGCGCCAAACCTAAATCCTATGGCTTTTTCAACCTACACTCCAGCCTTGTACCCCAGTCTCAGACAGCAGACGTTCACCTGCCGTCAGTTGGTATCCATGCCCTTTAACGGCTTGCTGCGAATTGAACGGGGGGCTGTCCGAGCCGTGACTTGGAGCGAACAGGGAACACCAATAACCCTCGGATATTGGGGAGTTGGAGACGTACTCGGTCACTCGCTGTCAGGTATTCAACCTTATCAAATTGAGTGCAAAACTCATGTAGAAGTGAGTTACATTCCTCAAAATTTGTGCTATCAATCCTTAGATGAAATTTTCAGACATTTTCAGGAAACTCAAGCATTTTTCTGCGTTGTTCGCAACGAATCTCTGCGGGATAGATTGTTACAATTATTAGCTTGGTTGGGACGAAAATTTGGTCGGGAGGTGGCACAAGGAGTGTTGATCGATTTGAGATTGACTCACCAGGAGATTTCTGAGGCGATGGGAATTACGCGGATTACGGTGACGCGGTTGATGGGTAGGTTGGAGGAAGAGGGAATTATCGATCGCACTCGCCCTCAATACATTGTTTTAACTTCCCGTTTGTAACATGGGATTTATCTGGAAAAGGGATGAGAGTGAAGTGTTTATGAGTCATCAGCTAGCTGATCAATAATTCTAGGGCTTGCGCTTAAAGCACATCTGAGATATCATGATAATGATTATCATCCACACCTAGCGCGATCGCCCATATCGCACCTGTGTTAGAGCAATCAAGTGCGATAGACAATTGCCTTGGGCCGCGCAGTGGCTTTCCAAATAAACAGCAGGGCCTCTACAATTAATCAATGAGGGACAATGACTAATCTCACTGTACAAACCCCAGATTTAATTTCCGATTTTCCAAAAAAAGGAATGCCCGTAACTATAATTACCGGATTTCTAGGCAGTGGAAAAACCACTTTACTCAATCAAATACTCAAAAATCGTCAAGATTTAAAAGTAGCAGTTTTAGTTAACGAATTTGGCGATATCAACATCGATTCGCAGCTCTTAGTTTCTACGGAAGATGACATGGTAGAACTGAGCAATGGCTGCATTTGTTGTACCATCAATGAAGGCTTGGTCGATGCAGTGTACCGAGTGTTAGAACGGGAAGACCGCATCGACTGCATGGTAATTGAAACCACCGGAGTAGCCGACCCACTGCCGATTATCCTGACATTTGTCGGCACCGAACTGCGGGATTTAACCAGTCTAGATTCTGTAGTTACCGTAGTCGATAGCGAAACATTTACTCCCGATCATTTTGACAGCGAAGCAGCTTTTAAACAAGTGGCATTTGCAGATATTGTGATGCTGAACAAAACTGATTTAGCTTCTCCAGAAAAAGTAGAAGAGTTAGAATCTTACATTCGTACAGTCAAGGAAGGAGCGAGAATTTTACACTCGCGATACGGTGAAGTTCCTTTACCCTTAATTTTGGGTGTAGGTTTAACGCAAGCAGAACTTTTCAATAGTTTTGAAACAGAGGAAAAACACGAGCATCACGAACACGAGCACCATCACGAACATCATCACAAACACGAACACGAGCATCATGATGAACACGAACATCATCACGAACATCACCATCACGGACATGAATCTCATCACTTAGATAATGACGGATTTGTTTCGCTATCATTTCAGAGCGATCGACCTTTTGATGTCCACAAATTCCAAGAATTTCTTACCGAAAAAATGCCCTTCGATGTATTTAGGGCAAAAGGTATTCTCTGGTTTGCAGACAGTCCCATGAGACACATCTTTCAACTCAGCGGACCGCGCTATGAATTAGATGCTTCCGAATGGTTAACCCCACCTAACAATCAACTCGTAGTTATTGGTCGCAAATTAGATACCGCTCAAATTCGAGAACAACTGAATAGTTGCTTAGTTTAAGATTTAGTCAATCTAAGCATCGAGTCCAGCGTTCTAGCTGATACATTTTACATTTAATTTTGCCGTTAGTAGTTGCAGTTTTTGACAACAAAAATCATGTAATTACTAATGGCTAATTTTACAATGTCAGTCATAAAACTCATCCCAAATAAATCTAAATATTTTAATGTTGCATTTTGTAAATATTGTTATAATCAGGTGGTAACTAAAAGTCCATACCCACTGTTAAACATTTTCACAAACTGCAAGCATGACTTTATCTACTCGTCCAGAACTGACTTCTCCAAATGGTGTAGTGTCATCAATTCCTACCCAATCTCAACCCCCTGTCTCAGATGAAGAAATGAGGCAAGCAGTGCGTACATTGCTGCTAGGATTGGGAGAAGACCCAGACCGTGAAGGGTTACGAGATACACCAAAACGAGTTGTCAAAGCCTTGCAGTTTCTAACTGGAGGTTATCGTCAATCTCTAGACGAACTGCTCAACGGAGCGGTGTTCACAGAAAATGCTAACGAAATGGTGTTAGTGCGGGACATTGATATTTTCAGTTCTTGCGAACATCATATTCTGCCAATAATTGGCAAAGCACACGTTGCTTATATTCCCAGTGGGAAAGTAATTGGCTTGTCAAAAATTGCTCGAATTTGTGAAATGTACGGCCGCAGATTGCAAGTACAAGAACGCTTAACTGCACAAATTGCGGATGCACTTCAAGGATTGCTAAAACCTCAAGGTGTAGCAGTTGTAATTGAAGCAACTCATATGTGTATGGTAATGCGCGGCGTGCAAAAACCAGGTTCTTGGACGGCGACTTCAGCAATGCGTGGTGTGTTCGCTGAAGATTCCAGAACTCGTCAAGAATTCATGAGTTTAATCGCGCACAAATCAAGCTTTCACTAGCTAGAATTGTCTCCAAAAACTTGCGTTTTTGCAGGCAGACTTAAAGAAAGAGAGTCATATTGGATTTCGGCGTTGCTGATTTGGAGTATCATTTGCCTCCGAAATTTAGAGTAGGGGCAATTCATGAATTGCCCCTACTTCAGCGATTGCCTAAGCGAGTGAATCATACCTGAATTCAGCAACGCCTGGATTTCTAGGGTGTATCTATATCTTGGAGGGGCGAAGCATTTCGGCCGACAATTTATTAGTGAGAATTAGAGATTTACCACCGAAATGCTTCGCCCCTACGAATATATTTGTACTCATTGAGATGCACCTGATTTCTATCCTGTTGTCTCTCTTTTTTTCCTTTCCTCTCTCTGCGCCCTCTGCGCTCTCTGTGGTTCAAAAATCTTAGTTGAGGAAATGCCGATACTATTCTCCTCAAAATAGAACAGATTGGTGAAATAGCTTGTCACACAGGCGTGAGGAGTTGTTTTTTCAATTCCGTTTCCCTGCCGATTTTCAGGCTCTAGCTGACTGTTTTTAGCAGCGTATTGAAGAGCTGAGAACTGTAGCCGATCGCGAATTGCACTATAATGATAATCATTATTGTTATCAAAGACTAGAATTTTCTATGGAAATCACCAATATTACGCCCTCGCAAATCGATTTAGCGGTAGTCGGGGCGGGGCCTCACGCTTTAACCCTGGTTACTCATTTGCTGCAAAAATGCCAGAAGAAGCGGGGCAAATTTTTGGTTTTTGACCCCAGTGGTGGCTGGCTAACTCAGTGGGAGAAGCAGTTTGCGGCTTTGGAAATTCCACACTTGCGATCGCCTGCGGTTCACCATCCCGATCCCAATGCTTTTGAGTTGCGACGGTTTGCCGAATCTCGCCCTAACGAGTTGTTTGCGCCTTACGATTTGCCGGGAAGTCGGCTGTTTGAGGAATTTTGTGGCGATGTGGTTAAGAGATGGGAATTGGGCGATCGCGTCATCAAGGCAAAAATAACTCGCATTGAACCGCTGCGGGGTAGTTTCCGGCTTTGGTTTGAGGATGGAGAAAGTCCGATCGTCGCGCGTCGTGTGGCGATCGCCACAGGTGGCGGTAAGCCCCAACTACCGGAGTGGGCAAATCAAATTCAAACGCCCTATCCGCCAGACAAACTTTGCCATTCCCATCAAGTTAATTTGCGGGGATTAAAGTTACAGGGAGAAAGGATTTTAATCGTTGGGGGCGGTTTAACTAGCGGACATTTAGCAGTAGGTGCGATCGCGCGGGATGCCCAAGTAATATTAATGTCTCGCCGACAGTTACAAGAAAAATTATTTGATGCCGAAGCGGGCTGGTTAGGGCCCAAATATCTCAAAAGTTTTGAAAATGAACCCGACTGGGAAAAAAAGTGGGAGATGATTCAACAAGCTCGTAACGGCGGATCTTTGACTCCTGAAATCATGGTACAATTGCGTCGTATATCGCGGGATTCGCCCCTTGAATTTCGACCAGAATGTCACATTATTGACGTTAAATGGGATAACAATCAATGGACTGTTTACTGTCAGGATGGAAATCAGCTATTCGTTGATAGAATTTGGTTAGCAACGGGGACAAAATTAGATGTAACAGCCGAACCATTGCTAACAGAGATTTTAGAAGCTTATCCAACTAAAATAGTTAAAGGACTACCTGTTTTGGACGAGTATTTGCGTTGGCCAGGATGCGAGTTATTTATTATGGGTGGTTTAGCCGCTTTGCAAGTAGGGCCTGTTGGTCGAAATCTTTCCGGTGCGAGGATGGCAAGTTCGCGAATTGTGCCAGCTTTAATTAAGTATAGGGCTGCGGTTTCGCCAGTTAAATTAGGACTTAAACACGCATAAATATAGATTTGGGTGACGTAAATGCAATAATAATGATTATCATTATTGCAACTCCAGTTCCTATGTCATCCGCAAATAACGTCGAGTCCGCCGTTCCCACCGAGAATAATCAAAATCCCTCCCTCACAACCACCCGTCCCCGCCACCTCCGCCGTACACCAGCTTTACGCCGCATGGTACGGGAAAATCATCTGACAGTTGACGACCTCATCTATCCGATGTTTGTGATGGAAGGAGAAGGGCAAAAGGTTGAGATTGTTTCCATGCCGGGTTGTTATCGCTATTCCCTGGATTTATTGCTAACAGAAATCGCCGAATGTTGGAATTTGGGGATATGTGTGATCGCCCTTTTCCCAGTAATCTCAGAAACCAAAAAAAACGACACCGGAACCGAAAGCTATAATCCAGAAGGATTGGTGCAACAAACAGTCAAAGCTATCAAACAAAACATCCCCGAAATAGTTGTAATTACCGACGTAGCCCTCGACCCTTTCACATCACACGGACACGACGGTTTAGTTGACGAAAGTGGGAAAGTTCTCAACGATCCAACTGTAGAAGTGTTAGTGAAAATGGCAGTTTCTCAAGCCGCCGCCGGTGCGGATATGGTAGCACCTTCCGACATGATGGACGGCAGAATTGGTGCAATTCGCAAAGCCTTAGATGCAGCGGGATACATCGATACCGCAATCCTGGCTTATTCAGCAAAATATGCCTCTGCTTATTATGGCCCGTTTCGAGATGCCCTCGATTCTGCCCCAAAGTTTGGAGACAAAAAGACTTATCAAATGGATGCTGCTAATGCTAGAGAAGCGCTGAAAGAAGTTGCTTTAGATATCGCAGAAGGTGCAGATATTGTGATGGTAAAACCTGCTTTGGCTTATCTGGATATTATCTGCCAAGTGCGCGAAGCAACTAATTTGCCCGTAGCTGCTTACAATGTCAGTGGCGAATACGCAATGATCAAAGCTGCTGGAAAGTTAGGTTGGATTGATGAAAAACGGATTATTTTGGAGACTTTGACGAGTATCAAACGAGCTGGTGCAGATCTGATTTTGACTTATTTTGCTAAGGAAGTTGCTTTGATGTTGAAATAAGAGATACAGCGTATTCCAGATTTATGAAGTGCAGGGACACGGCTTTTGGAGTGTCCATAGGAGGGTCGAACGATCGGGGGTATACTTCATCAATAACGCCCGATCGCCAGTTTCCAGATGCGATCGTCCGCTGGAATGCTCTCACATTAGATATCATCAAAGCCGAAAAAACCTCTCCGCCAATGGCAGGGCGCAATCTAGCGATGGTTGACAGTGCAATTTACGATGCGGCAAATGCGATCCTCTCCGCCAATGGCAGCGCTAACGGCAAAACTCACAAAGTATACAAAGTACCAGTAGAAGCACCCGCCGATGCCTCAGCCGAAGCAGCAGCAGTAGCCGCAAGCTACTTTAGATGCAGCAAAAACAGCTTCTTTGGCTGCAATAGCTGAAGGGAAATCAAAAACAGACGCGGTGCAATTGGGAGAATTTGTCGCAGACAAAATCGTAGAATGGCGAAAAGATGACGGCGCGGCTGTCGAAGTAAAATATACTCCCGTTAATCAACCAGGTTACTGGTAAGCTATACCGCCAGATTTTAAACGGGCTTCCATGCCGCAATTGAAAAAGGTTTGACATTTTTCAATTGGCGAGATCGTTTTATAAAAGAGGTACTATTTATCAATTACCCACGATCAATTACCAATACTATCCGTGTTCTCAAAAACAACAATTCGGAATCTGACGATCGCCCTTTTAACTGCCCTGATCCTTGAGTTGTGCAGCCCGAGGGCAATTTTTGCTCAAAACGCCGCCGCAATTAAAATCTCTGGTACTGCTGCGGGTGTCAGCACTCGCTACATCGGTGCTGTCGAGGGCAATATCAACTTTGACCTCAAAGATTTGCAAGATTTGGGAATTAATACATACCGCATTTACGGCGGGATGTCCCGATGGGAACGCGAAGACGATGACGGTAAATACGGTTGGCCGTCTATTGACGAAATTAAGATTAATCCCAATCTAATTAATTGGGCGTACTGGGATAAGATTATGACCGATCCGCCCCAAGGTAGCGATTATTCGTGGTCGGGAGAACCAGGTACGGTTTGGGAAGGCAATGCGAGGACTATTTTTAAGAGTCTAAAACAAGCAAATATTCGCCCGGTTGTAAGTATTCGGAATGTTGACAGTAGCTGGAATCCGAGTTGGGCTCTGCAACTGAATCCGCCGCGCACAGCAGAAGATTGGAACGAGTGGTGGGAACACGTTTTTGCTACGGTTTATTGGCTGAATGTTCGCAATGATTACCGCGTTGATGATTGGGAAATTCACAACGAACCGGACAACCGCGATCAGGGTTGGGGAGGGACTAGGGCTGATTATTTTGAATTGGTGAAAGTGGCCAAAGATGCGATCGACTTTGTTTACAAAACTTATTTGCCTTCGCGCACTTACCACATTCATGGGCCTAAAACCGTAGGCGGCAGCAATTGGCCGGAAGCGGCTTTGCAGGAAATACCTCATTATGTCGATACAGTCAATGTCCACAACTATGATGCAGATATTTCTAACTACACCCGCAAAGTGCGTGGCTGGATGAAGGGTACTGTGCGCGCTAACTCTCCGATTTGGGTGGGAGAATGGGGAAGTTACGACACTAGCTATAACGATTTCTCTTTAGCTTTAAGTTTGATTAAAAATTTGATTCGAGGTTCCCAACCGGGGGATAATTATATTTACGGCAGTCACATATTCTGTTTGTACGACTGGGGAAAGCCCGCACAGGGGGAAGGTTTGCTCTTAAGTGGGGGAAAACGGCGCGCTGGGTACTATGCTTTGCGGATGGGAATTAGGGCTTTGCAGGGTGGGAGAGCTACCTTTTTTCCTGTAACTAACAGTTCTGATTTAATGGCAGTTGCGACTCTTGATGCTAGCAACAATGTTTACTTGCTGGCTGTCAACGATCGAGCAAAATCTTACACTGTTAATGCCGATATTTCGGCTCTGATCAAAGCCGGTAATGGCACGGTGCGGGAGTTCAGTTTGAGGGCAATGGATGAGGTTGTTGGTAGTTTAACGCTCAAGGGCGGCAATGCGACTTTTGCGGTGGCCGGGAATAGCGCTATTCTCATCAAGTTCGTTAGCGCAGCCCGCCCCTACGGGGGCTACGCCAACGAAGAGGAGCGCCAGAATTGAAGCTCAAATCCTCGGCGTCAGAATTGGGATAACATAGAATTAGTTACGATCGGAATTATTTATTTTCTGCCTGTTTACCCTCGGACTCTCTCCCCCTGAGACCCTCTCCCCCCTAATTGCACAGTTTAAATACCTAAATCGTCATATTTATGATCCCCCTCAAGCGACTGCTTTCGTATAGTAAACGATTTCTTTTGATATACTCCCCTGCTATCAGGCGAGGGGATTCTAAGGTCAAACAGCAATTGCAGGCGTAGCCTGTCTAACATCGCCTAACTTAACGGTTGATACCCCACCAAGAAAAACAAGCAAGTTATTTTTAGCTGCGTTTTCAT
>JANMLZ010000120.1:0-17639 GCA_031372825.1 Cyanobacteria bacterium OTE_58_metabat_593 | reverse complement strand
CCCCCCCCCCCCCCCCCCCCCCCCCCCCCCCCCCCCCCCCCCCCCCCCCCCCCCCCCCCCCCCCCCCCCCCCCCCCCCCCCCCCCCCCCCCCCCCCCCCCCCCCCCCCCCCCCCCCCGGGCCCCAAAACTTCCCTTGATACATTCTACAAACCGTCGGCATTTGCTTGGCAAAAGTAGCGAGACGGAGTTGATCTATAGAACTATCTAACAAAGGTTGCCACTTCGCAATAGTAGAACCATCCGACTGCTTCTCCAATCCCGGCAAAAATTTGCATCTCGCCAATAAATCCAAACTCCACCTAGAAACATGAGACCAAAAACGCAAATCTGAACCAACAAAAGAGTCAGTTGCTGTGCTATTGAGCGGTAATGCTTGTAAGAAAACAAAAGCTGTTTGAGGATTGAGACAAAAACCCTCGACTTCCCAGGGATAAAGGTAAATATCCTCAATTTTAGCAGGTTCTGAAAGGGCTGCTGCTGAGTGCTGTGGCATCACTAGATTTGGGTTGGATGCGGAGATTTGAGTCGGAAGTGCGATCGGCCGAATATCTTGTCTAATTGATGATATTTTTGGGATAACTTGTGCAGTTGCTGTTTTTGCCGACCGCCTAGTGTTTTTGCCTTTTTCCTGTGCAGGTTCGGCGGTTTCTGGTAATTGCCAATTCAGTTTACCCGACTGCTGCAAGGAGGTTAGGAAAGTCTTTAACTCAGAGTCGGTCATTGCCAAGGGATGACGAAGAATCATTCCTGATTCAATATTCTCGATCGCTCCAATTTTTCGCCAAGTTTCTCCCCAAATAAATAAACAACTTCCTTCTTGCGGATCGACGATCCAACTGCCGTGTAAAATTGCCATTTTGAATATTAGTTAATTGTTGACTGTTGACTGTTGACTGTTGACTGTTGACTGTTAACTGTTGACTGTTGACTGTTAACTGTTAACTGTTGACTGTTGATTCCAATACTCAATTCCCAATTCCCAATTCCCAATTCCCAATGCCCAATTCCCAATTCCCAATTCTCAATGCAGGAATGAAGATCCTACCATCTATTTCGGGTATTGGGCTGCCGATCGCCCGCACAAGCCCAAAAATAATCCAAGAGTATAAATGCTTACAATCGCGGTGCTGACAGTCGATCGCCCGTCGATTATCTCCCTCTTTTGCCCGCTTCCCCTCAAACATCCTGTGGTAATGTTACGATCCCGACAGAGAAAGAATGTGGTAGATAAAGGAAGCAGTCCTAAATGGTAGAGATAGACAAGTCGATATCCTTCGATGGAAGGGATATTAGACTGAAGATTGGTTTACTGGCGCCTCAAGCAGGCGGTGCAGTTTTGATTCAGTCGGGTGACACGGCGGTGCTAGTGACGGCGACTCGCTCCCAGGGGAGAGAAGGAATTGATTTCCTTCCCCTGTTGGTGGATTACGAAGAGAGACTCTACGCTGGCGGTAAAATTCCCGGTGGATTTTTGCGCCGGGAAGGGCGTCCCCCAGAAAAAGTGACTTTGACTGGTCGTTTGATCGATCGCCCGTTGCGCCCGCTATTCCCTAGCTGGTTGCGAGACGACATCCAAGTTGTCGCGACAACGCTGTCGATGGACGAACAAGTACCCCCAGACGTTCTGGCGGTAACGGGAGCTTCGGTGGCGATTCTGCTGGCGAAAATGCCGTTTTACGGGCCAATGGCCGCAGTGCGAGTCGGTTTGGTAGGGGACGATTTCATCATCAACCCCACCTACAGCGAAATCAAAGAAGGCGAGTTGGATCTCGTGGTTGCCGGTTCTCCAGATGGAGTAATCATGGTAGAAGCTTCCGCGAACCAATTGCCGGAACAGGATATCATCGAGGCGATCGACTTTGGCTACGAAGCAGCCTGTGACTTGATTCAAGCCCAACGCGAAATCATGGCAGAATTGGGCATTGATTTGGTGGTAGAAGAACGGCCATCGCAAGATTCCGCCCTGGAAAACTTTATTCGCAGTCGCGCCGAAGCCCCAATCCGCTTTATTTTGTCTAAATTTGAACAAGACAAAAATCAGCGCAATGCAGCTTTGGACGAAGTTAAGGCAAATGAAGTCGAATCTGCGATCGCCGAACTTGCCGAAGACGATCCAGTAAAACTAGCAGCCAGCGCCAACGGCAAAACGATCGGCAACGTTTTCAAAGACGTTACCAAAAAAATGATGCGGAAGCAAATCATCGAAGATGGCGTTCGTGTAGACGGCCGCAAGCTAGACGAGGTGAGACCCGTTTCTTGTCGCGTAGGCGTGCTGCCGTCGCGAGTACACGGCACTGCGTTGTTCAATCGTGGGTTAACCCAAGTCTTGTCCGCAGCTACCCTGGGCACCCCCGGCGACGCCCAAGACTTAGGAGACGACTTGCACCCGCAGCAAGACAAACGCTACCTGCATCACTACAATTTCCCACCATATTCCGTGGGAGAAACCAGGCCGATGCGATCGCCCGGACGCCGAGAAATCGGTCACGGAGCCCTCGCAGAACGCGCTTTGCTGCCCGTTTTGCCATCCAAAGAAGATTTCCCCTACGTGATTCGCGTAGTTTCCGAAATCCTTTCTTCCGACGGTTCAACCTCAATGGGTTCCGTTTGCGCCTCAACCCTAGCCCTAATGGATGCAGGCGTTCCCCTCTCCCAACCAGTCAGCGGCGCGGCAATGGGTTTAATTAAAGAAGGCGATGAAATCCGAATTTTGACTGACATTCAGGCAATTGAAGACTTCTTAGGCGACATGGACTTCAAAGTAGCTGGTACCGACACCGGCATTACCGCTTTGCAAATGGACATGAAAATCAAAGGTTTACCCTTAGATGTAATTGCCACAGCCATCCGCCAAGCAAAACCAGCTAGACTGCACATTTTACAAAAAATGTTGGCAACAATCGACACTCCCCGCAAGGAAATGTCGCCGTTTGCACCGCGTTTGCTAACCCTGAAAATCGACCCCGAATTCATCGGTTTGGTAATTGGGCCTGGTGGCAAAACAATCAAAGCCATCACCGAAGAAACCGGCGTCAAAATTGACATCGAAGACGACGGAACAGTCACAATTGCCGGCAACGACGGCGAAAAAGCTCAACGGGCTTACAACATTGTCCAAGGCATGACGCGCAAGTTGAATGCTGGAGACGTGTATGTTGGCACTGTAACTCGAATTATTCCGATCGGCGCTTTTGTCGAAATTCTGCCTGGAAAAGAAGGAATGATTCACATTTCGCAGCTAGCCGACTACCGGGTTGGAAAAGTGGAAGACGAGTTAGCTGTTAACGATGAAGTGATTGTCAAAGTGCGAGAAATTGACAACAAAGGTCGAATTAATTTGACCCGGTTGAACATTCATCCCGACGAAGCGGTGGCCGCCCGCGAAGCGTTGAATAAATAGTTCACTGTTGACAGTTCACTGTTGACAGTTGGTGATTGGTAATTGCTAATTGGTAATTGCTAATTGCTAACTGGTAATTGCTAATTGAGATGAAATCTGATTGTTTCAGATTGATTTGGGAGTAGGGTGCGCGACAGCGACAGATCGATAAAAGTGCGATCCTCTGCGAGGGCTGCGCTAACGGCTGTAGAAGTGTTCATACAGTCGCGCACTTTCCCACATTCAGGAGACGGCAGTGCCGTTTCCCTACAATTAATCTGGTGATGGTTACATATCTCTGATCGAGTGCTCGCGATTATTTTGGGGTAGGGAAACGGCAATGCCGTCTCCTGCCGGAATTAATATTAAATCAAATCACAGCAATACAGTCAATTTCAACTAACACATCTTTCGGCAAACGCGAAACCTCCACACAAGCGCGCGCCGGTGCAGTTTCCGCATCAAAATACTTGGCATAAACCGCATTCACGGCGGCGAAATCATTCATATCTTTGAGAAACACCGTAGTTTTTACGACATCCAACCAAGTCGCGCCAGCTTCGGTGAGAATGGCTTCGAGATTTGCCATAACTTGTTCGGTTTGTTTGGCCACATCGTCGGTGTAGACAATATCGTTTAGTCTAATGTCGATCGCAATTTGGCCTGCTACAAACAGCATAGTGCCCGAAGCTGCGATCGCTTGATTGTAAGGCCCGACTGGTGCGGGTGCTTTGTCAGTACGAATAATTTTGCGTGTCATAGATGTTACTGTTTGGGATTCTTGTTCAGAAGTTTGTTTGCTGTCGATTTCTATTTTAGAGGTTTCTGGCTCGTAGATTTCTCCATCGGGCATTATCGCATCAGTTAAGTCTGCATTTTTTATATTCCAGCCATAACAATCACACCGAGTAAAGTCGGCCCTTTTTAAGTTTGCTTCTATCAGATTAGCTCCGATCAAATTAGAAAATCGCAGATTTGCTCTTTCTAAATTGGCACCTCGAAGACAAGCATATTGTAGATCGGCACTGTCAAGTTTTGCTTGTTCTAGATTCGCATTAGTTAAATTCATTCGTGACAGAGCAACTTGGTGCAAATTAGCTTTCTGGAATTTAGCTTTTTGAAGTTTTGCCTCAGTCAATATTGCCTCGGTCAAATTTGCCCGAGTTAAGTCCGCTTCCACTAAGTATGCCTCAGTCAAATCAGCCTTATTCAGATTCGCTTTACTTAGGTTCGCTTTATGCAAAGAAGCTAAACTTAGGTCAGCACTATCTAGACTTACACCGCTCAGATTTGCTTCGTCTAAATTGGTACTAACTAATTTAGCGTTATTCAAGTTTGCTCCTATTAGAGTTGCCCGCTCTAAGTCAGCATAATTTAAAATAGCACTATTAAAATTAGACCAACTCAAATCTGCACCACTTAAATCAGCCCAACTCAGATTTGCTGAACCAGCTACTACCTTACTTAAATTAGCACCCGTCAGCGATGCCTTCGTGAGGTTTGTACTCTGAAGGTAAGCCCCAGTTAAAATAGCCTCACTCAAGTCTGCACCTGAAAGATTTGCATTGTCTAAATTTATTCCACTCAAGTCAGCACCTTTGAGATTTTCTTCGCTGAGATTGACTGAATGAAATTTTCGTTCGCCTTTGGCGTATCTTTCTAAAAGTTCTTTAGCATTCATAAATAATCGATCGCCCTCACGTCCCAAAAATCAATATACCATCCGGGCGAATCCGCGTGCACGAGCCGTCAGGCGCGTGCATGATTATGAGATTTCACACCACAGGAGTACCCGTCAAAGAATGTCAGCCCGCAATAAACTTCATCGCCACACCATTCATGCAGTAACGTTTGCCCGTAGGTGCAGGGCCATCATCAAATACGTGACCCAAATGCCCGCCACAGCGACGGCAATGCACCTCAATTCTAGTCCCAAACAACGAATTATCGATCGATGTGGCGATCGCCCCTTTGATCGGATCGTAAAAACTTGGCCAACCAGTACCGCTATCAAATTTAGTTTGCGACGCAAAAACTGGCAAATTACACCCAGCACACGCATAAATTCCCTTGCCATATTGCTTGTCGAGAATGCTAGTATGAGAGCGTTCAGTAGCGTGTTTTCGCAACACATTAAACTGTGCCGGAGTCAAAAGTTTGCGCCACTCTTCCTCAGTTTTAGTAACTTCAAAAACACGATTGCTAGCAGCCATAACATCTGACTTTCCGGGCAAACAGGACGATAACCAGGCCATGCTGACTGTTGCTATACCAGCTTTCAAAAATAATCGTTTCTTCATCATTCATCATCCACTTGTTAATTAATTTAAACCACCAGCAGTCACGTTCAAAACTTTTTGCTTGATTTGTACCTTTTTCAATCACCTGTTCTTGGACATGATATCAAATCCGTTTGCATCGGAATGATATAAACAGAGGAGACGGAGGAGACGGCAGTGCCGTTTCCCTACAATTAATCCGGCGATGGTTACATATCTCATCGCAGAAGATTGATTATTTTCAGGTAGGGAAACGGCATTGCCGTGTCCTCCGTTTCCGTGTTTAAGATAAACGCAGATGAATTAGATATTATCTGCGTTAATCCGCGTTAATCCATTTTCATCTGCGGTTGCAAAATTCCTCTTTTTCAACCGCAGATATAGGCAAATAAACGCTGATAAACGCTGATTTAGAGATTAAACAACAACCGGAGCACCAACAACCTCACCCTTCAGCATCCGACCCGCAGCATCGAGCAATTGCTCCTCCAAATAAGGCTTAGTGAAATAACCTTTCGCGCCCAAACTGTAAGCCATTTGGCGGTGTCTGTCAGCACCGCGAGAAGTTAGCATCGCGATCGGCAATTCGCACAAAACCGCATCCTTCTGCATCCGAGAAAGCAGCTCCAAACCATCCATTCGAGGCATTTCAATATCGCAGAACACGATATCGCAAGGCAGACCAGACTTCATCTTTTCCCAAGCTTCCTTACCGTCGCGAGCTTCTTCCACACGATAGCCAGACTTCTCAAAAGTAATCGACAACAGCGATCGCACCGTAATCGAATCGTCCACAATCAGCACAGTCGGCTCAGTCTTTTCCTCAGCAGCCTCGGCAGCAGCCCGATCGCCGCTTTCATCCCAAAGCGTACCGCCAGCTTCCTTCCGCAGCCTTCCCGTAGCCAAATCAATCAGTTCCAGAACATCCGCAATCGCGACGATCCGGCCGTCCCCGAGCACCGTAGCACCGGCAATCCCGATCGGCTTCGGCACCGGCCCCTCCAACTGCTTGATCACGATTTCCTGTTCCGTCGAAACCTGATCGACTTGCACCGCCAAGAAATTGCCAGCAGAGCGCAGCACGATCACCGAAATCATGTCATCGTCAGTATTAAACCCGTAAACGCTCCCCCGGCCGAGATGGCGGTTGTAAGCCAGCAAATCGCGCAGCGGCCGGAACGGCAAAATCGAACCCCGCCACTCAATACAGGGCAAACCGTCCACCCCCGTCGTCACCTGATCCCGAGGTACGTCGATCATGTCCTCCACCCCGTCCATCGGGAAAGCAATCCGAGCTCGATCGCTAATGCAAGTCAGAGCCTTAGAAATGCTCAATACCAGAGGCAAACGGATGGTAAATACTGTCCCCTTGCCGATCGTCGAATCAATCCCCACAGTCCCGCGAATCTCCTGCAAGGAAGTGCGAACCACATCCATACCAACCCCCCGGCCAGCGTACTCCGTCGCCTGCTCCTGAGTGCTGAATCCCGGCATAAACAGCAAATCGTAAACTTCCGAGCGCGACATCCGCTGAGCCTGAGTCGCCGTCAGCAAACCCTGCTTAATCGCCTTCGCCTTCACCTTTTGCGGGTCAATTCCGGCCCCATCATCCGACACCGAAATCACCGTCTGGTTCCCTTGATGGAAAGCCCGAATCGTAATCCTGCCCACCGCAGGCTTCCCAGCCGCCAGACGCACCTCCGGCGGTTCAATCCCGTGAGTAATCGCGTTGTTCACCAAGTGAGTCATCGGGTCATAAAGTTGATCCACAATCATCTTGTCGATCAAAATATCCTTACCCTCAACCTGCAACTGAGCCTGCTTGCCACACTTAATCGCAATTTCCCGCACCGCCCGGAACAGTCTGTCAGTCGTCTCCGCAAACGGCTTCATCCGGGCGCGAGTCAAACCTTCTTGCAGTTGAGTCGTGACTTGGCGGAGTTGGCGAGTCACCTGATCCGCCTCATCCACCAAAAACTCAATGTCAGCAGCCGACTCCCGCACCCGCACGATCAGCTCAATAATCTCCTGAGCCAGACTGTGGAAAGGAGTAAACCTGTCCATTTCTTCCGGTCTCCAAGCGCTTTCGCGTTGGTGGGACGACTCCTCTGAGCGCCAAGCCGATCGATGTCCCTGACGATTTGCCAGCAAAGCAATTTCCAGCAAACTCCGCTCGTAGAAATCCTGAGTTCGCTGGCTGACATCGCTCAGCAGCGTGACTTGGTGCAGCAAATTGTCCAAGAACTGCCGCATCCGTTCTTGGTCTTGTTCCAAGCTGTTGCGGTTCACCACCAGTTCCCCCATCAAATTGCTGAGGTTGTCCAGTTGCTTGACGGGCACCCGCATCGTCTGGTCGCCGAACCCGCCCGCGCGCGCATTCCGCCTGGATCGGTTAATCCCCGACGCCCCCATATTGCTTTCCCCCTGTGAGCGGCCCCCGTCCTTGGGATCTTCCAACAGTTTTTCCAAATCGCCAAATTCGTCGTCGCTCTCATCAGCAGCAGCGATCGGAGCTTTACGGGCAGTTTTCGTCGGTGTAGGAATTTCCGGCATAGTTGCGCTCTCGCTGAGCAGGTCTTCGAGATCCGAGAAAACTTCAGTATTCACCGGACTCTGATTTGTTCCCCCAGAGGCTGCTATTGCTGCCCCAGCGCCCCCTGCAACTAACAGCGCTTCTAAATCTTCAAAATTTTCGACCGCATCTTCACTGCCTGATTCTGCACCAAAAAAGTCCGCCAGCGACCCCTCTTCCAACTCCGAGGAATCTTCAAGGCCCGCCCCGTCGTCATCCCAAAAGCCCGTCGTCAGTTCCGAAGTCACCAGAGCCCCAGCATCGATCGAATCCAACAAATCGTCAAAACCCTCCAACTCTTCGGTGTTGAGAGTCGCCCCAGTTTCCAGAGCTGCAAGTATTTCAGCATCGCCGTCAAACATACCGTCGAGAGATTCTGCCGACAACGCCTCTAAATCCCCAACAGAAAAATCCGTTTCCAGGGCATCAAACAAATCATCGTCGCCCGCAGACTCCCCAAGAGCCTCGGTTTCTGGTCGATCCTCTCCGTTGGCGTAGCCCCCGTAGGGGCGGGCTGCGCTAACGAACAAATCAGCACCCACCGAGTCGAACAAACCCTCTGGAACTTGGGCTGACAACTCCTGCTTCTGGTCGGCCGCGCCCTCATCGGAGGTCGCGACAGCATCCGCCGACATCAAGGCTCCTGCGCCCAACATATCCTCCAACAAATCGAAATCGCCATCAGACTCGAAACTTGAAATTTCCGCATCAGGAAGGTCGGACAAGGCGCCTGGTTCAACCGCTGCCAAATCTGCCAAGCCTTCGTCGGAAACAGCGGACGACGAGTTCGACAAGAAACTCGCCAAGTCTTCCTCCGATGGTTCTATATCCGCACTCGGCAATTCTGAAGCTGCATCTAAATTCAGCCAATCCGAATTTCCTCGCCCCGAAGCTTCCCCGTCATACTCAGTACCCGTAGGTACAGAACCGAACAGCTCAGCCAAATCCGCCGCCTCTCGGGAAGTACCAGCTCCTTGCCGCTGGGCCGGCACACCCTCCTCATCCCCAGAAATCTGGCCCAAGGTGGCATCCCCAAACAGCGCATCTAAATCCATATCCTCCAGCTCCAGGTTGGCTTCGGGCACCGACTCGTCTTCGGGGCCGAAAGCATCTTCTAGCCAATTTCCATCGGCCGAGATATCTAAATCAGAATTTGGTGTCATGTTAAAAACGCTGCCAATTTCCTCGTTTTGTGGACTGCCAGCAGTTGCGGGTCGATCGCCCCCGCTCTCCCCAACTTCGCCTTGTCGAGAAGACAGGAAACCAGAAGAAATGCCCAACAGCTCGCTCAAATCCGAGTCCTCCCCAAGCTCAGAGAGCAACTCGAAATCATCTATTTCGGCGACTGCGGGCCTTTCGGCATCCCCTGAATCATTGCCGCCGAACGCCGGCTCGATCGATTTTTTTGCGTCTAAAGCGTCAGGGTTGAAAGAATACTCGTCCGATACGGACGACACACCCTCTGCCTCAGATAAGCCTAAATCGCCGAACCAGTCATCCAAATCAGCATTGTCCGCACCAACAGCAGAAGTTTGGGCCGCAACGGAGTCCAAAAGCGTACCGAGGGCATCTTCCTCAGCTTGCCCAGAGCCTTGGCCCACCGTGCCCTCTCGCCGACCCAAACCACCCCTGCTGTTACCCGTTTCAAGCTGTTTGCGACTTAGCGACTGCCTCAAACCCCGATTTTGCTGACCGGCAGCCACCGCCGAACCCTCTGGTTCGCCTCCAAACAGCAAATCCTCCCCAAACAAACTCGTGAGGTCCTTTGGAGGAAGCTCCGCGTTCGTTTCCGAATTTTGCACACCGTATTGGTCAAACAACAAATCAGTAAAATCGCCGGAATTGTCATCGTCTGACAGCATTCCCGCCGTCATTGTAGAAGACTGCGTATAGTCAAGTTCTTCTTCTTCTTCCCAAGCGCCGTCGAGATCCGACTCGCCATCAAACAAGTCAGCTAAAGTGTTGAGTTCTGCCGCACCCACTTCCGGGCCGGTGCGGGTCGAGCTTCTAAATGAACCGATTTCCAGATCCGATTCTCCGAACCCCGGGGAATCGTCGAACTGGGGCGATCGACGGCTGCCGTAATCGTTGCTTTCGCCACTGTCGAGTTGGTCGAACAGCTCGTCTATGCTCAGCCCCGAAATAGTCGGCAGCAACTTGTTCAATCCATCCTGGGAATCACCAGAGCCCGCCAGATCCCAGGCTGAATCCTCAAGATTACCAAGCTTTGCCCCCGAGGTACTTGGTTGAGCGAATGCCAGCAAGTCTTCAAAATCTGTTTCAGGAACCACAACAGTCGGCAGCAGCGCCAGAAGTTTTGGACTCGGTGCGATCGACCCGGATCGACCCGAAAGTACCAGTTCTTGCGCTTGTTTGATGTCTCTGATGATTGTTGGGGCTAAGGTGCGGTGGGTATTTTCTGGGTTGGCGATCGCCTTTTCTACAGTTTCGATCAATTCTATCCAGCGGGGGAGTTCAAATTCCTCCCCGGCCAAAGCCAAGTTCCGACAAATGTTCTTTAGCTGCCGCCTGCTTTCTGGCCCCTCGGGCTGTTTGAACTCTTGCAGCATTTCCCGCATCCTCGCCGGCACGTCCGAGTCAAATACTAGGTGCAGCACGCTTTCTTCTGTTTCTCTGGCATCAGGTGCATAAACTGAACCCGAGTCGGCAAAACTCATCGATGAGCTAAAAGCCCCAACTCCCATCTGGGCCAAAACTTGTTGGGGTATCGGCAGCGGGCCGCTCTCGTCTCCATCGTGTTCAGAGTGTCCGACAAGTCCCCCCAAATGCCCGTTGAGTTCTTCAAATACCGGTTCTAATTCTCGAACCATCTGTTCTCCCAATTCCTCTGTCAGCCCAAAAGGCCCTGACAGTTGCTCTAACAGCCCTTGCAATGTGTCAAAAATTCGCAGGAACAGGGACTCTAGCTGTTGGTCTACTTTAACGCTGCACTCTTTTAAAACTTTAAAACTATCTTCTAATCGGTGAGCTGTTTGCTGAATGCTGGTCAGCCCCAGCATTGCCGCTCCTCCTTTGACAGAGTGAGCGGCCCTAAATACTTCGTTGACCAGTTCTGGGTCTTCGATCGTGCTTTGAAGGTTCAGCAAGCCTTGTTCGATCGTATTGAGGTGGTCTTTTGCCTCCTCAATAAAATAGCCCATGATCCTCTGTTGTTGCTCCGGCAGCATATTTTTATTCCTGATTTTAATCGTTATTGTATTTTGTCTATTTTAGGAGTCTTAGAGAATGTCCTTGTAAATCTGTCCCCTTGCCAAGAGAATAATCTGACTGCGAGATATGGCAAATGTCCTAGCTATTTCTCTTTTCGATATCCCCTTACCTAAAAGATAGCGAATCTGCTGCACCTGTTCGGGTTTTAGTTTACGGTTAGGACCTATCTTGCCAGGAACGAAAGGAAAGCGGTTTTTTTCTATAGCATCGCGGGAGTTATCGGCGGGAGTTCCTTCCCACAAATGGTCTGGATTGACACAACCGCGATCGTCGCAACTGTGACACGCAAAATAACCGGGTTCGATCGATCTTCCCAGTTTATGTTCCAGTACCAGTCTGTGAGCGTAGAAACTTTTAGTTTTGCCATTAATTTTAGTACCCTTAATGGCGTAACCATCACTTCTTTTAGCCAAGGTGCAAATCATGCAGCCATTCGGCTGTATTTCAGCCCGAATTCCAGGAATTATTTCTATGCCTCGCAGTTCTTTTTGAGGTTGAGGTGCAGATGTACTTCCTACATCTTTAATTCGTCCTTTTCTAAACCTATCTTGAGAATTTTCTAGTCGAGAACCTTCCCATAAATGATTAGGATTAATGCAGTTACGAACATCACAACTATGGCAACAAAAGTATTCTGGTCTAATCGAACGACCCAAGCTATTTTCCAATACTAAACGGTGAACTGTAAGCGTCTTCCATTCACCGTCAATCTTAAGTCTTTTGTTGGCATAGCCCCTGCTATTTTTTGAGAGAGTACAGATAATACAGCCCGTCGGCTGAATCTCACCAAATATACCAGGAATTACCTCTACTATGTTATCGTTCATCTGTGCAACTCCTAGTTTGTTTAGGTGCTGGATTGGCATCCCCGCAGTTGTTTCAAGACTGCGAGGTTGCTTTTTGTCTGTCATTATTGCCACGCTAATGTGCTTGTTAGTCAGCAAGTAAAAAAGCATTAAACAATCAATTATTGTCTTTCTGCTGTTTCTACTCGGAACCTTTCCACCGATGTCAAAAGGTCGCGAGCAACACCTACCAAATTTTGCAAAGCACCGGAAACTCGCTGCGCTTCTTGGGACGTTTCCTGAGCGGTCAGCTCGACAGCCTGCATCACCGCGGCCACTGAGCGAGCTGTTTCATTCTGCTCCACAGTGTCGGCTGTAATCGATCGCACCAGCACGTCAATTCGATTAGTAACTTGAATGATATCTTCAAGCGATCGCTTCGCTTGTTCTGCCAATCTTGTACCCTCAATAACCTGCTGCGTACCTTCTTCCATCGCCGTCATTACCGCGCCGGTTTCGCTTTGAATTTGCATCACGATCTGTTCGATTTCTTTCAAAGATTTCGCCGATCGATCTGCCAATTGTCGAACCTCATCCGCCACGATCGCAAAACCCCGGCCAGCTTCCCCAGCCCTGGCCGCCTCAATACTGGCGTTGAGGGCCAACAAATTCGTCCGCGAGGCGATCGTCGCAATCAGAGCCACAATCTTAGAAATTTCTTGAGAAGCTTCCGCCAACCGCTTGACTTTTCTAGTGGTTTCTGCTACTGTTTCTCGAATTTCCAAAATCCCGGCCACCGTCCGCTCCACAGCCTCGCCCCCTTTCAGAGCTGTTGCCGCCGCGCCCCGAGCCACTTCTTCCGCCTCTCTAGCGCTCTCTGCCACCCGTTGAATCGCATCGGTGAGGACTTGCACCGAATTCAGCGTTGCCGCCAGTTCCTCGGCCTGTCGCAGCGCATCAGAAGACAAATCGCCCGCAAACTTGGCACTATCCGTAGCGCCTTTGCTGACCTCCCGAGCCGCCTGCTTCACCTGGTGAACGATTTCACGCAGATTTTGAATAGTCAAGTTAAACGAGTCAGCAACAGCGCCCAAAACGTCTGCGGTCACTTCCGCCGTCACCGTCAAGTCACCCCGAGCCGCTCCTTCCACGTCATCTAGCAAGCGAATCACTTGGCGCTGCAAGTCTTCTTTTGCCTGTTCCTGCTCGTCAGACTTGCGCCTGGTATCGCTAATCGTGGTTTGGATCACCTTCGCCATGTGGTTGAATTTAGCAGCCATTTTGCCAAATTCATCTTCCGAGTAAATCGTAGCCCGAGCGTCCAAAGTTCCTTGAGATACGGCATCGAACTGAGCTTGCAAATTGTCCGAGGACTTCCGCACCTGCTTGGCGATCAGTTGGCCGATGCCCCAAGAAGTTAAAAAGCTCGTAAAACCAGCCGCTGCGGTCATTACCCAGCCTGTTTGGCGCAGGTAAACGATCGCCTCCGGCTTGTCTTCCCGCAGAGCTTGATAAGAGGCGATGTTGGTAACGAAAGCCACAGCGATCAGAGAAACCAGCCCCGCCCCAATTGCCGTGTACAACTGTTTTGTAAACAAAGGGGCATTTTCCAAGAAAGCCAGTCCCCCCTGTTCGATTGTTACCGAGGTATCGAGCGCTTCTGTTTCTGTCGAAGCAAAAGTCGGCACCGACGCATCAGCCGGGCCAGAAATGCTAAATATCTCATCATCCCGAATTGCCGAGCCGTCGCTGTTGTCAAAATCCAGCCCGCTGCCGCTTGTGCCCATCATGCCGCTGGTCGAGTTGCCGAAATTGGTGTTACCTCTAGTCAGGATCGAACTGTTGGCATCTTCTGAGATATCAAAGTCCGGCAAATTCCCCAAGTCGTCAAACTCGTCAAATTCGTCTAAAAAGCCGCTGTGTTCTTGATTCCCAGTGCTTGACGACCAGTCACTTTTGTGATTTTCCGACGCCCCGAAAGCTGTCGCTTGCTCGTTCTCATCGAGAGAGAAATCATCGCTGAAAGCGTCGTCATCAAAATCGTCTAACTCGAAGCTATTAGAGCCAAATGCCGGGGGTTCCGAGCCTCCGTAACCGTTGCTGTTGGGGGAGGATCGATCGACCGAATTAAATTGTCCTCCGCTCGACCTTGACGAGTGAGAATTGGGGACAGCACCTCCCATCAGCAGCGTCTCGTCTTCCGCCAGCGAATAGTTGGACGAGTAGTCCAAGTCATTATTCGGCTGCTTATTTTGAGATCGAGAAGACCCAAAACCAGAGGAAATTGGCTCAGCAAAGGGGTCTGCATCTTCTGACTGGGGTGCTTTGTACCCTTGCTCGGAACCCGTCTGGGGCGGGGCTTGGTAGTCGTAGTCGTCGTCGTTCAGGTCGAGTTCGTCTGGCAAATCGAGCGGCGCAAAAGGTTCGCCAAAATTGTCGGACGGGCCAGTGCGAGAGTCGAGTTGGTTCGAGTCGAAGGAATTCCCGACTTCTGAAGAGGCAAAACTTTGACCGTTGAGCATCTGAGTCGGAGCTTCTGAAAACAAATCTGCTGAGTCAGGTGCTTTTTTCCCAGAAACTTTGCTGCTCTTCAAATCAGCATCAAGCCCTCCGTCATCTGAGGCAAAAGGGTCTCCAAAGTCCGAGCCGGCAAACTCGTCCATGTCTAGCGGCTCCTCGGCATCAGCATAAGCTGCGATCGCGCCGCTGTCGTTAGCAAAGGGGTTAGAATTAGAGGTTAAATCTTGGACAGATCCCGCGCGGGCTTCGTCTTCTGGTTCCCACTCCAAGCCGCTCATACCCAAGTCTGCCAAGTCGTCGTTTTCTAAGTCGTCTGGCGATTGACCGACATAGGACCCGGATGCGGAATTTCCTTGCAAAAATCCCAAATCCGGGTCTTCTAATCCTTGATCCAGAGATAACTCTGGGTAGAATTCCAATTCAGTTTCAGCCGACAAAGCCTCGAAATTTTCCGTGTGCAGTTCTCCCGATACAAATTGGTCTGTGTATGTAATTCCGCTGTGAGCGTGTTCGACCAAACTCGGGTCGTCGCTGAGCCCTAACACAACCGTGTACTGTTCCCGTGCTACCTCATACTGTTGCAGTCCGTAGCAGTAGATGTGTCCGCACAGCAGGCGAGCACTGGGGTCTTCGGGAAAATCTTCTACTAATTGATAAACTAGGGCCGCGGCTTCTGAATAGTTGCCATCCATGTAGGCCGCTTCTGCCCGTTGGTAGTCCTGCTGAAAGTTGGTACTTGTTGTCATTTGCCGCCCTCTTTAGATTTTAGATTTTTGATTTTAGATTTTTATCTTGAATGTTTAGATGCGCGTCTCAAGTCGTGTGACTGTTGATGGTTAGACCCCAATCGAAAATCGCAAATCGCAAATCTAAAATCGATTTCACGCTGCCCACCGCGCTGAACGCAGAATTTTCACTTGATCTAGCAGTCGGAGCACTTTAGTCGCTTCTGCACCTAACATCCATTCTCCCCTCAGAAATGGAATCATGCCGTCTGGTGCATTGTTCTGAGAGTGTAGTTGCTCTACGTCGAGCCAGTCCATCCCCACAATTCGATCGACTGCCAGCCCCAAAATCGTATCTTGGTCTTCTACAGCCACGATCGGGATTTCGGGTCTATCTGTGTTCAGAGGTGTTTGGTCTCCCAAAAATTGACCCAGGTCTGCCACCCAGATCACTCGTCCTCTCATGTTTAGCGTACCTAAAAGCAAAGAGGAAACGTTGGGGATGGGTGTCATCCGGTCGGGGGAGGGGGATAGTACCTCTCTAATCCCTGTCGCCGGCAGTGCGAACTCGTTCCCCGAAGGAACGTAGAACCGCAGGTGCAGCTCGCCTTCGGGAGTTTCTAGTTCTTGGAATTCAGGAGCATGATCTACACCTTGTCCTGGTAATATAAAGTCTGAGCTGCCACTAATCATAATTCTGACACCTGTATTTCTAGCAAATTGTTGACGTTTCCTGCCAAGATCCCGATCGAAACTTCGACGAGCGAAACTTGACACAGCCAAGCTTGACACAGCCAAGGGGTGAATGGCGCGACGGCCGGAGGGGCTGGGCAATAAATCTTGCTCCGTCCATAATTCACGCTCGATCGATAATTCACGCGCCCTTTGCTAACAAATTGGCTCAAATCAACTACTAACAATTAATTTAGAATCGTAATCCACTTTGTACTGCTTCCTAAAACTTACTCTCACAAGAGTCAAACCTAGTTGACGTTCACGCTACAACGCCGTTGGGTAGTCAGATATCCCCCTCAAGCTTGAGCTTCCCAGTTTAAAATATTAATACTGCCGTTTAAGTCACTGTCTCTTAATCTACCACAATCAGGACAATCATCAGTCCCGATCGCTCAGTGGCATATCTGGTTTTTGGTCGCAGTTTGAGCAAGTCGAAATAGTTAGGTAACGATCGATCGAGTACCACTAAAATCTCCCCATACATTTGGCACTTGTCTGTCAGTTGACCCTTAAATTCATCAAATCCTCTTGTTTACTATCGCAACGCCAAGTTGATGATTAGCCATCACCCCCAACACGTTCCAGTCTTCAATCTTAATCACAACAAAAAGTTTTAGCCGTGGGAGTTGTTAGTTTGTTCAAGAAATCTTTACGGACACAGGATATTCCCACAGGTCGGTGGCTGATGCGATCGTAGGTTTTACGTTGGTTGGCCCAAGCCCTCACTTGTTTTGACACTTGACGTTGTAGTCTAGAAAGCGAAATTTTTCGCCCGCTTTAATAATGGTTTGGTCGCCTCAAAAACCTGATTGTTTGAAAGAGTGGCGAAGGCTTTGATTCCCACATCGACACCTACCGATTTCTGGGGTTGTTGGATTGATAAACGTTCAGCATCAAAGCAGAATGAGACCAACCAACGATCGCCTTTTTTGATAGGTAAAAGTTTCCGAAACCAAACTACAGTCCTTGATGTTCGTGAATTTGAAATGTCCCAAGTATAGAACTTGTTTCAATTGAGAAATTTAGACAAATTTAACTCTGGTATTTGGCTATGAGCATTTAAGTTTTCGACTCTGTACAGAAATGCCAAGGAATGAGTAGCTATGTATAGCAACCGCCACATCGGTTAGGACATAAATAAGCTCATCAATAGAGTCTAAAATCCGTGCTTCATAAACGGTTGGATTCGGATACCATAACTGTCACAGGTCAACTGTCACAGGTCAACTGCTATACATCGGTTTTGGCGATCGGTCTAAAGTAGAGAACAATTGATATACTCCCCTGCTATCAGGCGAGGGGATTCTAAGGTCAAACAGCAATTGCAGGCGTAGCCTGTCTAACATCGCCTAACTTAACGGTTGATACCCCACCAAGAAAAACAAGCAAGTTATTTTTAGCTGCGTTTTCAT
>JANMLZ010000082.1:0-26992 GCA_031372825.1 Cyanobacteria bacterium OTE_58_metabat_593 | reverse complement strand
GGGTTGCAAGCTGGTCCAAGGTGTGAGTGTCGATACGATTATCGATACGATCGTGACTGAATTGACAGCACAGATCGCAGTAATCGGGAACGTCAGTCTGGTAGCCAGTGGCGCCACCGCACCTTTTGTGCAGGCGATCGCACCTACCGCTGGTTATGGCCCACTCAGCAGAGACCAAGACAATCAAGTTAGCTTTGACGTTTCCTGGCTTGGTAATGTACCCGGTACCAGTTCGTCCCAGGTGTTTAGTGGCTCTCTTGATGTCGTCGCTGATGGAGAAGTCGTTGGCGGCAAGACCGTCAAAATCACAGTTCCTGCCATCATTCCCCCCCCACCACCACCACCGCCAGGTCCCTATGGGCAGATTCCCATCATCGTGGAGTTGTACGACCATTTCTTCTCCAAGAGCTCGGTGTGGGGTGCTGATCCGGGTCGGCGTCTGCTCTTGAGCCAGGACACCCCCGAGCTGGCAACTCCTTATCAGATGGATAACACAGTTAGCTCGTTGAAGATCCGTCCCGGTCCTGACTTCGACCCGAAGGCCAACTACCAGGTGAGCTTCTACCGCGACCCCAACTTTATCAGTACTCAGTTAGTGCTCAAGCCTGGTGAGTATCAGGATATCCACTATCCACCAATCCAGTTCGGGGATGTGATCTCTTCAGTCAAGTTCAACCAGGGTGTACCACCAGCCCCGCCAATAACTTCCATCCCGGTGGTGGCAGAACTCTACTCAGCAGTGAACTACGGGGGTAGGAAGCTGATCGTCTTTGAGGATGTGGACAACCTCGCTACCTACTCAGCCTATGACAACATCACTTACTCAGTGAAGGTATTCAAAGGACCAAACTACACCCCAGGAGACAAGATCAGGCTCTACGACACTTTTAGTGGTAGTGGTGCCTACATCGAACTCGAACCCGGTGAGTACCCGGATCTAGCGAAGAGCCACACCTTTGGTGGTCGGACCTCATCAACCAGGTTCCTCACCGGAGTAGGCGGGTCTGAACCAGTTACCTCTGGGTCGATGGAGTATGCCAATATTCCCATCATCGTGGAGTTGTACGACCATTTCTTCTCCAAGAGCTCGATCTGGGGTGCTGATCCGGGTCGGCGTCTGCTCTTGAGCCAGAACACCCCCGACCTGGCAACTCCTTATCAGATGGATAACACAGTTAGCTCGTTGAAGATCCGTCCCGGTCCTAACTACGACCCGAAGGCCAACTACGAGGTGAGCTTCTACCGCGACCCCAACTTTATCAGTACTCAGTTAGTGCTCAAGCCTGGTGAGCATGGGGATATCCACAATCCACCAATCCTGTTTGGGGACGTAATCTCTTCGGTCAAGTTCAACCAGGGTGTACCACCAGCCCCACCGGTGACTACCATCCCGGTGGTGGCAGAACTTTACGACGGTCCGAACTACGGAGGTCGGAAGCTGATTATATTTGAGGATGTGGACAACCTCGGTACCTACTCAGCCTACGACAACCTCACTTCCTCGGTGAAGGTATTCAAAGGGCCGAACTACACCCCAGGGGACAAGATCAGGCTCTACGACACGTTCAATGGTAGTGGCAAGTACATCGATCTCGCCCCCGGTGAGTACCCGGATCTAGCGAAGAGCCACACCTTTAGCAATCTGACATCATCAACCAGGTTCATCAAAGGAGATGGCACGGGATCTGAACCCGTTCCCCCAGGGTCGATGGAGTACGCCCACATTCCCTTAATCGTGGAGTTGTACGACCATTTCTTCTCCAAGAGCTCGATCTGGGGTGCTGATCCGGGTCGGCGTCTGCTTTTGAGCCAGGACACCCCCGACCTGGCAACTCCTTATCAGATGGCTGACACAGTTAGCTCGTTGAAGATCCGTCCCGGTCCTAACTACGACCCGAAGGCCAACTATGAGGTGAGCTTCTACCGCGACCCCAACTTTATCAGTACTCAGTTAGTGCTCAAGCCTGGTGAGTATGGGGATATCCACTATCCACCCATCCACTTCGGGGACGTGATCTCTTCGGTCAAGTTCAACCAGGGTATGCCACCAGCCCAGCCGGTGACTCCCATCCCGGTAGTAGCGGAACTCTACTCGGCAGTGAATTACGGAGGTCGGAAGCTGATCGTGTTTGAGGATGTGGACAACCTCGGCACCTACTCGGCCTACGACAACCTGACTTCCTCGGTGAAGGTATTTGCTGGACCAAACTACACCCCAGGAGACAAGATCAGGCTCTACGACACTTTTAGTGGTAGTGGTGCCTACATCGAACTCGAACCCGGTGAGTACCCCGATCTAGCGAAGAGCCACACCTTTGCTAATAAGACCTCATCGACCAGGTTCATCAAAGCATAATCTAGGACTTACGCACTCAGCCAGCTCAGCAACGTTAGAATGAGGCTTTCAGCTTCTCTACTGACGCTGAGAACAACGAGATTTCGTTTGAGTGCGTAAGTCCTATCGCGAGTGGATTTGATATCGTTTCCGGTTGCATCGGTATTGTTCAAACAGTTAACAGTTAACAGTTAACTGTTAACTGCGAGCAAAACCAGTGTGAACTCGTGGTATCGGGTCACGCAAACCTTAGTCCAGAGACAGAAATGGTTGAAAACATCCGGGCAATCCTGCACTGCTTCAGTAGCGCCGAAAACGCTTAACTCTCGCTTCCGCAGTCGTGAAGACATAACTATAGCAGGCATTTTGCCTCCTCCACAAAAATATTTGTCTGTTGTGGAACAGGCCGGAAAGCCTGTTCTGAAAGAGGTTCAAGATGTAAGTATTAGCCGAAACGGCCTTGAATATAATCCCTGGTGCTCTCATTACTAGCAGAAGTAAAAATCTTACTTGTCGGCCCGAATTCTACCATCCGGCCGATGCGACTTTCATCAGTATTAAAAAATGCCGTGTAATCAGAAACACGAGCCGCCTGCTGCATATTGTGCGTTACAATCACCACAGTCAACTGTTGCCGCAAAGTCTGAAATAACTCCTCAATCTTCATCGTAGAAATCGGATCGAGAGCCGAACAAGGCTCATCCATTAACAAAACTTTTGGCTTCACAGCCAAAGCGCGAGCAATGCAAAGTCGCTGCTGCTGTCCCCCCGAAATTCCCTGGGCTGATTTATTCAAACTATCTTTGACTTCATTCCAAAGCGCCGCACTTTTTAGAGCAGATTCCACAATCTCATCTAATTCTGCTTTGCTTTTGCGGCCAAAAATCCTGACCCCGTAAGCAATATTATCGTAGATGCTCAGCGGAAAAGGATTCGGTCTTTGAAACACCATTCCCATTTGACGGCGCAAACTATTAATGTTTACTTTCGGGCTGTAGATATCCTGTCCAAAAAACTCTACTCTTCCTTCTATTTTAACTTTTCCCTCCAATTCACCAATCCGGTTGAGAGCTTTGAGAAAAGTGGATTTTCCGCAACCTGAAGGGCCAATAATCGCCGTTACTTGCGGGTGAGGAATATTCATCGATAAATTTTCTAGGACTTTATGAGTTCCGTAGGAAAAACTCAAGTCTTGAACCCGCAGTGCTGGCATTGCATTGGGGTCAATTTCCGGGGTAGAATCTTCAAGGAATTGCTCTGTATACTTTTCGGCTTTCAAGTTAGCTTTAGGTTTCATTATTTGCCTGGTTATAGTGTTAACACTTGACTATTTGACTAATAGATGCACTTGAATTATTGAGCTATCGATCTTGTAAACGTTTCCGAGTGACTGTGCGGGATATAACGCTAGTAATCAAAACCATACCCAAAAGAACAGAAGCGGCCGTCCACGCTAATTCGTTCTGCTCCTTGTAGGGAGAGCTAGCATAGCCATAAATTAATACTGACATGGAAGGAGTCGGAGTCAGCAGTGTCTCTGGAATTTCTTTGAGTCTTGAGATGGTTTCTGAACCAACGGGAGACTGCATAATCTCGCCCAATTTATCAACTAAAGGAGGCCAAAATTGACTTGACAACGCAGTTACAATCAGCGGTGCGGTTTCGCCGGCGGCCCGAGAAGCAGCCAGTAAAACACCTGTGGTAATAGTTGGGAGTGCTGATGGTATAATCACCCGAAACATCGTTTGAAAGCGTCCGCCTCCCAAACCAGCAGAAGCGAGACGGTAGGAAGTAGGCACTAATTTTAATGCTTGTTCTGTTGTCAATGCCACAACTGGCAGCATGATGATGCCGAGGGCAAAACCGCCTGCTAGTGATGAAAATACTTTGGTTGTAACTACAATTAGGGCGTAAGAAAAGACGCCAACTACGATCGAGGGAACGCTACTGAGAATGACGGTAATAAAGCGAATGCTATTGGCGAGTCCTTTATTTTCTCTACCAAACTCAGATAGAAATATTCCGGTCATTACGCCGATTGGCACGCTGAATAATGTAGCAATTCCTACCATTAAAGCAGTGCCGAGAATCGCATTTGCAAAGCCGTTGGGCTGGTCTTCAACTCCAACTGGTGCTGGTAGAGACACTAGCACTTCCCAACTCAAGTGTGTTAGTCCTTCCCCCAGAATTTGGTATAAGATAGCAAACAAAGGGAGCAGTGCCAGAGCTGTAAAAGCAAAGGCAATAACTGTCATTCCTTGGCTAAAAAAACTGCGGGTAAACGATAGGGGTTTGTAAATTTCAGCATCGAAAATGCTGTGTGAATTTTGTGCTTGAGACATTTTTAATTCTTAGCTCCCTTGACGCCGATTAGCTGAACTAGCAATACTGCGATCGCATTCACCAACAGAGTGATGACAAATAGAATTAGGGCTAAATACATCAAAGCGCCGATATGCAGCGGTTCGAGAGCTTCCCGAAATTGACTTGCCAAAACAGCGGGAATTGAGTAGCTGGGAGCTAGCAGCGATTTGTTGATTTGAATTGAGTTACCAATCACCATTGTGACGGCCATTGTTTCGCCTAAAGCACGTCCCAAGGCTAAGATGGTAGCTCCGATAATGCCGGAACTAGCTGCTGGCAATAACAGCTTAAATATCGTTTCCCAACGGGTTGCGCCGAGAGACATTGAAGCACTTCGCAAATCTACTGGAACTGACATCAATACATCGCGGCTGATGGCAGCTACTGTTGGCAAAATCATAATCGCTAACAGTATTCCCGCTGGCAGCATTCCCGGGCCTAAAGGTTCGCTGCTAAACAGGGGAAACCAACTGAAATTATTGAATAAAGACTGCTGTAAGGGTAGTAAAAAGGGAATCAAAACGAAGATTCCCCACAGTCCAACTATCACGCTGGGAATTGCTGAGATTAATTCAACCATGAATCCCAAGGGCGATCGCACCCAAGGCGGTAAGAAGTTCTCGCTAGTAACGATCGCTACTGACAGCCCCAAAGGAAGGGCGATGATTATGCCGATCGCAGAACTAATCACAGTACCGTAAATAAACGGCAAAGCCCCAAACTGCAACTCACCGATATCCCACTTAGCATTCCACAAGAATGAGAGTCCAAATTTGCCGATCGCTGGCCAAGCATCTTTAAAAATTATCCAGCTCATCCAGAACAGCGTACCCGCTGTCGCTAAGGCAAAAGCCCATACCAATAGTGTAAATGCTGACTCCATCCATAAACCTTCACCCTTGGTATCTGTCAAGTCTAGTGCTGTGTTTATTTCTGCCGATTGCCGAGTCAATTTTTTCGGTTTTTTTGATGGATTGGTCATACCGGAATTATTGCGTAAAAATCGAAATATTTGCTTGAAAGACGAATAATTTTAATAGGCTGTTAGGGTGCACCGTGCGCCCCTCAACCCAGTAAATGTAGTGCACCTTAAACTTTGAAGTTATAAGTTTTGAGTCATACATTTAACTCACAAACTCATAACTCCCTGCGATCGCCCAGATTAACCTCTGGCAACCACACTCTGATTAACTGTTTGAATCACCTTCTGAGCTGTAGCGGTCGGAATTTGAGTAAACTCTAGGGATTTGTTGATACCTTGACCTGTAGTCATCACCCAATTAACCATTTTTTTAACAGCATCTGCTTTCGCAGCAGGATACTGTTTGTAGATTAACAACCAAGTTAAACCAACAATCGGATAACCGTCGTTAGGATTGCCTTCTACTAAGCGGAAGTCTGCTGGGAATGTTTCCCCTGCAAAAGCTTTTTCGGCTTCTGCCAAGCTAGGATCTACAAACCGGCCAACTTTATTTTGAATAAATGCTGTTTGGAGATTGTTTTGCCGAGCATAGGTATCTTGAACGTAGCCGATCGCACCCGCTGTTTGCTTTACCAAACCAGCTACGCCGGCGTTTCCTTGACCGCTGACAGGGCTTCCTGGCCAACTCGGTTGAGCGGCAGCCTTAACGGTGCTACCAGTCGCCTGCAAATGGTTAGCAAAAATAAAGGTAGTACCACTACTATCTGCCCGTACAGCTACTCTAACCGCAGTATTTGGCAAGTTTTTAGCTTGTCCAGCAATTCCAGCGATTTTAGCATCATTCCAGCGAGTAATTTTACCTTCAAAGATGCCTTTCATGGCATCGTTATTTAGCCTCAGATTGTTTACTCCAGGCAAGTTGTAAACAACCGCAACAGCGCCACCAGCAGTTGGAACTGCAATAACGCCTCGTTTGACTTCAGCGATTTGCGCCGCCGTCATCAGCGCGTCGCTACCTGCAAAGTCAACAGTGCCTGCAATTAATGCTTTGATCCCAGCACCACTGCCGGTTCCTTCGTAGTTCACAGTAATTTGATTTGCACTTCTCATCTGAGAGAAGTAGCGATCGTAAAGGGGTTTAGGAAAAGTGGCCCCCGAACCATTTAGTGTGACGGCAGCTACAGCGGAACTAATCAAAGTCAGCGAAAATGCTGCTGCTGCTAGTGTCACTATAAAACTACGTCGCCAACGTGCAGTGAAGAAATTCATACTCCTCGTCCTCAATATAAATAGCAGGCTTTGCAAATCTCCTCCATAGGATAGACTGAAACTCCCAAGGAAAGGCATATAAAAGAATAAGCTTGTTTTAAATTTTGGTTAAAAGTAGGTTAAATAATTTAAAAATAAGCTTAGTTTAAATTTTGGTTAACATTAGATTAAGTTATTGGCGGTTAGCTGCTGCCAGAGCTATTGGAGTTATTGCACGTGCGATTAACGATTTTTGTAACCTATGCTTCCAAGGCAGCAGATGAGTCAATTTTTGACGCCGATGGTTTTTGAGAGATCGCCACTTGATGTTCGCTCCCGATTAATACTACTTTAAAAGTCGCCGATTCCGACTGCAAAAATTTGATTAGACTAGAACTATTACCCAAGATTTTTTTTACAATAAAATCTGCATGAGACTGATATTTAGCAAAGAAATCTTTCTTAATTTTAGAGACAGGAATAGCATCCTCTTTTAACTCAAGTTTTGCACTTTCAATTATTTGCACAAGTATATTCTTTAAAACATCCAGCGACTCAATAGGATTTGAATTTAGATCTGGAATTATTTCGAGCAAATTTTGATTGGCAGCAACAGAATCCAAAGATACTTCAGCCACATTAACTTCGTTTTCTCCTGATTCCGACAGTGCTGCTACATGGGATGTAGAATTGAAAGCAACAGTCCGGCGCTCTTGAAAAAGCTCAGCAACACTCGAAAATCGAGCTATCCGCTCATCAATAGATTTGTGTTCTGCCTTCAAAAACTCACCAATTTGATTAGCCAATTCTTCAAAACTAGGGACTTCCTCTTCCCTTTGGCAAGAATAGTGATTAGTATCACCAGTCAGAAGATTTTCTACAGACAACACAGCATTTTGCCTACGCACCCGAAACACAGTCAATCCCTGATTTTGCAATTGATTGCAGAGGTGATTTAACAAACCATCCGAAGAACAGACAAAAACTTGTTTAACCGCTGGATATCGATATAAAATAGCAGCGCCAAAGGCAATCATCTTACCATCAGCACTATTAGCACCGCCCGGAACGTGAATTAGTTCGTAACCGCGATCGTAAAGTTCAGCATCCAACTTGCCCGTAGTAGGCTTTTTCCAGTTAGCAAAAGCAATTTTAACTTGCAGGGGATAGTAGCACAGACTGGCTAAAAATTTTTCAGCATTAACGTCAAGTTTCAAGTTTTCTGCGTCTAGGAGCAAAATAGATATGCCCCGATCGCACTCTGAGCTTTTGTCGGCGCTAGCACCTTCCCCGCACCTGCTGCTAGACGGCGGTAGCAAAGCCTCAAACAATTGTTGGCGGTTAAGTTGAGGCGGATAAAACTGTTGGCTGCGAGAACGACCGTTTTTGCGAGATCGATCGGGCGATCGCCGGGGATTTTTCACAATCTATCGAACGAGTATCGGGGATTTTTGATTAACTTATCATCGCAGCTTAACTTGCGGCGGTCGATCCCCTCATAATAAATAAAGACCGTTAACAATTCTTAAAAAAAATGGCTAGAGACTTGCGAGGATTCCTCAAACTACTCGAAGAACGGGGACAACTGCGCCGGATTAGCGCTTTAGTCGATTCCGACTTAGAAATTGCCGAAATTTCCAACCAAATGCTGCAAAAAGGCGGGCCAGGCTTACTGTTTGAAAACGTCAAAGGGGCAGAATTCCCCGTCGCGATTAACCTGTTGGGCACGGAACAGCGCGTTTGCTGGGCGCTAAACATGGAAAAGCCGATCGAACTTGAAGAACTCGGCAAAAAATTAGGTATGCTACAACAGCCCAAACCGCCGAAAAAGATTTCCCAAGCCATAGAATTTGGCAAAGTGCTGTTCGACGTAGTGAAAGCCAAACCAGGCCGCGACTTCTTTCCAGCTTGTCAGCAAGTGGTATTTGAGGGAGAAGGGCTGGATTTGAACAAAATCCCGATGATTCGCCCCTATCCGGGAGATGCGGGCAAAATTATCACCCTGGGTTTAGTCATTACCAAAGATTGCGAAACTGGTACGCCGAATGTGGGCGTTTACCGATTGCAATTGCAGTCAAAAAATACGATGACTGTACACTGGTTATCGGTACGGGGAGGGGCGCGGCACTTGCGGAAAGCTGCACAAGCTGGTAAAAAGTTGGAAGTTGCGATCGCCCTGGGAGTCGATCCCCTGATTATCCTCGCAGCAGCAACCCCAATTCCTGTAGATTTATCCGAATGGTTATTCGCCGGACTTTACGGCGGTTCCGGCGTGCAGTTGGCGAAGTGCAAAACCGTAGATTTAGAAGTACCAGCGGACTCGGAAATCGTGTTAGAAGGAACGATTACACCCGGTGAAGTTTTACCCGACGGGCCCTTCGGCGACCACATGGGTTATTACGGCGGCGTCGAAGATTCGCCGTTGGTGCGATTCAATTGCATGACGCACCGCAAAGACCCGATTTATCTGACTACATTTAGCGGGCGGCCACCGAAAGAAGAAGCGATGATGGCGATCGCGCTGAATCGCATTTATACTCCTATCTTACGGCAGCAAGTATCGGAAATTGTCGATTTCTTCTTGCCGATGGAAGCGCTGAGTTATAAAGCCGCAATTATCTCGATCGACAAAGCATATCCCGGTCAAGCGCGAAGGGCTGCTTTAGCATTTTGGAGTGCATTACCACAGTTTACTTACACTAAGTTTGTGATTGTTGTCGATAAAAGTATCAACATTCGCGACCCGCGTCAAGTAGTCTGGGCAATCAGTTCTAAAGTTGACCCAGTTCGTGATGTATTTATCTTGCCAAATACGCCTTTTGATACGTTAGATTTTGCCAGTGAAAAGCTTGGTTTGGGAGGCAGAATGGGGATTGATGCTACTACGAAGATGCCGCCGGAAACTGAGCACGAATGGGGTAAACCTTTGGAATCCGATCCTGATATGACGGCGATGGTTCAGCGGCGTTGGGCTGAGTATGGTTTGGCTGATTTGAATTTGGGAGAAGTCGATCCGAATTTGTTTGGGTATGAGATGAAATAGTCGTCGTAGGGTGCGTCGCCACAGAAAAGTCCTGAAAGTCGATCGACAATCTCATCGCGACGCACCTGACCAACACTATTGAAAGCGGAAATAATAATGCAAAGTCTTAATCTAGAACAAACAATTACTGCTTGGTCATCCCTTACTAAAATAGTTTTTGTCCCTTACACGGAACAGGAATATGAGCGTTTAGTCGAACTACTAGATAGCCTGACAGATCGAATCGGTGAGAATGAAAGCCATCCTCTTGCTTCGATGATGGATGTTATTGGTATTTTAATCGAAAACTATGAATCTGAACATATCCCTGAGTTAGAAGAGGTTGCGTAAAACTACTATTTCACATTGCAGGTTACTAATCGAGAAAGGGATTGAACATTGCCGCCGTATTCGGTTAATATTAAAGAAGCGATCTTTTTAGGTGATGCTATGTACGCCGTCAAAATTCAAAAAGTTGGAGACTCTTTCGTAATAACTCTGCCAGAAGAAGTATTGCAACAACTCAATGTCGGTGAAGGAGATAGTCTTTTCCTGACAGAAACTCATGAGGGCATTAAACTCGATACTTGCAATCCTGAAATCGATCGAGCAATGAAAGCTTATAGGAAAGTCAGCGAAAAGTATAAAAATGCGCTGCGGGAACTTGCTAAATGAGCGAACCATTTTGGATGGCAGAAGAAATAGCAACAATGATTCATGCAGATCAAATTGTTCAGCATGGCGGTAGTCCGGGAATTAGAGATGAAAATCTTCTTTCAGCTAGTCTAGCTAGACCGAGGCATCTATTTGCCTATGGTGAACCGACTTTGTTTGAGTTAGCAGCAGCCTATGGCTATGGTTTGACAAAGAATCATCCTTTTATAGATGGTAATAAAAGAACAGCGTTTGCTGTGATGGCAACTTTCCTTGAAGTAAATGGATATTCTCTTGAGGTTCCTGAGATGGAAGTTGTGGGGATAATGGAACGGTTAGCATCTGATGGGGAAACCCAGGATACGTTAGCGAAGTGGTTGGAAGAAAATTCTGTTCAGTCTGTTGATTGAATTATATTGCAAGTTATGGTCTTCCCATAGCGGGTTTTCATCAAGGCTGGCAATGCCGATCGCACTTTTGGCAATTCGTGCCGGGATTGAGGATTTTTGTGATTTTGAGGATTTGCGGAATTAAGTGCGATCGGGAATTATGCGCTTCGTCAGAGAAACCGGGTTTTTACCGAGTTTGCAGGGTGTGACAAAGTATTCTGGAAAAAACCCGGTTTCTGGGCCTATGCGTAAATCCTAATTTAAACAACAGCTACTCCATCTCCCGAAGTTGCTGAAGTATTGCTTGCGTTGTTGGATGCTGGGAAAGTTGCGAGTCTTGACCCGCTGATATCGCCTCCCGAAGACAATCAATGAAATTCCTCCAAAAGGTTTGGGTATTTGGATGTTCCTCTCCCAATCGGTGAAACGAGATTTCTAACGATCGCAAATACAAGGGTTCCGCCTCCGGGTAGCGACGCATTGCACGGTATAGCTGTGCCAGATTGTTCAAACTCAATGCTGTACTGGGATGGTCGGCTCCAAGCTGCTGTTCGTGGATCGAAATTGATCGCAAATACAAGGGTTCTGCCTCCGGGTAACGTCCCATTACCTTGTACAGGACTGCCAGATTGATCAAACTCATTGCCGTATTGGGATGGTAGGCTCCGAGCTGTTGTTCGTTAATCGAAATTGATCGCAAATACAAGGGTTCCGCCTCCGGGTAGCGTCCCATTGACTCGTACAGCCATGCCAGATTGTTCAAACTCAATGCTGTACTGGGATGGTCGGCTCCGAGCTGTTGCTCCCTGATTGAGAGCGATCGCACTAACAAGGGTTCCGCCTCCGAGTAGCGGCCCATTTCATGGTACAGCACTGCCAAATTGTTCAAACCCGCTGCTGTATAAGGATTGTCGGCTCCGAGCTGCTGCTCTCTGATAGCGAGCGATCGCTCTAACAAGGGTAGCGCCTCTGGGTAGCGCCCCATTGCTCGGTACAGTTCTCCCAGATTGTTTAAACTGTTAGACGTATCGGGATGGTCAGCTCCGAGCTGCTGTTCTCTGATAGCGAGCGCTCTCTCTAACAAGGGTTCCGCCTCTGAATAGCGCCCCATTGACTTGTACATCCCCGCCAGATTGTTCAAGCTCAATCCCGTATTGGGATGCTCGGCTCCGTAGCGTTCCTCCGTCATCTGGAGGCAAGCTTGATACCACTTCTCCGCCTCTGCCCACAAACTCTGGCTCTCGGCAACCCGCGCTAACCCCGTAAAAGACAACACGGCATCATCGCTATCTTGCACCAATTGGGACCATTGCTCCGCCACCACCGCCAAATGCGGCAGCGCCTCCTTTACCCGTTCCTGCACCTCCAGCGCCACCACATACGGAATCGTCTTCCCCACCGCCGTCAACACCACAGCAAAGCCTCTCCGCAAATTCTCCGCATCGGCCCGTCCCTGCAATTTCGCCGCAAAAAACTCCCGAATCAAAGCATGAAGTTGATAGCGTGGCTGCACCAGCCCAGATTGAGCCGGATCTGAGCTTTCATCCTCCACCAGCGACAGCAAACTTTGTTCCAGCAGTTCGTAATCCCGACAATCCTCCAACTCCTCCTCATCCCAATCCGACAAACAGTCAGCTACCAACTCCCAAGGAATCGGAGCCAGAGCAAACACGCTCAGCAGACACCCCAGCGTCCGCGCGGCAGGTTTCAACTCCGCCCAACTCAACTCAAAGGCTGCCGCCACTCCGCGCCTAGCCGTCATCCCAGCTTCCGCCTCCTGCAATGCCCGCGCCTCCAATCGCTGACTCTGCAACCGTTGCAGCATTTCTGCCACGGACAGCGCGCGCTTGCGTCGCAGATAGCGCCCCACCAGTTCGATGCCCAAAGGCAAATAATCCAACCACTGACAAAGCGCTTCAGCATCTTCAAGCTGGGCATCAATCCGTCCCAGCCCGTTTCCCGGCAAATCCCCAGCCGTCAGCCGCAGCAAGTTTAGCGCCGCCTCTGGTTTCAACACTTTTAACGGCAAACACCCCACAGGTGGAGGCACAATTTGTCGCGCTGTCAGCAACACCTTAAAGCGGGGATTTCGAGGCAGCAACGGCTGCACCGCGCGGTAATCAATGACATCATCCAATACCAGCAGAGCATTCCCAGAGGTTTTTTTTGCCCACTCTTCGTAGCAAAACTGCAACCGTTCCTCCAGATTGTCGAGAGTATCCGGCGGCTGAATTCCCATTCGCAGTGCTTTTTGCAACACCTGCGGCGCTAAATCGATTTCCCGCACAAACAGCCACCAAATCCCCGCTGGATAAGTGTTAGATTCGCGGTGAAATGTTGCATACTGCCATGCCAATTCTGTCTTGCCGATGCCGCCCATTCCCGACACAGCCGCGATCGCAACGCGATTTCCATCCTGCAACAATCCGTGCAATTGCTGCATTTCCTCATCCCGCCCGACAAAGTTTTTGGAACCTAGTTCGGAGGGAATATCGTAAAGTTGGTAAAAACTTGTGAAACCTGGATTGGGTGTTTTTTGCTCCAGGTCTAGGACTTTTTTGCTAATACTTTAGCCCATTCCCGAAACGTTGGAAAATGCTGCTGTAAAAAATTCTCTGTATCCAATTCTGCCTCGTAGGAAATTCCTACAAACGGCGGAATGCTTGAGATTACGCCTTTAAGTTTCGCGGCTGCTGTCGGTCCCGGTTCGTTCAGCTTGTCCCGAATCTGCTGCAAAATCTGAAGCACTTCATCGGAATACTGTCGCTGCACTTCAATTTGCCCAACTTCTTCGACAATCTCGGCAACAATAATCTCAGCTTCCGGTTCGGGAATGTCCGCTGTTTGCGTTTGCCTAGCCAGAACCTGCCAATACTCCTTTTCCTGCTCCCGAATCTCCTTGCGTAGCTCTCGAATTTGCTGTTTAATTCGGATCTTTTCTTCTTGCGGTGCAAAATTTAGAGCTTTCTGCTTGCCACCTAATTGCTCTTGCAGCAATTCCAAACTTTCTTGTATATCAGACAGACGATTAATTGGCATCGATCTAACTCCGGCAGACTGAACAACTCCTGACTCTAGTCTACAACCGGAAAATTCCAATATGCGTATTTTTACTGCAAAGAGCGACTAATCAGTCAGGACTTGCGTGCTGCGACCAAAGAAACCGGGTTTTTACCGAGTCTGCGGGCTGTAGCGAATTTTTCCCGGAAAAACCCGGTTTCTGACTACCCATATTCCCAACGACAAATCAGTTTACCGTTCCAAAACCTCAACCAAGTCTTCCACCATCACATCGAAGACTTCAGCAAGTTTCTGCAAAGCCGTGTAGTCCACCGTTGCCATTTTTGGAGCTTGGGCGTATTTTTTAACCGTACTGTAGGGAATTCCCGTTCTGTCAGAGACTTCTTTCAGCGTCCAACCCTTTTCCTCAGCTAGTTCTCGAACTCGCAACCGAATTAATCCCATTTATGCTTGACAGCAGCTATGCTCATAGCTTTTAATATATACAGTTAATAGCGATCGCCCTCCGACCTGATAAATCAAGAGCGATCGCCTTTCATTCACCACCCACAAAAGTGGGAAGGATTTTCCTATGATACCAAAAGAACCGACATATCGCGATCGACTTCAACCTTGGCATCTAATTCGCCACCTCCCCAACTGCCAGCGGTTAACAGTCGCCCGTTTCGCCCGCCGCCGCGATGCTGAATCTTACCTAAATGCACTGCGCCGCTTAATGCCCGCAGTCCCGCATACAATTGTGTTCGTGAATGCGGTGTCTGTATTGGATGAAAACACCGTGCCAATTCCGATGCAATTGGCGATCGAAGTTTAATGCGATCGAACTGATATCTTGCGTTTGTTGCCAGATTCCGGCGGGGACTCAAACCCGCCGACCGACTAATCTTGCTAAACTGTAAATAGACTTAAGTCAAGGAGTCACATCAATGCCATCTCCCTTCCCTGGTATGGACCCGTATTTAGAGCATCCAGAACTCTGGCCTGCCTTACACCACTGGCTAATTATTGAAATTGCCAGATTGTTATCTCCGCAACTACGTCCTAAGTATTTAGTGTCTGTAGAAGTGAGAATGTATGAAACGGCTGACGACAATTTATCAATTGGCATTCCTGATGTAAACGTAATTCAGCCAAGAACCACAACCGAATTAATCGCATCAAACGTAGCGGTTGCAGAGCCACCGACACAACCATTAACAGTAAGTATTCCCATGCCTTACCAGGTTCGGGAAGGCTATTTAGAAATTAGAGAAAGGGGAAACGAAGAATTAATCACAGTTATTGAAATCCTATCACCTAGCAATAAGCGCACAGGAAAAGGACGACAAATGTATGAAGAAAAGCGAGAAGAAATCTTATCCACTCGTACTCATTTAATTGAAATAGATTTATTGCGGCGCGGTCGAAAAATGCCAGTTATTGGCAATAATGTGGAAAGCCACTATAGCGTTTTAGTGTGTCGGGGAAATCGCCGTCCCAGAGCAGATTTGTACGCTTTTAACGTGCAGAATCCGATGCCTGCCTTTCCTCTGCCACTGCGATCGGGCGACATCGAACCTATCATTGATTTGCAGGAATTATTCACTCAAATTTATGACATCGCAAGTTATGACCTGAAGATAGATTATCGCAACTGGGAAGTCATACCAGCGCTGTCAGAAGCCGATACAATTTGGGCAAATGCTTGGTTGCACGATCGAGGATTGCGAGATTGATTTAGTATCAAGCTGGCACGCTGCTACCTTATATTGAAACTATTCAATTTCTAATACTTCATACGTACTCACTCACACGGTCAATCCTCATCAGATTGTGAGAATAGAACCCGTAAATCCCGATAACCGCTGACGACTCGCAAAACTTCAACCCCTTCCTCAAGAGCACGATTACTCATTGACCTACCTGAGCTTGCTGCTGCCGTAGTTTCTCCCGCAACCTTTGAAACATCACGTCAGCATCAATGACATCTCCTCGATCCGCCGCCTCAATTCCGATCAGCACTTCTTGCTGGAGTTCCTTAAACCGCCCTCTATAGATATCCTCCCACTCATCAGTATCCAAAAACTCGATGAACGCTAATACCTCTTGTTGCTTTTGGGGTGACAATACCCGCACCTTATCGATAATGGCATTTTCAATGGTCATTTTTTTGCTCCTAGCGACTCTTTGATTTCTACGCTAAACATCGGCATTTTGCATCAACCGCTGCTTCAAACGCGCCGGATCTCCCCGATCGACAACTTGGCCCTTCTCCAACAAAAAAGCCCCATCACAATAATTCAACTCATCCAAACGGTGAGTCACCCACAAAGCCGTAATCCCGCGATCTTTCACCAACCGCTGCACCGCCGCCACCAAATCCAACTGCGAATCAGGATCTAACAAAGCCGTCGGTTCATCTAATAATAGAATTTCGCAGTGACGGGCGATCGCCCCAGCCAGCGCAATCCGTTGTTTCTGTCCCCCACTCAAAGCATAAATCGGCCGCCGCTGCAACTCCAGCAAATTCACAGCCTCCAAAGCCTCCGCCACCCTCGCCCGCACCTGAAGATTAGACAACTGTTCCTCCACCAAACCAAAAGCCACATCCGCACCCACCGTCGGCATCACCAGTTGATGATCCGGGTTTTGGAACACAAAACCAATCCGCCCAGCCAGGTCAATTTCACCCGACTGGGGGTGCAGCAGCCCAGCCATCAGCCTCAGCAGCGTAGATTTGCCACTACCGTTAGTACCCAAAAGCATCCAAAACTCGCCCTTGGGTACATCGAGAGAGCAACCTTGCAAAACTCGATCGCCCGACGGCCAGCTAAAACACAAATCCCGCACAGCAACCGCTGACTGAATCATATCGGCATCAACACCCCCAGCCCTCATTCTGCCATCGCCGCCATCGAGACAAAACCCGGGGATCTGCCTGTAGACGAAGTACCCGATTTCTGAGAAACCACCACCCCAGAAATCTCGCTGCTAAGGACAGCTACTTTTTTCTCAGGATTTTTCTCACAGGTGAGTTCCAAAATTTGCGGTTGGGAGTTGCGAATCGCCTCCAGAACCTGCTGATAAACAGTCACAGCGTCCTCTTCCAACTTCCGCTGCACCGAAAGCGACACGGGCGTGCTCTTCACAATGATGTCAATGCTGAACATATAGTCTTAAAACCTAAGTCTGGAACTCTATCATCAGTATATATAGTAGAAGTTCCGAAATGCAGACGAGCAACTTTGGGGACTTCCGGGGCTTCCCGGACTCCCGAGACTCAGGGAATCACTGAAGATCCGGAAAAATTATTAAGAAATGCTTGCTCTTGTAAAGAATTACCCGTATAATCATGATTACGGTAAAGAAAAGTAAAGTCTGTTCATAATCCAACTCGTTTTCTGCTAAGCAGAATCAACAGTTGAAGATTACTGACTAGACACAGATCCGTTGTAATTATATCCATTTGGAGATTTCCGCTATGACAATCGCAGTCGGACGCGCCCAGAACGAAAGAGGCATCTTTGATGTACTCGACGACTGGCTCAAGCGCGATCGTTTCGTGTTCGTAGGTTGGTCTGGCATCTTGCTATTCCCATGCGCCTACATGGCCATCGGTGGCTGGTTGACAGGCACCACCTTCGTCACATCCTGGTACACCCACGGTTTGGCAAGCTCCTACCTTGAAGGAGCCAACTTCCTCACCGTAGCAGTATCCACCCCAGCTAACAGCCTCGGACATTCCTTGCTGTTCCTGTGGGGCCCCGAAGCACAGTGGGACTTCACCCGCTGGTTCCAACTCGGTGGCCTGTGGGCATTTGTCGCCCTCCACGGCGCTTTCGCACTGATCGGCTTTTGCCTGCGTCAGATCGAAATCTCCCGTTTAGTCGGCATCCGTCCCTACAACGCCCTAGCATTCACCGGCCCTATCGCCGTGTTTGTGTCAGTGTTCCTGCTTTACCCCTTGGGTCAATCAGGCTGGTTCTTCGCCCCCAGTTTCGGCGTTGCAGCAATTTTCCGCTTCCTATTGTTCCTGCAAGGCTTCCATAACTGGACGCTCAACCCCTTCCACATGATGGGCGTTGCAGGCATCTTGGGCGGTGCGCTATTGTGCGCTATTCACGGTGCAACCGTGGAAAACACCCTGTTTGAAGATGGCGAAGGTTCAAACACCTTCCGCGCCTTCAACCCAACTCAGTCTGAAGAAACCTACTCGATGGTTACAGCTAACCGTTTTTGGAGCCAAATCTTCGGAATTGCCTTCTCCAACAAGCGCTGGTTGCACTTCTTCATGTTGTTCGTCCCCGTCACAGGCTTGTGGATGAGCTCTTTGGGCATCGTCGGTTTAGCATTAAACCTGCGCGCCTATGACTTCGTATCCCAAGAACTTCGCGCTGCTGAAGATCCTGAGTTTGAAACGTTCTACACTAAGAACATTCTGCTGAACGAAGGCATTCGTGCTTGGATGGCTCCAACTGACCAACCACACGAAAACTTCATCTTCCCAGAAGAAGTTCTGCCTCGCGGTAATGCTCTGTAAGCATCGCGAAAGCTCAAAAATTCCAACATTTTAAAAGGGTAGACGACAGTTGACAGTTTACCTAGATTTACCTAGGATTTATGAACTAGATCCTAGGTAAGTTAATGAACAGACTGATTAGCATTGGTGAATTGGCAGAACTCAAGGCGGTGAGCGTTGACACAATACGACGCTGGGAAAAAGAGGGGTTTAAAGCAGTAGCCGGAATATCTAGGTTTACCAAGGATTAGAAGATCTAATTCTCAGTATTTCGGCTTTGGGCCCCGATCGGGCAAAATTAATGTATGATTTGATAACGCTGGATTAATGCGGGTTGTGAAGGCTTAGACGGGGTGAAAGCCGTAAAACACCTAACACAAATTAATCATCCCACTACAACTAAATAATCTACCCCCCCAAGGTCGTAAACTTTAACTAAGGAATTGTGGCCATGCTTAAAGTTGAGCAACCGCCGAGCAATAAGCAAGCAGTAATGCACTACTCTTTACCTTGAGGAAGTTATATCGTGGACTTGGACTTCTGTGAGATCTTGTTCTTCAAGAAAAGATTTACATAGGTTTTTAGAAGCGGTAAAGCCTAAATTGCTTGAACTTACCCTTAATGTTTAAAAAGCTCCTGCTGATCGGCAGGAGCTTTTTATTTGATCGATCACAACATCGAGTATTCGTGAACCAATGGTATTTAGAAGCCCGGTTATCGATCGACCGATCGCACATTATTTCCCGCTTTACACCCGATCGCCCCACAGCAGAACTTTTGAATAAAAATCTGGTCACCCGCTGGCTGTAGAGATCGATCGCAAACATTGCAGTGCCAGTCATTTGCCGATATTTTGAAAAATTTTCAACCAGCATCCCCCACTTCTGATTCCTTGTGTTATTCTAGTAACTGTGCATACCGGAATGAGACTCAGAACGCAGGTTCATCTGGTAACGCTACCAATGGGTAGCACACAAATCTTCATACTGAATCCTTGATTTAGATGAAGTGCGTTCAAATATAAACCATTTAGTAAAAACTGGAGGTGATGCTCATGATAGAAAGTAGTAAACGCATGGGTCATCAGATTGGAAACTACCGGCTGTGCGCCGGGGCCGCTCACTAGCAGCCAGCCATCGTTTCCAACAGGAAACGAATTCCATGGGGAACCAGGCTGAGCTAGGGAATCTCCCGGCAGTCAGGTTCTAATCTGAAGACCCACTAGACCGCTCTCACCCCAAATAGTGTTAAATCTTGAGTATTAAAACTTGAGCACAAATACTATTGGTGAGAGCGGATAGTTTTTGGTGAGATTTTCCACACGTGGGCTGCGAATCTGCCAAAAAGCTAATCCCAAAATTTAAAAAAAATTATGGCTGACCTACTTAACAATATTGAAATTAAAGAGCGCGCCAGTCAATTGTCAGGCTGGGCGGTTGAAGGCAAGCAACTACGGTGTACCCGTTCATTTAAAGATTTTATCGAATCGATCGCCTTTGTAAATAAGTTAGTCGCCCCCTCAGAAGCCGCAGGACATCACCCAGATATAAAAATCTCCTATAACAAAGTAATAGTTAACTTGACAACTCACGATGCCGGAGGCTTAACTGAGAAAGATTTTGCCCTAGCGCAACAGATTTCTAAGTTAGATTAAAAGCAGCTCCAGTTTTCGTAACAGGAGCCACGGCATCTAGCGAGAGTCCTCGATCGCGGAAAGCTCGCAAATAAAAAATCGACTCTGGGTTAGAATCGGGTGTGAGAAAGTCTAGATGCAAAAAGTTCAATGTATTAAAGGCTATTCGCCATCCTCAGACCATGATCGTATTTGAAAAGCCAGAGTTCTTGAACGAGTCTGCTGAAAGAACCGATCTGATAGAAAAGCTTTTGGATATTGGCACCGCTTTGTCGAGCGCCCAAGATTTGGGTGGCTTGTTAAACTTAATTTTATCCAAAAGCAGGGAAATCACCTACAGCGATGCGGGCAGCGTTTATTTAGTAGATCACAGTGACGAGAAATCTAAGTTGCTGTTCAAAGTAGCCCAAAATGGTTCTAAACCCAGACTGTCGTTTAAGGAATTTGCTCTGCCGCTGACAGACAAAAGCTTGGCGGGTTACGTCGCAACTACAGGTCAAAGTTTGAACCTGTCGGATGCCTATGACTTGCCCCCTGGCGTACCCTACCAACTAGATACCAGTTTTGACAGGGATATTAATTACCGCACTTGTTCGGTGATGGTGTTGCCGATGCAAAACCGACAAGGCGAGACAATAGGCATACTGCAACTGATTAACCGCAAAACAAAGGCAGATGCGGTGCTGACGGCAGAGAATGCCTGGGAATCGACGCAGCAGTATTCGGAGTGGGAAGAAAGGATAGTTCGATCGCTGGCATCTCAAGCAGCAATCTCGATCGAGCGCAATCAACTCCAAGAAAGCATAGAACATTTGTTCGAGGGCTTCGTCAAAGCCTCAGTGCAAGTTATAGAAGCCAGAGACCCCTGCACCTACGGCCATTCAGAACGAGTAGCAGCCCTCACAGTACGCCTGTCAGAAGAAGTAAACGCTGTCAACAGCGGATGGCTGCGCTCTGTTTACTTTAACAACCGCCAAATTCAAGAAATTCGCTACGCCGCCCTGCTGCACGATTTTGGCAAAATCGGAGTGCCAGAAGCAGTTTTGACCAAGCAGAAAAAGCTCTACCCCGCACAGCTAGAAATCATTCGTCACCGTTTCGCCCTAGCTCAGCGGACGATGGAAATGGAATGCGTCCAATCTAAATATAAATACTTGCTGGATCATTCAGCCTACCGAAAACACCCTAACGACGAGCCAGAATGCACTCAATGCCTGGAAATCGAACAGCTAGACACTTTTCTAGCAGACGCAAAAACCAGATTGGCAGAATACTGGGAAGTCTTGATCGAGGCAAACGAGCCTCACATTTTGGCGGAAGAACCCCTAGCTCAACTGCGAGAACTTTCTCGGCAAACTTACAGAGATATAGACGGGGCAATTAAACCGCTGCTAACCCCAGATGAGATCGTGCAATTGATGGTGTCGAGGGGCAATCTCACGCCAGAAGAACGATCGGCAATAGAATCTCACGTAACTCACACTTACGAATTTCTCAACCAAATTCCCTGGACAAAAGACCTAAAAAACGTTCCCAGCATCGCTTACGGACATCACGAGAAACTCGACGGTACAGGCTATCCGCGAGGTCTAAAACACTCAGAAATCCCCATTCAAGCACAATTGATGACGATCGCCGATATTTACGACGCCCTGACAGCAGGCGATCGCCCCTACAAGCGAGCTCTACGCACAGAGGCAGCGATGAAAATTTTGCGGCAAGAAGCAGCTCACAACAAAATTAATAGTGATTTATTGGAACTTTTCGATCACCGCAGAGTCTTTAGCGTCCTCGGACACAGCTTGGAGGTTAAAGTCGAATCAGCCTAGACGAGTCGGGCGTGTTGTGTTAAAAATTAAACAGGCGATCGGGCTTGCATCAAAACAGTCACTCGCCAAATCACTCAATAGCCTATCTATTGTCAGGTTTTTACACTCTAGAGTACCGCTCGAAAAACAAGCAAACCTAAAAACCAGTCACATCATCGAAAAATGTGGGTGGAAACCCCGTCCTTTTAGGACGGCTTGACATCAAAATAAACGCAGCTCACAGAATAGCTGCTATAATGTGAGGCATGACCCAGAAATCTTTCAAATACCGCTTATATCCCACACCTGAGCAGGAAACCTTGCTCAGGCGAACGATGGGCTGCACTCGCTTGGTCTATAACCGTGCCCTTGCTGCTAGAACTGAGGCTTGGTACGGCGAGAAAAAACGAATTGGGTACATTGAAAGCTCTGCCATGCTGACCACTTGGAAAAAAGAAGAGACTCTTCAATTTCTCAATGAGGTCAGTTGTGTGCCCTTACAGCAGGGACTGCGCCATTTGCAAACCGCTTTTAGCAACTTCTTCGCAGGTCGGGCGCAATATCCCAACTTCAAAAAGAAGCGCAATGGTGGGAGTGCTGAATTCACCAAATCTGCTTTTAAGTTCAAGGAGGGTCAGGTTTTCCTGGCTAAGTCTGCTGAACCTTTGGCAATTCGGTGGAGTCGCACGATGCCCGAAGGTGCAATTCCCTCCACGGTGACAGTGAAGCTCTCGCCTTCGGGACGCTGGACTGTTGCGCTGTTGGTGGATACCCTGATTGAGCCATTGCCTGAGTCTCCGAATGAAATTGGGATTGATTTGGGTGTGACCAGTTTGGTCGCCTTGAGTACAGGTGAGCATATTGCCAACCCCAAAGGGTTTAAGGTAAAACGTGCCAAGCTCAGAAAAGCTCAGAAGTCTTTGAGCCGGAAGCAAAAAGGGTCTAGCAACCGCCATAAAGCACGGCTTAAGGTGGCGAAAGTGCATCAAGAAATCAGTGATGCCCGACAAGATTTTCTTCACAAGTTGACAACTCAATTGGTGCGTGAAAACCAAACGATCGCCGTTGAGGACTTGGCTGTCAAGAACATGGTAAAGAATCGGAAGCTTGCTCTCTCGATCAGTGATGCAAGTTGGGGCGAATTGGTCAGGCAGCTTGAATACAAGTGCGACTGGTATGGTCGTAGCTTCGTCAAAATTGACCGCTGGTTTCCGAGTTCTAAGCGGTGTGCTGAGTGTGGACACATCGTTGAAAAGCTGCCGTTGAACATTCGGGAATGGGACTGCCCTAAATGTGGGACTCACCACGACCGGGATGTGAACGCAGCCAAAAACATACTCGCCGCAGGGCTTGCGGTGAAAGTCTGTGGAGCGAACGTAAGACCGGATAGGCATAAGTCTGATGGCAGTTGCATTGAAACAGAAAGGTCTAGGAAGTGATTCTTAGAATCCCCGTGCGTTCACGCCGGGGAGGATGTCAACATACTCAGTCAGCCCCAAAAATCCAAAAAAAAGTGAATTTTAGGTCTTTTTTTAAAGTATCCTAGTGTGGCAATTACTGACCACATAGAAGACTAGAAAAGTTTCTTTGTAATCGGTCTGAGGAGGAGAGAGAAAATGTCTAAATTTTTGTGGAGCTACTTACTAATTAGCCCAGCAGTCCTAGGAGCTACCCTAGTGGTTGCTTCGAGCGCGATGGCAGCAGACGCTCAGCCAGCGGCTGATGCGCTAAAGCCTCAAGCTGAAACCGCTGAAACCTCGGAAGCGAAACTCAATGCCGCTTCTGCTGTGAGCGAAACAACCGCAGCCAGCCCAGTCGCAGAAATTTCCCAAGCCGCCGGCGAAACCCAGCCAGCGATTGAAGCCAATAGCACAGCTTCAACACAAAGTACGATCGTCCTAGGCAACAGTGCCCTAGACGCGGCATCACAACCTGCTGTAAACGAATATGAAGCAGCAGTTGAGTCAACAGTCGTTCAACCAGTAGAAAAATCAGCAGCAGCTACCGCTGTCGAGGAGCAAATCGGCGCAGTTCAATTAGAAACAATTGCCCCGACAGTGACAGCGCCGGTACAACAAAGTTTGCCGAAACTGCCTGAATCTGTAGCCCAAACCGCTGCACCACAAGCTCAAAACCCAGCCGCTACATTACAACAGCTCAGCCAATACAGCAGCGAAGGTGCTGCCGACGGCGAAACTCAAGGTCAAGTTACCTCAGTATCTCAACTTTCCGACGTGCGCCCCACAGACTGGGCATTCCAAGCACTGCAATCCCTAGTTGAGCGCTATGGCTGTATAGCCGGGTATCCCGACGGCACATTCCGTGGCAACCGGGCAATGACCCGCTACGAATTTGCCGCCGGTTTAAATGCTTGCCTAGATAAAGTTAACGATCTAATTAAAGCAGGCACGACCAACTTAGCTACCAAAGATGACTTGGCAGCCCTCCAACGGCTCCAAGAAGAATTTGCAGCGGAATTGGCAACCCTGCGCGGCCGCGTCGATGCTCTGGACGCTCGGACATCCGAACTCGAAGCCAACCAATTCTCAACCACGACCAAACTGACTGGGGAAGCAATTTTTGCCCTCAGCGACGACTTTAGTGGCGACACTAGGCTTTTTGACAGAAACAACCGAAGAATCGGCAGCAACCAAAACGAGGCTGTCTTCCAACAGCGGGTGCGTCTCAATTTAAACACTAGCTTCACCGGCCGAGACTTGCTGCTAACCAGGCTTCAGGTCGGCAACGGTCGAAACTTTAACTTAGGGGCTACCAGTGAAGGCACTCAAACTTGGAACGTAGTCGGCCGAACCGATAACGTTTTTGCCCTCGACACCTTGCTGTACAAATTCCCTGTCGGTCAGCAACTGAACGTTACCCTTGCAGCAAACGCTGTGGTTTGGGACGACATCCTCCCGACTACCAACCCTTACTTTGAAGACTTTGACGGCGGTAACGGGTCATTGAGCGCCTTTGGACAGCGGAACCCGATTTATCGCTTAGGTGGCGGTGCAGGTATCGGCTTTGACTACGCCTTCGGCGGCAGGGGCTTGCTAGGCGGCGTGTTCGGCCCCACTTCTCTGTCCTTCGGCTATTTGGCGTCAAATGCGGCCAGTTCTGCCAGGGGCGCCGGCTTGCTCAACGGCGACTACGCCGCAATGGGCCAATTGACTTTTACCCCCGGACGCAACTTGCAAGTTGGTTTCAACTACAACCACGGTTACTTTAGCAGAGGTAACTTCGGGTTTGACAACGGTTTAGGAAACGGGCCCGGCAGTCTCGGCGGTTTCACCGGTACCGGCGTAGCTAATTCTCTCAACGGTTTGAGCGAAGGCTTCTCCGGCTTCCGCGCTCGCAAAGTTGTCAGCAACTCCTACGGCGCTCAAGCTTCATTCCGCCTGAACCCGAGATTTATAATTGGCGGGTGGGCTGGTTTAACCAATGCTCGCATTATCGGCATCGGCGATGCGAGAATTTGGAACTACGCTGTCACCTTGGCTTTGCCCGATTTAGGGAAAGAAGGCAACTTACTTGGTTTTGTAGTAGGTCGCGAGCCTTACTTGGATAAACTTGAGGCTGGCGGCAATTTGCGGAGGTTCTCAAATGACGAGTCGTGGCACGTTGAAGGCTTCTACAAGTTCAAGCTCAGCGATAACATTTCTGTGACTCCGGGCGTCATTTGGATTACCAACCCCAATCAAAACGATCAGAACGACGACATCATTATTGGTACTCTGAGAACTACTTTCACGTTCTAAGAGCACGTTCTAGGAGGCAGGGAGAGTCATATTCTCTCTCTGCTAACAACTCTATAATTTAACATTAGCCCTGCTTGTCCCAGGGCTTTTTTGTGTGGCGGACAAATGCAGCTCATCTTATTTAAAAGTCCTTTTCCCCACCTTCCTCTTCCACCAGCAGCCCAAGCCAAAAGCTAAACCAACACCTGCGATCGTAGTAGTTTCCGGCACAGTTTCAGACTCAGACTCGTACTCATAGGCGAGAGTAAGCTTTGAGTCAGTCGTGACAGTGCCCGCGTAAGTGACCGTTGTAGGCGTTCCTAAAACTCTCACATTACCCATAGCCACAATACTAGCAGCAATTAAATCCCCCGCACATCCACTAAACATATTTAGGTACTGTGGCGAACTATATAGTCATTTCAAATAAATGTGAGACAGAAGTAAGATCATGATAAAATCGATAAAAATAGTTAATTAGAAAAAAATGGCTTACAGTCTAGACCTAAGACAAAAAGTAGTCAATTATGTGGAAAATGGAGGGAGTATAACGAAAGCTGCCGCCATATTTAAGGTAGGAAGAGCAACAATTTATAGATGGTTAGGTAGGGAAGACCTTCGACCAACTCAGGTCAAACACCGTCAACGAAAGCTAGATTGGGAAGCCCTTAAAAAAGATGTTGAAAAAAATCTGCTCAGCAAGATTAGTAGAAAGAGCAAGAACTTTTTCGGTCAGACCGAGTGCCATCTGCTATGCCTTAAAAAAACTGAAAATTACCAAAAAAACAACTTCGCTATCAAGAAAGAAATAGAGAAGAAAGAATGAAATATTACAAAAATCTGAGAGAATTAATTAAACTTTATGGCAGTAAAAGCATTGTATTCATTGATTAATCAGGATTTGAGGAATTTGAAGGTTGCGTTTGTGCTCTTTCAAAAAGAGGAAAAAAAGTCTATGGTGAAAGACCAGGAAAACGGGGAAAAAGAGAAAATTTAGTAGCAGGAAGAAGAAAAGGAAAGAAGGACTTAATTGCACCAATGCTGTTTATGGGTAGTTTGAATGCAGAAGGATTTGAAGGATGGTTATCTTTATATTTGTTACCAGATTTAACAAGTCCATCTATATTAATTATGGATAATGCACCCATTCATCGTAAGACGGTCATTAGACTATTGGTTGAGGAGGCGGGTCATCAGATATTATTTTTGCCAAAATACTCTCCTGACTTAAATGATATTGAGCATGATTTTAGTGCATTAAAGAGAGCTAAAATGTATGCGTCTCCTGGCACATCTCTTGATGAAATTATTCGTGCTTATTGTGCAGAAAGAGTGTCTCATACTTATTTGAAATGACTATA
>JANMLZ010000061.1:0-3741 GCA_031372825.1 Cyanobacteria bacterium OTE_58_metabat_593 | reverse complement strand
AATATCGAGCTTAATTTAGATAGCCTCAGAGGGTTTGTCTCCCCAAGCTTTCGAGAATTGCTTCTCTTGTTTCTGTGTGCCCCACAGTACATTTTAGAAATAAAAAGTTTAGTCTCTGATTTTGGCTTACATTAGTTAGCCCAGCTATGTTTTTCGTGGTTTTCGCCACCCACTAACCATTATTGTTTTCCGACCAGTCGTTTGAGCGTGGTGTCTCATGTGTATCGGCGGTTATTCTACCTGTAGCATAGTTACTTTACTCTACAATGAACACAATGCAAGAAAGTTTAAGAAAACACTTAACAAAAGTTGATAATTAATTAAAGCCGTCCTAGAAGGACGGGGCTTTAGACCCAATTTCTTGGTAACTAAGAGTTTATGCCGAGTTGAATTTTGATTGATTTTAATCGCTCTCTCCGGCGTGGTAGGAACTGCGGACGAGAGGCCCCGATCGCACTCGCTCAAACCCCATCTCGCGGGCGATCGACCCAAAACGGTCAAATTCGGCTGGCGTCCAGTATTTGCGGACTGGGAGGTGTTCTAGAGATGGTCTCATGTATTGACCGAGAGTGAGCCGATCGCACTTGGCATCCCGCAAATCGACCATCGCTTCAATTATCTCGGCTTCAGTTTCGCCGTGTCCCAACATCAAACCGGATTTGGTGGGAATAGTGGGGTCAAATTCTTTGACAATGCGGAGAACGTCGATCGACCGATCGTACTTAGCCCCCCGGCGCACCGGCCCTTGCAACCGACGTACCGTCTCAATATTGTGGTTGTAACAAGCCGGTTTAGCCTCTACCACCGTCCGAATCCGCTCTTCCTGCAACTGATCGAGTCCAGAATTCTCGTCGAGAGCACCGCCGGTATTCGCCCCTCCCCAAAAATCCGGCGTTAGTACCTCAACTTCAGTATCGGGGTTAAGCAGGCGGATTTGGGCGATCGTCCTGGCAAACCAACCCGCGCCCCCATCCGGCAAATCGTCCCTCGCCACCGAAGTCAGCACCGCATAGCGTAAACCCAACAACTGCACAGCCTCCGCCACCTTTTGTGGTTCCTCCGGGTCAAGGGGCATCGGAGAATGACCTTTATCTACTTGACAAAAAGCACAAGCACGGGTGCAAGTCGGCCCCATCAACAAAAAAGTCGCCGTTTTTTGGGCGTAGCACTCGCCCCGGTTCGGACATCTGCCCTCCTCGCAAATCGTGTGAATTTGCCGCTGTTTGATAATTTTTTGGACTTGAGAAAGTTCGCTAGCTTTGCCAACGGGCCTTCGCAGCCACTCCGGCATCGCCTCGATTTCACCCCGCATTTGAGCGGTAGTTGCTTTGACAGTAAGAGTTTTAGGGGTTTGGGTTGACATGACATTAAGTGGCGATCGAGTTGATATATTCGATCGTATCCGAAATCAAAGTCCCCGAACTTGTAGCACTACCACCCTTCGTCAGAATCACGCCGAGGTGCAGCAAAACTAAACTCGCTCAAAATTATGGCTAGAATTCTGTTAGAGATATACTAAAGGTTGCAAATCATCACTCATTACTGAAGGAGTCAGTCGTGGCTGGTCAAAAAATCTTGGTAATCGATGACAGTAAAGTCATCCGCGTTCGAGTCCGAGAGATGTTACCTCAAGGTAACTTTGAAGTTCTAGAAGCAAAAGACGGCGAAGAGGGACTCAAACTGATCCGTGAAGCCCGACCGAATCTAATTATGTTAGATTTCCTACTGCCTAAAGTCAGCGGTTGGGAAGTGTATCAAAAAGTGCAAGCCCATCCGGTGCTTTGCAAGATACCTTTGGTGATTATGTCGGGGCGCGAAGAAGAGGTGATGGAGAAAATTCCGAAACCCTTCGAGAAGCATTTTTTTGCATTCATCGCCAAACCCTTTGAGAAAAAGCAGCTAACCGAGGCCATCAAATCGGCGATGGTACTGGCCAAAAAGAAACCAATACCCGAAGCCCCGGCCGCCGCTGCTGCTGCTCCCACCTCCGGCGCGGGTGCTGCCGAAATTCAGGCGATGACTCTGAAAATGGCGAAAATGCAAGCGGAAATTGATACACTCAAAAAACAAATGACTCAGGTGATTACGATCATCAAGCAGAAATTGAAATAATTCTGCTGTCTTTTGTCTTTTGAAGGCACTTATGTAGAAGGCACTTATGTAGAAGAAAACTTCCACAGAGTGTAACTTCTTCTTGAGTCTCAATGAGTTCGCTTTGTATCCGCACTTTTTGCCAAATTTGTTGAGCGTGTGCGACCGCCAACAGCCTGCAATGAGTTTCTCAAAATCCTAGTGAGAAAATCAATTAAAAGTTAAAAATCAAACCAGGGAGGAAATTAATTATTAATCTTAATTACGATTTTTAATTGCCGCTCGTGCCATCAACTATCAACTCCTCAGTCTCATTTTTTTGGTTAATGACTAACGACTATTCCCATTTTTTGCCTCAACTGCGTGCCTCAACTGAGCAATTATTGAAAAGATTAGACTGCTTCGATCGAGCGCAGGTATTAGCGATCGGAGATTTGACCTTGGACGAGTTTCTTACCGGACAAGTAGAGCGAATTTCCCGCGAAGCACCTGTGTTGATTTTGCGCTACGAAAATACTCGGCAACTACCCGGAGGTGGCGCAAATGCTGTCTACAATTTGGCCAAACTGGGAGGCAAAGTAAAAGTTGCTGGTTTGGTGGGAAAAGACGACCAGGGAAAGGCTTTGTGCAGAATTTTTGAGGCTGCGGGAATTGATACGGCTGGCATTTTAATCGATTCGCAGCGTCCAACTGTCACCAAAACTAGAATTTCCGGGCACGCGCGGCAGTCGGTGACTCAGCAAATTGTCCGAGTCGATCGCAAATCCGACGAGTTGCCGGATTTAGACTTACAATTGCAATTAGCAGACTACATCCGGCAGCAAATCCCGACAGTCGATGCCGTGGTTTGTTCTGACTACGGCGACGGAGTTTTGACTCGTTTGGCGATCGAATCGGCAGTGGTTCCCGGCAAAACCATTGTAGACGCTCAAACAAATTTGCAGCGATATTCTGGAGCCATGCTGTTTACTCCGAACTTGCCAGAAGCCGAGCAAGCAGTCGGATATGCGATCAAAAATCCTCAAACTTTAATGCAAGCAGGACGCGATTTGTTGAACTTAACTCAAGCTCAAAAAATCCTGATTACTCGCGGCGAAGAAGGGATGAGTTTGTTTGAAAGGGTGAACAACCAAGAAATCAAAAATTCACCACCTCCAACATTCACTTGCAAACAAGGGGAATTTGCCATTCAACGTTGGGATATTCCCCCTTTTAACAAAACTGATGTCTTCGATGTAACCGGTGCTGGAGATACAGTCGTAGCAGCAATGACTTTAGCTTTGTGCGTCGGTGCATCCGGTTGGGAAGCGGCGGTTTTGGGCAATTTGGCGGCTAGCATTGTCGTGCGTCAATTCGGTACGGCGACAACAACGGTAGAGGAAATGAAAGAAGCTTTGAAACTAATGATTGATGACTAATTATTGGTAATCGGTTGACTGTTAACTGTTAACTGTTAACTGTTAACTGTTAACTGTTAACTGTTGTTTACTTGTTCCCAGTATTTTGTAGGGTGCGTCGCTGTCAAATTTTTGATAGAACATCGAAGATTTGTGAAGGCGACGCACCTGAATATTGTGTGGTGTGTCGCTCGGTCATTTTGTAAGGTGTGTCGCTGTCAAATTTTTGATAGAACATCGAAGATTTGTGAAG
>JANMLZ010000198.1:0-12412 GCA_031372825.1 Cyanobacteria bacterium OTE_58_metabat_593 | reverse complement strand
TTCGCGGATGCCGTCGATGTCTACTGGGGGTGCACCAATGAAGGCGATGACGTAGCAGATGGTGGCAGTTAGCAAGGTAGGAATCATCAAGACTCCGAACCAACCTACATAAATGCGGTTGTCGGTGCTGGTGACCCAGTTACAAAACTGGTCCCACAGATTGGCGCTTTCGCGCTGCTGTAAAGTTGCTGTCATGTGTTTATGATTGCTGTATTTGGTTGTCAATGTTCGGATGATGTTTCTATTATTAACGGTATCGTTAACGTTTGTAAAGGGGTCTAGCGACAGTAGAACTGATGAGAGTCATCAGGAAAGCTGATGGGCGTGACGGAGGGCGGGAAAAGAGATGACAGGGCGCACCTTAACCCTAACGAACGGGAGCGATCGGAGGTGGAGAAAGTGGAGCGATCGGAGGTGGAGAGGCCGGGCTGCGAACTGGTGCAGAACTGAACTGCTGGAGTTGCTGCGCGGTGAGCGATCGCAAAATTCTCAGTCCGAGAGTGTCTCGGGAGATGGTGAGAGCGTAGGATGGCTCCAAATACGGGCGGAAATTTGATTTGTTGTTCAAATAGCTTTCCATGAAAGCTACGCTGAGTCCGTTGACGTAACGGCGGGCTAAAGCTGGTTCCGGCCCGATCGCCGCAGTCGGTGGCAGAAAGACGCTTTGAGGGGATTGCTCGATCGTCGAGAAGTGAGTGCCGTTTTTCATCATTACCAAATACTTGTTCGGCGATGTCAGCCAAGTGAAAGGTTGAATTTGTTCGAGCAAAGCCGGTGCGACTGTATCGGCACTACCTGTAACGATCATGACTGGAATTTGGATTTTGCTGAGGTTTGTTTCTCCCAGAATGCTGCTGGCGATCGGGTTGATGGCGATCGCAGCTTTGACGCGCAAGTCAGTGAAATTGTACTCCTTGCGCTCTAGCCCGCGGGCCCGACACTGCAACAGCAGGGAGAGGTTCCAAGTTTCGTTTTCTAACTGACAGTCTTTGTCTAGCTGTGCAAAATTTATCCCTGCGCCAGCTAAGGTTAAAGCTGTATAGCCACCGAAAGATTGACCGATGACGCCGACTCGCTGCAAGTCTAGTTGTCCTCGGTAGGCTGGGTTAGTTGTAGTCAGAGTGGTTAAATAATCGAGCAAATCTTTGATGTCGAGGGGACGGTTGACAAATTCTGCTGGTTCTGATAAGTCTCTAGCTCTGCCTGTTACTAAGTCTTGGATTTGTTGGGCATTGCTCCCTGGGTGTTCCGGGACAGCGACGGCAAAGCCGTAGGAGGCTAAGTGTTTGGCTAGATACTGGAAGGAAGTGCGATCGGAACCCAAACCGTGGGAAATTACTACGACAGGGGCCGGTTGGGGGCTGGGCTGCGGCAGGTAAATGTCGATATCAAAGGTACGATCGCGCTCTGGACTCGTCAAAGTTACCGATGATTTTTTCCAAGTATACGGGCCTGGTAGCTGGGGCTGTAGGGTTTCGCCGTTGGGAATGAACGGTTCTGATGCTTCTGTTTCGGACAATTGGGCGATGCCGGCGATCGCCCGATTGGAACGGTTGACTAGCGTCGTCAGTCCGTCGGCAATACCCAAGCCGCGGTCAATGTCAATTCTGATGCCGTATGTCGGGAATTTCCGCAACACATTGACAATTGTCAAGCCTTCGGGATCTGCCGCAGCTAAAATTAGAGCAGCTCTGATCGCGTAAAATCCCGGCTGTCTGGCTTTGGTTTGAATTACTCGGCCCAAGCGTTCCAGCAGCACTTCTCCTTGGGGCGTGTAGAGAAATTGGGCGATCGTCACAGCTCTGATTTCAGCTTTGGCTTGCAGGGCGCTGCGAATCTGGGCTAGCTGTTCTTTTTTGGCGTACTGAGCGAATCCGTCCAAGTTTGAGTCTATTTTGCCTTCTTTGGCAAAGAGTGCCAGGGATTCGATGGGAACTGATTCTTCTAGCGGCCCGTAAGTTACGTAAATTCGCTCGGCTCCAAAAGCAGGCGCGGCGGTGCAAACAGCCGTGAATGCAAACAATCCTAGGTATTTTGGGGCGATCGACCGCCGAGTGCGAAGGGCAGCAGTGGAGAGACTCGGAAACACACAGTTCATAACTTTCAAACCTAGGACTTTTAATAATTAGTCGGTGAAACGATATAAATTGTTTCGCCAACATTTAATACCCACAAATCGCTCTGTTGCTTCGGAAATTAGGTTATCGTGGGAAGCATAGCCAAAAGAGCAATTTTCTGACCTGACAAGACTAGCTGAAATTTAAAATTCTACGCCGAGGGGGTCAAACCTGCGGTCATGCCCATTGATTATTTTTTCAGCTATGCAAGATATTTGCGATCGAGTTTGTAACTACAGTCTGAGTGAGAGAATTTATGATGTTCAATGCAACTGCTATCCTGATTGACGCTTTTGTGCAAGAGCTGCAAGCTGGCTACCGCCGCACCTACGGCAAGTACAAGCCTGACTACCCTGAAATTATCGCCTGGGCGGGGACTATGGCTCTGGAAAATATCGCTAACTGCGATGCTCTGTACCACAATGTGGAACACACAATGCTCGTGGCCTTGGTGGGACAAGAGATTCTCCGGGGAAAGCATATTCGCGAAGGGGGAGTGTCGCCGGAAGATTGGCTGCACTACCTGATCTCCCTGCTGTGCCACGATATCGGCTACGTGAAAGGTGTTTGCCGTCAAGACCAAGAAGCTGTAGGACTCTACGCTACGGGTATTGACGGAGGCATGGTTTCTGTGCCGATCGGCGCAACTTCCGCCAGCTTAACTCCTTATCATGTCGATCGAGGAAAACTCGTCATTGACGAACGCTTCGGCGGCCACACATTAATTGATGCCGAACAAATCAAGCGCAATATTGAACTGACTCGCTTCCCAGTTCCTGCTAGCGAAACTCATCAAGACAGAAACAATTATTCTGGACTCGCCAGAGCCGCAGATTTGATCGGTCAGTTGAGCGACCCCAATTACCTGCGAAAAATAAGTGCTCTGTTCTACGAGTTTGAGGAAGTTGGTACTAATAAAATTTTGGGTTACAAGTCTCCGGGAGACTTGCGGCAAAATTATGCCAAGTTTTATTGGAACGGAGTTTTCCCCTATATTCCAGCAGCTTTGAACTACTTGGAATTGACTCAGGGAGGCAAACAGATTATTGCTAACCTCTACGCTAACGTGTTTCAGGTAGAACACGCTGAACCGCTCGCTTTCACAAAGCCGAACGCTCAAGAATTAATCAAATCCCGCGCCAATGGCAACTTGAACGGTGAAAAAGAGCGTGATCTTCAACCTTCTATGTCCGGGGATAACAAGAAATTTAGCGAATTTTCCGATCTAAATTTGTGATGATTCTGCCCACCTAATTCAGTAGCTAGAAATGCGAGTCATAATTAGGATCAGTTTTAATTTCCTAGTTTATGGCTCGTTTTTTTGGTTAAAATTGAGCTTGATAATCTAATATCAGATATCGTAAAATAACCGTTATCATGTTGGTAGTCAAAACTTCAGTCATCAAAAAAATCTGAGGACTGAAGTCCTCACTACGAACCAATTTTATTATGTCGTTCCCTCGGATATAAGAGCAAATCTCAAATCTCAAATCAATCTGGCAGCAGAGAGGTTGCTGGCTCCTTTTTTTTGAGCTAAAATCGAGATTTAGAATCTAAAATCTCAAATCTAAAATCGATATGGCAGCAGAGATTCAGCAGCAAATTCAACAGTTGAGGCAGCAGCTACAGCAAGCTAGCTATGCTTATTATGTTCTCGATGCGCCGATTATTCCAGACGAGGTGTACGATCGCCTTTATCGCCAATTACAAGAATTAGAATCTGATTATCCTGAGTTAATTACTGCCGAAAGTCCGACTCAGCGGGTGGGAGAACAGCCTGCTACTCAATTTTTTAGCGTCAAGCATAATATTCCTCTCTACAGTTTGGAAAATGCTTTTAATTTTGAGGAATTTGCTAAATGGCAGGAACGCTGGCAAAGGGTAGCACCCCCCCTAACCCCCCCTTATCAAGGGGGAATTGCACCCCCCCTAACCCCCCCTTATCAAGGGGGGGGACAAGATGGAATAACATCTCGCCTTAGCAATGACGAAAACGGGGAAATTACTCCCCCCGTGGTAGGGGCGGTGCCCCCGTGCCCGCCCTGGCAGGGGGGGGTTTCCTATGTTTGTGAGTTAAAAATTGACGGTTCTGCTTTAGCGTTAACCTATAAAAATGGGGTTTTAGTTCGCGGGGCGACGCGGGGAGATGGCGTTAGTGGAGAGGAAATTACTCAAAATGTCAAGACAATTCGCTCGATTCCTCTGAAGCTTAATTTAGATAATCCGCCGCCGATTGTAGAAGTGCGGGGAGAGGCTTTCTTGTCCTTAGCTGTGTTTGAGGAAATTAATCGGGAACGCGAAAAAGCTGGGGAACAATTGTTTGCTAATCCTCGCAATGCGGCGGCGGGTACGCTGCGACAGTTGGATTCTAAAGTTGTGGATAAGCGAAAGTTAGATTTCTTTGCTTATACTCTGCATTTTCAGGAACCCGTAGGGGCGGTGCCCCCGTGCCCGCCCTCTGGGAATGAGCAGAAAACGCAGTGGGAATCGTTGGAGTTGTTGCGAACGATGGGGTTTAAGGTGAATCCGAATCGCAAGATTTGCTATTCTTTGGATGAGGTGCGGGACTATTACGAATATTGGGATACTGAACGGCGAAATTTGCCTTACATGACGGATGGGGTTGTTGTTAAGATTAATTCGGTTTTGCTGCAAAAACAGTTGGGTTTTACTCAGAGATTTCCGCGTTGGGCGATCGCCCTTAAGTATCCGGCACAAGAAGTCCCTACAATTGTGGAAGCAGTCACCGTACAGGTAGGCAGAACCGGGGCTTTGACGCCTGTGGCGGAACTAAAACCGGTGCAGTTGGCGGGGACGACGGTTTCGCGGGCTTCGCTGCATAATGGCGATCGGCTTTCCGAGCTAAATCTCCATCTTGGCGATACTGTAATTGTCCGAAAAGCTGGGGAGATTATACCAGAAGTTGTGCGAGTTTTGCCGGAACTTCGCCCCCAAAATGCTCAACTTTTTCAAATGCCTAGCTGTTGTCCCGAATGCGCGCAGCCTGTGGTTCGGGAAAAAGGGGAGGCCGTTACCCGCTGTATCAATACGTCTTGTCCGGCGATTTTGAGGGGTTCCCTGATTCATTTTTGCAGCCGGGATGCTCTGGATATTAACGGTGTTGGCGAAAAGTTAGTGCAGCAGATGGTTGATAGCAATCTGCTCAATTCTGCGGCGGATTTGTACGATTTGACTTCCGAAAGATTGATGGGTTTGGAACGGATGGGCAAAAAGTTAGCAGAAAAGTTGGTAAGTGCGATCGCCCAATCGAAAAATCAACCTTATTCCCGCGTACTTTACGGCTTGGGCATTCGCCACGTCGGCACAGTCAACGCGCAATTGCTGACAGAAAGGTTTGCAGTGGAAGAGTTAGCAACGGTATCGGCGGCAGCGATTGAGGGCGTTTACGGCATCGGGCCGGAAATTGCTCAATCGGTTTCTCAGTGGTTTCGAGTTCCGGCAAATCAAAGTTTAATTGCACGGTTGAAAACTGCGGGATTGCAATTGCAGTCCGAAGTTAAAACTCCGAATCCAGCAGACCAAAATTTAGAACTTGCAGGCAAAACCTTTGTGCTGACGGGAACTTTACCCACTCTCAAACGAGATGAAGCTAAAGATTTGATTCAAAAAGCTGGAGGTAAAGTAACTAATTCTGTCAGTGCTAAAACTGATTATGTCGTTGTAGGAGAAGATGCGGGTTCTAAGTTAGAAAAGGCTCAATCTTTGGGAATCGAACTACTTTCGGAGGCTGAGTTATTGGAACTGCTATCGAAACCATAAATGATTGGTGAAAGTCAAGATATCTCTCTTTGCTCTTTCTCTGCGGCCTCTGCGGCCTATGCGGTTCAAAAAACAAGCTGATTCATTCAGCCGTTTTCAAAAGACATCGCCAACAAATTTAGTGCGGTAGGCCCAAAATATCCGATCCTCTTCGTTGGCGTAGCCCCCGTAGGGGCGGGCTTTCCTACCCTTCGGGAACGCCTTCGGCGAACGGATCGCTTTCCTTCGGATCGCTTTGCTAACGCTAACGCGAATTCCGCAATACCTCAAAAGGCATAGAAATCGCGTTCGCACTTCGTCAATGTACATACTTAAGTAGCCACGCTGCTCAATCGGTTGTCGGGACAGGCTAGTTTTGCTAAAATTTAATAGAGTTTGCAGTTGCGATCGCTCGGAACTGCAAGCCCAGGCAAATCCCAGCCATCATAGGAGATATATTATGTCGGAAATTCCAGCAGAACAAACACAAACAAACTTGACTACTCCAGAAACAACCACCGAAAGTTCTATTTCGGCGGTGGAAAACGTGAAAAACAGTTTGGGAAACGTCCTAAATAGTTGGAAGTTGAAAGCAGGATTAGCAGTTGTTGTACTGTTTGGAGTTTTGCTATTTGCTTTCTACTGGCAGCATATCATTGCAGTCGTCGGTATGAAGAGTTGGTCGGGGCGATCGGGTGCTAACCCGATCGAATGTATGGTAAGAGATACTAATAACGACGAGTATGTCAGTTGCAGCGCCCTCCTCGACCAGCAAATTGTCCCTCTGGAGTGCAGTTCGAGTTTGTTCAACATCGGTTGTCGAGTCAATTACGGAACTGCGGCCGCAAATCCGAGACAGCTCAACTCTAGATAGAGCGTCTGTTGGTTAAAGATGATTGTTGACTCGCTTTGACCGAAAGACGGATACAATCCCCCGACACGAGTCGCGGTGAGAAAAAAAGTTTGGACGTTAGTTCAAGCCCCCCAGATTCATCTGCGGGGTTGTATTTAAAGTCTCAAATTTAATTAATTGCATATAATAAAACCTGTTGGTAGTGAGGAATGCCAGTCCTCATAAAATTATCTGGGACTTGCATTCCTCACTACCAACCTAGAATGGTTAATTTTACTCAACACGAGCTAAAATATCGCAGCTTACCAAGGACTTCCGATTAGGGTGAAACTGCTCCAGTAGTAAGGATGAGAAAAATCTTGGTTTTGTTGTGGGTGGGGAAAAGAGCTGCTCTGTTGGCTTCGGGGAAGCTGTAGTGAATCGGCGGCCCCACGGGAGGAACTAAGATTAGTTCTAATTGTTCGACTCGCGAAATTATCTAGATAATACCAGACCGCTTGCTGGTTTGCTGTTCGATATTTCTTATAGTTTGTTGGAATGTCGAAATCATGATTTTTGGGTCTGGGAGGTTGGCTTTTACCCTCTGGTATTCTCCAAATTATTGATTCCTGATTTGTTCGATTCCCCAGACTGTTTTCTGTATGTCGTTACCTTCAAAAAGTCGATCGGGCGACGGGACAGATCCCAGAACTAAGCGAGAATTAGGGTTAAGTGTTGGCGGTGGTTCGCTGCTGGGGGGCAACTGACTGATGATACTTAGTTAAAAATGCGTAAGTATCGATCGCGTGAATACAGTAGGTACGAGAGGCCTTGCCTCAGTCCCTACTTAGAGTGGCAAATTACTCCTCAAATCCCTACTCGCAGCCACCGGATCATCTGGGCATCCCTGCGATCGGCACTGGCAAGCCCGCTAGTAGGAGTAACTTGCCCAACAGCCAAATTGATCTCAGAAACTTTATACTTTTTTGATTATCTTTACCAAAACTTCATAAATATTGAGTAAAAAAATTTATGTATTTTTGATGAAACCTAATATTTGCAAGTCTTGCAGTCAGATTGAGACCCTTACCGAGACAAATAAATGTAGTAACTTGGAAATCTAGACTGGGTAAAAATCTTGCTGTTACAGATTAGAGTGTGGCACTGTAGGTGTCAGTGAAAAGTCCTAGAACAACAAGCACTCATTTACTCTCATGACACACTCCCGGTGATATCGGTTTGTAGAGTCACTTCTGTAGAGTTTCTTTTGCAGCTTTGACGATCGTCCGTTCAGATCGCATCGCGATCGTCTATTCCCGTCACAACAACATGGCATTTCCTGCCTTACTACCTAACAATATTGGAGGAATCAGGGTTATGACTACCTTAACGCTAGTCAAAAAAACATCTTTTACAGTCGCTAGCTTGGCAACCACAATCTTGCTCAGCATCTGCACCCCCGTCCGAGCTTTCATGTTTGGCACGAGCGGCATCCAGTTCGATGAAGACACAAGTATAAACTTTACATTCGATCAATCTCAGGGACTATACCAGTCCAGCTTGTGGGTAGCCCAAGCCCTGCCAAAAAACGCGGGCTACAGCAACATATCCAATCTGTTTAAGGAAACTCAAGTCTCAGATAACGGCTCCGACAAAAACTGGCAAGGAACCTTCGGCAACTCTGTCACCTCCAAAAACGGCGACCTCAGTCAAACCTTTACCTTTCTTAAGGACGAAACTTACGCCCTCCTACTCTGGAGCGACCTCGGCAGTGGCAAGCCCTTCGAGCAATATGTCTCCAGCAGCACCTTTATGAACAGCAGCGCCTGGTTTGCTGCCGAAAGTAAGTTCCGCAGAACTGACTGTATGACGACTGGATGCCAGCAGGCCGTCTTTGGCGACTTCAGCCTAAACAAGGACTCCACAGCTCCATTTGGCAGTGTCAACGGTGGCAAGGGCCCAGAGCAGTTTCAATCTGTGACAATGGCCCAACTCACTAAGGGTACAAACATTTCCTTTGACGATGGCGGAAAAGGAGATGATGTTGACTTTCAAAACTTTAGCCTGACGGCTCAGGCTCAGGGAGTGCGCGACGTTCCCAAACCCACCGTGTCGGCTGAGTTAGTCCCCGAACCAATCACAGTATTCGGCACTATGCTGGGGATCGGGGCGGCGGCAGCGGCTCGATCGAAAAAAAAGCGATCGCAGCAACCAGAAAAATGAGTCTTAACCACTCCATACAAATCTAAATAGTGCGTCTGTTCAGTGGTACTCTGAAACATAGCATTTCTAAATGTTAAGACTTTTTCCACAACGGGAAAAATAGCATCCTAACAAAGGCACTATTTATGGTATCAACCGCAGTAAAAACGAACGTAGGCTACATCACCCAAATCATCGGGCCAGTTGTAGACGTAAAATTCCCAGGCGGCAAACTGCCCCAAATCTATAACGCTATTACGATCGCCGGCAAAAACGAAGCAGGTCAAGACATTTCTGTTACCTGCGAAGTTCAGCAACTGCTCGGAGACAGCCAAGTGCGTGCAGTTTCCATGAGTACCACCGACGGCTTAATGCGCGGTATGGAAGTAGTAGATACCGGGAAAGCGATCCAAGTTCCCGTTGGTATCCCAACTCTGGGCCGAATTTTTAATGTCATCGGCGAACCCGTAGACAACCTCGGCCCGGTCGATACTACCGAAAGTATGCCCATCCATCGCCAGCCGCCGGCTTTCACCGAACTAGAAACCAAGCCTTCGGTGTTTGAAACAGGGATCAAGGTCATCGACCTCCTGGCTCCCTACCGTCGCGGTGGCAAAATCGGTTTGTTCGGCGGCGCAGGCGTCGGCAAAACCGTGATCATGATGGAACTCGTGAACAACATCGCCAAGGCTCACGGCGGCGTGTCCGTGTTTGGCGGTGTGGGCGAGCGCACCCGTGAAGGTAATGACCTTTACAAGGAAATGATCGAGTCTGGGGTTATTGACGAAAAAGACCGCAGCAAATCGAAAATTGCCCTAGTATACGGTCAAATGAACGAGCCACCTGGTGCTCGGATGCGCGTGGGCCTGTCGGCTCTGGCGATGGCCGAATACTTCCGCGATGTCAGCAAGCAAGACGTACTCTTGTTCATTGACAACATCTTCCGTTTCGTACAAGCGGGTTCTGAGGTATCGGCTCTGTTGGGTCGGATGCCTTCGGCTGTGGGATATCAGCCGACTCTCGGTACAGACATGGGCGACTTGCAAGAACGGATTACCTCTACTACCGAAGGTTCGATTACTTCGGTTCAAGCTGTGTACGTACCTGCGGATGACTTCACTGATCCAGCGCCGGCTACGACTTTTGCTCACTTGGACGCTACAACTTTGTTGTCTCGCGGTTTGGCTGCGAAGGGTATTTATCCGGCTGTTGATCCCCTGGAATCTACCTCCACAATGTTGCAAATTAGCATTGTAGGCGCAGAACACTACGGTGTTGCGCGTCAGGTGCAGTCTATTTTGCAGCGCTACAAGGAATTGCAAGACATTATTGCGATTTTGGGTTTGGACGAGCTGTCAGAAGATGACCGCTTAACTGTGTCTCGTGCTCGCAAAATTGAACGGTTCTTGTCTCAACCGTTCTTTGTGGCAGAAGTATTCACAGGTTCCCCCGGCAAGTACGTCAAGCTGGCAGATACCATTAAGGGCTTCCAGATGATTCTTGGTGGTGAACTCGACGATTTACCAGAACAAGCGTTCTATCTCGTCGGCGACATTAACGAGGCGATCGCCAAAGCTGAAAAAATGAAGGCTGACGCTAAGTAGAAAGTAGGGAATGGGGAATTGGTAATTGGTAATGGGTAATGGGTGATAGGTAATGAGTTATTGGAACTAACAAATAACTAATTATCAATTCCCAATTATCAATTCCCAATTCCCAATTCCCAATTCTCAATTCCCAATTCCCAATTCGCTATTTATGACATTAACTGTGCGCGTAGTTGCCCCAGACAAAACTGTTTGGGATTCTAATGCTGAAGAAGTAATTCTGCCGAGCACCACAGGCCAATTGGGTATCTTGAGCGGTCACGCTCCGATGTTGACAGCTTTGGATACCGGAGTGATGCGCGTCCGTCCTGGTAAGGAATGGGTGTCGATCGCTTTGATGGGCGGCTTTGCAGAAATTCAAGAAAACAAAGTTACTATTCTTGTCAACGGCGCCGAAAAAGGCGAAACCATTGATAAAGAAGTTGCTCGTGCTGCTTACACTGAAGCACAAACTCGTTTGCAAAAGTCCGAGAGCGGCACTTTGCAAGAGCAAATTCAAGCCAAGCAAGCAATCAAACGTACGAGAGCTCGTTTCATGGCTGCTGGCGGCACGCTCTAGCGCTAAGGGTAGGGACACAGCATTGTTAATTGGTGTCAAGTTAAGACTGAAAACCTGATGTATCTCTCGTTTATGCCCGAGTCTAGATCCCCCCTAGCCCCCCTTCTTAAGGGGGGGACAGGGGGGGTGAAAGTCCCCCTACAACCAGGGGGATTTAGGGGGATCTAGACTCGGCTACAACCCTGATTTAGAGATGGTTTCAGGCTTAAGTTGACACCGATAAACATGGTTTTGTCCCTACTGCCAGAGCTAAACTCCGGCCTCGGAGAGTAGCGATCGCATTGTTTCCCAAGATAGCCCCTGCTGAAGATAGCGGGGGTTATTTGGGTTGTAGGGGCTGTGGAGCCGATCGACACTAACAATCTTTGCTCCCTCTGGCAAAACGGGTACATCTGGATCGCTCGCGGTCGATCGTACCAAAGAACTAGAAAAGCCTTTAAAAATAGCAATTTCATCAAATTCGCCGTCAATTTCGGCTTTCACGATTAAAACTTCGTGCGATCGTGCGATCGTGTATTCTTCCAAGAGGCGAGCAATAGAGTCAGCCATAGCACCTATCATTTAATAAAAATTAGCTATAATATAGCTTAATGTTGCGGCTAATTTCAGGGACTGTCAGCCCAAAGTTTATATTTAATTCGATATCTTTTAACAGTAGGAAGTAAGCAGACGTAATATAAATTCTCTCAAAAAAGTCGGAAACATTTCAATCCTGGAAAACCTACTTTTACGAAATTTTATGAGCCACAAAGAGACGAGGTTTCAATTATCATTTTTATATCCAAATATTAGACGGCATTTTGCTTGGGGATATTCGCTGCTATTTATGCTAGTTGTTTGCTTGAGCTTAGCTGTGGCAAGTTGCAAGTCAGAGCTCATAAATAACTCTACAGCAAAAAACCAAAATGCACCCTCAACTTTAACAAAAGTTGTCAGAATCGGCCATCATCGCTTAGGAGCGATGTTTTATCTCAAAGCTAAAGGCTCTTTGGAAACCCGTTTAGCAGAAATGGGTGGTCTGTAGAATGGACGAAATTTGTCGCAGGGCCGGCAATTTTAGAAGCAATAGGAAAAGGAAAAATCGATCTGGGTTATACAGCAATACGGTTCACTTAACACTATTTATGCGCCGGAGATCCCCCTCGCATCCCCCTGGTTGTAGGGGGACTTTGACCCCCCCTGTCCCCCCTTTTTAAGCAGGGTGGATTAATTGTCGAGAGGTTAAATCAAGGCTATGAAGGCTATTGACCGAAATTATGCAAGGCACTTAACAGGTTTATCTGAACTAGATAAATTAAAAAGCAACTCACTCAAATCTTCAATTTGATTGGCCATT
>JANMLZ010000178.1:0-4962 GCA_031372825.1 Cyanobacteria bacterium OTE_58_metabat_593 | reverse complement strand
TCATTCTCAAAGAAACTAGAGAATCATATTGGGGCAATTTGGAACTTCATCCACGAATACAACCAACAAATCAGAAAAAAAATGGGGATTGGATAATCAGAGAGATTGTTTTCCTCTGTCCTTTACAAAAAAACACTACCCTTCCAAGGATTAAACCAAATAGTTTTAAAGTTAGCTTTATCAAAATTGTGCAAGTGAGACTTAAACTCTTCTACTCCGAAATTTTCAGTATGGTTTTCAAATTTTCTTTCGATACAACGCATGAGAGTTGTTTTTCCACTTCCCCATGAGCCAAAGATTCCTACTGTAAATGCCCCTTCATTGCCGGTTGTGGCTTTTACAGCTATCTTACCTAGCTCTTTTGCATAAAGCTCAAAATTAAGACTAGGCTCTTCGTTCGGTCTATCATTGTAGTTGTAGGACATATTTTTTGAGTTGTTATTCGTACAAGACTAAGGTTAAATGTCAGAAGTTTGCGTTTAAACTCTAAAGATTAGATACCTCATAGTCCCCCTTTTCAAGGGGGGAACTGAAAGGAAGCTATTGCGGAAGTTCTAAATGTTTTTTTTCTGATCATCTACAACTTCTTTCAGCGCACTCGCGACTGATTCCCTCGACATAAAACCATTGATAATTTCTAACTTTTTTCGATCGCTATAGAAGTCGATCAAAGGAGCAGTTTCTTCGTGATAACTTTTTAAACGATTACGCAACACTTCTAGCGTATCGTCCGTGCGCCCCCGTTTTTTCAGTCGTTCGATTAAAACGTTCTCCGGCACCTCAAAACTAATCACACAGTTATAAGTTTGTTGAGCCATTCCCATCAATAATCCATCTAAGACACCAGCCTGAGAAACGTTTCGAGGAAATCCATCTAAAATCCACCCCTTCTTAGCTTCTGGCTTAGTCAGTTGTTCATGTACTATTTCCATGACTACCCGATCGGGAACTAATGCGCCTCGATCGATGTATGACTGCGCCTCGACACCGCGTTTCGTTTTATCTTTGCGCTCTTTCCTCAATAACTCGCCGGTTGATATGTGGAGTATTCCTAGATTCTCTGCCAAAATACTGGCTTGTGTTCCTTTTCCTGCCCCTGGAGGGCCTAAGAATATTAAGCGCATTGTTTTTCCTTTTGTTTGGATCTCGATGTATCTGAAAAAATGACTTGTTAGTCTGTATTTGTCTATCGGACGATCGCCCTATCGAAGTCGATCGCCCGCAAGTCGCTTGCAACCCTCTATTTCTCTATCAGGCTAGAACTCTAACTTTTATGCAAAAGTTACCGAATTCTTTACAAAAGTTAATAAATAGCCTTAGCTACCGATAAACTTCCAAGATTCTATGACCCAGCAAAAGTCTTGCATAGCAAAGCTTTCGCAGCGATCGCACAGATTCCCAAGAAGACCTGCTACAGCCTCCTGTTTATATATCAGGGCCGCATCCACAAAATTATGCAAAACCCAGAAAATAAATTAAAAAAATTACCAGCAGCACCCGAAACTAGAGTCAAAGCGAGAAATTTACCAAAATTCAGCCCTACTCCCCTGTCAGGTCGCTAACTGCCATCAGTAATCACTCAAAAGCCCAGCCACAAACTTTTTGACTTGTAAATTGCACCACTTACAGTTGAGCTTTCAAGTATATTAAGCTAAATAACACTGCTCGTAAACTGATATACATCAGTAATTATGTTAGACTTCCATCAGGAACTTCACACACACCTATTTATGGCATCCACAAACGATCGCTTCGTCGAAGCAGAAAGCCGCTGGGATCTAAAAACTCTGTACGCAGACTTGGCCGCCGTTAAGGGAAAGCCTCTCACCCCCGTAGAAAAGCTGCACTTGCGGGGGTTGCTTTGTGGCAACAGTCCCGCTGAAATTGCCGAAAAGCTGCAAAAGAATCCCAAAGGTGTGGAAACTGACCTGTGTGCCACTATTTATAGATACGTTAAAGGCTTTGTGGGTAAAGGCATTGAAAAGATTGAAAATTGGAGAAATATTGCTGAATGGCTTGAGGATGCTGGATATAAAACTCAGTCGTCTGCTAAATTCCCAGTCAAAGATTTATTACCGCAAGATTGTGTTGTTAATGTAACGAATATAAATATAGATAAAAATCAAATAGTATTTTTTATAAACCTGCGAATACCCACCTCACCAGATTCAGAATTGTCAATAGAAAATCTAGACATCAACGATAACAATTCTAACTAAAGTTTTGCCACAATTCAGTTGAAACGCAATTATGCCAAATATTTACATTATTGGCGGCCCTAACGGTTCAGGCAAAACTACAGTTTCCCTGAGATTGTTACCCAATTTTTTAGAATGCTTTGAATATGTCAATGCAGATGCGATCGCCGCCGGAATGTCCCAATTCAATCCAGAGTCAGTCGCCATCCTCGCAGGACGCTTAATGATACAAAGATTACGGACTTTATCAGACTCTGGCACTGATTTTGCCTTCGAGACAACTTTAGCAGCTCGGAACTTTGCTCGATTCTTGAGAAACTGTAAAACTAAAGGCTACACAATCAACCTGATTTACTTCTGGTTACAATCTCCAGAAATGGCAATTGAACGGGTACAACAACGGGTGGAAAGTGGCGGACATTATATTCCAGAAGATGTCATCCGCAGGCGATACGATCGCGGACGCACAAACTTAACTTCATTATATTTGCCATTGTGCGATCGCTGGATAGTCTATGATAATTCTAGAGATACTATCCGACTAATTGCCGAAGGTAGTGCAGAAGACGGAACCCTCATCTCTGACAGTGAAACTTGGAATCGCATTATAAATTAGTAAAATGACTGAACCACAACTTGTAAAATTATCCGATCGCATTGACGCAGGTGTGAAAGCAGCCATCGCCGAAGCAATTGAAAAACACCGCAGACTAGGACAATCAATTAGAATCTGGCGTGATGGTAAAATCGTGACTTTAACTGCTGCTGAGATTCCACCGCTATCCAATAACGACACTGTATAATTATAATTCCCATCGTCTATTGTGCTACGATTAGATAAGAGCGTCAGTGAGTAAAAAAAATGGCAACAATTACCCTTCAAATTCCCGACGAATTGGCTCAACGTCTAGAACCTTTGCAAAATTGATTGCCAGAATTGCTTTGGCAAATTCTAGAACTAACGAAAAAGCCCGCAACTATTGTAGATTTTGGCGATCGATTATGACTATCAAAGAACAACTTCTCCAAACCATTGAAACACTGCCTGATGACTTGCTCGCAGCAACCCTGAGATTCGTCCAAACACTTCAGCATCCGATTCACAAAACTCCCGGAATTTGTGGCGGTGCAGCGCGAATTCGCGATACCCGCATTCCCGTCTGGACGATTGTTGCTTATCAACAACAGGGCGCAACTGAAGCCGAACTTCTCTATAATTATCCAGGACTCACCGTTCAAGATTTGCAAGCGGTGACGAACTATTACGAAAGCAATCGAGAAGAAATCGAGCTGTGGCTTGCTGAAAATAAGTAACTAACAAATGCTAAAGTTTTACTCGAATGAAAACTTCCCGATCGCAATGGTCGATTTACTGCGATCGCGTGGTAAGGTAGCCAACAGACATTTACACTTCAGGAATACCCAAAATCTTCTTAATAATCATTAGAATTCTAATTCCCATCGTCTATTGTGCTACGATTAGATAAGAGCGTCAGTGAGTAAAAAAAATGGCAACAATTACCCTTCAAATTCCCGACGAACTAGCACTGCGGCTAGATCCTCTCAAAGATGAGTTACCACAGATTTTGATGCTGGGATTGAGGGAAGTCGAAGCCAATCCTTCAAACGGACTTTCTGGACTCACGCAAATCTTAGAATTTATAGCAAGTTTACCATCGCCAGAAGAAATATTAGCCCTGCGTTTGTCCGACGTTCTTCAAGCTGAAATCGATACTTTATTAGATAAAAACCGCACGGAAGGACTCACGCCGATCGAGCAGCGCCTGTGGCAGCAATACGAATTTGTCGAACATTTAGTACGCATTGCTAAAGCACAAGCCCTGCTGAAACTCAGCGAGGCAGCATGAGTAAAACCTACGTTTCAGCTAGTCTGCGACGAATGGTATGCGATCGCGCCAACGGATACTGCGAATATTGTTTAATCCCAGAAACACTCGCCCTCTCGTCTCATCAAATAGACCATATCATTGCAGAAAAACACAGCGGCGAAACAGTTGAAAGTAATCTGGCTTTGTCTTGCTCAATTTGTAACAAAAATAAAGGAAGTGACATTGCCTCGACAGATCCAGAAACAGGTGAAGTGGTTCGACTTTACAATCCTCGAAAAGAGCGCTGGGAAGACCATTTTCAAATTCAAACTGAAAGTGGTACAATCGAACCTCTAACTGCGATCGGTCGAGTCACTGTGCGTTTATTGCAGGTTAATCGTGCAGAATGTCTGACCGAACGTAAGCTATCGATCAAAATTCGATCGTTAACAAAATCCGATTAATAGATCGTTAATTCCATTGATTCGAGTCAACCTTAGTTATTATCAGAGTCATCATTCATACCAAATCATGTTTGTAGGGTGCGTTAGACAAATTTATGGATTGATAAATAAGCGTTGGGATTTTTGACGCACCCTACTATTCATGCTACCCAATACTACATAGTAGCTCTAGTTTCTTGAAGTTGCTCCATAGAGATTTCTTGCTGTTGGCCGGCAAAATCATTGTCTGGTGTCAAAAACAGCATACAGTGACATTCTTTACGTTCGCGCATAGGAATACAGGGACAATTCCAGTAGGCAGCTTTTACTTCTGCTTCTTTATCTTCGTAGTGGCGACAGGGACATAAGGGGGCACCCAGTTCGTCTTTGTTTTTCGCGAGTCCTTCAATTACTACAGCGGTGACAGAAGGATCAACACAGAAGTAAGTATCGGTGCGTTTGGCGTAGGTTTCGGAAAAATTTTTCATCGCC
>JANMLZ010000187.1:0-13881 GCA_031372825.1 Cyanobacteria bacterium OTE_58_metabat_593 | reverse complement strand
CGTCCCGCCCGTCCAGAAAGAACGGGCGGGACGCCCATCCCACAAATATGTGTAAATTATTTAATTCGCGATCCTAAGAATAGATTAAAATGATTCAATCAATTCAAACACAGCCATAATTATAACAGTGAATCCAGTTCCTCCCGCCATAATTATTTTAGGTCAAAATAGCCTACCGATCGCCCAAAAAATCTCCGCACATTTTCCCGGTTCCCAGATTTACGGTTTAGCCGATCGCACTTTCGACACAAACATCACATTTAGCAACTTCGGCGAAACACTGCGGGAATTATTCGCAGCAGAAACCCCAATTATCGCGATTTGCGCCGCCGGAATTCTGATCCGCAGCCTCGCCCCCATGCTGTCAGACAAACGCGCCGAACCGCCAGTTTTGGCAGTAGCAGAAGACGGTAGCGCCGTCGTACCCCTGTTAGGCGGTTTGCACGGAGTCAACGACTTAGCCAGAGAAATTGCCGCAGCCCTCGGCGTGCAAGCTGCAATTACCACAACCGGAGATATCCGCTTTCGCACCGCGCTGCTAAGTCCTCCCCAAGGCTATTCTTTGGCGAATCCAGACGATGCCAAAACTTTTATTTCAAACTTGCTCGCAGGGGCGAAAGTACGCCTAGAAGGCTCAGCTAGCTGGCTTTCCGAGAGCAATTTGCCACTCGCCCCCGACGCCAAATTAACCATCCGCGTCACCGAAAAAGCAGTTTTGCCAACGCCCAACTGTTTGGTTTACCATCCGCAAATTGTGGCAATTTCCCTCACAAACCTATCGAATATCGATCCAGAAATAGCAGTGTCTTGCGTTCAGCAATTATTGCAAAAAACAAATTTAGCAGCAGCTTCAATTGCCGGAATTTTTGCCTTAAAAAATGACATGGGAAATCCGGCAGTTGAAGCAGTTTCAGAATATTTTCAAGTTCCCGCCCGTTTCTTCAATCTCCCCGAACTTGTCGAATTAGACTCAATTGAAATCATCGAAAATCAGGCCGCCCAAATCGCGCTGACAGCAGCCGGTGCAAACAGTCAATTAGTCGGGTACGATCGCACTTTAGGCCTCAATTGTGCGATCGCCCAAGCTACCGAACCGATTGATGCAAGGGCGATCGGAGTTCCTCGCGGTAAACTGGCGATCGTTGGTACTGGGCCCGGTGGCGCCGCGTGGATGTCCCCGGAAGTCAAGGAAATTTTGAGGGAAGCAACGGATTGGGTGGGTTACAAGTTTTATCTCGACTTAGCCGGAAGCTTGCGGGAAGGGCAACAGCGCCACGATTCCGACAACCGCGAAGAGATCGATCGCGCCCGTTTTGCCCTAGATTTAGCAGCATCGGGAAGATCCGTGGCCGTTGTCTCGTCGGGAGATCCGGGGATTTTTGCGATGGCGGCGGCGGTGTTTGAGGCGATCGACTTTGACGCCAAACCCGAATGGCAAGGCATCGATATTCGGGTAGCACCGGGTATTTCTGCCATGCAGGCGGCCGCTGCGGCGATCGGAGCACCCCTCGGACACGATTTTTGTGCGATTTCGCTCTCGGATATTCTCAAGCCCTGGGAAGTCATAGAACAGCGGATTTCAGCAGCGGCGATCGCAGATTTCGCGATCGCATTTTACAATCCGATATCAACACAGCGGAAGTGGCAATTCGCAAGGGCGATCGAGCTTTTGCTGCAAATTCGCGATCCTAAAACCCCCGTCATCCTAGGGCGAAACCTCGGGAGGCCAGGCCAATCCGTGCGCGTTTGCACCCTCGGCGAATTGAAACCAGAAGACGCAGACATGAGAACATTAGTAATAGTTGGTTCCAGTCAAACTCGGATTATTCCCCGCAAACACGGAGGCGTATGGGCGTACACCCCGCGCAGGTATGAGAAATAAGCTTCTCTTGCTCGTTCCCAGGCCTTGCTTGGGAACCAGTTAAATAGACCTCTTGCAAAAATCCTTTTAATCAAATTTTGGGACGGGCTAGAAGCCCATCCCACAAGAAAAAAAAAATTGTGGGATGGGCTTCTAGCCCGTCCTAACTATTTTTGCAAGAAGTCTAATATACTCAATCATTATTGAAAACATCCTGCAAGTTACGATAACCGCTAATAACTCGCAAAATCTCAATACCATCACCAACTATTTGGTAAAAAATTATGTATCCCATCAACGGTATACCACGTAAATTGGGAGCAAATTGTGCATAGGAACGCCCCAAATATGGATACTCGGCTAGATACTGACATTTTTTACCAAATGTTTCTACAAATCGATCGCCCGTATCTACACTTTGCGCCAAAAAGTAATCAGAAATTTCAGATAAATCTCGACTAGCTTCGATTGTAATTAGCAAGCGATTCATACTATTACTTCTCTAGCTTTTTTCACCTTATCTCTAAGTTGAGCTAATACATCATCTGCATTGAGCAACTCACCGCGTTGCGCCTGTTCTCGTGCTATATCGATTTTCTTCCGAGTTTCTTCAACCCAAGCTAAATAGTTTGGGTTATTGCTGCTATCGGATAAAGTAAGGTCGTCAATTAATAACAGCAAGGCTGTGTTAATTGCTTCTTCAAGAGAGGAATATTGACCGTACTTTACTAAAGCTTCAAGGACTTGGGTTTGATCTGGACTCAAGGTGATTTGCATTGTTACCTCTGATGGTGCAAGGCTTGGACAATACTTTTACTGTATCTCATTTTATCAAAAAAGCGATACGGTTGATGCCATGCTTCGCACCGATTGCCATCAATTACAGTCTCTCGCCACCAACTAATTAAAATCTCCCCAATTAATTCTTGTGGGATGGGCGTCCCGCCCGTCCTCCACCAACTAATTAAACATTTCCAAATCATGAGTGGGATGGGCATCCTGCCCGTCCTCCACCTGCAATTTACAAATAAAACAGCTTAGTTTAAAGATGCCATCCTCACCTTAATCAATAATTCATTCAGTGCAACCTTTGCATCAGAATTTGACGGCAAATGACTGTTACTACTCGCATCTTCCAATAGCTTAATCAGCCGATCGCACTCTTGTCGATAAAACTCGATATCAGCATCTTCCAGCACCGATTGTTCCGCCCCGCCCAACTTTCTCGCAATCAAATCGGGAATGTACGACAACTGGAATTCATCATTAAGCTTCACCAAATTCGCCTCTATTTTCCCAGTTTGCATCAAATGAATCCCTGTCAGCAACACCCGAAAAACATACAGCAGCGGCTTCACCCGGCGCGGGCGCTCTTTCTCAAACAATTTCCACTGATTTTGAGCAAAACCGAGATAGTGGTGGCTGTGATGCTTGGTAATACAAGTAGAGGCGATCGCCTTTAATTCCCGATGTTCGGGAGTAGTGTAAACTATTAGTGGCGAATACAGTTGTTCGAGAACATAACCATTGCGGCGCAACAGCAAATCAAAAAACTTCTTGATATCGTGAGTCACTAAATCCAGTTCCAATTCCTCGCGAATCTCAGAAACTTCGATGGTTTCTTCTCCTGTAATTAATCCGACTACTTCTGGTAATGGCAAAATATGAACTCCCCGCAAATCGAAGTCAGAATCTGGGGAAGGAAAGCCGTATAAATGCGAACCGCTGATAGTCGCAAACAGCAGCGGGTAAGGTCGAACCGAAATAATTTTGGCTAAATTAGAAATGTATTCTATCATTTTTCTCTTCAGTCCCCCTGTACTCTGACTTTGTTGGTGCGGTAGGGGCAATCTCCCCGTGGTTGCCCCGATTTCAATCGCTGATTTCGATCGCACTTCGGCGCGCTTTAATCAAAAACTGATTAGCTTTCTCGTAATTAGGACGTTCTGGTAAGGAAGTTGATGCAAAAGCGCGATCGAACTCTCGATGCAAATCCAACCGCCAGCGATTCACCTCATCCCAGGACATTTTCTGATTGCGGATAGACAGCAATTGCGATCGATAATCCTGCACCTGCACAGGCACAAAACCCTCCTTCAGCACCGTAATTCCCGACAGCAGCAAGCGAATCAAGTGCATCGCGTGCTTCGATCGCACTTCCCCAGTATTCCGCAAGTCTTGCTCCATTTTTTTAAATTGAGACAAAACATAACTATTGTAAGTTTGATAAACCAACTGAGACAGGAAGATTTCCCGAATTTCCAGCAATTCTTGTGCTACGGAAGAAATTGTTTCCACCAAAGGCGTGTACAAACATTCCAACACATTTGGATTAGCTTTTAGTGCCAAAATCAGAAACTTTTGCAATTCCCAATAGCATTCCTGATTTTCCTGATTTTCCAATTGTTCTGGAATGCCATAAAGCGACCAATGAAGCATTGCCGGCGGCTGATAAATCCCGCGCCTGTCTGTATCAGATTGCTCGTTATCAAGGCCGTAAGCTCTCGAACCAACAATGCAGCGGTAAATAACAGAATTATAGAGGTTGTATTCTGCTAGAAAATCTCCTCCCAACTCCAATCCTTCGCTCTGAAACTGCTTGCGGATGCTGAGTTCGTGTCGCCGCAGACTGATTGTTGTTCCGTCTGGAAGTTTGACTAGATATGCGTGGGAATTGTCCGTGGGCGATTGAACGATGACACCTACTAATCCCTGTTTCCAGGATTCGTTAGTTGCAGGATTTTTGACCTCAATTTTGGTCACAATTTGGGTTCCTGCGGGGATGATTAAGTTGAAATTTTGAGGAATATTGGCATTTGCCATGAATGAACCTCCGGCGGGGGCGCGAGTTATAATGTTATTGTAGCATATGTGTAGTATATAGAAAAGGGGGTTTTGGGCGATCGGCTGTTTTGGCATTGTTGAATATTGTCTAATTCACGATCGATTTAATAATCGATGAGGAATATCGCCAGCGGTTTGAGGGGAAGGTATTGGAGATTGTTGAGACTCACCCGACAATTGCCACGATTAGCAACGGGCAAGTGGTGACGGACTTGCAATTGGTGAGGTTAGAGGCTACACTGAGGCAAGAGTTGCGTAGAAAAAACGCGCAGTTGTCGGAGTCGAATATTCGCAAGGCGTTTAATCTGAAGGTAATTGGAATCAATACGGTATACTACTTTTGTTCTACAAAGCGCCCAACATTGGAAACGTCTACCAACTCTCCCGGCTCTCACTCTTAAAGTATAGAAGAACACAGAGGCTGATACATGGATGAAATTGATTGGTTATACCCCTTTGGATGTCTCCCCCCAAGCAATGAAAATGAGTGGTTGAATCTTAAAGACTTTGTAGATATTTATAACTCCATTCATGCTACACACTATATCCTAGAATCCTTTCCTGAAAACGATAATCGTACAACTCCACAACCGGAGATTCTACTTCGTGATGGCGATGCACGGATGGTAATTGAGCGTAAGGCGTTCTCATGGACTTCAGACCATATCAGACATCACCAACTTTGGCATGAGCTTACCAAGACATTTACAAATCAAGTAATAAGAACTTTTTCCGACGATGTTTATGTGCTTGAGATTAATAATGTAGATATGCCAACTAATAAGAGAGAAGTGATTAGGTTGGCAAATGAAATAGCAAGCTCAGTTATTGAGCATGAAGTATGGATTAAGAATTCAGAAGGAATTGCCACGGATGAATCACCGTTATGGAGCTTCTTCAGAATACCAGAGATAGACCGAGAGGATTCCCCTATTGAGTCTGGTATTTGTTGTAGCCTGAAAAACCCATTTAAGTTATATAGCGAACAAGAAATAAGAGATTTATCGCCCCAAATAAAATCGCAAGTAGGTAAACTCATTGAACGTGCAGCTCCTAAGTTTGATAAATATGGCGATTGTATCAAGATTTTAATTTTGGAGTTACATACGAACGTCTTAACTTTTTCAATTAAAAGTTTAAGTCAGATTATACAAACTATCGATCTACCTGAAACTATCGATCAAATCTGGATTGGAGGACAAGTTGAACTGAATAATGGGGAATCAGTATTAGATTATCACTTAGCCGTAAACAATTCTATTTTCGGGGATTTATGGTAGAAAAGTAGCGACAACTCGCAATTAATGGCGTTAGAGCGTACAATGATGTGTATGAGAAACGGCAAAATATCCAAATAGTATTAACCTAGGTGTGAAAATGTTATCAGAACAAAAGTTTAAAGATTTAGTGGACACCACAGACTCTAGTATAAGTTTTAACGATAATGATATAGAAGATCTTGGATTTTTATATAACCATTATAGAATTCCCTCTACTACTTCTTTCTCACGAGATAAAATAATAAATCATCTTAGCGAGCAAATTAAAAAATCTTTAATTCCAGGAGGATTAAAGGCAATATATCTTTGGAGATTAAGGGATCAAGTAATTATACGATCTATTCTAGACGATCAGCCTTTACAGCGATATTTAAGTATTTTAAATAGGATTTTAGACGAGATCAAGATGGACGATCAAATTTTACCTTTAGAGTCTGAAGAAGAGTGGCGTGTAGCTATTCGTAACGTTAAGGATTACAATGCTATATGCGGAGAAAATTATGGTTTAGATATTAAATATTTTAAAAGATGGTTTCCAAGACAGTTTTCGGTTGCTTCTTCAGCTAAGGCTTTGAGAAATTATGGTTATAAGTTAGAAGTGAAAGATGGCAAAATTTGTATTGAAGAATCAGAACAAGAAAAAATTGCACGAGCTATTGAATGTGATATTCAATTAATTGGTGGTCTGGAAATTGCAAAACGTTTATTTTCTCTAATACAACACTTGTACGATCCAGAACAAGGAAGATATCATTTAGTGCGTAGATTTAATGCCTTTAATCATGAAAACACACAACCTGAGAGACCTATAGGTTATCTTTTGAATTTATGTGTAAAACACTTGGAAAAATCTCCTATTTTATCACCGAATCCAAAAGAAAATTGGGAACGGATGGTAAAATTAGCCACAATTTTTACATCTGTTTTGGATGTTCAACCATATAACTATTTCCAACTAGACTTTAAAACCTTAGACAACTTATCAGAATTTTTGCAGGAAATCGCTTTATATGACAGTATATTTTGCTTAAATCAACTACGTCCCTCAGATGTACCAAGAATTTTGAGAGGTTTATTTAGTTTAATTAATGTAGATGATATTAATAAAATTCAAGTAGAGTTGGGATGGATTCCTGAACAAGCAATTTTAGTGGCTGAAGCAATACTTAACATAGATGTTGATAAATTATCTCCAATTATATTTACTAAAGAACAAGTTAAAGATAAATTACCTGATTTAGATACTACAGTAATTGAAGAAATTTTAGACATTTATTGCCATTCTCATAATCAAGCTAATTCAGAATATAAAATACCCACTGACTTTAGAGATAAAAAGTACAATTTTTTATTGAAGCCTTTGCTAAAACTAGATAGAGATAAATATGTATTGATGGATCGATCTTGGTGTTCTCCAGCTTTTTATGAAGCTCTTATGTATAAATTAGATGAGATAAAAATACCACCTAATATTCACCGTCAAATGGGATACTATCTTGAAAGCTTTGTCAAAGAGCAATTACAATCTCTAAAAATCAAGTATAGTTATGGCCATTATCTCGTAGACAGGAGTAAATATCAAACATCTAAGGAAAACGGAGAATGCGATATTATTATTGAGTCTGATGATACTATCATCTTTATCGAAATCAAGAAGAAAGCATTAACAAATAATGCTAAAGGTGGATGTGATGCTGCTATATTTGCTGATTTGGCCGGTAGCCTTCTAAAGACTCAGATTCAACTTGGATGGCACGAAATTATAATACGCTCAGAAGGATATTTAGAACTTACACCGAAGGCTGTCGCCCCGTCAGCACCGAACAAGGAACCAAATAATAAATATAGATTAGAGCTTAATGGACGTTCTATTGAAAGAGTTACGCTTACTCTACTAGATTTTGGAGGATTTCAAGATCGCAACTTCTTGTATCAGTTTCTACAACTAATGCTATCTACAAGTAGTATTGATGCACTTGATTCACCAAACGCTACGGAAATTATTGATAGGTCAAAAATTAATGAAAAGCTTCCTGAATTTTTAGAACAACATGAGCACCTTAAAAATTTAAATCCAAGACACAAACAGTTTCCATTCTATGACTGTTGGTTTCTTAGCCTTCCGCAATTTTTAATCCTAATAGATGATTTGAGTGAGAAAAAATCAATCAAAAAAGTATTACACCAAACTAAGTATATGTCTACAGCTTCCCTTAATTTCTACTTTGAGTATGCTACTGCAAAGAATCTACTTCACTAAATTAATAATAAATCAGTAAGCTAGACTTATGCTAAAGGAGCCAGAACTATTAAGAGAATAAATTTAATGGGCAATACAGGATTTGAACCTGTGACCCCTTCCGTGTGAAGGAAGTGCGCTACCACTGTGCTAATTGCCCGTAGATAGTAAACATAACATACTAAGTTCAAATTTGCAACTAAAATTTTTCCAAAAATTGAGTTGCACTCGACACAATGCCCAGAAGAGAGGCATTTGTCGAGCCTAGTATCAATCAACCACCCACCAGCCCGCCGCCGGGCCCACAAACCGCACGACAATCCACCAACCAACCAACAAACTAATTCCCGTCCAGCTTCCGCGACTTGTCCACTTGACAAAATCTGCGCTTTGGGTTTTCGTGATCGGCAGCCAGGGATAGATACGCTCTTCTTGTCCGAACTTGTCCCCGATCGCCTCTTTGCGACGCTTAGATTCACCCATAATCTTTATTTGCTAATGAAATTTCAATTACAATACCTAACCAAATTATAGGCCAACAGGTGATCTCAAGCCTGCGTCAACCAAGTCGTATCCAAATAATCAATCCTCGCAAACGGACTCAAAGCTGCTAAAAATTGCTGTCCATAACTGCGGTGAATCACCCGCGTGTCAAAAATCGCCACAACGCCCTGTCTTTCTCGCACAGGCGCGATCGCCCTTTGCAACTCATTCAACGCCGCCGGCAACAAATACAACCGAAACCAATCCTTCCGCTGCTCCTTATAATAAGCCACACGCGCCGTCACCAAAGGATTTTCCATTGAAGGAAGCGGCAAAGTGGCGATCGCCAGTAAGTGAGGCGCGCTCAATTCCCCCTGATGTTGGCGCCAAAACTCCCACCCAGTCACCAAAATCGTATTCTCGCCCACATCAGTCTTTTCTACCTGCACCCGAGTACCGAACTCAGAAGCCAAAATGGCGGCCAGCCGAGCCTTCAGCGGTACATCACCGACTATCAGCACAGTTAAACCCGCCACCGACGCACTCATAAACAGCAAAGTCCGAATTTCTTCCATTAAAACACCCTGAAATTCCGGCGTATTCGGCAGTGGGAGCCAGTTGGGAATGTACAGTTGAATTAATTCGCTTTGTCGATCGGGCGAAAACTTAACGCTAGTCAATTCTGGAAGTCCCAGCATTTCCCGAAAAATCGGCGCCTTCGGTTCCACATCCACCGCCCCACCAATCAACACCACAGCCCGATCGTCCCAAATTTTGCTCAAAACATCCGCCACCTGAATCGGCGCGCAGTACAGTGAAAAAGACCCAGCCGATCGATTAATCTGTGCCCACCTCAGTTTTCCGTTGCTTTCCCAGCGTTGCCAAAAATTGCTCCAAGCCGTCGGAATCAGCACGGAAGATGCGAGCCTTTCAAACAGCCCCACCAAAATATTTTGCTCTGCGGTTTCCAGCAAATAACACTCATCAGGTTTCGCTGGATGCTGAAAACAAGCCCGCGTTAACAGTACACGCACTTGTAGGATTGCATCCGCTTCCTGGGGTACAGCCAGCATCAAGTCATTCCAGTCTCCCGGATGCAAACTCGCCGTCAATTGCTCGCGAGTCCAAGATTCCAAGTCATCCACACCATCGATAATTGTCGGAATCTTGCTGTGTGGTTGCGAATCAGTCGCCAAGCGCGACGCCAGCCAAGATTGCGGATCTGCTAGCATTAGTCCTTGGAAATCGGTATTTTGGTCATAACTGGCGATCCTCTTCGTTGGCGCAGCCCCCGTAGGGGCGGGCTTCGCTAACGATCTCTCAGTTTGCAGCCATTCTTGCAATCGGGGAATTTCCACTGCTCTCAAATGCTCGATCGTCCGTGTCGGCGCCACTATGATCGCAGGCTCCGGCCACATTAAAATCGGCATCAAATAACTGACTCGATACCGCCGTTGATAAACTCCTGCGGTAAGCCCTGTTTGAATCAGAGCGCTGCGCCCCAAACGCAAAGCCCGCGCCACGAGACGCGCCATTGTCAAATGATGTGGCCACTGCGGCTCGGAGTTCGATCGCAGGAAACGAAGCAGCGAATTGTGGACTTCTACCTCAATCAATCTATTTTGCGGTTGAGATTGCTCAATCAACATAATCAAAACTTGCCAAAAAATCAACTACCTTTTGACCGATCGGCAAACTGAATTTACTCTCCTGATGATTTCCACCTCGACGACCAAAATTCGGGTGAGACTGTACGGTCAAAATCTCCTGCCCCGAACTAATTAAAATAGTTTGGGTAGGTGACTGAAAAAACTTTCTTGGCTGATTGGCATTTAATGTTATTTCCAGCATTTTTATCACCTCATTTAAATTCTCCTTCGCTGTATTCAATGCTTTACAAAACTGCACTATCCGTTTGTTTTCCAAATCTTGAATTTCCATATTTTTGCAGATAGCCACAATATTTTTCTGAGTTGCTAAGGCGTCATCAAAAGGAAGAATCGCTAAAAAAGCTGCTGCCAATAAATGCTCGTCGCTATCAAATTTAAAAGTGAGAGTTGTCCGGCGGTAGCCGACTTCAATATTGGGAGGACAGCTCATTGCCCGGTAATGCCGAGCTATTTCGCTGTAAGCTGTCGCTAAAATGCTGTTTGCTGAGTAGTCTAAAAGCGCGTCAACCACAATTTGGACTAATCCAGGCGTCTGATTTAAAAATCTTCTCGATTCTGACGGCGAATTAAATTTTTGAATCTGAGTGCGATCGCCTGCGGGGCTCATGTCAACCCACTGGCAAGTAATATCATCTGCGATGATGCCAAATCTGGGAACCAAATACAGTTTTGCCCCTGTTAAAGTTGCCCCCGTCAAATCAGCGCCTACCCAATCTGCGTTAATCAAATTGGTTTCTGTCAAATCAGCGTGAACCAAACTAGCATTGGCTAAATTAGTATTTCTTAAATCTGCTCCGTTGAGGTTAGCACCGCTGAATTTAGCATCGCTCAGATCCGCACCGTTGAGATTAGCACCGCTCAAATCAGCCCATTTGAGGTTAGCACCGCTCAAATTAGCACCGCTAAGATTCACCTGCTGCAAAGAAGCTTGTCTCAGATCGGCATTGCTCAAATTGACGCCGTTAAGTTCTGCTTTTGTCAAATCGGCACCGTGCAAGTTAGCTTCAGTAAAGTTAGCTGATAAAGCCGAAGCACCTCTGAGATTTGCACCGGAAAGATTAGCACCGCACAGGTTAGCTTCCGTCAGTTTTACCTCTCTTAAATCTGCTTCAGTCAGGTTGGCGCCACTGAAGTTAGTTTTGACCAGTTCGCAGCGGACTAATTCGCCTCTAATCAGGGATGCTCCGATTAATTGAGCTCCAGTTAAATCTGCTCTCACTAAGTTTGCTACGTTGAGAGTAGCCCCGTTTAAGATTGCTCGCGAGAGATTGGTGCTGCTGAGTCTAGCCACATTCAGGTTAGCGAAACTGAGGTCAGATTCGCTCAAATTAGCGCCGCTGATGTTGGTGATAAATAAGCTAGCCCGCCTTAAAATTGATTGGCTGAGGTTGATGCGGCTGAGATTAGCTTCATTCAGGTTGATTCCTGTGAAATCTCTGTCGCCTTCTGCGTATCTTTTGACCAGTTCAAATCGTTTGAGAAGTTCTTCAGCTTGCATTTTTTTTACCTGACTGAAAGGGCGATCTGCTAACTTTTATGTGGCATGAGTCTAAATTATCTCAACTTAATTTATCCTATAGCAACCCCCAGGTTATTAGGAGGTTATTAATTGCTGAAGTCATTGCGGAAAATTGCATTTCCACATCGATATTCTTCCTTCTTCCCATCGATATTCTTATTGACATCCGTTACATCCGTTACATCCGTTACGTAATCCGTTGCCGAACTTCCTTCTGCTATATTTACTCACCGAGCTGATAGAAGCTTTTGACAAACTCAATCACCGTATTTAACGGCGGAGTTGTGAATCTTTGGGCTTTAATTGCAGGATTAATCGAGGTTTTGTTGACTCCCGGCAAATTTGTCAAGTTTCTGCCAAAGTCTGGGTGATAGTGAACCATTAAACTTTCGGCGCTGGAGTTAGACAGTACAGTTTGGGTAGGCGATTGGAAAAAACTCGACCCCGATTCGCGATCGAGGCGAATCGGCTGGATTTTTATTTCCCCTATTTTTCTAATTGTTTTGGTCAGAGCCACATTCAATTGCACTACCAGATTTGAGACTCTGACTCCCAGATTATTGCCACTTTGGGGTTGAATCATCTTGATCAAACTAATGAGATTTTTTTGAGTAAATGCCGCGTCGCTAAAGGGAATAATGGCAACGAAAGCTGTGGGAAATAGTTGCTCGTCCTCGTCTATTCTAAATGAGATGATCGTGCGCCGCGAATTAACTTCTATGCTCGGAGGATGGCTCAAACCCGAGTATTGAGCGGCAATTTGGCGGTAGGTAGCAGCGAGGACAAAGTTAGCGTCGGGATCTAGGGGTCGATCGACAATAATTTGCACTGTCGGCGGTGTAGCATTAAAAAACCGTTGAGATTCTTCTGGGGTAAAGCGCTGAATGTGACTGCGATCGCCATTAGGACTTAGGTCAACCCAATCGCAGGTTATATCATCTGCTTTCAGGTCAAACCTGGACACCGCGTAAATTTTTGCCCCCGTCAGCGCCGCCCCCGTCAAATCTGCCCCTACCCAATCAGCGTGAATCAAATTCGCTTGAGTCAAATCCGCGTGTACCAGAGTAGCGTTCAACAAATTGACATTGCTCAAATTTGCCCCGTACAAGTTGGCCCCGCTCAATCTCGCTTCATCGAGGTCAGCACCCGTCAGGTTCGCCCCGCTGAGGTCAGCCCACCGGAGATTAGCGCCTCGCAAGTCAGCACCGCTGAGGTTGGCCTGAGACAGATTAGCTTGTCTGAGTTCGGCATTGCAGAGATTGACTCCTCGCAAGTCTGCCCTGCTGAGGTCGGCTCTGTGCAAGTTAGCCCGTTCCAAGTTAGCCGCTGTCAGGGAAGCGCCTCTGAGGTGAGTTCCGCTCAGGTCGGCTTGCTCTAAATTGGCTTCTCTAAGGGTTGCTTCTCTCAAATCTGCTTCGCTGAGGTTTGCCCCGCTCAAGTTTGCACCGCTGAGGTCGGCTCTGATCAGTTCGGCTCGGATCAGTGTAGCTTCCACGAGTTGGGCTTCGCTGAGGTCGGCTCGAATCAAGTTAGCGACGTTGAGGATAGCGCCGGTGAGGTTGGCTTTGTGGAGATTGGCACCACTGAGTCTAGCAACATTGAGTTTGGCTTTTCTCATGTTGGCGTTTGACAGATTGGTGCCGCTCATGTTGGTGAGGCTCAAGATTGCCTCGCTGAAATTAGCCCCGCTGAGATCGATCCTACTGAGATTTGCCTCGCAAAGGAGGATGGCAGTAAAGTTTCTTTCTCCTGCTGCATATTTGGCGATGAGTTCTTCGGCGTCCATGCTTTTGACTTTCCCTGATATGTTAGGCAGAACAAAGCTTTGTTGTGCCAACCTTTAATTGACGTACTCCCCGCGATAAATCGACGGGGATTCTCAAAGGTTGCATTTCGGTGGGCTCTCTTCCACACCTTCATGCTTTCTTCTTCCTGTCTCTTAGGCTCTTAACTAGACCGTTGCCAGTCCCCGTCAGACCGCCGAC
>JANMLZ010000143.1:0-8267 GCA_031372825.1 Cyanobacteria bacterium OTE_58_metabat_593 | reverse complement strand
CATGACTTTAACAACATCTCCCGCAATTTTAAGTGAAGATCAAGCCTTATCTTTGGTAGAAAAAGCAGTCAAACAATCCGAAGCCGAAGCCGTATTTGTCAGTCTCTATACTGGGGAAGAATCTCTTTCCCGATTCTCGGAAAATCAAATCAGCCAAAATATCAGCAAAACTGTATTTAGCCTGAACGTTACTAGCTATTTCGGTAACAAAAGCGCCTCTGCTGCGGTGACAGATTTTGATGAAGATACGATCGCCCAAACAGTCAAACGATCGCAAGAATTAGCCAAAATTGCCCCCGCAGACCCCGAATGGATGCCGCTGTTACCGCCTCAAACCTACGATTTGCCCCCGGCTGCATTTGACGAAGCAACGGCCGCTGCATCGCCTTTAGAACGGGCGGAAATGGTGCGACAAGCTTGTGCGATCGCATCCACAGCAGGCGCTAACGCTTCCGGTACATTGAGCGTTGATGCGTCGTTGTATGCGATCGCCTCAAGCACCGGACTCCGCGCCTGTAACCATTCTACAGAGGCGAATTTCGGCTTTACAGCCCGCATTGACAACGGTTCTAGCTGGACTGAACGCACAGCTTGGAGTATTAGTCAACTGTCGATCGCCCAATTGGCCCAAGAAATAGTTGATCGGGCGATCGCATCCCGCAACCCCCGCGAAATCACTCCCGGTATTTATCCTGTAATCCTTGATGGTGCTGCTTTTGCGGATTTGCTACCCTGGGTAATTTGGGGTATGGATGCGAGGGCGGCGGATGAAGGGCGATCGTTTATGTCGATCGCCGATGAAACCGGAAAACCCGCTGGAAACCGCGCTGGTGAACAACTTTTCAGCCCTCTGGTGCAAGTACAGCGCGATCGGGCACATCCTTTATTGCGATCGGGTAATTTTTTCGGCGATGGATTGAGCAATAACTATTTGGAAATCATCAAAAATGGCGTTCCTCAAAGTTTGTCTTATTCCCGGTATTGGGCCGCGCAAAAAGGCAAAGAATCAAAAGGTGCTTATTACCCGATCGCAATGACAGGTTCAGAGCAAAGTTTAGCAGATTTGATTGCTCAAACGGAGCGAGGAATTCTAGTTAGTCGGGCTTGGTATGTCAACTATGTCAATCCCAAGACATCGGAAGTCACAGGAATGACTCGTGATGGCACTTTTTGGATTGAGGATGGCAAGATTGCTTACCCGATTAAAAATCTACGTTTCAATCAAGTTTTACCTGATATGTTGCGGGATGTAGATGCCCTTAGCGAAGTGAAACGTTACGGTAGCAGCGTAGTACCAGGAGTGCGCGTGAAAGCGTTTAATTTCACCAGTATTACTGACAGTTTGTGACTCCATATTTCCCATGATTTGTATGGACGGGTTCGCCAACAATAATTGCCGATAATCGACAATCTAAATAAACCCGCCCCCACCCAATGGTAAATTGCAATCTACCTCTTTAATCTAATCGAAAAATGCTACAATTAGACATTCGCGAAGTCAACAACCAACAAGAATTAGCAGAAATGTTCGATCAGCGGTGGCTGGTTTTGCGATCGCCCCTAGGCATGGAAAAGGGCAGCGAAAGGGACAATCACGAGGATGGCGCTGTGCATTTAGTTGGAATGTGCGATCGCAAAATTATTGCTTCAGCCAGACTCCGAGAATTATCCCCAGAATTAGGAAGCATCAGCTATGTTGCGGTACTTCCTGAATTTCAAAATCAGGGAATTGGCACCAAATTGATTGAAAATTTAATAGTAAAAGCTCAAGAAAAAAATCTCAAAACAGTGAGACTTATGTCTCGGATTAATGCCATTGAATTTTACCAAAAACTCGGATTTACCCAAGAAAATCCCTTTGAATTCCTGGGAATCCCGCACGTATTTATGCAGTTAGCAATTCAATCACCAGCAAATTCCAAACAGGCACATTATTATGGTTAGATCAAATAGTCTCGACTAATGTTGGCATCGAAATAGAAGGAGAGACTGCAAACTTTAACTCCTCCTTTTTTGAGTAAAAATGGAGATTTTCTACAGAATATTTGACAAATTCCGACTCTTTTTTAGCACCGCAGGAACCTTTAAGCCGAATAGTTTTGGTTTCATCTTTTACCAAATCGGCGCGATAAGTATAAGTACCGTCAGCTTTTTCTAAGGTAATTTCAGCTAAGAAAGCATCATTTTTTGGATCTAAATCGAGTATTTTGCTGGCGACTTTGTAGTTGAACCAATCCCACCCGTACAGCAAAATCAATTTTCTTTCCAAAACTTGGATCGGGTTTGGCAAAATTCCCCAACCTCGATAAACTTTATTCAAGCATTCGATATCGCCAGTCCGTGTTAAGATTGACTGGAACGAAGTGCGATCGAGATTTCCGTAATATCTCCCATTAGGCAAATCGATCGCAGTCGGTGCCATGCGATGTCCCCCAAAGTGACTGGATTTCCAGATGCGAACATCATTCAATTCTAGCTTAGAAACTAAAGCCGTTGCTTGGGCATAAAAAGGATTGCCGTATCTCGCACAGCACATATCGTGATTGCCGTGAGTGCAAACCAAAATATCTCTAGTTTGCTTGCTTTCCCTCTCGCAATCCGGGACTTCTCCAGCTAAATAGCTTTTGACAATTCCCGCTACTTTATCAAAGCTATCTGCATTAAATTCATGCTTTTCGTAACCCCCAAAAAGTTCTTGGTGTTTGTTGTCATAAATCAAAACCTTGCGCTGGTTCGCACATTTAGTTCGATCGTTATTTATCAACAAAAATCTAATATTCTGGTGGGATAGATTGACTTCCTCGACTAAATCCTTGAGATTTTGGGAAATTTGTTTAGAATTAAATGCTTCAGATTCCCAAGGCAAGCAGCATTCAATCAATACATAGGTTTGGTAATTGCTACCGCTGCCAATAATATCTTCTTGAGCGCATTTAGAAGCATCAGCGCAAAAAAACTTATCCATCATTCTTTACCTCTTTCTATATGTCTAAAATTTCTATTCTTACAACCCATTTATAAGAACTCATGTTCTTCTCTAGTTTTAACTAACAAAAATAATTCCGTCAACTACCAGTTGCGACAAAAGCGGCACTACATCTATTTCCCAATCATAATCGGGCAACCAATCCATCACATCCTCCCCAGTAAAAAACTCCGTACTGAATAAATTGTCCATGAATTTATCCGTTACTCCCCTCAGAGAGACTTCTTTACCTGCAACAACTATTTTGTATCCGCATCCGTCAGATAATTCGTGAATTCTCACTCGTTGAAACTTGGTAATTCTAAACTTGGTTTGGACACCGTAGGGAAAAATGTTGAATCCTGCTTGATGAGGCAAAGAATATTTACCAACTGGCTTTCCTAGACTGTCCAGATAACTGCTATACTCATCGGCAAGATTTTTACTGTTTGCGTAGGTGTGTAATTGGGCAATTAAACTGTTGACATTTCCCTCAATCGAATCTGCGTTTGTTCGCAGCGGTAAACTTTGGCGCCACTCTGATTGTTCGCGCAATTCGCTAACCAACCATTCTAAAAAGTCTATTCCGGTTTTGCAGTGTATTCCTAATGTTAAATGCAGCGATGGTTCTTCGCAAGCAACTGCATAATGCCAATGTCCGCGCGGTATGTAAAGCACATCTCCTGGATGTAAAGTGCAGCTTAAATATGCTGCGGTTTCTGGTGGTGGAAAAGATGAAGATTTTTGCTCTTTCAGCGGATACTTAATTGTGTCTTCAAATACATACCACTGCTTGATTCCGTCCACTTGCAAGATAAAAACTTCGTGGGTGTCGTAGTGGGAGAAAAATCCTTGTTTTTCCGGCCAGGAACAGTAGGCATTTACTTGATTTGGATAGCCTAAGTCTGATTTTAATTCCGCAGCAAAGTGAGCGATTTCGGGAATGAGTTTGTGTGCTTCATTGATAATTAAAGTTGCTCCCGATTGGCATAATTTCATGAGATTAGCGTTTTCGCTTTCATCGAGGACTTTTCCTGCTACTGCTAAGCGAATGTCGGGATATTTTAGTTCGTGAAAGTTCAGGATATAGTTGAGCTTTTCCCAGGAAAATAGGTGTGCAAAATTTTTATTACCTTCGCTGGGGATCGAAACTGCTTTGGTTGTCCAGTTACGGTCTAAAAATTCTTTGAGATTGTATGGTTCTAGTAGGTTGGCGAGCGATCGCATAATTCTTTATGATAATATTTCTCAATAAATTATGAAAAAAATAATTTTTAGGGGCAATGCCCATGCGGTTATCGCGCAAGCAAAGAGTAAAATCTATTACTCCTTGCTTGAGGATGCTAAGTCTAAGGGAAAAGACTTTTAATTATTCGTTGCTAACATCGCTACCATCAGCATCAACATTCAAATGAGAAGAGATGTTTTTAGCTGTTACCTGCTTGGCAATTTCCTTGACTTCTACTTGGATTTTGCTGGCGCGGGATTGCTTGAAAGTCGTTTCGTTGATTTGCTTTGACATAAATGTCTCCAAATGTAGTACACCCATTTAGCTCAGATGTTCCTTAACAATTGTGTTGAGGGTTCAATCTCAAGCTTTGAGTAGCAGCCTAGCATGAAGTCAATAAATTGTGCAAGTAATTAATAAAGATTTTCAAGAGCTGGCAGAAAAAGTCATCCGCAGGAGTTGGATCTCAAGTCGGTCGTGAGAGGTGAAATCCTGTGACAGCATGATTTTGAAGGTTTGGCGGGTGGGTATCCCCGTGTCAGGCGCTGCAAGTAAAGAGATACGAGTGCGATCGCTCGTTGACAAAGCTATCCTATAAGCTAGAAATTTTGGGGAACCGAGGCATCTACCTTAAGGTAGAGTAATTTTTGGGAGACTTAGGATTAAAACCAGCTACTATAGTTATAACTCTGTTGTGTGTTATCTGTTGACTGTTGGTTATTAGTTATTAGTTATTAGTTATTTGTTAGTTCTAATTCCCAATGCCCAATGCCCAATGCCCAATGCCCAATGCCCAATGCCCAATGCCCAATGCCCAATTCCCAATTCCCAATTCCCAATTCCCAATTATCTAATGAATCAATATTTTGCTACAGTTGCGCGCGGATTAGAAACTATTGCCGCCCAAGAATTAGAACAATTGGGAGCGCAGGATGTCAAGCCAGATTTCACAGGGGTTTACTTTGCGGGCGATCGCGCTTTATTGTACCGCGTAAATCTGTGGTCGAGAACAATTTTTCGAGTGCTAATGCCGATCGCCGAATTCCGCTGCTACGATTCGGATATGCTTTACCGCGCAGTACAGAAAATCCCTTGGGATGAATATTTGGATGCTGACAATACTTTAGCAGTCAACTGTACGGGTGGCAACGAAAAGTTAAATCACACTCACTTTACAGCTTTGCAGGTCAAAAATGCGATCGCCGACCAACAGCGCCATCAATTCAACAAGCGTTCGAGTGTGGATGTCGAAAATCCCGATTTATTGATTAATATTCACATTCATCGCGATCGAGGTATCTTAAGTTTAGACAGTTCTGGTGGCAGTTTACACCGACGCGGATATCGGCCGGCGGTAGGGCTAGCTCCCCTCAAAGAAACCCTCGCTGCTGCCTTACTGGAGATGGCAGAATGGACACCAGATTTACCGTTTTTAGATCCAATGTGCGGTTCGGGAACCTTGCCCTTAGAAGCCAGTTTAAAAGCCTTAAATATTGCACCGGGATTGTTTCGAGACAAGTTTGGATTTATGACTTGGCGGGATTTTGACGAACCTTTATGGGATAAATTGTGGGCCGAAGCCGAAAACAGCGAATTACCGGAACTTAAGCAAATAGTTGCAGGGTGCGATCGCGATTCTGATATGTTAACCCAAGCTCGCATTAATGCACAACAAGCAGGTCTTTCAGGTAAGATTAATTTTGCTCGAACCGAGTTATCCGAGTTGGAACCACCAGCAGATAGTGGCGTTCTGATTTGCAATCCTCCCTACGGAGAGCGGCTGGGGGATGCTCAGGAATTGGGAGAACTTTACAAAATGTTAGGTGATATTTTTAAGCAGCGTTTTAAAGGTTGGAATGCGTTTATTTTGACGGGAAATAAGGAGTTAGGGAAACAGGTTGGGCTGAGAACATCACGCCGGATTCCTGTTTTTAATGGGTCGATTCCGTGTACTTTGCTTAAGTATGAACTGTATTGAATATCTATAGTAAATATCCAACTATAGCTGAGAAGAGCGCATATTGAGGGGAAAAGGTTAGGCCCAATGAAAATTTTTGAACTAGACGGACACAAGCTCATCTTGGGAGATGTGTTATAAGTGCTTTTGAGCGAAATTAAAGACAACTCAATTGATTTAATTTTTGCCGATCCTCCCTATAATATTGGCAAAGACTTCAATGGTTTTAAAGACAAGTGGGAATTTGAGAGCGATTATTTAGAATGGAGTTATACTTGGTTGAACTTATGTATTAATAAGCTCAAGCATAACGGCAGCTTGTATCTGATGGCGTCAACTCAAAGTATGCCCTACTTTGATTTATATTTGCGCGATCGCTTAACAATCCTTTCTCGAATAGTCTGGTATTATGACAGTTCGGGCGTACAAGCCAAAAAATATTACGGTTCTATGTACGAACCAATTTTATATTGCGTCAAAGACAAACGAAATTATACATTTAATTCCTCAGATATTCTGGTAGAGGCAAAAACCGGAGCTGTTAGAAAACTAATTGATTACCGCAAATCCACACCATCAGTATATAATTCTGAAAAAGTTCCAGGTAATGTCTGGGAGTTTCCCAGAGTTAGATATCGTATGCCTGAGTATGAGGATCATCCTACCCAAAAACCAACATCGTTGTTAGAAAGAATTATCAAAGCAAGCAGTAATGAGGGCGACGTTGTATTAGATTTATTTTCGGGAAGTTTTACAACATCATTTGTTGCCAAGCAGCTTAAAAGAAAGTCAATGGGCATAGAATTGCAAGAAAAGTATCTACAAATAGGATTGCGGAGGTTGCAAATTACCACGGACGATAGTGAAGAGGAGCTGATGTCTGAAGTCAACTCCGGTGAACTTTCGCCACAGCAGCTAACACTAAACTTACAACTATAATAAAAATGGAATATGAATTTACAAAAGTAATAAAGAAAATTTTAGAGGATAAGTTTGGCGAGGTGGGGTATCAAATATTGAGCGAAAGCCAGCTAATTTTATATTTGAATATCAAGACTAAATCTGCAAATAAAGGCTCAAAATCAAGAGGAAGTTTTGCCAATTTATACGCTATCTATGTTTTAGTTGAAGACTATTGTGTGAAAAACTTTCATCGGACAGGGATGTATTCAGATTATGAAGGTGCAGTTTATACAAATATTTTGAAGAGACAGCGTGAATTACCATTCGGGCAAAAGCTTCAAAATCATGGCTTGAACCATAGGATGAATGAATAATTTAAAAGATATTTTCCCACTTGTGAGTTCATCCCAATTTTGAGAAATCATAAAAATAACAGGTATTGGTTTAACGAAAATTTATTAAAAGTCAAAATCAATGAGAACGAACACAATATAGCAGAAACAGTAATCCACATAATTGATGCTTACGTTGAAGCTAAGAGAGATAGCTTTGAAAAGTTTATTCAACTTTGTAAAGAGGCTCAAAGATTGACAGAGGATCAAGTCAGAGAATTTATCAAACAAATGGTAGCGCCAACTGTAGATGCTAGAATATTTGAGATAGTCAGCTACAGTATTTTAAAATACTACTACAATGACCGAGTTATTTATTGGGGTTATGAACTAGACAGAATCGAGAAAGAAAATTTAAAGCTGTTTAAAACAGGTAGGACAAATGCTAATGATGGGGGAATTGACTTTGTAATGAAACCCCTGGGACGTTTTTTTCAAGTCACTGAAACTGTAGATGTAAATAAATATTTCCTAGACATTGATAAAATTGAAAGGTATCCGATAACATTTGTAGTTAAATCTTTAGATTCAGATAGTGAAATTAAATCAAAGATTGAAGCACAAGCTCGAAAGCAGTATTCAATAAATGTTATAGTCTCTCAATACATGGAATGTATAGAAGAAATAATCAATGTTCCTATTCTGATTGAAAGATTTGAAGAAGCTGTTGCCAAAGGATATTTGGTAGTGCTTTTTTGTAAAGGAAGGAGAAAAATAGTAAAATAGAGCGACGATCGTGAAAGAGGAATGATGGAATGAAATTGGATTTAAGTTGCCCAACGTGTGGTTCTGACGACATCATGAAAAATGGGAGAACGCGCA
>JANMLZ010000142.1:0-7978 GCA_031372825.1 Cyanobacteria bacterium OTE_58_metabat_593 | reverse complement strand
TGGGGGGTCGATGGTTTGCAGTAAATCTGAGAATGACTTATCTTGTGAAATAATCTTTTGCGTCATGTGTCCTATTTTATAACACTTTATATACTTTGCCTACTTTTTTTCTTTGCTACCCCTACTTATTGAGCGGATACTACCAGACGGTAACAAATAATCTCTATCCACTCTATTGCTCTAAAAGCTGCATAAGGACTATCAAAGAACAGGATTTCAGGCCATTTTGTGTCAATCATATCATAAGCACCTCTTACTGCTTCTGCCGCTTTTTCGCGGTCGATAGGCTCAGTAGACAGTGCAATTTTCCGCCACTTTTCTAGATAAACTGGAATTAACGCTTCTTGTTCGGGAGTAAATGTTTCAATCATGACTGTCTTTCGCGGTTTCCACCAGCAGCTTTTAACTCATTTAATGCTTTTTTGCCAATTTGCAAATCTTCTAAAGTCTCTAACCATTCGATGAGTGCTTGCCAAGTTTCGACATCTAAGACAGCAACTTGTTTGCCTTTTAGATTGAGAAACTCAACTGACTGCAATACTTCTAATCCGGTCATTCAGGCTACCTCTATGTTGATGATAGGTATAACTTTTGCTCTCCATTCTAATCAATTTGCTCCTCGGTTGCTGCGCCAAACCGGATCGCAAAAAGGTCGATCGTACCCAACCAAACTCAACCGCTAGCCCGAAGTGAGGGAATCCCCCGCAGCCCCCGCTTCTTTGCGCGGTACAATTAGTGCAATCATACTTAACGCTTATATTGAAAAAGTTACACACAACGCCACAGGAGACAACAGACGCATGGGTAAAGTAGTTGGCATTGACCTCGGAACAACAAACTCAGTAGTAGCCGTCATGGAAGGCGGCAAACCGGTTGTGATTGCCAATGCAGAAGGGATGCGTACAACTCCCTCGGTAGTTGCTTTCACGAAGGAAGGAGAACGCCTTGTCGGACAGATGGCCAGACGCCAGACTGTTCTCAACCCGCAAAACACGTTTTACGCCGTCAAGCGGTACATCGGGCGCAAATACACGGAACTGACTCCAGAAGCCAAGCGCGTCCCTTACACAACTAAGCGCGAAGAAAATGGCAACATCAAAGTCAAGTGTCCCCGCCTGAAAAAAGATTTCGCCCCAGAGGAAATTTCGGCGATGGTGTTGCGGAAGTTGGCCGATGAAGCTAGCCGCTATCTGGGACAAGAGGTGACGGGGGCTGTGATTACGGTTCCCGCTTATTTCAATGACTCCCAGCGACAGGCGACGCGGGATGCGGGACGAATTGCCGGACTTGATGTCAAGCGGATTTTAAATGAGCCGACAGCGGCTTCTTTGGCTTACGGTTTGGACAGGCGAGAAAGTCAAACTATTTTAGTGTTTGATTTGGGCGGTGGTACTTTTGATGTGTCGATTTTAGATGTGGGAGACGGAGTATTTGAAGTTAAAGCAACTTGTGGCGATACTCAATTGGGCGGCAATGATTTTGACTCGAAAATTGTTGACTGGTTAGCAGAACAATTCTTAGAAAAAGAAGGAGTTGATTTGCGAAAAAATCGCCAAGCTTTGCAGCGCTTAATCGAAGCATCGGAAAAAGCGAAGATTGAACTGTCGGGAGTTGGCGTGACGGAGATAAACTTGCCGTTTATCGATGCGAATGAAGATGGGCCTTTGCATCTAGAAACTCGACTGACTCGCGGTCAATTTGAGGGACTATGCAGCGATTTGGTGCAGCGGTTGCGTCGCCCGGTGAAACAAGCTTTGGCTGATGCAAATTTGAGTCCTTCTCGCATTGATGAAGTGGTGTTAGTCGGTGGTTCGACTCGCATTCCTTTGGTTCAACAAATTGTTCGCAGTTTGATTGATCGAGAGCCGAATCAAAATGTGAATCCCGATGAAGTTGTGGCTGTGGGTGCGGCAATTCAGGCTGGAATTTTGGCGGGTGATGTGCGCGATGTCCTGCTTTTGGACGTAACACCGCTGTCTCTGGGCTTGGAAACCATCGGCGGTGTGATGAAAAAATTGATTCCACGTAATACTACTATTCCTGTAAGGCGATCGGACATTTTTTCGACTGCTGAAAACAACCAAACTGTGGTAGAAGTTCACATCATCCAAGGGGAACGGGAATTAGGCCGGGATAATAAGTCTTTGGGACGGTTTAAACTAACGGGAGTTCCGCCGGCACCGCGAGGGATTCCGCAGATACAAGTAGCTTTTGATATTGATGCTAACGGGATGCTGTTGGTGACTGCTTTGGACAAAACTACTGGGCGGGAACAAAGCATTACGGTGCAAGGTGCTTCGACGCTTTCTCAGCAGGAAGTGAATCAAATGATTCGGGATGCCGAACAGTTTGCTCAAGCTGATAAGTTGCAGCGGGAAAAGGTGGAAAAACGCAATCGCGCTGAAGCTTTAGCTTATCAGGCTGAGCGTCAATTGCGGGAAGTTGCACTCGATCGCGGAATGCAGTTTGCTCAAAGAAGTCGCCAACGAATTGAAACTTTAATTCGGGAATTGCGAGACAGTTTGGAACGCAAGGATGAGCGAGGAGTTGACCAAGTTGGTTCGGATTTGCAGGATGCTCTTTACGATCTGAGCCGGGAAGTTGCAGCGTTTGCGATGGATGATGATGATGATGATTTCTTTGAGTCTGTGAAGCGCACTTTTGCTGGCGATGGTAACAAGCGACGCACGGATGATTTTAGCAATGCTAGGCCCTATCGCCGATCGACTGTCGAGCCAATTCCCGATCGCCCCTACGATCGATCTTACGATCAAGATCGCGATCGATCCTACGATCGCGATCGCACTCCCGATCGCAGAAGCAGTCCCAATCGCCCAAGTCGCCCCTATCAAAATCAAAGCGACGATTGGGATGATGACGACGATTGGCTGTAATTAGTGGTTAGTCATTAGTCCCTAGTCATTAGTCCCTAGTTTGAAGCAGGGAAGCAAGATGACTAATGGCTAATGACTAATAACTAATAACTAATAACTAATAACTAATGACTAAAAATGCAGAACTTTCGCAATTACTATCAAATTTTGGGAGTACCCAAAGATGCCTCGGCTGATGAAATCAAGAAAGCCTATCGACGGCTAGCGAGACAGTTGCACCCTGACGTGAATCCGGGGGATAAATCTGCTGACGATCGGTTTAAGGATATTAATGAAGCATACGATATTCTTTCTGATATCGATAAGCGCGCTCAATACGATCAGTTTAGTAAATTTTGGAAACAAAAGGGATTTCAAGGCAAACAAGGCGTGCGGATTCCCAATTTCTCAACTTGGGGAGGTGGTAAAGCTAGTAGCAAAAGAACCGCTGAGAATGTTGATTTTAGCGATTACTCTGATTTTAATAAATTTCTCGACCAAGTGCTCGGAAGACGGCGGGAAGTGAGGATGGCGACGGCGAATGACGCAGCGCGAGTTAGTTCACCGGAACCGTGGAATACGGCTTCTAAAAAAACGAGTTATGTAGCTAATTCTCGGGAAGATAGAAGGGAAATTGACGATCGCGCAATCAGACGGGAAGTTAGAGAAATGGACGATCGCGAAAATCGACGGGAAACTAGAGAAATTGACGATCGCGAAATGCGACAGGATATTGACGCGAGGCTGACTTTGCGCTTGGAAAGAGCCTATTCCGGGGGAACCGAGCGAATTCGTCTGGAAGACGGGCGGGCGATCGAAGTGAATCTGCCTCCTGCTATGGTATCAGGCCAGCGGATTCGCTTGCGAAATCAAGGTATTGCTGGTGGCGATTTGTACTTAAAAATCACGGTTTCTCCGCATCCATTTTTTCGCTTGGAAATGTCGGATATTTGCTGCGAATTGCCGCTGACTCCCAGCGAAGCAGTGTTGGGTGGAGATGTGGAAGTACCGACGTTGGATGGTAGGGTGAAGATGAAATTGCCACCGGGAGTTACGTCTGGGAAGCGGTTGCGGCTGGCTAATAAGGGCTATCCGACGGGAAATGGCGATCGGGGCGATCAGCTAGTAGAAATTCAGGTGGTAATTCCCAAGGAAATTAGCGACGAAGAAAGAGAATTGTACCAGAAGTTACGAGAGATTGAGTCTTTTAAACCGCGTCAGGATTTGTCTGTATAATAGAGTTAAATTATACTTGTTACTAGGCTCTGCCTGGTAACGCAGATGCGGAGGCTCTGCCTCCAGTTTTCCTGATAAAAAAGCGAGGCAGAGCCTCTAGACATCGGTTCCCAGGCAGAGCCGGGGAACCAGTTAACCACCAATTACCCATTACCAATTACCTATATGTTCACATTCATCAATCCTAAAACTGATTTTGCATTCAAAAAAATCTTCGGCTCGGAAAATAGCAAAGACATTTTAATTAGTTTTTTGAATGCCTTGTTGTATGACAATCAGCCCACTATCGAAAGTTTACAAATTTTCGATCCTTATTCAGCGCCGCGAATTCGAGGTCTCAAGGAGACTTACTTAGATGTCAAAGCTAAGTTAAATGACGGCACATCAGTAATTATCGAGATGCAAGTTTTGAACGTAGAGGCTTTTGAAAAGCGGATTTTGTACAATGCAGCTAAAGCTTATTCCACGCAATTAGAAACAGCCGAACAATATGTAATGTTGAATCCAGTGATCGCCTTGACAATTACTGATTTTGAAATGTTCGAGGATTTCAGCAAAGTAATTTCGCGGTTTGTCCTTAAGGAAAGAGAGTTCTTGAGTGACTATCTGAGTTACGATATTGAATTGGTATTTGTCGAGTTGCCTAAGTTCAAAAAAGGTTTGAATGAGTTAGAAACATTGACAGACAAGTGGCTTTATTTCCTCAAAACAGCTAGAGATTTAAATGCCGTCCCTGAGACAATGGAAGCTGTGCCAGAAATCAACAAAGCCTTTGCAATAGCCAGTAAAGCTAATTTAAATCGTGATGAGTTAGAGGACTTGGAAAGACAGGAAGTTTATATCCAAGATCGGCGAGGTGCAATCTCTAAAGCAGTCCGAATCGGAACAGAAAAAGGCAGACAAGAAGGCAGACAAGAAGGAAGACAAGAAGGAAGACAAGAAGGACAATTAGCACTAATTATCCGTTTGTTGGAACGTCGTGTAGGGGCTGTCAATCCCGAAGTTCAAAATCAAATTCAAGAATTGCCGATCGCACTTTTGGAAAATCTAGCAGATGCGTTGTTAAATTTTAATCAAATCTCGGATTTAACGGCTTGGCTGCAAACACAAGATTTGTCCTCAAATACTTAAGTAAAATTACTGTTGTAATTACTACAATAATAACCGATAATTTACAACAAGATAATTTTCCCACAACCAGGAGCATTCTGCCACAATGACTCAAATGCCGCCTCAATGCCAAAATCTGCAAGAACAGGTTGACTCTTTACTGCAACTGCTGCGTCAAGAATCGTCTTTGCGACAACAAGATATTACAGCGGTGCAAGCTTCTTTGGAAAAAGCAATTTCTCCCGAGTTTGAAATAGTTTTCGCAGGTGCTTTCAGTGCGGGAAAATCGATGTTGATTAATGCTTTGTTAGAGCGGGAATTGCTCTACAGCGCTGAAGGACACGCGACTGGTACTGAGTGCTACATTGCTTTTGCTGAGCCTGAAAAAGAGCGAGTTGTTCTCACTTTTTTGAGCGAAGTTGAAATTCGAGAACAAGCACATACTCTTTGCGAAAAGTTAGGTTTAACTACCGAACTTAATATTAATCAAACAGATGTAGTGCCACTTTTGTCTAAGGGGTGTCACATAATTATTGAAAAAGAAGGCGGCGAAAATAAATCAGAATTAGCCAAACAAGCTAAGGCTTTGATGTTGCTGTTAGAAGGTTTTGAGGCAAATCGCGATCGCATTCACGCCATCGAAAACGCTACTTACTCGATGGAACAGTTTAACTTTTCCAATCTGAAGGAAGCTGCTAGTTACGCCCGCCGCGGTAGCAACAGTGCGGTGCTGAAGCGGGTGGAATATTATTGTTATCATCCGTTGCTAAAAGATGGCAATATTATTATCGATACGCCGGGAATTGATGCGCCGGTGCAACGGGATGCAGAATTGACTTATGATAAGATTGAAAGCCCAGATACTTCGGCGGTTGTCTGCGTTTTGAAAGCAGCTTCGTCTGGGGAAATGACGACGGAAGAGACGGAGTTGATGGAAAAGACGCGGGGAAATCCGGGAATTCGCGATCGGCTTTTTTACATTTTCAACCGCATCGACGAAACTTGGTACAACACTCAACTGCGACAGCGCTTAGAAAATCTGATTACTTCTGACTTTCGCGATACTGCGAGAGTTTACAAAACTAGCGGCTTGTTGGGATTTTACGGCAGTTTGATTAAAAATACCACAACGCGCGATCGCTTTGGTTTAGATACAATATTTGCCGAAAGAGGGCGGGTTTATGTAGATAGTAAGTTAGATTCAGAGTTGATCGGTGAAACCCGCCCCTACAATACGGGTAATGGTAGTGAGAAGAGTGAAGAAACTCCGCAATTTATCAGCGAATTTAACCGTTATTGTGCCAACTCTGGCAAGTTATCTCCCAGCAAATTTCGGATTTCAGTTAACAGCTACGAAACACCAAATCAAAACTACGTGCGGATTCTTGCCGAACAAGGAAAACCGTTAATCGAGCAATTAATTCAAGATAGCGGCATCGAAGATTTTCGTACAGCCATCACCCGCTACCTCACCGAAGAAAAACGCCCACAACTGTTCAAAAATCTCGCCGATGATTTAGAAGATTTGTGTATTCAACTGCGGAAACAGTACCAAACAATTCAGCGGGATTTGAACAGCCAGCCCCGCGAAATTGAGGCGATGAAAGCACAGGAACTTTTGCGGTTAAATCAAGAGTTGCAGCAAGTCGGACAGGATTTTCGGGAACATATCGCCACCGAAATCAATGAAATGATTATGAATAAATGCGATATTTTCGATAACGATTTTCGGCAACTGCAATCTCGGATGATTCGGCGCTTGGATGAATTGTTAGATAGCTTTTCGGTGGAAGCAGCCTATGGGCGGACGGTGATGACTCATCCTCGCAATGCGACAGCGCCTTTAATTGCTGTTTTAGTTGAGGCGCTTTACTATTTGGCAAATCAGTTAGAAGATATCTTAATAGAGTCTACAGCATCGCTGGTTGCTAATTTCTTCCAGTATTTAAAAGACAGCGTTCGCAAGTCTGAATATTATCGATTACTGTATCGGTTGTTGGGGAATGATGGGGGAATTGAAGAGCAGTTAGATGAGTTGTCAAAGCGGGTTTCTGATGCTTTGGTGAATGCGGCTGGCGTTGAGTGCGATCGCTACGTGCGAGAAAGTCCGCGTTTTTACGACGAAGACACGTTTTCGATTTATCAATTCCGCCAAACATTGCAGCAAACATCTCAAGGTTACGACTGCGAAAATATGGTAGACGCGCAACCAGCAATTCGGCAATTGTTGCGCTTAGATTTTGAGCCAAAAGTATCTAAAACCATCCGCCAAACTTTCCGCCAAACTGTTAATAAAACGCTGAAAGATCATTTGTTACCGATGGCCGAAAAGCAAGCGGATGATATTTTGCAGAAATACAGTCAAGCCCGCGATTATGTGGAGCAAACTCTGGCGCAGGAGGCGGAGGAGAAAATTGCCCGCAACCAGCGACTGCAAGGGGAGAATGATGAAAAAATCGAAAAGTACGATCGGGCGGTTTCTGGGATTAATAGCTGTTTGCAGGCGATGCAGTTGTACGAGCATTTGTTGCCTGTAATTGGACAAAATGATGGTATTTCGGTGGATGGTGAATGATGGAAATTCCGGCGATTTCTATTCGCCGGGTTTCTTTATTGTGTTGGTAGTGCTTTTTTGTAAAGGAAGGAGAAAAATAGTAAAATAGAGCGACGATCGTGAAAGAGGAATGATGGAATGAAATTGGATTTAAGTTGCCCAACGTGTGGTTCTGACGACATCATGAAAAATGGGAGAACGCGCA
>JANMLZ010000087.1:0-7165 GCA_031372825.1 Cyanobacteria bacterium OTE_58_metabat_593 | reverse complement strand
TTTCACTCCGCCCAATATTTTTGTCTATAGCAAGCTTTTTTACAAATGGTATAAGGTGCCCCGTCGGAAAAAATCCTAGTTTTTCGTGCTACATCCACAAATGACGCACCCTACAATCTCAGATAGCCGTAAGGTGCGTCGCCATCGACAATCCCGAAAAAAGATCGACAATCTCATAGCGACGCACCTGTTATTTTGAAGGGCCTGTGGAAGCAACCCTCCGTTTCACTCCGCCCAATATTTTTGTCTATAGCAAGCTTTTTTACAAATGGTATAAGGTGCCCCGTCGGAAAAAATCCTAGTTTTTCGTGCTACATCCACAAATGACGCACCCTACAATCTCAGATCACAAATCGATAAGTTACCCACCCATTAGCCAAGCTTGGGGATCAGATAACTATAACTTCACCTCATCCATCGGTTCTTGGGGCCTGTCCGGCGATATACTAATATGCGGTAAAGCATTAAAAATCTTTACAAACACCCAAATCTCCAAGCCTACTCCTACTAAGGATGGGTGTAAAAATATATGCGATCGCTCAAAAGCTGGAAATAATGAACCCAGGAATTGACTTACAAGGAAGTTTTGTAGAAGCCCTGATGAATTGGGGCTTACCGGCGGACATCGCCCAAGTGCTGTGGCTACCTTTGCCAATGGTACTGATGGTTGTCGGTGCCGTATTCGGCGTACTCACTAGCGTCTGGCTAGAGCGAAAAATCTCCGCCGCCGCTCAACAGCGGATTGGCCCGGAATTCCTCGGCCCCCTGGGAGTGTTAGCACCCGTTGCTGACGGTTTGAAGTTGGTATTCAAAGAAGACATCGTACCCGCAAAAGCTGACGCCCTGCTATTTACGCTAGGCCCAGTGATTGTGGTAATTCCAGTTTTTCTCTCCTACTTAATCGTGCCCTTCGGAGAACATATGCTGATCGCCGATATGGGGACAGCAATATTTCTGTGGATTGCTCTATCTAGCATTCAGCCGATCGGCTTGCTGATGTCTGGCTACGCTTCTAACAACAAATACGCCCTCCTCGGAGGACTCAGAGCCGCTGCTCAATCCCTCAGCTACGAAATTCCTCTGGCTTTGGCAGTATTAGCAGTTGTGATGATGTCCAATAGCTTGAGTACGATCGACATCGTACATCAACAAGCAGGCTACGGCATCGTCGGCTGGAACGTTTGGCGACAACCTGCTGGCTTCCTGATTTTCTGGATTGCAGCACTAGCCGAATGCGAACGTTTACCCTTTGACTTACCCGAAGCAGAAGAAGAATTGGTAGCAGGATATCAGACTGAGTATACAGGCATGAAATTTGCCTTATACTACATCGCTTCCTACGTTAACCTCGTCCTTTCTTGCCTGCTAGTAGCCGTTTTGTACCTCGGTGGTTGGGAGTGCCCGATTCCGGTCGGAGTCATCACAAATGCCCTAGGATTGAGCGAAACAACTCCTTGGTTACAGGTAATTACAGGCACGCTAGGCATTACGATGACCTTGCTAAAAGCCTACTTTTTCCTGTTTCTGGCAGTTCTGCTCCGTTGGACTCTGCCACGAGTTCGCATCGACCAATTGCTAGATTTGGGATGGAAGTTTTTGCTTCCGGTTGCTCTAGTTAATTTGCTATTGACCGCAGCTTTGAAACTTGCCTTTCCCTTTGCTTTTGGCGGTTAATTCATAATAGGTAAATGGTAATATAGCTGTAGGGAAACGGCACTGCCGTGTCCTATACCGGATATGACTGTAGGGAAACGGCACTGCCGTGTCCTATACCGGATATGACTGTAGGGAAACGGCACTGCCGTGTCCTACTACCGGATATGACTGTAGGGAAACGGCACTGCCGTGTCCTTATTACTACAAAAAAAATACCTGTGAACCAATTACCTATTATCAATTAGTAATTACCAAAAACTCAAGTACAGAGAGAGAACACGATGCTAAAATTCCTCAATCAAGTAGGCGCATACGCCAAAGAGACTGTTCAAGCTGCTAAGTATATCGGCCAAGGGCTAGCAGTGACCTTCGATCACATGAGACGCCGCCCGGTTACAGTGCAGTATCCTTACGAAAAACTAATTCCTTCCGAACGTTTTCGGGGCAGAATTCACTTTGAATTTGACAAGTGCATCTCCTGCGAAGTCTGTGTTCGAGTATGTCCGATCAACTTACCTGTAGTGGATTGGGAATTTAACAAAGAAACTAAGAAGAAACAACTCAAGCACTACAGTATCGATTTTGGGGTGTGTATCTTTTGCGGTAACTGTGTAGAATATTGTCCGACTAATTGTTTGTCGATGACAGAAGAATACGAGTTAGCCGCCTACGAACGTCATGAATTGAATTATGACAACGTGGCCCTCGGACGTTTACCCTACAAGGTTACAGACGATCCGATGGTGACACCGTTGCGCGAATTCGCTTATTTGCCGAAGGGTGTGATGGACCCTCATGATGTCTCTAGTGGCGATCGACGCGCAGGTCTTCGTCCAGAGGAAATTATCGAAAAATAAGTTGTTGGTTATTTGTTATTGGTTATTTGTTATTGGTTATTTGAAGTAACAAACAACAAATAACAAATTTCCAATTACCAATCCCCAATGCCCAATTACCAAAGGATTAAATATTGTGAATTTAGCCGAAGGCGTTCAAATTGTTTCATTTGGCATACTGTCAGTAATGATGATTGGAGGAGCATTAGGAGTAGTGCTGTTCTCAAACATCGTTTACTCAGCATTTCTACTGTGTGGCGTATTTACCAGCATTGCCGGCTTGTACCTATTGTTGAATGCTGATTTTGTAGCAGCAGCCCAAATATTGATTTATGTTGGCGCTGTCAACGTCTTAATTTTGTTTGCCATTATGTTGGTGAACAAACGAGAAGAGTTTCGCAAAATTCCCAACGCTTGGGTGCGTCAAGTAGCAACAGCAGTAGTTTGTGCTGGTTTGTTTGCGCTTTTGGGTACGATGGTAGTGTCTACTCCTTGGGCGATTGTCGTCACCACAGGTGCACCACCGGCCGAAAGCTCGATCGTAACTATAGCCAAACACTTCTTTACGGACTATTTACTACCATTCGAGTTAGCATCAGTATTTTTGTTAATGGCAATGGTAGGAGCAATTGTGTTAGCCCGCCGCGACTTCTTCCCCGATGAATTGTCTAACAAACTATCTGAAACACCAGCATTTAGTTTGCCAGAAAGACCTCGCGAATTAGTTGCCGCCGGAGATGCTTCATTGCCGGAATCTAAGTAGTATTATAGTCGTTCATACTCGTTCCCAGGCTCTGCCTGGTAACGCAGATCCGGAGGCTCTGCCTCAAATTTCCCTTTCGCAAAAAGCGAGGCAGAGCCTCTAGATATGGGTTCCCAGGCAGAGCCTAGGAACCAGTTAATCCATTACATTCGTTACAAAATCCGTTGCCCAACTTCCTTAAATTTATGCAACTGCAACTCCAGTATTTCCTGTTATTAGCCGCCGCACTTTTCTGCATTGGTATTTACGGTTTGATTACCAGCCGAAATGCAGTGCGCGTGTTAATGTCGATCGAGTTAATGTTAAATGCCGTCAATCTTAATTTGATGGGTTTCTCCAATTATCTTGACCCCGTACAAATTAAAGGACAAGTATTTACCGTGTTTGTAGTTACAGTAGCCGCTGCTGAAGCCGCTGTTGGTTTAGCAATTGTGTTGGCGATTTATCGCAACCGCGATACCGTAGACATGGAAGAATTTAATCTGCTGAAGTGGTAATTAGTCAATAGTCATTAGTCATTAGTCATTCGTATAGAGTAGAGGACACGGCAGTGCCGTGTCCCTACCAAGATCAATTGTAGGGACACGGCACTGCCGTGTCCTCCGTTTATATCATTCCGACGCTAACGGAATTGATATGAAAAACTAATTTAGACTACTGACTGCTGACTAATGACTTCTAGTAATTTCTAGAGTAATTCTGCCACCAAAATCAGGAATCGGGGCGGCAGGTTTTGAAAGTTGTAACTTAACTTTATCAACTAACGGTAGTTGTAAAAGTGCTTGAGCGATAGTATCTGCTAGCCTTTCTATCAACAAAAACTTAGACTCTTTGACTAGCGTTTGAATCATACTAATAGCACTGCGATAATCGAGAGTATGTTCAATATCATCACTTTTTCCAGCTTGCGATAAATCCAGCCAGAGAGTGACGTCCACTTCAAACCACTGCCCCAAAACCTGCTCTTCCGGCAGATAGCCAGTGTATCCGTAACAGCGAATTCCTGTAAGTTGAATAGAATCCATTTTGCAATAAACTAAAAGTGCGTTGCCAACTTGTATTAAACCAGATAAAGTTGTCCTGGGTGCATCTCAATTTGGAAAGGGCGAAGCATTCCGGCAGACAATTTATTAGTGAGAATCAGAGATTTACTGCCGGAATGCTTCGCCCCTACGAATATATCTGCAAAAATGAGATGCACCCATTTTACAACTGTCCTCCCTTCTCCAAATTGTCCAGAAAATCCTCAGCAACTTCACACCATTTCTGCCTGATTTCTGCATCTTCTGGCTTTTCTGTCAAGCTACGACCTTTTAATTCTGGATATTTATTGTAAAATAATTCATCAACTTTTTGATAGAATATATCTTGCTCAACATTGAGATTTTTGCGTCGTTTTCCAATCTTTTCTTGACGAATTATTTCTGCTTTATCTAAGGATGTATCTGCTGGAAATTGCGGTAGTTCGGGAAACTTGGGTAACTCAGGCAGCTTTGGCAGTGTAAAACCTGATTTGACTACACTAAAAGCTAGCATTCCTGGTAATAAAACTATACTCAAACTGGCGACTGCTTTCCAAGGAATTAACTTAAAAATGTTGATATTTTTAACAATTTGAGGATTTTGGTTAACAGGAGTATGATTGCTGGTTGGAGTTTGAGTGGGGTTTTTGAAGGGGCGGCCGACAAAATTCATTGTCACCATTTGGGAGATGATACTACTAATCTGGGATAATTTTGGATCTTTGAGTGCTTCGCGGACTTCTTTTGCGGACTGGTAGCGATCGCCCGCCCGATCTGCTAACATCCGATCCAATACCGTACCGAGATTTTGACTGACTTTGATTTGCGTTAGCGAAGCCCTCGAAGAGGATCGCCAATCCCAACTTTTTTGATTAACATCGTACAATTTCTGAGGCTTTTTGCCCGTTAGCAAGACTAAAGCGGTGACAGCCAAAGCATACAAATCGCTAGCCGGAGACACTTTACCCTGTCGCATCTGTTCGATCGGCGAATATCCCTGTTTGCCGATCGCCGTATCCGATTGTCCCTTAGACTGAAATAGAGCACTCGCTGCGATTTGCTTGACAGAACCAAAATCAATTAAAAATGGTAGTTTGTCAGCATCATGCTGAATAATATTGTCCGGCGAAATATCGCTATGAATTAAATTTTTCGAGTTGTTGTATTCTAAAACTGGTAAAAGCTGAAATAGCAGTTGAGTAACTTCAGCTTCGTTAAAAATTTTACCTTGTTGCTGGCGCGATACCAGTATTTCTTCGTAGGTTTGACCTTTGATATAATCTTGGACTAAAAATAAAGCTTGATTCCCGTTGATGTCCGTTCGCAAAAGTTCTCGGAAACGCGGTATTTGGGGGTGTTGGAGGCTGTAAAGCATACTCGATTCGCGATCGAACAATTCGGCAGCTTTCGGGCTGTGAACCACCGGAGAAAACTCTTTGAGCACACAATGTTCGTTGTATCGATTGATATCTTCGGCGAGGTAAGTGCGCCCGAAACCACCGCGGCCTAATTCGCGGAGAATCCGGTAGCGTTTTTCGAGAGTTGAACCAGCGGTGAGGGTGGAGGAGTTAGACATATACAACTGAAAATTGTTCGAGTGGGGTGGCGCAGTATCGCTTAATTGTAGCTAAGTTTGTAGGGTTGTTTGTGATGCTAGCGGACATCTGTTTCACCTCTCAATACTATGAAAGCTTCTAACTGCTTTCTGGCTCTTTCCCGGCGACGCACGTAAAGCGGGCTATTTTGTAAATCGATTTCTGCTAGAGCCTGAGCCTGCGCCAATTTCATATTCAAATCTTCCAACATCAAATTCACTTCGCGCCACCGAGCTATTGATTTCGCTCTCGTCTCCGCATCAGGAATTTTTTTTTCATTATTCATAATAAGTTCCAATTTCTTTTTGTTTCTTGGGCTGTTGCCTCTACAGCATAGGCTGTAGCGACTGCCTGTTCGATTGACTGATACAGTAAATTTAGTGTAGCAGAATTAGCTGCTGGTTGAGACTCAGCCACCTGCAACACTAACCCGTAAATCCGATTGTACAAAGTTCTTAACCTTTCCTCTGCATTTCTGACTTGCTCTAGCTCACCAATCGTCTCATCTGTCTCGCCATATTGCTCAAACAAGCTAAACTCGGTTTCCGTAGCTAGATTAATCACTTGAAACAAGCGAGGTAGCAAGTTAGCAATTGTGGTTAAGGTTTCATCTGATAAATTCGCCATAATGCAATTAGACTTTCATTCCTAGCACAGCACAGGTGATTTTACCATATAGAGTTGTAGAATGCGTCAGACGAGGTTCTAGGGTGATTATTCAGAGTCTCAGATCTGACGCACCCTACTAATTGTGCCTGTTGCATAAATCTTGTATTACAAATCGCGATGAGTAAATTCCTTAGCCTCATTCCCCACATAACTAGCCGCAATATGACCATCTCCAACCACTCGATATTTATACGTTACCAACCCTTCTAAACCCACGGGCCCGCGAGGTGGCATTTGCTGCGTGCTAATCCCCACTTCTGCACCGAAACCGTAGCGAAAACCGTCGGCAAATCGAGTCGAACAATTATGATAAACTCCGGCCGCATCTACTTGATTTAAGAATGTTTCGGCGGCTTCACTATCTTCGGTGACAATCACATCTGTGTGTCTAGAACCGTAAGTATTGATGTGGTTAATTGCTTCTTCCACAGAGTCTACGATTTTGATTGACAAGATTAAATCGCTGTATTCTGTAGACCAATCTGTTTCGGTTGCTGCGGTAATATCCAAGATTTTGCGAGTTGCTTCGTCTCCCCGCAATTCAACTTTTTTCTGTTGTAATGCTGCGGCAACTATGGGCAGGAATTTGGGCGCGATCGCACTGTGAACTAACATAGTTTCAAT
>JANMLZ010000038.1:0-2925 GCA_031372825.1 Cyanobacteria bacterium OTE_58_metabat_593 | reverse complement strand
CTGCGCGTTCTCCCATTTTTCATGATGTCGTCAGAACCACACGTTGGGCAACTTAAATCCAATTTCATTCCATCATTCCTCTTTCACGATCGTCGCTCTATTTTACTATTTTTCTCCTTCCTTTACAAAAAAGCACTACCGTAAGGCTTCGGGACTGACGGCGCCAACTCTCGATGCGGCGCTAAAAGACTTGCAGGGTGTAATTTTGGGGACTCCGGCTGGCTGGGGAAATGCTTATCGGTTTAACCTGCGGGAGGCTGTTTTGGGCGCTTCTCTGGTGGCAACGGGAACGCAAATTTTTGTGGTGGAAGATGCGATCGCCACTTTGCTTGCTGCTGTAACTCCGGTCAAAAATTCCCCAAGAGTGCCGTCTTGGGCGATCGATTCTATTCAGGGCGATTCTCTACGCCAAGAAGCTGCGCCGCTGACTGTAAATGCTTCATCTTTTAGCGGGGGAACTTTGATTCTGAATGCGGGGGCGACGACGGTGGAATTCGCTTTAGTTGAGTTACCGTCAAATCTTCAAGATTTAACTCGTGCTGATTTTACTTGCCACAGTTTTGCTTTTGCTGGCGATGCTTTCGATCAGGATATTATCTGTCAGTTGTTGGCTAAAAATGAAACTTGGGGAATGTCGATCGATCTACCACGTCCGGGGCATCCAGATTTGCCCAGTCGCTATCAATTACAGCAGCGGTTGCAAGGTTCTGCTTTTGGGCTGCAATTGTTGCAGGCCGCTCGGCAAATTAAGGTTATTTTGCAACATCAAGAAAGTTTTGTTTTGGATATTGGCCAGCAGCATTGGGATGTGAAGCGCAAAGATTTGGAAAGTCTGATTTTAGTGCCTTTTGTGCAGCAGTTGAACCGGGAATTGAATGCTTTGCTCAGCCGTGCGGGAATGTCGCCGGCGGGGATTAATCAGGCGATTTGTGCGGGGGGCATGGGTGCTTGGCCTGCGATCGCCCGTTGGTTGCGACAGAAGTTGCCGAATGCGATCGTGGTTCAAGATCGGGAATTGGAGGTCGATCGAGATATTTCAGAAATACACAATTCTGCATCAGATTCTGTATCTCAAAGTACAAATTTCTCAACAAAAAGTAGTCGAGTTGCCTGCGGTTTGGCGAGTTTGGCTCTCTATCCTCAAATTTTGGATGTATTGCAGCAGCAGTACAGCGACTTTTTTCTGCTGTGGGAATTAATGCAAGTTTTGGGCGAGGAAACTCTGAGCTTTGAGGAAATTTTGCAGTTGTTGGAACGTCAGGGCGTGAATACCCGCACCTGCGAGCCCCGGATTCTGGGGATTTTGGAAGGAAAATTGCCGCCGGGACTTTTGCCTGCGGAGGAAGATTTTATGCTGCTAGCCGAGGAGTCGAGGCAAAATCCTGATTGGGAAGCAATTTTGGCCGAGCCACTTTTCTTTGAAGATGTATCACAAGGTTATCGCTTGAACATCGAACACAGCTTTGTTGTTCGCGAATATTTAACCAAACTCGCCTCTAGTAGCCAGCAAAAATTGTTAGAGCCGGCAACCATTGCTTGGGAGGTTCGCACGGATAGCGATCGTTTAACAGTTGACAGTTGACAGTTAACAGTTGACAGTTGACAGTTAACAGTTGACAGTTGACAGTTGACAGTTGACAGTTGACAGTTGACAGTTAACAGTTTGAGAGTGACCTCTACCTAGAAGTCCGAGTATTGGAGTAATGAATAGTCTGATTTTTATTTCTCCCTCACTCGCAAAGAATGCTTTCAACCAATTATCTCTAGTGAATTTACCTAATTTTACGGAATATTTATACGTTTTTAGAGAAATACACAGAAACTTTATAAAAGTGTTGTAGCTTCTTAAAGATTCTGCAAAGCCCAGGATTTGAGGTTCTGCATATCTGGGGAAACTTCATAAGATGGAGGTGATATCTCATAAAACTTGAGACAAATCCCATGAAATTTGCCATCAGTGCCTCTAAATTATCCGTATTATCGGAAATGTTTTCTTTATTTATCCAAAAATCTACTTACAAAGTTTGTGTATCAAAACAGCCAGTTCACCGATCCGTAACGAGCAAGGTAAAACGGTCGATCGATATTTTGGGCTCGCTGCTGGGATTGGCAATTGCTGCTGCGGTAGCGGTGCCGCTAGCGGTGGCGATGCTGCTGGAAAGTCCCGGCCCGCTGCTGTACAGTCAAGTCCGCTGCGGTCTCAAAGGGCGGCATTTCAGAATGTGGAAATTTCGATCGATGGTTGTAGATGCAGAAAAGCTCAAACATCTAGTTACTAACGAAGCAAAAGGTCACACTTTTAAAAATGAAAATGACCCGCGAGTTACCCGGGTTGGCTGTTTTTTGCGCAGCACGAGTTTGGATGAGTTTCCTCAATTTTGGAACGTGTTAATCGGCGAGATGAGTTTGGTGGGAACTCGGCCACCAATTGCCTATGAGATTGCTGGCTATGAAGATTTTCACTGGCAGCGTTTAAATGTTAAGCCCGGCATGACTGGGGAGTGGCAAGTGCACGGACGTTCTAAAGTTAAAGATTTTGATGATATTGTGCGGATGGATCTCGACTACCAACGCAAGTGGTCTATTTTGTACGATATTAGTCTACTTTGCCAAACGATTTGGGTTGTGTTGAGTAGAAAAGGTGCGTGTTAGGTAAGCTATTTTGGGTTGTGTATTTGTTTCTAATGGGTATGGTCTGTGATTAATGTTGAGTTTCCAGCGGTTTTTTCAGCAGTTGAACGGTTACAAAAAATGTTAAATTAAGGGCAATCTTTTTAGAAGGTTGCCCTTAATTTTTTTCTTCTGCGTTCTGCCTTCAATATCCATCCGTTGTATCCAATCCGGCTGCATCGGAATTATTAGCAGCCACAATGAGGAGACGGCAGTGCCGTGTCCCTACCCCGATTGATTGTAGGGACACGGCAC
>JANMLZ010000027.1:0-36111 GCA_031372825.1 Cyanobacteria bacterium OTE_58_metabat_593 | reverse complement strand
TCTAGCCCTTGTTCTAGCCCTTGTTCTAGCCCTTGTTCTAGCCCTTGTTCTAGCCCTCGTTCTCTAGCTTGTTGCTCTGCTGCTTGTATTTGTTGTTGAAAAAGTGGTGTAATGGCCATAATTAACTCCCGCTCTTCTGATTCTAATTCTTGTGGGGTATCGACTACTAAATGTGACTGTAGACGATACAACAATTCTAGCGCAATTATCCGCAGCGGATCGTTTGTGGCTAAAGCGCTCAATTGAGAAATAGCCCTTTGCTGTACTTTCCCTTTGCCCAAAATCCTCAACCACAGGGTTTCTGGTGTTTCTGGCAACTGGTGAATCACCACAATTGCTCCTTGCCAGTGTTCCGGGAAAAAATAGATGCCCTCCAGCCAATTAGAGAGCCTTGGTATGCCACCAAAACCTGAAACTAATGATTTCGAGGCTGTCGGTGTCAAAATCCACAGGAAGGGCAACTTAGCATCATCATAGCGAGTATTTTCTCTTCTTGCCTGCCGCTCTAATTCTCTTCGCAAATCGAATAACTTACTCGTACAGTTCCAGACGTCGCTGATAGCGATCGGATTGCGAAATGGTTCAAATATTGCAGTCGTAGAAGCCATTTTTCCCAACAATCCTAGATTTTCTGTATATTCTGGGATTGGAGTGCCTGGAGTGAAATAAACATCGATTTCTCGGACTTCCGAAGTCACATCGCGACCGATATTGACTGTGCCGATGGGAGAGAGCATTTCTTCCAGGTATTCTTTGGCAAAGCGATCGTGAATGAATCGCGTCATAGGATTTATGATTGATTTTTATCACTGCATTGTATCATCATTTAATCGCTGTGCGATCATCGCGTCAGCTCCGGTAAGCTTCTATCTCCGCTGCAATCTCCTTCTCTGTAATTTCTTGAACCTCTGGTATGGCTTGCGTTTTATCAAATAAATCCTTTACTTTACGAGCAATGATTCGGCGACTATTTCGCTCAGATAAAAGCCTTAATGCTTCTCTGGGCACCGCTTCTACATTTTGATATTGTCCCGTGTCTAACTGAGATTGAATCAACTGCTCTAATTCTGAGTTTAAAACAACATTCATCGTCACTTTCCTGTTATAAACTGTAATGTGCCGCAGTCATGACAGAGACTTGGCATAATAGTCTCAATCCCTAATTATACAACCAACCACCACCTCCATGAACACCAACATCAGCCCGATCGTCAAAGTATTCACCTTCTCCGCCGCCGTTTCCCTAGCCATCAAGTACGCAGGGCCTAGCTTATCCATACCCTCCACCGACATCAACGCCCTAATCGCCGTCCTTTCCCCCAGCTTGATTGTAGCTGCTATCCTCGGCTGGCGGGCGTCGCAACAGGCAAGATAGGGGATGGAGGGCCAAAGACAAGTTAAATTAACCTAAGAACCCTGCATCCCCACCCAGACAAATGAGACAGACAATCAAATGGATCTAACCACCTTAAATCTCAAGCCCTTAAATTTGCTGATTTTTCCTGACTGGAACCAACCAGAAGAATCACTTTATTTAGAATTGGAACTAATTATTAGGAATCTTGTAAATCATCCCGATCGCGATTTTCTCACTCTGGTAATAGACAGCAGCGAAACTTCAGAAGAATCTGACTTAGATGCCAGTACAATTATATCAGCCATTGTCCTGAATCTTTTCATGGAAGAAGATTTAGATACTAGCTGCGAACCGGAAATTATTCTATTAGAAAACTTCAACCAAAACCAGTGGGTGGATATCTTACCACACATTCAATATCGAATCAAGTTGAATGCGGAAAATCACCAAGGAATAGCCGACTCTGGAACCGCACAAATCCCAGTAGTGGAACTGGAACAACTTAGCGACATCAGTCTTGATTCCCAACCATTAGCGTTGAGAGAATTTGGCAACCAACTCTACTTTCAAGGAAGATATGAAGCAGCCATTAAGCACTATCAGAGATTTTTAGGATCTCAGACAGGAGATATAGAACTGTATTATAACATCAGCGAGTGTTTGAGAAACCTCAACAGAATTGAAGATGCGATCGCGATTCTTGAACAAGGCATCCGCAATTACCCGACAGCCGGACAACTGCACTTTCACCTTGTCAAGATTTGCCAGCAAAACGGACGTACTCAGCAAGCTATATCAAGTGCAGAAACAGCAGCGCAAATACTGCCGAATGAATATGTTTTTCAACTTCTCAAACACTTAACCTTGCCGATTGTTTACCACACCTCAGATGAAATTTTCTTTTACAAGAAAAGATTTGTCCAAGAATTAGAAGAATTGATTCAGGAAACATCTCTAAAAACTCGCGAGTCCAAAATTAATGCTTTCCGTGGTTTTAGTAGTTTCACTAATTTTTATCTAGCATATCAGGCTCACAATGTTGTTGAATCTCAATCAAAATATGCCAACTTAGTGCATCAAGTTATGGCTGCCAACTATCCCCAGTTGGTGCAACCGCGATCGATGCCTCCACTGCTGGAAAATGGTAAAATTAGAGTTGGTTATATCTCTAGTTATTTGCATTCCTACAGCGGCACTTTATGGCTGACTGGTTGGTTGCGTTATGCCGACACCACACAATTTGAAATTTACTGTTACTACACAGGTAACGATCCAGATCCTGTTACAGAACAATTTCGCCAATATAGCACAGAATTTCGCCACATTCCCCACAACCTAGAAGCTGTATGTCAACAAATTATTGATGACAAATTGCACATTCTTGTCTTCCCTGAAATTGGCATGGATGCACCAACTATCCAAATAGCAGCTTTGCGTCTTGCACCCATACAATGTTCTGCGTGGGGACATCCTGTTACCTCTGGTTTACCGACGATTGATTATTTCATTTCCAGTGAATTGATGGAACCGGAAAATGCACAATCGCATTATTCAGAAACCTTAATTCAGTTGCCGAATATTGGCGTTTCATACCCAAAACCGATTGTTGGTGAATTAACTCAGACTCGCTCAGATTTTGACCTGCGAGAAGATGCAGTCATTTATTTATGCTGCCAAGCTCCTTTCAAATACTTGCCACAATATGATTTTATTTTAGCACAAATTGCCCTGCGAGTTCCGCAAGCTCAGTTTATTTTTCCGCGTGGCGAATTGCTTCGGGAACGGCTAAAGCGGGCTTTTGCTGCTGTTAATCTCAACAGTGAAGATTACTGTCTGTTCCTAACTATTGCAACTCGACAAGATTACATGGCAATTAACTTTCTGTCTGATGTTTTTTTGGATACTTTTACTTGGTCTGGTGGGAATACGTCATTGGAGGCGATCGCCTGCAATTTACCTATAGTAACTTGTCCGGGAGAATTTATGCGAGGACTTCATGCTTACAGCTTTCTGAAAATGCTGGGAGTGACGGACACGATCGCCCAAAACGAAGTAGAGTATATTGAAATTGCTGTCAAGTTGGGTACAGATTCAGAGTGGCGGCGAGACGTTGCAGAACGGATGAGTCAGCGACAATATAATCTGTTTGACGATCTAGTTTGCGTGACTGCATTAGAAGATTTTTATCAAGAAGTTGTTCGAGAAAGACTTAAACAGTTGACAGTTGACAGTTGACAATTGGCAGTAACTCTCGATAATCGCCCTGAAAATTCGTCTGACGCACCCTACAAGTTTTATAATATAGGTTAGGGCGATAAAAAACCAAATTTGAGGCACTCACCATGATTCAAACCATAACAGAATTAGTAACATTCGATGAATTCATTGACTGGTATCCTGAGAATTCAGAACACCATTACGAATTACACAATGGAGAAATTGTTGAAATGCCAAAAGCAACAGGTAAACATTCTAAAGTGACCGGATTTACAGCGCTGAAGGTAGGAATTGAGATTGAGCGTCTAAACCTACCCTACTTCATCCCCAAAGAAGCAGTCATCAAGCCGAGGCGCGAGGAATCTGGGTATGAACCAGATATTATTGTACTCAATGAACAAACTATTGGAAACGAGCCTCGGTGGGATAAATCATCAATTATTACAATGGGTTCATCAGTCCCTCTAATCGTCGAGGTAACTAGCACTAACTGGGGAGATGATTATGCCCTCAAATTAGAGGCATACGAGGCGATGAGTATTCAGGAATATTGGATTATAGATTATCTAGGATTGGGTGGGAGACGGTTTATTGGTAATCCCAAACAACCTACTTTTTCAGTTTACCAGCTCGTAGACGGCGAATATCAAGTCAAACAGTTCAGAGGGGCGGATCGTATTGAGTCCCCAATTTTCCCTGAATTGAACCTGACACCAGAACAGGTTTTCGCCAAAGGAAAATGAGGATTCTGCTTCCTCTGGTGTTAGAGTATATTTTTCTTGAAAGATGCGATACCAAACTCAAGGCACTCACCATGATTCAAACCATAACAGAATTAGTAACATTCGATGAATTTATTGACTGGTATCCTGAAAATTCAGAACACCACTACGAATTACATAATGGAGAAATTGTTGAAATGCCAAAAGCAACAGGCAAACATTCTAAAGTGACCGGATTTACCAGCGGTTGGTTATTTATCGAAATAGAACGTTTGCAACTGCCCTATTTCATGCCCAAAGAAGCCGTTATCAAACCGATGCGTGAGGAATCTGGGTATGAACCAGATATTATTGTACTCAATGAAGAAACGATTGGAAATGAGCCGCGATGGGAAAAATCATCAATTATCACAATGGGTGCATCAGTGCCCCTAATCGTAGAGGTAACTAGCACTAATTGGGGAGATGATTATGCCCTTAAACTTGAAGCATACGAGTCAATGGGTATTCAGGAATATTGGATTATCGACTATTTAGGATTGGGTGGGCGACGGTTCATTGGTAATCCCAAACAACCTACTTTTTCGGTTTACCAACTAATTGATGGGGAATATCAAGTCAAACTCTTTAGAGGGGGGGATCGCATTGAGTCGCCAATTTTCCCTGAATTGAACCTGACGCCAGAACAAGTGTTCGCCAAAGGGAAATGAGGAGGCTGCTTCCTTTGGTTTTAGAGTGGAGGTATTTTTGAAAGATGCGATCGCACGCATCATGAGATATCTTGGAGAGAAGCGATTCTCCGGCATCTCTCAACGTCGCACAGCAAACTCCTATTCCCCAATCTTAAATCTCAAACCAAATGAAGCTAGGACAATGGATCGGCTTATTAGCCCTCATCGCATCTTGTTACATCCTCTGGCAAATCAGGCAAGCCCTATTGCTGTTATTTGCCGCAGTCGTTGTAGCCACATCTTTGAATAGACTAGCACGCTACTTGCAAAAATTCGGACTCAAAAGACCGATCGCAGTTTTACTTTCAATTAGCTTCCTAATCCTGATATTCGTAGGCTTATTCCTGCTCATTGTACCACCCTTTGCCCAACAATTCCAACAACTTACCCAAAGAACTCCTCAAGGAATAGCAAGATTAAATCTATGGCTCGATTTGATTGAAACTTGGTTTTCTGGACAAACTGGTCAGACACTACCAAATCTTGATATTAACAATATTATCCAACAACTTCGTCCCATATTCAATCAACTTCTTGGCGGTGCAGGAGCTTTTGTTGGCAACACATTAGGCGTGATTCTCAGCTTTTTGCTAGTTCTAGTTTTGACCTTGATGACATTAGCCGAACCTCTATCTTACCGCAAAGCATTCATCCAACTATTTCCCTCCTTTTATCGGCGCAGAGTCGATGGCATCTTAGATGAATGCGAAGTAGCTTTGGGCGGATGGGTAATCGGCGCTCTCATTAGCATGAGCGTCATCAGTTTGCTGAGTCTAATTGGTTTGTCGGTATTGCACGTTCCCTTACCCCTAGCTCACGCTGTAGTAGCCGGCTTGCTGAACTTAATACCCAATATCGGGCCTGGTTTGAGTGTCATTCCCCCAATGACGATCGCACTTTTAGACTCTCCCTTAAAATCAGGTTTTGTGCTAGTATTATACTTTCTCATCCAACAATTTGAAACTAATATTCTCACGCCCTATGTCATGGCACAGCAAGTAGCACTGCTGCCGGCTGTCACCTTAATAGCTCAAGTATTCTTTGCTACCTTTTTCGGATTTTTAGGACTATTACTTGCTCTTCCCCTTACTGTTGTTGCTCAAGTCTGGATTAGAGAAGTCTTAATTAAAGATATTCTTAACCAGTGGCATACCAGTCCCAGAAAGTTAGCAGCAATTGATTCTGCTATTCATCAGGAGTATGAGGCTATAGGAGTCACACAAAGTCAACCAGAAAGCAAGCCCGAACCAAAACCAGAAATCTCAAATAATACAGATGATTCGGCGGTTGAAACTGCTTCTGCCAAAACGAAGTCTGGCTCCGAAGAGTAAGAGATAAATTGCGATCGTATCCGTTATAATTCACATCTTACATCATTATCAGGAACAGGCAAGATGCCTGTTCCAGAAGAATTAACTCTTTGTGAAACAGGCATCTTGCCTGTTCATAAAATGCTGGTTGAGAATGGTAAAACATCTCAGTTATAATACATTTATTTTATCTCAAACTATCGCCGATCGCCAAAACTGCATTTCACTCGTGCGAAAATCTAAAATCAATCTAAAATCTAAAATCTATCAATCTAAAATCCAAAATCTACAATCTAAAATATATGAGAACGATCGACGAAATCAATGATAAAATTACTCAGGGCAAAGCCATAGTCTGGACAATCGAAGAACTCAAAAACCGAGTCCAAGAAACCAGCGTTAGCCAAGCCACCAAAGAAGTCGATGTCATCACCACCGGCACCTTCGAGCCGATGGAATCATCAGGCGCAATCATCAACCTCGGCCATACAGATCCTCCCATAAAAATCCGTCAGTGCTGGCTAGACGGCGTTTTAGCCTACTCCGGCTTTGGAGCAGTAGACCTGTACCTCGGAGCGACACAAGTAGCCGAAGACGGCGAAGAATCCCGCGAACGGGGCGGCGGACACGTCATCGAAGACCTGATTGCTGGCAAACCCGTACAATTGCGGGCTTTGGGACAAGTCACAGACTGCTATCCCCGTGCTTCCTTTGAAACCACAATTACCCGCGATACGATCAACCAGTTTTATTTATTCAATCCCCGGAACGCATATCAAAACTTTATTGTGGGAGTCAATGGGGGCGATCGACCATTATTCACCTACCTCGGCCCTCTACAACCAAACCTCGGCAACGCCGTCTATTCCAGCCTAGGAGCCATGTCTCCCCTGCTAAATGACCCCGACCTCGAACTTATTGGCATCGGCACCAGAATCTTTCTAGGAGGCGCTCAGGGCTATATAACTTGGGAAGGAACCCAGCATTTCCCGCTGCAAAAACGCCAGCCCAACCGCACGCCCATCGGCCCGGCCGCCACCCTCGCACTGATCGGCGACGCCAAACAGATGAACTCCAAATGGGTGCGCGGCTGCTACTTCAAAAACTACGGCCCATCCCTAATGCTGGGAGTCGGCATCCCCTTTCCAGTCTTAAACGAAACAGTCGTGGCCAACTGTGCAGTATCAGACAAAAAAATAGTCGCGCCGGTGGTAGATTTCTCCATCCCCCGGCGCGTTCGTCCCACCTTTGGTTTAGTTAGCTATGCCCAATTAAAAACAGGCCGCATCTCGATCGAGGGTAAACCCGTGCGGGTAGCCCCCCTAGCGAGTATGTTTCTTTCCCGACAAGTAGCTTTGGAATTGAAGCAGCAAATTGAAGCGGGTCAATTTACCCTCACAGCCCCAGTTGCTTCCCTATCTGCCGATCGAGTATTTCTCCCGCAAGATTTGTGGGGCGCCCAAGTGAGGCTGGAATAGACAATCGTGCTCTATTCCTCGATCGGCGGCTTAGACTTCTTGACAGGCTTAGCAAGGGGTTCCTTGGGTACAGCCGGTGCTGCCGATCCTGCGGACTTGATGGTAGGACGCCCTACAGGAGCACCATCACCACTCGGCCTAGGAGTAAAGGGACGCTTCCCTCCCCCTCCTTTGAAGCCGCCTGGCTTCTTGCTACCGGGGGGGAATTTCCGCTTCTTGATGGGTAGCGCGCCAATATTGTTAGCCTGCTGAATCATCAGACTGTCAGCTTGCAACTTGACGTCGAAATCCCAAAAAAATCCGATCGCCTTTGTTGCTAAATCCCCCTTGAGTTTCAGCTTAAAAAACTTCATCTTGTCGTCATTCTTGCGGGGAGCTTGCTTGATTTTGACGATGACATACTTTTCCTCATCTTGCGATTGATAAATCACCTCGCCTCGAATCGAAAAATAGCCATCTTCAACATCAGGTTCCGAGGGCGACAAAGGTGCGATCGATGCTTCGCCGCTAGTCTCAATCTCCCCTGCTTCCTCATTTTCCTCGTCAGAGGAGGCTTGGGCAGGTTTCTTGAGTGTTTCCGGCTCCCAAACTCCCATAATCTGGGCGTGCAAATTGCCATCTTCTTGTCTGGTGCGGGGATAGACTACCCAGAGGTGTTCTTGTTCCAGATCCAGGTGATTTTTGACTAAACTCATGACTCTACCCAGCAAAACTGCATCGATGGCAGTTCCGTCGGCAGCTATCAGCATACCCCGGGTGAATTGCTCTTCAGATTGCGTGTAGCGACCCCGCACCAAACCAACAGCTCGGTACTGTCTGGGTTCGCTGGGGGGAGGAATCGGATGTTGGCGCATGACGGAGGGTATGTCATCAGCAGCCTGACTGTCGTCAGCGGCAGGCTCGGCGGCTGGGAGCGCTGGAGTATTGCTAGCAGATGCCGCAGGCGCTGCTTGCTCTGAGAGTGCAGGAGCATCGCTGGGCAAGTCTTTTGGCTTTGTTTTGTCCTTCTTGTCGAGGCCAGAACTGTAGCGTGGTCGTTGCAGCGAGTCCTTTGGCGCTGGGGCGTCGGTTGGCGCTGGTGGTCGATCGCCTTCAACAGGTACAGCCGAGGCCGAAACGGGACTTTCGTCTAGTGTCTCGGGCGCTGGTGGTCGATCGCCTTCAACAGGTGCAGCCGACGGCGCCGAAACGAGACTTTCGTCTAGTGTCTCGGACACGGGGGCTGTAACTGCGGGCTGATTGACGGCCGACTCGGTTGGCAGATCCTTGCGAGCTGAAGTAGATTTGGGCGATTTGGAAGAGCGGTTTGGAGAGGGGTTCATAAAAAACTCCTTGCAGCGGAGACACATCCCTTAAGGGAAATTAGGAATAAACTGAAGAAACTGCTTTAAAAACTACTAGCACCAGACTTGGGGCTTGCGCCGGAAAGTTTGATTCTGACCCATCAACGTCAACTTTCAACGCTACGAGTGCCTTGGGTTCTCTGGCTGCTCTAATCCTTGCTGGTAAAGGTTTTGAGAGTTTTTGAATCTAAGGCGGGGAGTCGATATCGCGCAAAAGCTGGCGTTGCTGGCTAATAGCATTTAGGATGTTCAGCTTGCCTATTTTACTTAATCCAATTACCTAATGGGCCGATCCGCCATCTTTTTGGTAATTTTTAGCTCGACCAAACTAAATTGGACAGAATACCGCACTCCTTGGGGCTGCACGCATCAGTGTCCAAAATTGTTTGGCTAGCCTGGAGTTGTGGGTCTGTTACCATATTAGCTGCAACTAAAAGACTGGTTTGTCACAAAGTAAATAATTTGCTAAAATTTCTCAGAAATTCTTGGTAAAAGCGGATAACATGGATTTCAGAACAAAAGTACCGCCAGCAACGATCGAGTATGTCACACCGCTTTCATGCCTGAGAAACTGGGAACTTGCCGATAAAATATCAGCAATCAGAACCCCCTCTTTCCCAGGGACGCTAGGACATTGACAGCGTTCTTGGAACTCGACAGAAGGGAATTACCGCTATCTATGCCAGAGTTAGCAGTCACAAACAGCGAGAAGACCTTGAACGACAAGTCAGTTATCTCCAAAACCTTTACCCGCAAGCCAAAATCTTCACAGACATTGGAGGCGGACTCAATTTCAAAAGAAAAGCACTGCTTACCCTTTTGGGACAAGTCATGTCAGGAGATGTCTCAACAATTGTGGTCGGACACGCTCCCGACAGACTCACAAGGTTTGGTGGCGACCTCATTAAGTGGCTCTCGGAGCAAAACAATTGCCAACTCGTGGTTCTGGGCAGAAACGAGTTGTCTCCAGAACGAGAAATGGTTGAAGATATCCTTGCCACCATCCACGTATTTAGTTGCCGACTTTACTCCAGGCGCAAATACAAATCTGCTATCAAAGAAGATCCGAGTCTACCCGGAAACCAAGCTGGCAGCGAAGTGGAGGACTTGGATTGCAGCGAGTAGGTGGTGCTACAATCAAGCAATTGCGATTCTCAAAGCCGAAAGAATTGGCAAGTATGACCTCAGAAAAAAAATAATGGACTCGGCTCCTAAATGGATATCCGAACAACCTTACAACCCTCGCCAAATGGCAGTATTTCAAGCTTTTGAAGCACACAAAGCCGCCAAACAATCAAAAGGAATGGCGAAGTTTAGGAGTCGTTTTGATAGATCTCAGACCATCAGGTTTCAAGTTGCTAATTGGAAATCTGGAACTTTTTACCCGCAGTCTACGAAAGGCTTAAACTTTAAATCATCCGAGCCTATTCTTGAAGTGATGCAGCACGAGCCAACCCTTTCTTTGATTAACGGTCAGTGGTTTATTTGCTATGGGGTTGACGAGCCAAAAATAGAACCAGTCAAAAGTGACATGGTAGTCGCTTTAGACCCTGGCGTAAGAACCTTTCTTACTGGTTTTGATGGGCAGGAGTTCATCGAAATAGGCAAAGGTGATATTGGGCGCATTTATCGTCTAGCAAGGCATTTAGACAAATTGATGTCCCGAATCGGCAAAAATAAAGGAAGCGCATTTAAGCGGTTGAGGTATTGCCTGAGAAAGTCGGCAGCGCGTATTAGGATTAAGATTAAAAACTTAGTTTGCGAACTGCACAAAAAAGCAGCCAGATATCTTGCAACTAAGTACAAAATAATTTTTTTGCCGACTTTTGAAACGCAGCAAATGGTAAAGAAAGGTCAGCGCCGTCTGGCAACTAAAACAGCTAGGGCGATGGTTACTCTTTCCCATTACCGTTTTCAACAAATGTTGAAGCATCAAGCCATCAAACATGGTGGTATTGTAGTAGACGTAACAGAGGAATATACCTCAAAAACCTGTTCAAAGTGCGGGCACATCCACACTAAATTAGGTGGTTCTAAAAAGTTCAAATGCCCGGAATGCGGACACACTTTGGACAGAGATTTTAATGGCGCTTTCAATATTTTGTTGAAAGCTTTGAGAGATGCCTCCTTGACAGGGGAGTTTGAAGCCTCCCTTGCCTCGCCATACACGGCAGATTCAGGTTTAGTCCTGAATTTACCGGGTTAAATGTATCTGGTTTGTCAATTGGGACTTTGAATTTAAGAACTTTTATGGTTGCATGGATGTAGTTAAATGGCAGACGCCCCTGGGTAATGCGTTAATTCAGAGAAAATAGTAGATTTTAAGTTGGGATAGTTGAATTATGGAAAAAGCAAACAAGCGTCGCGGGTTGATTACTGTGGCGGTGGTACTTTCGCTCATCGCTTTTTTGGGATTTTCTCTGGTTCCAATTTTGGACAGTATTCTCAAGGCCAGCCAAGTGCAGAGTCGATCGACTCCAACGCCTACTCAGACGGCGCAGTCTGGGGACAAGCAATCAGAGTTGCTGCAAGCTCAGGCGAAGGGGTACGAATTGGTTTTGCAGCGGGAAGCTGATAATGTAACAGCTTTACGGGGACTTTTGCAGGTGCGGCTGGAGTTGATCGGGCAAGGTGTGGGGAGCATTAAAGATGCGATCCCACCTTTGGAAAAGTTGGCTGCGCTGAATCCTGAAACTACTGAATACGGGATTTTGCTAGCTCAGGCGAAGGAACGCACGAACGATCGCGAAGGAGCTGCTCAGGCTTATCGGTCAATTTTAGCGTCTAAGCCTGGGGAAATTAAGGCTTTGCAGGGGTTGGTTAATCTGCTGTTGGTGCAACAACGGCCGGAAGCTGCGATCGGACTGTTGCAAGATACGCTGAAGGCGGCTCCGGGTGCAAATCAGGCGAAACCGGGAAGTATTGATACAACTTCGGTGCAGTTGATTTTGGGGCAGGTTTATGCTGTCGGGAAGCGCTACCCAGAGGCGATCGCCATTTACGACGAATCGGCTAAGAGCAATCCGAAAGATTTTCGCCCGATTTTAGCTCATGCGATCGTCCTGAAGGAACAGGGCAAAACTGACGAAGCAAAAACGCTATTTGATAAAGCTACTGAGTTAGCTCCTCCTAACTATAAAGACCAAATCAATCAGTTAGCTAGCGGTACTCCTTCGCCTTCTCCGGCGGCTGAGGCGAGTCCCGAATCGGCGGCTTCTCCAAGTCCCGAATCGGCGGCTTCTCCTAGCCCCAAATCGACGACTTCTCCGAGTCCTGAAGGTGCGTTACCGAAACCTTAAGGAAAGTTTTGAGTTTTGAGTACCCTGATAACTGTAAGGACACAGCACTGCTGTGTCCCTACCCAGGTCGCGTTCTTTAACTATATTTGGGATTACCAATTATCGATCGCCAATTATAAAACCTCGGAGGAAATTATGACCCAAAGCGTCGATCGCATTGTTCTACCTCCTGCTTTTCCAGATCACACTCAATTGCCAGAGTCGGACGGTACTTTTGTGAAAAATTTTCAGGAGCATCCGCAGAGTTTAATTTTAACAGATTCGATCGGGCCGATTTTGCAGGAGCGACATCCTGACGGACAATATGCGATCGGTCAAGACTGCGGTATTTACTGGCGAGAAACCGAGCCGGCGGAAAAAGGTGCAGAAGCTCCTGATTGGTTTTATGTTCCGAATGTACCTCCCAATTTAGACGGTCAAATTCGGCGTTCCTACGTGCTGTGGCGGGAACACATAGCACCGTTAATTGCTTTGGAATTTGCTAGCGGGAACGGGGATGAAGAGCGCGATCGTACTCCTTTATCGCGCACCGATGAAGGAGTAGTAACCAAACCTGGCAAGTTTTGGGTGTACGAGCGAGTGATGCGAATTCCCTATTATGGCATCTATGAAATTAACAGCGGCAGATTAGAAGTTTATCGATTGATTGATGGGTATTATCAACTGTTAGAACTCAATCAACGCGGTCATTTTTCGATCACACTTTTGGGCGTAGAATTGGGACTTTGGCAAGGCAATTATCAAAATCAAACGATGCTTTGGCTGCGCTGGTGGGACGAGGAAGGTAATTTGCTGTTGATTGGCGATGAAAGGGCAGAATTGGAGAAATTGCGAGGGGAACAACAACGGGAAAGAGCCGACAGTGCAGAGCAGGCACAACAAGCTGAAGCTCAGGCAAGAAGGGATGCTATTCCCCGGTTGTTGGGAATGGGTTTGAGTGCCGAACAAGTGGCGGAGGCGTTAAGTTTATCCGTGGAGGAAGTGCGACCGAGTTCTTAGGGATCAGGCGATCATCGCACTCAATCACTTTATCATTATCTCTCTGATTCAGTAGTTTGAGAAACAGGCTGAATTTTACCCAAGCGATAAGCGGTTAGCGGACTTTTGCGAATATCTGCTTCTATCTGGGCAATCAGTTCATCAAGTGCAAAATTAAGACTGTCAAACTCGCGACAGACTTCGCGCATTTTAGTAACTGTCTGCTTAACTTTTTCTGGTTCTGGAAGTTGCGGTTGTTGAGTCATAGTAGGTTCCAATCACTCTTAGCTTCTCGGACAGTAGCTTCTGGGGCCTCGGCTGTAGCTTCAGCTTGTTCTATGGTTTGAGTCAGTAGTTATATCGTAGCAGCAGGAGCGATCGGCTGAAATTCAGAAATTCGCAGAAGTAGGTTAGAAAGCCGAGAATAGGAAGAAGTAGCTCGTTACTCTGATGTTTGTCAATTGTTCTAGCACAGAAGCAGTTGCCTCGGTTTCTCCAAATATTTCAAAAACAGATAGTTCGGTTGCACCAGCTTGATTGATTAGCTGCACAAGTCGGCGCTGTAATTCTAGAATAATTGTAATAGTTCGATCTGGCAAATCAGCTATGCACTTTCTCCTCACTATGATCTAACTCTGCCATAAAATTGGCTACAGAACCAAATTTAACATTTCCCTCAGCATACTCTTGACGAACTTCTCTGACTTGCTTAAGTAATTCATTTCGTCGCTGTTGTCGCAGACGGTTCTGAAGAATATCTAAAAGCATGGCTTGATCTTCTAATGATAAAACTTCTACAGCTTCAAGAGCTTGGTGGAATTGAGATGTCTGTGCCGTTTTATTCATATGTTGTTTTAAACTGTTTAGAACCACGATATTTTCTACTTATTTTAGCAGCAATACTTATCCTAAGCTAGCATTTTTTACTTGTGATGTCGAGAAATCCTGAGACGACTTTCAAAATGAACAAATTAGGTGTGAACGGCCCTCCCTACAAATTAATACCACATTTATTTGCATCTTCTACAATCGCTTCTCACCCGTGCATCCTAAAGCAATCTACAAGGCGATCTCACTCAGTAGTCACCTAGAGCTTTACGAACCTCGATTTCTTCAGCAGCGATTTCGATGGCTTCTGGAACCCTTTGTTTATCGATAATGCCTGCATCAATGAGTGCATCAACGATCAAAGTCGCTAGCTGCTCGCTTGTTAAAGTTCGTTTGGCTTCTTCGTTCTTAAATTCTTGTTCGGGAAGTTCGCGCATTGTTTTCTTTATCCCCTTTTTTTGCCGTTTAATTAGTAAGGTGCGCAATGCGCACCCTACAAATTAATACTTTCTCTCCTGCGGCTCAAACATCGTAATCGCCACCGGCATATAAGCCAAATCGATTCCCGCAGGTGAATAATAGGCCAGCGTATGCTTCAAGAAGTTACCATCATCCCGCTGTGGAAAATCTTCCCGCGAATGTGCTCCCCGACTTTCATGGCGATTCAAAGCCGAAGTTAAAATCATTTTCCCCACAATTATCAAACTTCGCAACTCCAAAGCTTCGACAATTTCCGTATTCCACAACGTGCCTTTATCGTCTAAGTAAACCTCCTCATATTGTCGCTCCAATTCCTCCAATTTTGTCAAACCTGACTGCATCAATTCGGCGCTACGAAATACGCCACAATACTCAGTCATCGTATCTTGATACTGTTGCCGAATTTGATTGATCCGGTATTTTCCTGGACGTTCTAAAAGTGCCTGAATTTGCTCTTTTGCTTCATTCAGGTAACGCTGTTCGTCTACGGCAGGCAACTTGCGATTTTGGACAAATTGTGCTATTTTTGCACCAGTCACTTTGCCGTAAACTACGCACTCCAAAAGCGAGTTACTGCCCAAACGGTTTGCACCGTGAACTGACACGCAAGCTGCTTCCCCGGCTGCAAAGAAACCGTCTACCAAACCATCAGCGCTGCTGCGAACTTGCCCGCTGACATTCGTCGGAATTCCCCCCATTGAATAGTGGACTGTCGGACGCACCGGCATCGGCTGATTTACGGCATCAATTCCTAGCAATCGGTGCGCTTCTTCCCAAGCAAAGGGAATTTTGCTCATGATTTTTTCGCGTCCCATGTGCCGCAAATCCATGTAGATAAACGGGCCGCCAGCACTACCGTCAACGTTGATTCCTCGGCCTGCGCGAATTTCGAGGGAGATGGCCCTGGATGTAATATCTCTCGGTGCTAATTCCATCCGCGAGGGGGCATAATTGGCCATGAATCGATCGCCCTCTGAATTAATCAAATAAGCGCCTTCGCCCCGCACAGCCTCGGAAATCAACACTCCCACCGGATACAAACCAGTCGGGTGAAACTGCACAAATTCCATATCTTCCAACGGCAATCCCGCCATAGCAGTCATCGCCAAACCGTCTCCAGTCGAGGCGTAATCGTTCGAGGTGGTGTTGTAAACCCGACCGTAACCCCCCGTAGCGAACATCACCGCTTTGGCGCGCACGACCTCAATTTGACCGTCTACAAGGCGGTACATAACTACGCCCTTAGCTTGGCCTGATTCCAAAATCAGGCGCGTGACGTACCACTCCTCATAGACGTGAACTCCGTTACGGCGCAGATTATTGACTAATTCGTGGAGGATGGCGTGACCGGTTTTGTCGGCGGCGTAGCAGGTGCGGTTGTGGGAATGTCCGCCGAATGCGCGCTGGGCAATTCTGCCGTCCGGGAGGCGGGAGAAGAGGACTCCCATGTGTTCTAAATCGATGACTACGCCCGGTGCTTCGCGGGTGAGGATTTCTACGGCGTCTTGGTCGGCTAAATAGTCTGAACCTTTTACTGTGTCGAAGGCGTGGGCTTTCCAACTGTCTTCGGGATCGACATTTTGCAGGCTGGAGGCCATGCCGCCTTGGGCTGCGACGGAGTGCGATCGAATCGGGTGAGTTTTGGCAACTATGGCTACCTTTAAGCTGGGATCTGTCCGGGCAATTTCCACGGCGGCGCGGCAACCTGCTAAACCGCCGCCTACAATGATTACGTCGTGTTCTAGCATTTTTTGAGTAATGTTAAGTGTTCTCCTTCACATATATTGATACACAAAAAAAGTCCTCACCCAAAGGTAAGGAAGTTTTTAACTTTTGATTTTTAGCTCTAAATTGAATTGAAAATTTCAAATTGGACTAGCCAAGGGTTTCGACAGACTGCTGATTGGACTGATCTCCCGTTGCAGAAGGTTGAGCTTGGCTGGCGGGGTCTACGGAAAGCACTTGAATGTTATTTAGCAGAGTTGTCACGAAAGCAAACAGCAAAAATGGCAGAGACAGCACTAAAATCAGGCCGACGGTGGCCAAGGCGTAGATTTGGCGGGCGCTGCTCCAGAGGGCGAGTGCCGACGCTAGACTGAGGAAAATAACTATCAGCCAAACAATGATTTGACCGTAAATGTCGCCAAAGGTGAGGGTACATTTAAGGCGATAGTTTTGGATGTTATTCATTTTGCTCCTGGCGAGATTGCTCTTAAGACTTGTGCAAAAATACTTTGACAGTGTGTCAATGCCGACTGTAAATTTTTAATCTTACCTGCCATACCTGAGTTTTGGCGTTGTTTTAAACATTCTTTATATTCAAGTCGCCACAACACTTGATAAATTTTTGTTTCAAACGGGAAATTTTGCCCAAACAAAAGCAGAAGTGGAAAGTCTACTTTTTGGCTGAACCCCGACTTCGTAAAGAAATGTTAAGCTGCATGGGGATGGAATTAACCTCGATGCGTTGTACTTGTCTTTTTGCCCATGTCTTCTGAGAACACATTGCTGATTTCGCGCTGTTTCCTGGCCGGTTTGGGAACGCAGATGTTTTTATACAGGGAGGATCGCATCCCGCAAGAGAGTCCGGTGTTGGTGGTAAGCAATCACCGCAGTTTCTTAGATCCTTTGGTGCTGACGGCGGCTTTGGGTCGATCGATCCGGTTTGCTTGCCATCATTACATGGGTCAGGTGCCGGTGGTGCGGGAACTGGTAACATCTTTTGGGGCTTTTCCCTTGGAAGTGCCAGAACTCAGACAGCAGCACTTTTTCGCTCAGGCGACGGCGCTGCTGCAAAATAGGGAGATGGTGGGGGTGTTTCCCGAGGGTGCGGAACCGATGGTACAGTTAACTGTGCCGAATGCTGTGGGGAAGTTTCAGCGGGGGTTTGCTCATTTGGCTTTGCGGGCGCCGGTGCGGGATTTGGCGGTTTTGCCGGTGGCGATTAGTGCTTTTGATGAACAGTCCGTACGATCGGCGATACCGTTAAAGTTGTTGAGTTTGTTCGATCCTTCAGAACCGCTGTTCGATCGAGCGGGATGGCATCCTGTGATTGTTTACAAGCGAGTTAACATTTTAGTCGGCCGCCCGTACTGGATTACGGTCGATCGACAACAGCAATATCGAGGCAAAAAAGCCAAAGCAGTTGTGGCTGAACTTACAGAACATTGTCAGAGGGAAATTGCACAATTACTGCAAACAGGTTGACTGTTGACTGTTGACTGTTGGCTGTTGACTGTTGGCTGTTGTCAGATTTTATATCCTTCTTCCTTCTTCCTTCTTCCTTCTTCCTTCGTCTATAAAATCTACAATTCATTGACTTTAATTATGCCAGATACTAACAAGAAGATTCGTTTTCTAAGACCAAAACCGCCGAAGTTCGTTAGCGCAGCCCGCCCCTACGGGGGCTGCGCCAACGAAGAGGATCGCCCTTTATTTGTATTTCTGCCCGGTATGGATGGTAGCGGTTTGCTGCTGCGGCCGCAAATTTCTAAATTAGCTCAGGATTTCGACATTCGCTGCTTAACTTTACCGGCTGACGACATGGCCAGTTGGGATGTACTGGTTAGGGAAACAATTGCCTTAATTGAAGCAGAAAAGGCAGTCGGAAAGCAGCAGCGGCCGGTTTATCTGTGTGGCGAGTCATTTGGGGGCTGTTTAGCGATGAAAATTGTTTTAGAAGCTCCCCAATTGTGCGATCGACTAATTTTAGTCAATCCAGCTTCTTCATTCCGACAGCAGCCGTGGGTGCAGTGGGGTTCTCACCTGACTCAGTGGCTGCCGCCAAACCTTTATCCGCTGTCGGTCATCGGTCTTTTGCCGATATTAGCATCGTTAGGCAAGATTGCGCGCGACGACCGCCGCGCTTTGCTAGAAGCGATGCAAGCGGTACCGCAAAACACGTCTGTGTGGAGATTGGCGTTAGTGCGATCGTTTAATGTGGACGAAAATCAGTTGCGCGGCGTCAAACAGCCGACGCTAGTAATTGCTAGCGGTGCCGATCGGCTGCTGCCTTCAATAGCAGAAGCGAAGCTTTTAGTCAAGGTAATTCCCAATGCTGAAATGGTGATGCTGGCTAACAGCGGTCATGCTTGTTTGTTAGAAACAGATGTTGACCTTCACGCGATTATGCAAGCTCAGAATTTCTTAAAGAGGTCATTAGTTATCAGTCATTAATGATTGGTTATCATCAACAACAAACGGAAATTAAGCAAAAAATCACTGCTAAGGCTTAATCATGCTCAATCTCAAGCTTCCCGAACAAAGACGAGAACTTTACATTGAAATTGCACTGCGTAGATGTCGTCCCGGTAACAGAACAACATTGAATTACAATGTCGTTTTCGCAAATTGTACGATCGCCTTGCTAGTCACCACTGCTATAATTGCTCAAAAATTCCCGTCCAGCTTTACTTAATCTACCTGGTCGAGTTTCGTTAATAGGTCGAGAAAGATTTGCATATTGTAGTGTATTATCCCAAATAGACTCAAACAGTCCACGATTTCTGAGATTTTTGAGAATTTCATCGGCTTCACCGCAATTAATTTGTAAATCTTTTACTAGACTATCAACTGAGTATTCAGCTAGTTTTTTAGGGTTTTCTTCCTCAAATTTCCTTATTGCTTTTAAAGCTAGAATTTCATTCTCTTTCAATGTCAACTGCTCATTCTGTTTGAGTTTTTCTGGACAATCTAGCTTTAGCTTTTGCTCTAGGGTCTGAATTTTATTGTCCTTTTCTTGAATTTGCTGTTCTTTCAGCTTAAGTCTTTCCTCGTTCGTTTCTATTTTATTTTTTTGTAGCTGATAGTCAACCCATAAACCCAATAAAAATCCAAACACGAAAATAATCATGAACTGAAAAGGATAATTGAGAATTGTATCTTGTTGACTAATTAGAAAATCTGTAATAAATTTGGGCATTAGCGTCGAATATGGTTGCTTAGTAAGACTACTCAATAAGTATCAAATAACTGCACCTGGAAACTTAAAAACTTCAAAAACCTATGGTTTATAGCAAATTTGGGTTTTCCAACCCCTTGATTCTTTAATCAGCCGAGGCCGATTTTGTTTGTATAGGAGCGGTTTCAACCGGCCGCATCATAACGGGGATAGCCAACCCGGATTTGATATTATAAATTCTTACTCCCACGGAACTACCCCGCAGGGGGTAAGTTCCGATAACAATTAACAACCAGCTACCAACTAATAACCAATAACTGATGACTAATTAAGATTCAGCCATTTTTGAGCATTAAGTCGCTGAACGACACCAAACACCATTAAATCTAGAGTAATCTTGCGTTCATCGATCAAAAAAGGTTCAATAGTGCTAGTTTTTGTGTTGTTTTCAGCGCAAGAAAAAGCTCTTTGAGTTTGAATGTTTTCTTGAGGAAAATACAAATTAAATTGGCGTTGACCTTCTTGGAATCTACCAATTACTTGCCAACAATCTCCGGTGGAACCCATCCCAGCAACGGGGACTTTTTGCTTTGCCAAACTTACTTCTAAATCCTTAACGCCTTGCTTAGTCAAAGCTGTTTGCAAGGCTGGCAAATAATCTTGTTGAATAAATTCTGCAAATGGTTTGTCTTCAACCGCAGGTGCTTTTTCTTTCTTAGCTTTAGCTGGGGGCTTGGTAGCTTCAGCAGGAACGGGTGGTTCTGTGGAAGTTGGATTTGTGGTTTCTTCTGACATGGATAATACCGATTTTTTGGGGAAGGATTAATGAGTTATTAAGTGCTAGAGACTCTTGTCCCCCCCTTATTAAGGGGGGCTAGGGGGGATCTAGATTTTGCTACAAACGAGAGACTCTTGGTTTAACGTTAAGTTGTGACCAATAGCCCTTAACTAATTGTAACGAGAAACTGGTAGGGGGTCGATCGCCCGATCGCCCTTACACATCACAACTCCGATTATGATTCTAAATCTCAGCTACAGCTCGTTCAATCAAACGGCGGGCGAGAGTTTGAACGCCCGTGTGTTCGTAGTAATTGGTAGTCATGTCAAGAAATGCGCCCACATAGTCCACCTTATCGGCAGAAATTTCTACAAAATTCTGCAAATGGCCCATAACGTTTTGGGGAGTCAAACCTCGATCGCTCACAAAAGAGCTCATCCAGCCAGAAACCGAGTTAAAGCTTTCGCCGATAAAGCCGAGTTGGCCTGCGGGAGAGCCCCCAGGAATCATGCCGCCGATCGACTTGAAGGCCTGATTATCTTGCAAATCGCTGGGGGAGAGTTTTTGAATCCAAGACTGAGTTGCCATGATAAAGTCTGGGCCCAGAGGAATCAAACCATCAAAACAAACCAAAGCAGCCATCCGCATTAGGGATTCGCCGCCGTAGTCGCCCAAAGCTCCAGCAAAATCGCCGATGCTGTCGCCGGGAAGGCCGTTGATTTGGCAAAAAGCTAGTAACTCAACGACTAACTTCAAAGAAAGGTCGATCGTTTGAGCTTTTTCTGGCTTGGGGGTGAGATTGCCCAGCATAGACAAAAACGGTACATTTTGAGCAACTTTGTTAGCCATTGCTGCTGCACCCAAAGCACTACCTGCACTGTCGATCGTTTGGTAGAGCCACAGAGCGCGTTGATAGCCTTCTGATTTATCGTTGTAGAGGGTGATAGCTCGATCGCCAACTTGCTGGATCAAGTCTTCGTCTGTTTCGCCAGTAACGGTGCGAATGGTATTTTCAAAACCAATTAAATTGTTCCACTCACCGGGAACCACAAAGTCAAGCGCTCGCAAGGCTTTGACAGTCATGTTGTCTTTAGGTAATTGATCGACTAATTCAAAGACAGTTTTGCTCATAAAAAACTCCTTACTGTTGAACTCGAATCAAAGATAGCACTCTTGCTCAAGAGTGCAAAATCTCAAAAACTGATTGAAACGGACTTTGTGCAAACAGCGCCAGACTGGAGTCAGGCGCAAACTTTTACAGATATCTAGCTATTTGACGCTAGCCAGGCCGCCGAGGTTAAATTTGGATAGCCAAGCTTCGCGATCGCTCGCGGTAAAAGAGGTCTTCTTGGATTGAACTTTTACTTGGTAGCGATTTGCGACGAGAACCGCAGTAGTATTAGCACCTTGGGTGACAGCGGGATAGCCGCCGATTTGCTTGCTGCTGTTTTGGAATTTATCTCCAGCCTTGGGATTACCGGCGATGTCGTTGATGGACAGCATCGCGACATTTTCACCACCTTTGTTGAGCTTAGCTTCAGCAAAACCGGATTTTTCTTGAGCGAAGACGCGATCGAATCCACCGCCGGAAGCCGGAAAATATTTATTTAATTTGCTACCTGCGACGGCTTTCTTAGGCAGGTTTGGATTTTGAGCAGTTGATTTATCAGCAGTTGTCTGCTTTGCCTTACCCGGTTTTTGGGTACTTTCCTGCTGAGCTTTGTCCCAGCGGGATGGGGCTTGGCTTTGACCGCAGGCGGTCACTAACAGCAGTACCGACATCAGGAATGGAGCTAAGATTTTGCGCGCGGAGAGTAATTTCATCGCTGTTGCCTCATGAGGGTGGACGATCGCAATTATGGCTTAGGATTTGGCAATTTGCCCGCGATCGATCGGATGATTTGTCTCGATTGCAAAAAAACCTCCGCCTGCACGGCAGAGGATTTTTTGCAAGGAAGACGGAAGAATTAGTTCACCGATCAATTCTGGGAAGTCGGGTAAAGAAATCAAATTTTCTGTTTACCAGTAATCTCAAAACAATTTTTGCTGATTTTCCCTAGATCGATCTAAAGGCTTCAGACTAATTATTCATCAACCATCCAACTTCCGTCTCGCTTGATGGGTAATAATTAGGCGTCGCTTTCAATGTGAATAAACAACAAACCCATTACTACAACTGGCATCAGCCAGGTAACTAACGGAATCAAGATCCAAGGTAAAAAAGAAGCAGCGTATGAACCTGTCATATCAAAATTCTCCCAGCTAAAGTTAGTGTGTTCCAACAGAGATATTCCCGAGTGAGGTCTAATTATTGACCAAACCACGGAAAATGGCATCAAGGCCCTTAAAGTTTTCGAGTAAGAAATAGGCAGCAAAGACGCCGCTCATCCCGCCAACAAAGAAACCAGCGGTGAGTTGGCTCCAGCCTTCGCCAGTTTTCAGGGCTTCGGGAGTCATCGGATTGGCGCTCGGGTAGATGGTGTTGTCTTGTTTGAAAGAGACCAAACCGTAAGCAGACATACCTAGTGTACCGAGTAAGACTAAGACCATGGCTGTAACTAATCCACCGAGATTAGCTGCTTCTGGATAGTCCCGCAGTGGTCCAAGGATGATTTCTGGGCCGACGAGGAAATAACCGTGTGCCAAGCCAATTTCTAGGCCTCGAACTAGGGGCGAGAGTCCTTTGCGGTAGGCTGGCAAGTTGCCGATGAATGCTTTGGTAAAATCAGAAGCACTAATTGGGGTTGCTAGATGACCGACGAAGGGGTCGCCGTTAAAGGGTTGAATAAGTTCTGCATTTCTCGGATCGGCCATATTCTGTTTTTCCTCGCTATGTGTAAAATTTGAGGCGTTCAAGTCATATTTTACGCAGGGACGTGTTTCCTATTTGCATAATTGGCAGTGAGCTTTAGAAAAGTTCACTATTCTTTAGTTTTCGGAAGAATTTTTCTTTTGCCCCCTATACCAGAAAGCGAGTCTATCGGGCGATACTCCCAGAGAATAAGCAATAATTATTATTTGATTAATCACAGTGGTTTTGAGTACCCCAACCTGCTCCCAGCGGCGGGCGGATGTCAGCACTGGCTGGGGTACTATTTCGATGCGGCCTTGTTTTTTCAATCGGCGCACAAATTCAAAGTCTTCCATGAGGGGCAAGTCGGGAAAACCGCCGATTTTGTCAAAGGTAGCTGAAGAGAGGAAAATGGCTTGATCGCCGTAGGGCATTTGCAGAAAGTTCGATCGCCAGTTTACCCCTATTTCTACCAGCCGCAGACAGAGCCTGCGGGCGTCAATCTTGAGTTCAAAGGCTCCCGCTACGGAGGATGGTTTAGCAAGTGCGTGACGCACCCCAGAGTCGTACCCGCGAGGCAAATGAGTGTCTGCGTGGAGGAACAGCAGGATATCTCCAGTAGCAGCGGCGGCACCTGCATTCATTTGGGTAGCGCGGCGGGCGGCGGTGGAGATCACTCGCACGCCCAAAGATTGGGCTATTTCAACAGTGCCGTCGCTGCTGCCGCCGTCGGCGACAATTATTTCGATATTTTCAGCATTTCGGGTGGTGGAGATGACTGGGGCGATCGTAGGTGCTTCGTTTAAGACTGGAATGATAATCGAAATTTTGAGATTGGGAATTTCTGACATACAAAATCAAGAACACCGTTAGAGTTGGTTTTGTACAAAGCTTAAGCTGTTATTGTCAATTGCTTCCACTTAACCCGTCCCTAAATCTCTCTTAAATTCAACTCTAAATCTCAACAAAAATACATCTGGTATTACCAGAAAGAATTGGTTGAAAGCCGGAACACGAGTGAGGGAGAAATTAAAATCAGACTATTCACTACTCCAATCCTCTTCCTTCTAGGTAGAGGTCGCTCTTAACTGTCAACTGTCAACTGTCAACTGTTGAATTATTTTTTGTCGCGCCTGAGAGAATTCTCTCAAGCGCTGTCTAACCACTACTGATATTCAGTATTTGGTTAGACAAATACATTTACTATAGTATGACCTTGTGGTTTCACAATCAAGTAATTTTTGATAATTACTTATGACAATTTCTAATGTTTTACATAGTTTAAATATAGTTTAGTTATTTCAATATATTAATATCTAAACCGAGCAAGTCTTCTGGTAGATCGATATCTGCAAGAGTGGGAAGATAAGCAATATTTAGATCGAGATTTTGGGCGATCGCCCGCGTAGAAGCAAATACTTCACTGCTTCCCCATTTAATGCTGTCAAACAATTCTGGTATCGATCGCCGCAGCCCGATCAGATAATAACCCCCGTCTTTTGCCGGGCCCAAAACTAAATCGCGATCGCTCAGTTGATCAAAAGCCTGTGCCAGAACTTCTGCTTTCAAATCGGGACAATCAGTGCCGATAATTGCCACTTTGTCAACCCCAGAATCAAAGGAATTTTGAAACGCTGCTGCCATTCTTGCGCCCAAATCGCCGTCTATTTGATTTTGATAAATCAGATCAGTCCCCAACCAGTCTTGCATCTGTTGTTGGCTGCCGCCTGTGTGGTGAATTTCTACCAATAATTGGCGGGAGTTTTGGAGAAACAGCGATCGGGCGATCGTCCGTTGGGCCATCAAGCGGTGCAGGTTGGCAGCGCCTACTTTTCCCAGCACGGGAATTAGTCGAGTTTTGGTTGTTCCCGGCTCGGGATAGCGGGTGAAAATAATCAGTTTTTCTGAAATCATCGATCGTACATAATTTTTACATGGCAGTTAACTGTTAACTGTTAACTGTTAACAGTTAACAGTTAACTCATTTCTAGCATTCGCTGGATTGGCTTTAAAGCTGCTATTTGCAGGTCTTGGGGCATGGTAATTTCGGGGGTTTGATTTTTCATAGCTAGATACAATTTTTCCAAGGTATTTAATCTCATGTACGGGCATTCGTTGCAAGCGCAACTATTATTGTTACCAGGGGCGGGAATAAAGTGTTTTTGAGGTGATTGCTTTTGCATTTGGTGAATGATTCCCGGTTCAGTCGCCACAATAAAAGCTTGGCTAGAACTAGATTGAGAATATTTGAGCAAAGCAGTAGTGGAGCCGATATAATTGGCGTGGCGAAGTACGGGAGGTTCGCATTCTGGGTGGGCAATTATTTCGGCTTCGGGATTTTCGATTTTGAGTTGAACTATCTTTTTTTCTGAGAAGTTTTCGTGGACAATGCAGGCTCCTTGCCAAACTTCCATGTGTCTGCCGCTTTGTTCCATGACGTAGCGGCCGAGATTGCGATCGGGCGCAAAAATTATCGGCTGATGTTTGGGAATTTGATTGACAATTTTGACGGCGTTAGAGCTGGTACAAATTATGTCGCTCATTGCCTTAATTTCAGCGGTACAATTAATGTAGGAAATGACTATGTGTTCTGGTCGATCGGCTTTGAAAGCTGCAAAGGCCTCGGGAGGGCAACTCTCGGCGAGCGAGCAACCTGCATTTAAGTCTGGCAATAATACTAATTTGTCGGGGTTGAGGATTTTGGCGGTTTCCGCCATGAAGTGAACTCCGGCAAAAACGATGACCGAAGCATTGGTGTTGGCGGCCTTGCGGGCAAGTTCTAGGGAGTCGCCAATGAAGTCGGCGATGTCTTGAATATCGGAGTCTTGGTAATAATGGGCGAGAATGACGGCGTTTAACTCTTGTTTGAGGGCGTTAATTGCTGCAAACAAGTCGTCGGGCAGTCGGGTTTGAGTGAAGTTCGGAGCAGGGGCGGTGGTAAACACAGTTAGAATATTCCGGGGAAGGTGGCGAAGAAAGCTAAAGTGTACTTTGAATTATAGTTGAATTCACCAAAAACAACTGGCAGTTCTGTTAAGCCAATCTAAAATATAAAATTGGTTGGGGGAAAGTGCAAAAGTTGGTCGCTGTTTCCTATCCTGAATAAGAAGGGGCTAGGGATCGATCGCACATGACAAATCAAATGAACAAAGCTAAATCTATCAAAATTGCGGTGGTGGGGGACGTTCACGATCAGTGGGAACCTGAAGACGGCGAGGCGCTAAAGCATCTGGGCGTTGATTTGGTGCTGTTTGTGGGGGATTTTGGGAATGAGTCGGTGGAGGTGGTACGCGCGATCGCCTCTTTGGACATTCCCAAAGCAGTGGTGTTTGGCAACCACGACGCTTGGTACACTGCGACGGAGTGGGGCCGGAGTCGATGCCCTTACGATCGCCAGAAAGAAAATTGGGTAAAACAGCAGTTAGATTTGATGGGAGAAGCTCACGTCGGTTACTCTAAGCGGGATTTTCTCGAATTGGGCGTAACAGTCGTCGGAAGCCGCCCGTTTACTTGGGGAGGCTCGGAGTGGAAGTACCCGGATTTTTACAGCGAGTGGTTTGGGGTGGAGAGTTTTGAGGAGTCGGCCAGACTGATTGCACAAGCTGCGGCAGACGCGGACTGCGAAAATGTGATTTTTTTGGGTCACACGGGCCCGACGGGGTTAGGAGAGGCTCCGGGCGACCCATGCGGGCGAGATTGGAAGCCGCTGGGAGGGGATTGGGGCGACCCGGATTTTGAAGAGGCGATCGATCGAACTCGGAGTTCTGGTAAGCACATACCTCTGGTAACTTTTGGTCATATGCACCACAAATTGCGGCACACAAAGCAGGACTTGCGGAAATCGCTAAGCGTGAGTGCCGAGGGTACGATTTATTTGAATGCCGCCAGCGTACCGCGGATTGTGGAGAGAGAATGCTCAAAACTGCGGAATTTCTCGATCGTCCTGCTGGAATCTGGAGTAGTCTCGGAAGTGTCTCTGATTTGGGTGGGGGAAAATTTCGCGGTAGAAAGAGAACAAATTCTTTATCGGCGCGCTGAATCTGCGACTATTTGTAGTTAGAGACAATTGCTGGTATGATGAATTTTGTGCGCCGGGAGAGGTGGCAGAGTGGTCGAATGCGCTCGACTTGAAATCGAGTGTGGCAGTGATGTCACCGTGGGTTCAAATCCCACCCTCTCCGTTTTTGATGACTAGCAAAAGAACTGGCAAGCAAAAACACCCCCGCAGGGGTGCTTTTGCTTGCCAGATAATTTGTCTAGCCAACTGACTTAACTAAACTCTTCCTCATCCGCTGGGTCGCCGTAGGGGTCTTCGCTGGCCGGGCTGATATCGCCGAACTGTCCCGCATCTGCTACGTACGAGTCAGCCGGGTCGCCGTAGGGATCTTCGCTGGCTGGGGTCACATTGCCGAACTGTCCGGCATCTGCGTAGTCAGCCGGATCGCCGTAGGGGTCTTCGCTGGCTGGGCGCGCGTTGCCGAACTGTCCGGGATCTTCGTAATTGGCGTCAGGATCGACTTGTTCGCTGTCTGGCCCGACGATCGCATCTTTTATCTTCCGCAAAAAACTGTCTACCATGATAAATTTCCTCTTGTTTTATTTGCTGAAAAAACTGCTGTTTTAGATGGGGAATGCCCGATTTAATTGAAAATGTTCAATCGTCCATCTAAAATCTCAAATAATTTGGTTACTGTGCCGGAACAGCAGTTTTAGCTTCCGGCAAGCTAGTGAGGTCTTTACCTGTAGTTTGGTTGTTGTACCCCTGGAAGTCGCGGTAAGCCGCTGCTTCGGACTCCGGCACTTTAATTCCTTCTGGTGGTGGCGTTACCCAGTGAACCCGTTTATCGGCATCGCGGTAGTAAACGCGACCGTTTTTGGAAAGGTAATGTTTTCCCTGCGGCCCCTGTTCTTGTTTATTTTTGTACTGATTGTAGATGTAGTAAAGGGCGGCTGCTCCTGCTAAAGTAATCCCTACTTTTTGAGCATTGCTCAATCCTTTTTTTGCTTCGGGCTTTGGACTGGGGGTGCGATTAGTTTGCACTCCTCCAGCACGAGTCTCGTCAATCGGAGGCAGGGGAGCAGAGCTTTCCTTGCTAGAACCGCAAGCAGTCAAAAACGGAAATGTCAGCAGCGTTGTCAGCAGCAGAGCCATGAAGCGCGATCTTCTGGGTTCGGGTTTGATTGTGTTCATTGCCGCTCCGAATTGTCGGGATTACAGGTATGGTGTGTTCTGGCGAGGTTGAGGAACCTGAGCTGCTGCCAACTGTTTTGTAAGTAAATTTAATTTATCGCAGCAATATTGATATAAATAGTTGCTGAGAAGTTACAACAGCGCAGGTACGGTATGTCGTTTTTTCTTTAATCGTCCTCAAATTTCTCTAAGATTGACTCATTCCAGGGGTATAAATAAAATTTCTATTATTTCAGTCCGCAGGTATATGCAAATGCGCGCCCTCCGGTAAAATAAATTCCGTTTGTGGACGGCCCAGCAGCGAAGTGAACCAAACAGAGGCGAGTCCGAAACCCTTTCGCGACACTGGCGAGGAAAGGAGGCGGGATTTAATGGCGCTTCCCTGATTGTCTGAAATACAGGCAGTTTTTTTTGTGGAAATTCTGGAGAAGTCGATCGCACTCCTGTATCAATAATTAACCGCGAGAGAAAGCCGCCGAAGCTTTTCGGATATTTATGAAATTTAAAAATTTAGTTACTGTTGGATTGTCGATCGCCGTTGTATTCGCTGCGACCAAATATATACCTGATTCTATGCAACAAAACCAAGTCAAGCAACTGCTACAAACCAAACAGTGTCCCGAATGCAATCTCAGCAATGTCAACTTAAAGGGAATGGACTTGCAAGGATTTAACTTGCAGGGAGCCAACCTCGAAGGTGCTAATTTGTCTGGAGCAAAATTGGCGAATGCCAGCCTAAAAAATGCTAACTTAAACAAAGCCAACCTGACTGGAGCTGATTTGGGCTGTAGTGGCATCAGTTTCAATCTTGATACCAATGAACAAGCAGCAAATATGGATTTTAAAGTCAGTGCTGTTCCCGAAAAGAATAACCCAGAAAATGCAGTAGCTGGTTTCAACATGAAATCAACTGATCGAGGAACTACAATGCGTTTCAATTTGCCGGGATGCGCCGACTTCGAGAATGCTAGATTGCAGGAAACTAAAATGCCCGATGGCAATATTCATCCTTAATTACTGCAAATGCAGCGGGTGCATCTTTATTTTACAAGGGCGAAGCATTTCGGTAGTAAATCTCTGGTTCTTACTCATAAATTGTCTGCCGAAATGCTTCGCCCCTACGAATATATTTGTAAAGATGAGATGCACCCAATGCAGCAACCTGTTAAGCTGTTCTATATCTAAATTGTATTTTTTGTGCGGGCGAGACGCCCACCCCACAAGAACTTCATCAAATTTTGACTGTGAAGTTTAAATGCAGAACAGCTTATCTCATAATTTGTCAGCTTCTTTTCATTCTTTCTACTCTCTTTTTGATCTTTCTCTGTGCCCTCTGTGGCCTCTGTGGTTCATTAAAAAAAACCGCCGTCTGAACAACAGACAGCGGTTTTTTTAGGAAACTAATAATCGCCTAAAATTAGTGAGCAGAACCGTTACCGTGATACTTGTCGCTGTCGTAGAATCCGTTTTTTGTGCCGAAGAACAGACAGCAAACGGTGAAAACTGCTGTCAAAACTGCTAAAACTAACTTAACGTCCATAATTTACTGTCTCCTATTGAGTGCAAATACTCAGATTGTAGAATCTTTTTGGTTGGCGCGGCCATCTACCAGGGTAGCGCCAGATTTGCTGGGCTGTACTCTGGTGCGGCAGTTTCCCGACGGCGAGACGATTCGGGGAACGATCGTCGAAACGGAAGCTTATGGCCCGGGAGATCCCGCCTGTCACGCTTACGCGCGCCGCACTCATCGCAATCTGGCGATGTTTGGGCCTGCGGGGATGAGTTATGTTTACCTAATCTACGGGATGTACCACTGCTTTAATGTTGTGACTGATGCAGACGGAGTTGCTAGCGGTGTGCTGATTCGAGCTTTACAGCTAGATGCAGTTCCCAAACGGTTTTCGGATGTCCCTGAAAAAAAGCGATCGCGCCTCGCCTCTGGGCCTGGGAAACTGTGTAAGGTGCTTGAGATCGATCGAACTTTAAACGCTTTAGCTTTGGCTGTCGGGGAACCGCTGAGGTTGGAACACCGGAGTTCGGAATTTCAGGAGGCGATCGACTCAGGTACGATTAATATTGTGCAAACTACGCGGATCGGGATTTCGCAAGGGATGGATTTACCTTGGCGTTGGTATATTGGGAACTGTGCGGCTGTATCTAGATTCAAGTAATGTCAAAGATATCACTGTAAATTTTGTCACTTATCTCAATCAAATTATGGCTTACTCTTCTGAAAACCCGATCGTACAACTGAAAAAATGCCTGATGCTGGCTCAGGATGTTGGTAGCCACGCCGAAGCTACCCGAGCTTTCGAGCAATTGTGCGGGATTATCGATGCTGAAAATCCGATGGCGGCGCAACTTTTGGAGATGCTGTGGGAAGAGGCAATTCTCGCTAGGCGATCGGCTTTATTTTGGCAACAAATGAGCGATGTCGAGAAAGATATGGCTAATAGAATGATGGAAAATATGACGCAGATGCGACAAAATTATTTGCGGTTGATGCAGGAAATGTAGGAATGGGGAATGGGGAATGGGTAATTGGTAATTGGTAATTTCCCGGACTTTACCAACAGGTGTAGGGTGCGTCAGTACCGATATTTGACACTACTCGAACAGTTGGTTTCTGACGCACCTTACCAGAGTCTAGGGTGCGTCAGTACCGATATTTGACACTCCTCAAACAGTTGGTTTATCACGCACCCTACCAGAGTCTAAGTGTAGGGTGCGTCAGTACCGATATTTGACACTACTCAAACAGTTGGTTTATCACGCACCTTACCAGAGTCTAGGGTGCGTCAGTACCGATATTTGACACTACTCAAACAGTTGGTTTATCACGCACCCTACGAAAATTTTTCCTACTTCATTAAAGCAGCGCCGCGGTTGTAAAGTTCCCGCGCGTAATCAGTCCAAGTTCCCTGTCCCCAATAGCGGAAACAGCTTGTTTGAACTAACAAGTTGTAAAGCAAAGCTTGTTGGTATTCAAACTGCTTGGTAACGGTGGGATCTTGCTGCACCAGCGTGTCGTACTTTTGGTGAAATGCAGCGCTGAGTTGATTCATCGGTTCCAAGACGTTTTCGTAGCCTTTCACCCAACTCAAATCGTTTGTCCAAGAAGCACCGTCCATGTGAAAATTGTGGTCTGTTTGCTTGATTTGGTCGATCGCACTTTCCACTTTTTCCGGCGTCGCACTATCTGGATCGACTAACTGCCAGATTTTGTGCTGGTTAACACCTTGACAAATCGGATAATCGTCAGGATTAACACCCGCCGCTTCAATTATCTCCAGATATTCAGTGCCGTTTAAACCGACAACACCAGATTTTCCGCCACCTTGAGAGCGATTTTCGTGCCAAGCTTTCATAAAGGCGCTGGGGAATTCATTCATCATCACGCCGCCGTTTTCGCCGTCAGCAATTTGAGTGACTAAAGACGGAATTGTGATATTGCCAATTTGTTGTTTATTACGTCCTTTTGCTTCGTAATACGGCTGCATTTGACCGACCAATTTGGTGTCGGAACCTTGGGTTTTAATCAAAGCGGTGATGCTGATAGTTTCGCCGCGAGAATTGCGGGCTTGCAAACGGTTGGGAATGTATTTTTGGTCTTGCGACAATCCCGAACCGTCGATATTTTCGACAGAATGTTCTTGCACCATCAGCCAGCGGTAGCCGCATTCTTTCAAAGCTTTGATGTATTCATAAAGCGTGTCAGGATGGTTGGGAAAGTGCATTTCTGGAGGCGAAAAACCTTTGACGCGCTTCAGGGCATCTATGCCAAAAATGGCGGCGAAATGATGCTGCCATGCTTGTATTTGCAGTTTGATGTCGGGAATTGGAGTTGAAGGAATCACGGCGTGACTCCACATTGTCCCCAGCCATTCTACGTGAGGTTGGTATTGTGGATCGCAGGTAATTCGCTTGAGATTGTCGAAGATGTCGTCGCGTCCCATTTGGCGCAATCCCCACAATAAATTGCCCGAATAATCGAGCATGATTCGCGGGTTGCAGCCTTCCGCAATTAGTTGGGGAATGAATTCTCCCATGCGGGAATAGCACCAAGCGAAGACTCCGGCGTTGTGATTGTCTCCTTGGTTGGGATTTTCAAACATATTCTGGAGATTGCAGATTAGTTCGCCGTTTGCACCTGCTGGAATTGTGGGTTGGTGCATATGCAGGGCGCAGGCGAATCCGGCTTGAATGTTTTCGAGACGCAGATTTGTGGTAGGTAGAAAGACTGGTTCTTTGCTGTTGGCTGCGGCGCTAATTTCTGCTTCGGAGCCGCAAATGTTGGGCAATCCTGAGTTTATTTCGTTTAAAATGGATGGGTTGGGAGATTGTGCGATCGCAGGCATAAGACTTTCCTCAGTAATTGTGGAGCGGTACTGTCTGCTATTGCTAAAATAGCTGTAACATTTAAGAGTAGCAGAATATGCCTGCAAAAGATAAGTTTCACAAGATAAGTCCGGGAGCGCCAAGCCCCAAGTCATCGATCAAATGTTTAAAATATTTCAAGTAAATACGCGAGGAAAATCATGAAATACGAAATCCAGGTTTTAGAACCGACTGATTTGTGGTATGTCCAAAATAACATCAACAAAGAAACCAACAAGTTTTACCATCCCACTAAGAATATTCCCTTTGTTCAGCAAGTTGAAATTAATTTAAACAATTCGGGTGTAATAATTCAAAAAGGCGCGCTGCACTGGTGTATGGGGCAATTGACTTCCGGTGTTTATAAAACGGATAACCGTTTGAAAGATATGTGGGTATCTTTGACAACAGAAATTGACTACAACGCTCCCGTATATCAAGGGACTGGTACGGTGAAACTGGCACCGAGAGAAAAAGGGAATTTCCTGCATTATACGCCGATCGACCTTTTGGATGCGGAGCAGTGGGAATTTGACGACGGTATATTTCAGTTTTGTTCGGATAATGTAGTTATCGGTGCTAAAAAACTCAAATTCCGACAAATGGCTGGTTCTAATGACGGTAGATGGAGAATTGCTGTTAAAGCTTTGCGCGAACAAAAAGCTACTGTTGTAGCGGCTACAAGTTCACCGGCTAAGATTGTCGAACTCAAACAAGGTGAAACTTTGATAGCTGATTGCGATTTGGTAAAAGGATTTACAAATGGGATTGAGGAAGATTATCGCAAGTTAGGTCATTTTGGTAAAGGCGGTGGGGAAGGTTATGTTTGGTTTTATCAGGGGAAAGGTAAATTGTTAGTATGTGAAAATGATGCGATGGGTTTGGGATAAGTTGTTGCATTTGATTTCTGCTGTGAAGGAGAGATTGCGGCTTCGCTTCAATGATATGCTGCTGCGTTAGGTTATTGCCCGCGATCGCCCCAAATTCCCCTAGCTGCGGATATCGCCGCCTTATTCCCAATGGCCGACTTGCTTATTTACCGATAAATCATATACTTTGTCAAGTTAAGAAAATTTTTTTAGATTCATCCAGGAGTAAGCAAACAAAATGTACATCGTACAAATTGCCTCGGAGTGCGCGCCCGTCATCAAAGCAGGGGGTTTGGGGGACGTAGTTTATGGTTTGAGTCAGGAGTTACAGAATTCCGGCCACACCGTTGAGATTATTCTGCCCAAGTACGACTGCATGAGGTATGACCACATTTGGGGACTTCACGATGCTTATCGGGATCTGGCGGTGCCTTGGTACGGTGGCGAAATCTTATGCGATGTTTACTGTGGCTGGGTTCACGGGCTGTTGTGTTTTTTCATTGAACCTCGCTCTCAAGATAACTTTTTTAACCGTGGCTGTTATTACGGTTGCGGTGACGATAATCTGCGGTTTGCATTTTTTAGCAAGGCTGCTTTGGAGTTTTTGCTCAGAAGCAATAAGCGTCCCGATGTGATTCACTGTCACGATTGGCAAACTGGTTTAATTCCAGTCATGCTGTTTGAAGTTTACAAATACAATTGGATGGAAAATCAGCGAGTCTGCTATACCATTCACAATTTCAAACATCAAGGTATGGGCGGTAGCGATGTTTTGCAAGCAACGGGTTTGAATCGAGATGATTATTATTTTGAGTACGATCGCCTGCAAGATAATTTTAACCCTTTTGCGATCAACTTTATGAAAGGTGGCATTGTTTACTCGAACTTTGTGACTACGGTTTCGCCGCACCACGCTTGGGAAGCTCACGTCGGCGAGTTTGGCTATGGTTTGGGCCACACTTTGCATTTGTATCAAGATAAGTTTCGCGGGGTGCTCAATGGCATCGATTACGACGTGTGGAATCCTGAGAGCGATTGCTATATTCCAGAGCACTACACTCAGAAGGATTTGGCAGGAAAGGCCGAAACTAAACGAGCTTTGCGCGATCGGCTTTTTCTGCGGGATGTTGACAAACCAATTGTGGCGTTTATCGGTCGTTTAGATGACCAAAAAGGCGTTCATCTCCTCCACCATGCAATTTATTATGCTCTCAATAAAGGTGCGCAATTTGTGCTTTTAGGTTCGGCGACGGAAGCGGGAATTAACGCGCATTTCCAGCATGAAAAACAAGTTTTGAATGACAATCCTGACTGCCATTTGGAACTCGGTTTTAATGAGGAACTGTCGCACTTGATTTATGCTGGTTCGGATTTAATTGTGGTTCCGAGCAATTACGAACCTTGCGGGCTGACTCAGATGATCGGGTTGAGGTACGGAACAGTGCCTGTGGTGCGGGGAGTTGGCGGTTTGGTGAATACTGTGTTCGATCGCGATTATGACACCGACCACCTCCCCCAAGAGCGCAACGGCTATGTGTTCTACCAAACCGATTATAGTGCTTTAGAGTCGGCGCTCGATCGGGCGATCGGATTGTGGTACGACTATCCTGACGACTTTGAAAAACTCATGGTTCAAGGTATGAATTGTGACAATTCGTGGAAATATCCAGCTAAAGATTACGTGGAAATTTACGAGCTAATTCGACACAAGTAATCAGTAGGGGTGGGTTTTCCTAGAGATATTTTATCTACCTTTAGACATAGATAAACCCGCCCCGATCTAACCAAACAAACATATGAGTTTGAATAAAAATGTGGGGGTGGAAAGTACGAATCTAGATTGTAGGGTTTCCTTGCCTGTCGTTGTCAAGGGCGATCGCGCAAGATAGGGATATAGAAATTAAACGGCTGGTTTTCACCCGCCCTACAAAAAATGAATTCACAACAACTAGAACAACAAGTAACGATTTTACAAGACGAAGCAGCAGCCGTCTCCGATTCAGCAAACGCCACAGTTGAAACTCCTTTATTCGCCTCTGAATTTGCCACCGAGGAAAAAGTTAGAGTGGAAGAATTTAAGATTAGCGCTGACGGTTTAATTGGGAAAGTCAAAGAACTAATTGAACAAGGAAAACTCCGCCGCCTCGTCATCAAAAACTCGCAAGGACGGATTTTGGCAGACATTCCGCTGATGGCGGGATTGGTAGGCGGCGTTGCAGGATCGGTAGTCTTTCCAATTGCTGCTGTACTTGCGACTGTTGGGGCTGTGGCGGCTCATTTGACTGTGGCTGTTGAGCGGAAAGAGTGATTATATCAATTCCGGTGGCATCGGAATTAATATTACCCGAAATCAGGACACGGCAGTGGCGGGTAACAAACCTATAAAAAAGGGGGGGAACGGGCCAGAGCGGTGGAGGATTTTAAAAGAAAATAATAAAAGACTGGAGGGGGGGGTTTTTGTT